>WAOK01000042.1 GCA_015521325.1 Desulfurococcales archaeon | reverse complement strand
GAGAGCACGGCGGCCCTGCTCTCGTACCCAGCAAACGCTGGGAGGGTGCAGCCCTCCTCAGCAACGAGCTCCAGAACGAACTCAGTTATCAAGGCACTACCCCCAAATAATATCTCGCGAACCCTAAAGCCGCTCTAGCGAACCCCGATATGGGTGCTTTCCTAGCTGACCCGGCTACCAAGTAATCGGCGGCTACGACGGCGGCGGTAGAGGCGGTGAAGACGGCGAACCCCCCTGCCCACCCCGCCGCGGCTTCCCAGAGGTCCCTCCCGAGGTTGCTTGAGACGTGCCTGAAGATGGCCACCGGGTTCTTAATGGCTAGCTCCGCGGCCTCCGGCGCCACCTCCTCGACAGCTGCCCTAACCCTCTTAGGGAGGGGCTTGATGGCTGAGGCCATGAGCTCTGAGAGCTCCTCATGGCCCGCAACCTGGGGCTCTATCCTCTCAACGTAGTCCGGCTTAAGGATGACCCTCTTAGCCGTCCCCATAGCGTGGTGGTGGTAGAGAACCGCGAAGACGGGGGCGTAGTACGCGTTCCCCGGCCCGCAGTCGAGGCCGGGTGTGATGAGGGAGAGGACGTATGCGGAGATGGCCTCATGCCCCCTGAAGGAGTACCTCACGCAGCCCTCCCTGTCCCTGTACCTAGAGCGAATGACCGCCTTCCCTATATCGTGGAGGTAGGCCCCGAGGGCGAGGCACTCTATGAAGCCTCCCCCCAGCCCGTGCCTCCTCCTCAGTAGCCTGCCGAGAGGGGCGTCCACCGACCCCAGGACGACGTCACCGACACCCCTGAGGTGCTCTATGAGGGGCTCGTAAGAGGCGCTGCCCCCGCATGACTCGTAGTACGCTACTGCCTCACCCGAGCGCAAGGCCCGTCACCTCGTCATAGCTTAGGTCGGCAACGAGCGCGGCCCCATCCGCCTCAGCCAAGAGCGATACAACTGCCCTAGCTAAGGATCGGTGACGCCAGGCAGGCCACTCTATTGGGGTGATGGAGCCGTCGCTCTTCAGTACCCCCTTAACCAGCCCCTCCCTAACGAGCCTGGCTGCGAGGCGGGAGGTAATGGGTACGGAGGCCTCAGCCGGCCCCAGCCCCTTCCTTAGGAGGGCCTCAGGCACTACCGGTACTAGGGCGTCGTCCCTCAGTAGTGAGCCGCCGAGCTCGTCCACGAGCCTCGCTATCCTCTGGGGCCCGTAGTCGACATCCCTGATGATGTCCTCCAACTTCGTTACGAGTGTGTGCGCTACGGAGTAGGCCCTCTCGTAGGCCTTGTCGATGAGGTCGGCGTACCCTTCCCTAGACCCGCTGGGGTACGTCGGTAGGTGTAGGCCGGGTCTCCCCCGCCTAACCCACTCAATCGTCTCCCTCACCAGGCCCGCCGGGTAGACCTTGTAGGTCTCCTCACCTCCCCGGCCCCGGGTGCTCAGCCCGTTATCACCTCCCTCGCTCCACCAAATCAGTGCCTCACCCACTGCCTCACCCCTCCTCAGGAATCTGCCGGCCCTCTGGATGAGTGACGTCGGCGGGGCGGCGTCGGAGGCGAATATGTTAGAGGTTATGTCTACCCCGGCCTCGACGACCTGTGTGGCCACAACGACGTAGTCCCTGCCCGAGGCCTGGATCGCCCTAAGCCTCTCGCTTAAGGCTCTCCTGTGGGCCGCGGCGAACCTCGAGTGGATGAGGATCTTCTCAGCCCCCGCGACCCAGCCCCCCGCCCTGCTCAGGTGCTTGAACGCCTCAACCGCCTCCGCGACGGTGTTGAAGACGAGGAGCGCGCCCCTCTTCCCCATGCCCTCTCCTGCGGAGGCTACCCACTCAACGACCTCGGCCACCGTGGAGGGGCGGGCCTCGACGGAGTACCCCTTCCTCTCCCTCTCCTCCACGAACGGGTCCCTGCTCTTCGGTCGGAACGGGATGTGGGTGAAGGCGTCGGCGCCCACGGCCCGCCTGAGCAGCTCGGGGAGCTTCTTCGGGGCGGTCGCCGTCATGAGGACAAGCCTGGCACCCTCGTCGGCGAGTGTCGCCGCCAGCGCCACCAGGACGTCGAGGCCTCTTGGGAGGTCGGCCATGAGGTGGGCCTCATCGATGACGACGTTGCTCATCATGACGGAGGCCCTCGAGAAGAGGTAGTGGCCGAGGGACCTCGTCGCCGTGCCGTCGTCGTAGCCCCTCATAACCTTGTTCAGATCCTCTGGCGCTAGGCCTAGGTAGGTCATCGAGAGCGTGTCTATTGTCGTGAGCGTCACGGGCTTCACGAGGTACGGGGATCCGGAGTTCATCATGTACCTAGCCCCAACCAGCTCCCCGAAGACCTGCTCGAACCTCCCGAGCTGGTCCTCGAGCAGGGTCCTCAGGGGGTAGGCGATCACGGCCTTAGCCTCCTCCATCACCGAGTACCTGGCGATGGCGAGCGACACAGCGGTCTTCCCGTAACCCGTCGGCGCCTCTACTAGGAAGACCCCTCCACCCTCCCAGGCGGAGTCCATGACCTCGATGGCCTCATCTATGGCGGGCCTCCCGCCCCAGCCCAGCTCGCAAAGAACGCTCCTGTAGTGGGTCAGGAGGGTGCCCAATGAACCACCCAATCACTTCATAACCCTTAAGAGGGTGGCCGCGAGGCCCCTGTAGAGGGGGGCCCTCCTCGCCCCGCCCTCGGAGGCCTCAGCGACGGAGGCTGCCGTGACTAGCTCCCTAAGGTACTGGGAGAGGAAGTACTTGGAGCCGGTGGAGACGTACCTGAAGAGCCACATGAGGGCCTCCACGGCGTGCTGGCCCTCCTCGCATGTCCTCACATTGGCCCTCCTAACCTTCATGGCCTCCCTGATCAGGCAGGACATGAGCGGGGACCTCGCGGGGTCGAGGTGCTTCAGGAGTACCTCCGCGTACTCGGCCTCCTCAGCAGCCACCGTCACCGGTGTCTCGCTGTAGACCTTGTACGTCCTCCCCTCCTCATCCACCCTGACCAGCCTCAGGCTCAGCATCCTTATGTTCCCCTCCCTCAGTGCTTTCTTGACCCCGACATCCAGTAGAAGCCTCGAGACAGCTGCCTCGGGGTAGACCAGCGCGTCCTCGAGACTCCTTAGGGCCTCGGCACCGGCGTCCCTAGCGGCCAGGTACGTCCTCGCCAGCTTAGCGGGGCTCATCCCCATGAGTGAGGACGCGATGACGTGGGCGGCGTGTGAGGGATCGATGAAGAGGAAGTAGTGCGAGCCGCCTAGGGAAGCGACGTGAGCGCCCCCGAGCCCGAGGAGCCCTATTATAGCGGCCTCGGTACCGATGCCGAACTGGTACATCCCGTGAGTTATGCCCGCCTCCGGCAGCCTCAGGCCCTTGTACCTATCCGGCTTGAAGACGGGGAGCTGGAGGGCCTCCTTCTTGCCCGTTCCTACCAAGATAATTCCTTTTCTCTTATCCACCCTTAGCGCGAGCTCGGTGTCGCCTAGGCTGTCCCACCCTCGGTCTGAGAAGGCGATGGCCCTTATGACCGCCCCGTAACTGATCTTCATCGCTACCTCCCCGCTCTTCTTCCTCGGGGCCACCGCGTCGTAGTCTATGCCGAAGACGCTCAGCAGCTTCTTCACGTACTTTACGTCGTTCCTCCCGGTATTAGCTAGCCTTAGACGCTCACCAGCGGCCTCGGCGACCTCCTCGTACGCCCTCTTCACGACCTCGGGCTCCGCAACCAGCACATCCCCCGCCTCCACCCTAGCTCCGGCGGCCAGCAGCCTCAGCACTCCTTCATAGACCGTACTGGAGAGGAAGGAGCCGTCCGGCGGTAGCTTAAGTATGGCCCTCAAGCCTTCCTCACCCCTATAACGACGTCGTTACCCAGCAGGTAGGCCGCCCCTCTCTCGTTGGGGGACACCACTGCTCTGGAAGGGACCTCCCGATCCTTGTTTAAGGGTAGGGCGAACAGGACGGTGCCGCCTCTCAGATACCTAGTTGCCGGTGACTCGCCGTTAAATGGCTTGAAGGGGTCGGCGTATGCCTCCATGACCCACTCTGAGCCGGGTATGGGGCGGAACACCTTAACGAACGCTAGGGGGACGGAGAACGTTGTCCGCCGGCTCTCGCCCACGGTCTCCGCAACCACCCTCTTGACGGAGGCCACGGATACGACGCTCTCTTTGCTGCCGAGTCTGTGGATCCTCCAGAAGTCCCTCTCCTCAAGAATATCCGGTTCCTCGGCCCACACAGTTACCCAGGTGAGGGTCGGGGGCCCGCCCATAGGGGATGCTATGGTCTTGCCCCTCGCTGGGGCATCGAAGGAAGCCCCTGGGTTGTCTGGGTCTGGGTAGGTCTTGCCAGCAGCTTCTTTTACTGCTATGACCCTGTTTATGTCTAGTGTCCTGAGGGGATATGTGTTCTTAGGCTTCACCGCTATCGCTGCCAGGTTCTTGATGAGTTCGTTTAGGAGCCTGATGTAGGATGACTCCCCGAGTCCTTCCCTCTTCGCTATTGCCTCGGTGAGTGCTCCGAGGAAGGTCGTTGGTGGTGGGTATGTGAAGGATGGTGGTGTCTTTGATAGCCCCGCTACGTTTGTTTGGTACCCCCAGGACGGCTCGATGTCGACTATGTAGGCGATGTACTCCCTCATTTCGGGGGCACCGCTCACGCCCTGTTGGCGGCGTCCTCTATCGCTTCCTCGAGCACCTCCTCTATCGTTTTCTTCCCGTCCCTTATGTATGTGTAGAGCTTCGTGTTAGCGCTTACCGACTCGAGCTTCTTCTGTGCCCTGCTTATGTAGTCCTTGGTGAAGGGTGTGGGCACTGTCCACACGTCGTCGGAGACCGCTATGGCTAGGGACTCCCACTCGATGGTTGGGAGGAACCTGGTCCTCTTCGCCCCGAAGCCTAGCTCGAGGATCAGCCTCCTGAGTGCCTCGAGGGCGGCCCTTATCCTCTCTTTCCTCTCCTTCTCGCTCACTACGAGCTCTCCTGCGTGGGTCGAGTCGTAGGTTATTCTCCCTATGTACCTTGTGTCGAGGTCGAAGCTGAGTATGTAGGGGGCAGACGCTATTTCCACGTAGTATATCATCTGCCCCTGCGTCCTCTCACCCTCGGCTTCCCTCTCAACGAACTCGGTGCCGAGGGCGTATCTTGAGTGGAGCTGCGGCTCTATGACGGCGTTCTCGAGTGCCTCGGCGGCGGGTATCATGTACCCTACGTAGAAGTTGCTCGTCCTCTTTGCCTGGCTCACCTTTATTCTCTTCTTACCCCCGCCTGCTGGGGCGAATAGGAAGCCGCCTACGTCCTCTACGACGCACCCCCTTATCACGAACTTCTCGAGGTCGTAGGCGTCCTTAATGTCCTCTGGCTTGATGCCCTCCCTATCGAAGTGCTTCTCGAACGACTTTATGAGGACCTTCTCGTTGTTTGATTTCAGGAATATGCCTTTCGAGCAGAGGTCGCAGACGTTCAGCCCCCTCGACCCGGCCTCCCTCGCCAGGAGTGCCTGGTAACCGTGCGCTATTGACTCACCGCTTATTGCCGGGACGAAGAGTGTCAGGTACTCCCCTCCCCTGTTTACGACGACCGGGACCCTCCTGTGCTTGACGTAGTTCCCGACCGACTCGGTCATGTTGAGTGCTTCGGCGTTGAGTATGACCCTACCCCTTACCGATATGAACGGGGACCTCATCACGCACCACCCGACGAAACGTTCTCACTCCCTCCACCCTCCCCCTTCTTGGGAGGGAGCTGGAGGGCCTGAGCAATTGCGAGTGCCTTGGCCGAGATGTATGCGAGGGCCTCCCTAAGCTCTCTCGCACCCCCGATGCCCTTAATCGCCGCCACCTCCTTCTTCACCCACTCCCAGTCAATCCTGGAGAACTCCTCGAATGCCCTCCCGCTCTCGAAGCCTGCCCGCCCAGCGCGCCTCAGGGCGTCCGCGTCCCTCAAGGCCTCCTCGATGTACAGGAGGGCAAGGTCCTTCGAGGGGGCGTGGGAGACCTTATCAACGTAGGTCGGCCCTCCCTCAACAGTCAGTACAGCCAAGAGCCTGGGCAGCTGAACGAACTCCAGGACCAACACCGTCTAATGGTGTAGCGCACAAACTAAAAACCCTTAACATCAACACGATGAATCACGCAACCAAAACAGCGGTAACACCACGAAACAAAAGCAACGCACACACCATAACACATTCCTCACCAACGCCCCCACATAAGCACAGCCAAGAACCAAGAAACTAATTCAGTCATAGTACTCCCGAGCCAGACGCTTAATACCCTCAACAACCATCACCGCCTCATCCTTGCTCACACACTCACGCACCTCGACCTCAACATCACCAACACGGTACCTCCCAGGCAGCAAAACATCAGGAAGCTCGTCCCAAGACCTCACCGCAACGACTCTCTTGGAATCCACCACAGTATTGCCCGTACTTGCGTATTTCACGCTAATTATTATTATTTAATGAGGAATTCACTTACGGACTGATTATGTGCTGGTGCGTTAAAACTCGGAAAACCCGGGAACTGTCCAGATATCTTGACATTGCGGAACAAAGATTACGAACTAGATCCCTCGGAATGTTGCCCGCACACCTTCATATTCGTTATTCTGATTATTCCTGCGGTGCTCATTAGTCTTGCGTGTCTTTCGAGTGTTGTGGGTGTTAGTCCGAGTATGTCTGCTATTGATTCTATTGGTGCGCACCTATCCTTGACTAGGTCTGTGATTGTTTTTCTTAGTTTGTAGGTTTCTCCTGTTCCTAGTGCGTGTATTGTTGCTGTGTTCACTGTGGTGATGCTTGGGTTGTGTAGTGCTATGAGCTCGGTTTTTCTGTAGTTTATGAATGCGGCTGTTGCTACCACGATTATTTCGTAGGGTGTGCCTCCTAGGGCTACGACGGCTGCTTCTCCACACTTGCTTATCTCTTCTACGGTCTTTATCACGTCGTTTATGAAGTCCCCGCTTGGGTGGGGGAGTGTTGACGCACCCAGCGCTTTAGCTACCTCGTCGCTTAGGCCTGTCACATACGTGCAGGCCCGCCTCTTTGCTGGGTGCTTGGGCATCGGGTGGTCGCCGCTGAGTAATGGTGTCGGTTTATTCATCCCGTGGTGATTCATGGCGGTGGGTGGTGGATATCCTGTGTGGGTTCCCTGGCCTTCTCCGATGCCGTGCTGGATATCTCATTTATTCATTCGTGTGCCTTAGTTACTAGGTCGTGAGTCCTGTGAGGAGGGCCTGGTACGTTACCCTCGGGTTCAACCCGGGCCCGGCCACGGAGGCCGTGGTTGAGGCGAGGCAGGTCGGTGGCTCGTCGGTTGTCTACTTGGTCATGGGTTCTGTGGGTGGGGTGGTTGATGAGAGGGCTGAGGAGGCCGCTGAGTCGGTGGAGAAGCTCGGTGAGAGGGTCGGGGTGAGGGTGGAGAGGGTCGTCATTGACCCGTCCGACCCGACGGAGGTGATCACCCTATACGCCCACATGGCTGGGAACGACGAGGTAAGGGTCTATGTCGGGGGCGGGATGAGGGCAGTCACAATATACGCGCTCCTCGCCGCCCTAATGAACAAGAAGAGGCTGGCGGAGCTGAGGATCAAGGAGCTGGCTAGGGGGATATCCGAGGAGATACCGGCCTGGGTAATCGACTTCACGACATCCTCCGAGGCCCCGGGGAAGCTTAGGGTGCTCATGGCGCTCCATGGTAATTCCCCGAGGACCCCGGAGGAGGTGGCGAGGGAGACCGGCTACTCCGTGATCACCGTAAGCAAGTACCTCAAGGCCCTCAAGCGCCTCGGCCTGGCCAGGAAGAGCGGTAGGAGGCGCTACGCCCTCACGGAGGAAGGGCTGGTTATAAAGCGGAAGCTCGGCGGGCTGAGTGACTGAGCCGGTGGGTGGGGCCTCATTGCCCCTCGCTGGGGCCCTCCTCCTTAAGGCGCCTGAGTAGCTCGAGCGCGTCCCCATAGGTTATGACCCAGTCGCGCCACATGCGGTATATCCTCCACCCCTCACCCCGCCTCTCTCGGGGGAGCTCGAAGACCTTCCCTAGGAGGATGCTGGCCTGCCCCCTCCGCCTCCTGAACTCCCTCACACTCATCACCAACGCGGGCACCCCCACCGCTGCCTGGTGCCGCAGTTAATTGGTTATTCCCCTATTGTCCGACAGCCTTAGCCAGTGCCGCGCTAGTTGCCCATATCTCGGGCCCCGCCGCGTGATAACACCTATTTCGTGTGCTGGCGCCCCAATCAATGCTCGGGAGTATTCACTAGGAGTGAGCCCGGCTTAGCCGACCTCACCAGCTCCAGCGCTATGAGTTTCCAGACCGGTGTCGGGAGCTTCCCGAGCGTTACGGGCAGGGGGCACATCGATGCCTTGATGTCCTCTATGAGGTCCCTCAGCCGGTTCCCCGGCTCTATTATCAGTGGTAGGGTCAGGATCACGAAGGTGTCCAGCATCCCTAGGGAGGTGCCGGTGACCCACTTCTCCAGTATCTCGTCGACGTGCTCTGCGTACATCATCGTGTGCCATAGTAGCCCGGCCCTGTACTCGATCGGCGCATCCCTTAGGAGCTCCAGAGCTGCTATGCGGGCGACGACGTTGTCGTAGTCTAGGTACTGTATCGGGCCGTAGTATGTGGCGAGGCTCTCCTCTATCACCTCGTAGTAGAGG
>WAOK01000041.1 GCA_015521325.1 Desulfurococcales archaeon | reverse complement strand
GGTTATCATAATCGCTGGGTTCCTGGCGCTTAGGCGGAGGGGTAGGGCACCGCCCCCACCGCCAGCTCCCCCGCCACCGCCGGCCTAAAGAAAAGATAAGTGAATCTATTTTCTCCTCGGAAAAACTCACTTCCTCTTAATTGTTATGAGGGCTATTGCCACAGCCGCAGCGGCAGCCACAGCAACAATTATGATTACTAGGGTTGTTGACCCGAGCCCTAGTCCTCCGGACGGCGCTGCCCCCTCTATGTAGGCTCTCAGGGTCGCGGTCGCTTCCTGCCCACCGTAGCTCACCGTGACGTGTGCCTCGACGGACTGGAGCACGCCTCCAGAGTACCTGCAGACGTAGGTAGCCCTAGTCACTCCGGTGTCGACCTCGCCCCTGTGCTCTCCTTCCTTGCCGGGTGATAGTGCCGGGCACTCGCTGTGTATCTCTGGGGTGAGCCCCGGCCCGTACAGGATGCTGCCGCCTGCCCCCGCGGCGGACAGGAATAGGTCTGATACGCTTGCTCCCAGTAGGAACATGGCCTTATCGTTCTCCGTCATGTTGGTTAGTGCCTCTCCCATCAGCACGGCGCCGTCGGGCCTGAGTACTAGCGTGTACTCGATCCTCGCCCTCCCGCTCACCGAGCCGGTTGGGCCTGTGCCAGAGTACTCGAAGACGTACGTTAGCTTGCTCCCGTTCCCGATGCTCAGGCCCTCTACCTGGGGCGCAGTTGCTGAGGTCGTCGTGGTTGGGGAGGTCTCGGTCATTGTTGCCCCAGTAGTTGTTGTTGTGGTGGTGGGCGTGGTCGTCTCGATCGGGGGCTGCACCTGGGGAGAGGTTGTGGTCGTCGGCGTTGTCGTGGTCTGCGGGGGTGGCGTGGTAGTTGTCCCTGTGGGTGTGGTTGTTGTCGTTGTTGTGGGCGGTGCCCCCGTGACCTCGCTCTTTATCCATTCCCAGTCCAGTACGAGGTGCGGGATCTGTGCTGTGTAGCTCGACCCCAGTACCTCGGCCTCCGCCTCCAGGGCTGTCTCTACTGTCGGTACCTCGGGGCCCTCCCCGGGTGAGGTGCCAGGCACCTCCTTGCCGAGGTTTTGGGGTAGCCAGCACTGTGAGTGCAGTGATGAGACGAAGTAGGCCCTGTCCCCGCCGCGCTCGGCTGTGAAGAATATGTTGATCATTGGGGGCATTGGTTCGTCCTCGCTCTCGTAGTTTAGGGTCAGGGTCAAGGTCCCGTTAGTGCTTGATGCCGTAATGTTTGTCGACCAGTCGGGTGTTGAGGCGAAAGCGTAGATCTCTTCGGCCGGCTCCAAGCTTACGTCCACATCAGCCCTGAACCTCACTGACGAGCCAGGCCTGCACGTCCCCCGTATGTAGTCCCTGTCAATGTTCCAGCTCTTCCCGATGGACGCGGATGCATCATCTTGTATGTCCCAGAGCGGGTCAAGCCCTAGGTGCTGGGTAAGCTCCGCGTACCTATCGCGCGGAACCGGCACACCCCTCGCCTCGGCGTACGCCCTATCAAAGGAGCTGTAGTCGCCGAAGATATCGTAGACCGATATGCTCGACTCGCTCACAACCAGCAACCCTACGGACCTCCACGGAGGGGCAGCGATGACGAGGGGGCCGATCACGTGGTCCACCTTGCCGAAGAGCTCATAGGCCTTATCACCGTCTATGTCGAGGAACACAGCCGTTCCATCGATCCCGTAGCGGGCACCCGACACGAACACACTGCGTGTGTATGTCGAGAAGTCCTTACCGTAGGCGCTGATAACGGTTACCCAGTACCCCGGCTCCTCCCCAAAGTAATCCCACCACTTACTCGTGTTGTAGACCGCTAGGGCGGCGGAGCTGATGTGGTCGCCCTCGTCGCTCCTCAGATAGTAGTAGACCGCCGACCTCGCATCAAAGTGGAAGAACTTATCGCCGATCCTTACAGATGCCGGGTACTCCCAGATCCTCGCCACCCCAACCCCGTCCTCGGTCACGGCTATGGCGTATGTCTCCATGTAGTCCCCGCTGCCCCACACCCTCGTCAGGTTGCCGCCGAAGAGCATCGCTGGGTCGTCGGTGAACCATTCATCGGGGACGACCTCCGTGGCGTAGGTGTCGTTAAGCCCGTCCTTCAGGGAGATTAGGGCGACCACGACGTCCCTGTCCGATGTTATCCGGAGGACGCCGCCTGCGTGCTTAATGACCAGGTAGTCGCTCGGCCCTAGCTCGTACTGGGACCCATTAACGTTCACCACCGCCCCGCTGGGGTCCGCGGGCGAGAGGTAGAGGATACCGGGCAGTGGGGGCACCGTGAACTCCTTACCCGGCGGGGGCATGGAGTACGCGAGGGTGTTGTCGTCCTCCGTGTACCCTACCCAGTAGTAATTGGCCAGCACGGGCCTGTCAACGAGGAGCCAGAGCGGCCCGGCCCCCGGCCCCACCTCGATCGCCGGCTTGAGGCCGTGGTAGTCCGAGTAACCAATGAAGACCCTCACCCACCTACCGGCCTGGTCGGGGACGGCGAACGACGGCTCGCCGGGGTCAGCGATGCCGTTATGGTTGAGGTCGACCGTGAGGTTTATTCCGCCGTAGGCCCAGACGTAGACACCTGCCCACCCGCTGTGAGAGCCCTTGTCCCTCGGCGTCACCTGCAGGAAGAACGGGAACACCAGCAGCCGGTAATTACCTGAGTCGCCCGCCAACACCTGCTTAGGCGGTGTGACCGTGGCCGCGGCGAGTGAGGAGAGCAGCACCAGCGCCAGGATGACTGTGCCCAGAACCTTCACCGGTTTGTCACCGAAAATCAAAAATTTGCGGCAAAATAAAACCATTCGCGCCGCCGCCCAAGGTACATAAAAGACCAGGCATGGGTGAGGAGTGCTGCACTCAAGAATACGGCGCATTACTCGGCGTTAATAGCTAGGGAGCACGACGGCGGGAACGGATTTATGGCCTAAAGAACCTCCTCGAGAACTGCCTTGAGGAGGCGGGCGTTCTCAAGCATCCAGTGGTCGTTGTTGAGGAAAGCGTACACCTTCCTCGGCGAAAGGGCCGACACCCTCTCAGCGACCTCCCTCAGCTCCTCCTCACTGTATTCGTGGGCGTACCAAGCCGTCCTGCCGTGGAGCCTCACATATACTACCCCGTTACTGCTCCAGTACACGATAGCCTCCGGAGAGTCCACCGAGACAGCCGTAGCACCTACCTCCCTCAGCACCGAGAGGCCCTCCTCACAGAACCAGCTCGGGTGCCTGAACTCGACCGCCAGCCTCTCCCCCAACCCGACCATGCTTGCGAACCTCCTCAACCTCTCGACACCGGCCTCAGTCATTGCGTAGCTCGGGGGGAGCTGAAGCAGGTAGAAGTCTATGACCGGCTCCATCGGCTCGAACAGCGCCCGGAACTTAGCCCATGTCCCGTAAGATGCCGGAGAGAGCTTCCTATAATGAGTTATCGAGCGGTGAACCTTGATAGCCCACCTCAGGCCCGAGCCCCTCCTGACCCAGCCCCTCACCTGATTCCGGAACGGGAACCTGTAGAAGGAGGCGTTCAGCTCCACCGCATTAAGGCGGGAGCGCCTCACATACCAATCGAGGCCGTCCGGGTTCCACGAATAGGCCCAGCCAGAAGTACCCACGAAGACCTCCACCAATATCGACTACCGAATAAACACCTGATCTCACTAAAAACAAAGTTGTTTTGCATGTATTATGCTCGTACTATTGGCTCTGTGGGTATTGTTAATATATGTCGTAAATGGTTTAAATATAGAGAGTTATGGCCGCCGAGTCTCTCGCAGATATCCTTGAAGGGGAGAGGATACCATATAGGGATAAGGCAAGATTCTATTCAGTATTGGGGTTGTTGCTCTCCGCTAGAATATCATTGGGGAAAGCCTCTGACCTTCTAGGGATCAGGATTGATGAGTTATGGGAAATGCTAGATGAGCTCGGGATCAGGTACCAAATGCTAGATTATGAGGAGGAGGTTAAGAAGGAGATTCAATCATATAAGAGGCTCTTTAAGAGTAGTGCTTAATACCTCCTCGATAATTTTTGTCGAATGAATCTGCTAGAGAGAGTCCGAGGCTAGTTGGTTAAGGACGCTGAGATCCTCTCACCTGTTATTGATGAGCTTAACAGAAAATGCAACACAAATAGGTAATTAATCATGTGAGGATAGGTTATCACTGTCGAAAAGCATCGACTATTATTGGTACTGGATTTCTGATATCAGAAACACTTTGCATGGCGGAATCTTTTAGAATTTACCATGTATATAAATTTTTACTCAATTACATTTGGATTCATTGTCACAATTGATATATACATTATTTTTCAAAAATATTATATAAGGGGAAAATGGAGTTGCAAGACGATATAAGGAAAATCACTGTCGCTTTGCTCATTGGAGTAGTGCTGATAAACTTACCTCTCATCGCGAGGTCGTTAACTATCCCTGGTGTCTTCGACGGGTATGAGGGTAGTGTCATCTTCGAGAGAATGTACGTCCCTGACGACCAAAATACTAGGATATGGTACGGGGTTGGATTAACTGAGTACCTTCCCTACACTCCATATAGTACTGGAAATACTATATTCCCCGTAGTATGTAGGATATCTAGAAAAGGCTGGATAGACGGTTGGGTACTATACGATAACTTAAATCCAACCAATTATAATCAGTGGCATATATATGTCAAATGGAGCGATAGAGATATGAACATTTATGATAGGGAGTATATAAAACCGCATGGGTGGAAGCTAAGCGTAGAGGACGTTAATGACAATCCTTATTCTATCTCGCTCCAAGGTGCCTTAACCTACTCAGGTATTCAGGTAGGTTTCACGGTCAACTTCCAACCAGCTGATTACAAAGATACGAATGTCCCCTTACAGGGTGAGCTAACCGATGATGGCTGGCTGGATTTAGGGTGGGGCAAGACAAACAGGCAAGATACCTTTGCTTGGGAGGACGAATATGTAACTACGGCTGTAGCTTTGATATCGTGGAACAATGCGTACATGAGCACGCACTATGGAGACAACCTATATATAAAGATAGAATCAGTCGTAAGATATCAGAAGTTCCTCTTACCTCTCTTTATCCCTGCGGGAGAGTATATCCTTGTATGGCCAGCAACCCTCGGAGACAATTCCTATGATAGCGACGGTACAACGACTGTTATTCCGGGCTATATCTCATTACCGGGATGAATAGCTATGAAGCGTATTATGGGGGTGGCTTAAATGAAGATTTTTAAATTGAAACTAAATAGTATTAACGCTATGTTTCTAGCTATTTCTCTGGTAGTTATTATTAATTTTATTTTATTCTATAATATTGCAATATCTTTTACTGAATCTTATCTAAATGTTTTCGAGCCCCATAGAGTCTCTGTTCGCTATTATGATATCGATTACGTTTTCGAATTCACGTCGCCAGGTAATATATCGTTTGGGCAGATTATTGCACACTTCTTCGATAGCTTAGGCTCCATCCCCCATTTCTATGTCGCTGTCAGCTATATCGGCGTATTTCATGGTATAGTACTGAACAATGATGCAACTATATTGGTTGTTGGCTCTACAACGCATTTCGATAACCTAACTTATAATACATTATACGTGGTTGAGGGAGAACTGAGTGACAATGTTCGGAACATAACGATACTGAGTGGAACCTCATATTCAGTATACGGCATCAGCTCAACCAAGCCAGCACCTGAATGGCTTAGTAAATTAGTTGGATATGGCTTCGGGTTCTCTTCCAAGAAAGAGGGCGTGTACGTAATTAGGCTAAGGAGCCTCCCGATAGCTGGTGTACCGATAAATAATCTGGTGCCTGATTATGTTTACTTTATCCTAGATCTCGTGCCTTTCAATGTAGGTGTTCCACATAGCCCGCTCATTGACCCGGAGACTATTGAATCTGGTTTACAGAAAGTCGCGAATGATCTAAGCGGTAAGGGGGTCTACGCTAGGTTGTTCTTTCCTTTAAGGCAGAAAGTGTATGGAGTTATTGAGACTTACAGGTTCGACCTATTCGTTCTTCTATTGATATCTATTCTCTCGTTCGCATTAATTGGCTCAGCAATAACTCTATACATTAAGCGCCTAGTGAAGCCAAGTCTTAGTAGGGAGATTCGGCTAATTGAGTCTCTTGGTTACAACAGGCTTACTTATGTTTTGAAAGGTGTGTGGCCCTATATCGTCCTGACAGGTTCTGTTTCGGTACTTAGCATGATGGCAATACAGGCGCTCACAGCAGAAATAGTCATACCACAGATTTATAGTCTATTAACACTTAACGCGGTGATAACGGCTACCTTCTCGGGACTGATGACGGCTACCTGTCTTGCACTGATTCTCCGCAGTAGTATAGCCACCTATGGAGGGAGACGAACGCTACTAGCTATCTTGTCTATTGCGGTGGTCGCTACCGTGGTGTTTGCCCGATATATTGTGCCTTTCCTTATGATATTGGCATTTTCGAGAATACTGATGATTTTGTTTTCCTCTGCTGTCGCTGGTCTAATGTCTGCCTTAGTTATTAAAATCGTCACGGCAAAGCTCCTGAGGCTATTCAGGATATTTATTAATACTAGTGCCTTAGCTCTAGTCGTCCTCATCGTGCTCTCGTTAGCAGTTTTCCCAGCGATTCAAGCAACTAACTCATCAAGGGTTGAGGAGTCAATAATTAATGGTATATTTATCGAGGGCGTAGACAATATCACCTTCATTAGGGGAGATACTCCTCCAGAGAATCTTCCTTGGTATGCTATATGCGGCTACGGCATCTTGAGCATCGGTAATGTGAGCTTCGCCGAGGTAACCACCCACTCCTCTGGCTTGATCGAATACGACATATCAGTGTCCATACCTGTTATCGTAGTTAGTGATGAAATAGTCAGAATGATAAGTGTTGATGAAGTACTGAATAGTTCGATATTTTATGTTCCAATTGAGGAGAACGGTTACCTTAGGGGAATCGTGAGCGAGATAATGAGGCTGAATGGTTCGTCGGGCGTCATGGCTAGCCTATGGAAAGGCTCTAACATCTTGAGGGAGGTAATGCTTCCTGGCAACCTAATAATTTTTACCGGACCATTCAGGCTATGGGTCGAGCCGTATACGCTACCCGAAGATATGCCTATGTACTACTTCACGTACCTAATGAGGTATCCAAATCCTGTCCTCGCTATACCGGAAAATAGCGAATTAGCGAGGACCATGATGGGCTCGGGCGAATGCGTCTACGGCATCATAAACGGTGTGAATAATACAAATGGGTACATGTTAGGCACCATCAACTTTGATAAGCTAAGACAGAGGTATGCAACATGGCTGGGCATCAAGCAATACACGACGATCTACCCAGCCATATCTTACCTGGCCTCCTCTGCAGCCCTGCTTGCAGTAATATACCTGAACGAGTACGCGACGAGGTCGCGCCTATATCGGAAGCTACTGATGTCGGTAGGTGTTTCAAATCAAGAAATAGCGAAGCAGGAGATCGTCAGCATATTCATCGTTGTCACCATTTCATTACTTACATATTTTTCGTTGATTACTGTATTCGGGCTGGCTAACTCATTAGTCGCCCTGTGCGTGGCAGCTTTGTCCGCTTTCCTTGCCTTACTTTACCTGATCTTAAACAAAATGATACTCATAGGTGGTAAATATGAAGGTGCCAATAAGAGGTATAGGAGAGATAAATAAGATCAGGCTAAAGGGCACGGTCGTAAGGTACGGCGAGAGAGTTACAGCACTAAATATAGAGGAGTTAGAGTTCGGTAAAGGCATCCATGTCGTGATGGGCCCCAACGGAGCTGGTAAGAGCACACTCCTCTATCTAGTATCAGGGATGCTCAAGCCGACAGCAGGAAAGGTCATACTAAATGACTTAATTAATATTGCGGAGATCTCGGCTAGGGCAAGAACTGAGCTAAGGAAGCATCACTACTCCATCCTGCTTCAGGAGGATATATTCATCGAGCACATAAGCGTCTACGATAACATCGCCCTACCGTTCACGATCCATGGACAACCGGCACCAGATGAGACAATCAAAGAATTATCAGAGACCTTTGGGATAAGAGGCCTTCTCATGAGGAAGCCAAGCGAACTGAGCGGGGGAGAGAAAAGAAAGGTGAGCATAGTGCGTGCACTGGTCAAAGCTCCATATTCATCCGTGATCCTCCTCGATGAACCTACGTCAAATCTGGACACCAGCTCCACAGAGTTGCTCATTGAGGAGATAAAGAAAAAACTGAAAGACAAGATATGCCTTATAGCTACCCATGACATAGAATTTGCGGCAATCGGTGATAAAATGATTAAGCTGAGGGCAGGCCGCGTTATCAGTAAGAGTACCCAAGCTCAACAGCTGTAAAAGCTGGTCGGCTTAACTATTTCTGACAGAACCACCAAGGACACATCATATAGCATTATATAGATCCGGGAATCATGCATCACCATACGGATATATGAACGATGAAGCATCCCTAAGATGCTATGAATCTTCTGGCAAAGTCGTTCATTGGTGAGCCCTACTCACCGAGCATAGAGGTCACGATATGCAGCGGGACCGAAGACGTGGTGAGGCTGTGGTCGATCGTTTTGGCGGGGTTCAGGTGGGCGGAGTTCCCAGAGGCAATCGAGCACTACCCTAGTCTAGGAGCGCGGCGATGAAGCACCTAGGTGTAATCCTTGTAAGCGGCCTAGCTCGCCAGCAATGACATCCGAGCAGGCACCACTACTGCCTCGAATCTTGGCCGACGCCATAAAGAGGGCGCAGAAGCAAGCAATAGCCCCACGCCTATCCCGGCGACGAATGCTATGCCCCTAGCGAATCTGCTTCGAATGACCAGTCCTCATCCCCCGCTGAGGAGGGTGTTGAGCGCGTCCCTCACGTGCTCTCTCGCAGTATCATATGCCCTGACCCCTGCGATCTCCCCCTTTATGAGGAGGGGTAGCTCCGTGCATGCCAGCGCTATTGCCTCCGCCCCGGCCCTCACGAGCTCCCTCGCGACTGCCTCCACCGCTACCCTGCTCTCCTCCCCTATGATCCCCCTAGTCAGCTCATCCCTAATCACCCTATCAACCACCTCAATACCCTCCGGCGGTGGCACTATCGCCTCTATCCCGTGCCTAGCGAGCCTCTCGACGTAGAAGCCCTTCGTGAGGGTCACCTTGGTGCCGAGCAGGCCGACCCTCCTCACACCGTCACGCTTAAGTGCTTTGGCGAGTGAGTCGGCTATGTGGATCATCCTCGCTCCGGTGGCGGCAACGACCTCATCAAACAGTATGTGCGGTGTGTTCGCAGAGATAATGACTACCTCGGCACCGCCCCTCATGAGGGCCTTCACAGCCCTAACGAGGATATCGAGTGCCTTGCTCATGTCACCGGATCGCACGGCCCCAGAGAACCTGGCGTAATCAACACTGTATATCATGAGCTCCGGGTAACGCCTGCCTCCGAACCTCTCAAGAAACTCCTCAACGACGTATCTGTAGTAGAGGATCGTTGACTCCGGACTCAGGCCCCCAACGATACCGAGCACGTAAGCCCACCGAGGTAATGATGCCTCTGTAATGTTATAATCAGTAGGCAATGACTTCCGGGTTCATTCCCCAATACTACTTTAGCAACCTTCCTCATAGACACGAACGAACTCATCCCTATCAATTCACGCCAGATCGAGGACTCCCGGCCAACGTCCCTAGCCTGAGCTCCTTATGTAAGGAGGGCCCCTCATTTTCCCTAACAAACCCACCAGATCGACACGGCTGCCACGATCCCAGTGAGCTCATACCCTATCAGTCGTGGGGGACTTCCTGCTCAATCTCTAACACACCCACCAATTCTCGATTAATGGTCTCTATCCTCTCAGCAGCCTCTGGAACCTCCTCCAGATATAGCTCTAGGGCCTCCCTCAGATTGCCTATAGCTTCCTCTAGGGTCCTTCCCTGGCTGGTCACGCCAGTCACTACTTCCTTAGCGACATAGATGTCCTCCTCGCGCCAAACAAGCGCACGAACCCTCACCAAAAACCCGCCGAAATATCGGGGAGCACCCAGGATAATAACGTCATAATGATTAGGGATCAGTCATTACTGACCCATACCTTAGGGCAGAAACGCTCTATTGCCTCTGCACCAAACAAACACTATGGTGGATTGTC
>WAOK01000040.1 GCA_015521325.1 Desulfurococcales archaeon | reverse complement strand
ATAATAAGTATGATAAGAAAACGGCAGAGACAATAGACGAAATAAATGATCTTGTCGAAATAATAAATAAAAAGGTTGATAAGAGAAAGTGTAGAAATACCTGTAAATTTTCGCAAGAAGATAAGTTCTTTAAAATAGAGATTTGTAGGGATAATATAGTGGTGAAGGGTGCACATGCCGATGAGTATATTGAATTATTATGCCATATAAAGAATGAGTTTGTTATGAATCGGAAAACAGGACGACTAATAATCTGTTCAGGTAGTGTCTTCAACTTTGACGATCTGGTACTGGCCTGCAGAGGTGTATTAAGTTTAGAATATAATGAGAACTGTACGGTGGAACGATTATGCTCTAACAAATGTTCTTTAGAAATCATTGACTGTACGGTTAATTAATAGACCCTATCATCTACTTAAAGTAGCAATGATTAGGTGCGTAGTGTATGCTAAACCTTTACGTAGCGAAATGACTAGAGAACTTTTAGATCCTATTTGTAACTCGTTTTGTTTTGGATTTTATATGAAAAGTTACATCTGGTTTTGGTGCCGTTTTGACAACATAGCCGATTTTGTGGACTGCTTATTGGAGTTAGTTTCTAGGGGTTTAGCTCCTTATGCCGTGGGTTCGTTGAGTGGTGAGGTAAGTATTTTACCTTTTATTGATTTTAAAAACAGTTTTATCGAGAGTCTATGCTCAACTGACTTAGATGTTTCGGGTACTGTTAAGGGCTTTGTTAATGTTCCTTCTTTGTTTTCGTTTAAGGGTCTCTATGGCTTTGTTAGGAAGGGTCTGGTAGGTGGTGTTTCCGTTAGGTTGACTGGTAGGGGTAGGTTATTTGTTGTTCTCTCTAGTGTTAGGGGTTTGCGTGTTTCGGAGTTGTTTGATCTCGGTATTAGGGTTGTTGAGCCTGTTAGGGTTCCTCCTGACCCGCCTCCTTTTATTTGAGTTACTTGTTTCTTGGCCTGCGTAACTGGTGTATATGTCGTGAATTCGGATTGTATTGGTTATGAGTGGTTTCTGTGTAGGCAACTATCCATGATGTTGATCTGGGCAGGGACTGCTTGGTTGGGTATTCCTGTATTCGCTTGTGCTTGTTGGTTTTTTGTTTTGAGGGGGTCGCGGAGGTGGTGGCGAACCCAGTTATTTGCCCTCGTAAATTAGTTTGGGGCCGTACTTGCTGGTGGGGGATAGGTTGAGTGTGGGTGATGCCTTTGTAGAGGTGAGGGGTGGGGAGCTGAGGGTCGGGGATAGGTATAGGGAGCAGGTGCTCGTTGTGGGTGAGGGTGCTAGGGTGGAGGTGGTGCCGACCCACCCCGTCAACGTGCCGACTAGGGTCGCGACGCACATAATGGTTGATGTTCACCCGCCCGTCGTGGTTGAGGGCGAGGGCTCCTTCTGGGTCAGCGTGCCTTACGAGCTCGAGGTCCGGGTCGGGGATCTGGCTGTTGCGTACCTCTCACCGACTAAGGTGAAGTTCGCGGTCTTTGGTGAGGTGACCGGGGGCCTGCTCTGCAGGTACAGCAGGTCGAGGGCTTTCGAGGGCCCTGCGCATGAGGTGGGCAAGGCCCCCATGCTCGTTAGGTATGAGTCCGAGAGGACGGCGCTGGTCGACATCGTCGTGGTACCTGCCTATACCCCCATATACGTCAGGGGTGAGGGCGAGTACTACTACGCCACCGTGAAAGGGAAGGTCTCGCAAGGCGTGATCGTGGCGACCCCCGCCGGGCCCCCGCCGGTGGAGGGCGTGAGGGAGGTGAGGGGTGTGAGGGTCGCTGCTAGAATAATGAGGATGTTTAGGGAGGTGTTCTCGGAGTGAGCGAGAACGCGACGTACATAAACACCCCGTTCGGGTCCGTTGACCTAGAGAGAGTGCTCTCATACCTTGGCATAGCGGCGGGCATAGTGATCACGGTCATCATAGCGGTTCTGGTCAGGTACGGGATGAGGAAAGGCCTGAAGCCGAGGATGCCCCTACACGTCTACCAGCCACTGGAAAAGGTGGTGTTCTACGGCGTAATCATAGTCGGGGTCATAGCATCCCTAGCTCCCCTTGGCCTGAGCCTAACTGGTCTACTCGTCACGGGCGGTATATTGGGTATCATAATAGGCTTCGCCGCCCAGACAACTATCTCTAACTTCCTCGCAGGGATATTCCTATTTATCGACAGGCCGTTCAAGGTAGGGGACCCGGTCAGCATAGGCTCCGTGTCAGGCGTGGTAACCGAGATAAGCATACTCTCGACCAAGGTGAGGACGTGGGACGGATACGTCGTGAGGATGCCGAACCAGGACGTATTCACCGCAACGATAAGCAACTACTCAAGGAACGTCGCCAGGAGGATAGTCATCCAGGTAGGCATAGCCTACGGCTCAGACATAGCGAAGGCCAAAGAAGCCATAATGAAAGCCCTCGAGGAACACCCCTACGTGCTCGTGAAGCCAGCGCCGGACATCTTCGTGGACTCCTTCGGCGACTCAGCCATAATACTCAACGTGAGGGCATGGGCACCTAACAAGGTATGGTTCGCAACCAGAATGCAGCTACCCGACATAATCAAGAAAGCCCTGGACGACGCAGGTATAGAGATACCGTTCCCGCAGCTAGATGTTTATATAAAGAAAATGCCGAAAACGGCCTAGCCCTAGAGCTCATGTATAGAGCTCCGTGTCTGGGTTACTTAGCTGTAGCCCAATATGAAGTAACGCCTTCGCCTTAGCACTCAGTAGCTAAGTGTGAGGCGTGTGATGTTTTATCGATACTTAATAGGGCTGACCCCCTTCTTTATCGGTGTTAAAGGTATGTCTTCAGGTGGCGAGGGCGGTTCGAAGGACGCCGTTAAGGTGGATAAGGAGGAGCTCCGGAAGAAGATAATAGAGGCCCTCAAGAGGGTCTACGACCCCGAGATCCCGATAAACGTGTGGGATCTTGGCCTGGTCTACGGGCTCGAGATAACTGATGACGGGATCGTCAAGCTGAGGATGACCCTCACGGCCCCGGGTTGCCCGGTAGCTAATATGATCGTATACCAGGCGGCGAGCTCCATAGCGGCAATAGAGGGTGTTAAGGACGTTGATGTGGAGCTCGTTTATGAGCCCCCGTGGGACCCGACCAAGATGACGGAGGAGGGTAGGCGTAGGTTCAAGGAGATATACGGGTACGACATCGTGGAGGAGTACCTGAGGGCTAAGAAGCTGCAGGAGCAGCAGCAGGGCGCAGGGTGAGGGGCTTGTCCCCCGTTAAGGAGCATAAGGAGGAGGCCAGGGACATCACTGTGGGGTTCTGCGTTCTCGTAACAAGCGACTCAGTCATCGAGGGTAAGAGGGAGGACAGGGTAACTCCGCTGGCCAGGGAGCTGATAGCGGGCGAGGGCCACAGGGTAGTTAAGGTCGGGGTTGTGCCGAACAAGGTCGAGGTTATTAGGGAGTGGGTCGCTGAGGCCCTCGACGAGTGCGACATCGTGCTCGTCACCGGTGGCTCGGGCGTGTCCAGGAAGGACGTGAGCGTTGAGGCCGTCACCCCGCTATGCACTAAGGAACTCCCCGGGTTCGGCGAGCTCTTCAGGTGGCTCAGCTACAGGGACATAGGCTCTGCGGCGATGCTCTCAAGGGCCTATGCCTGCGTAGCTGGTAGGGGAGCTGTGTTCGTCACCCCCGGGTCGCCTGAGGCCGTAAAGCTCGCTCTGCAGGAGCTGATACTGCCTGAGGCCAAGCACCTCGTGTATCAGGTTAAGTATAAGTGAGGGGCCTCAGTCCTCCTCCCACCACTCCTTCGGCGGGACGAGCCACTCCTTCAGCTCCTCAGCGACGTCGTCCTCGAGGGCCTCCTGGAACAGGAGCAGTACCTTATCGCCCTTGCTCACCGTTATCCTCCCGAAGTTGAAGGGCGTCACGGCTATCCACTCCCTCCCCTTCTTTATGGCGAGCACCTCGGCACCGACGTCCTCGAGCTTCTCCGCCAGGTCCCTTATCGCGAAGTCCTTAACCGCTATGAACTCCCAGAGCTGCTCCTCAGCCTCCTCAACAACCTCCCTCAGGACGTCCCTGTAATCCTCCCCTGCGGGCGCGGCTATTGAGGAAGTCACCGCGTCAGCTATGTCCTCGAGCCTAGTGACGAGGTTAAGCAGTGCTGTCCTGCACCTCGGCTCGACCCCCTCGAGGTCCGTTACGGAGTCCATTAGGGAGAGCCTCATTATGTCTAGGGTGTACTCCATCTCAAGGATCTCCTCAGCGAGCTTCGGGTCCTGCGCCCTCAGCTGGTAGATGGCGAGGTAGTTAAGGAGGTACACCAAGTCGATCATCGAGTCCAGCTTCTCGAGTATAGGTCTCACAGCCGGTGGGGGCTCCTCCTCAGCCAGCTCCCCCACGCCAAGGAGCTGGAGCATCTCGTCAACGTTCTCCTTATGCCCGAAGACGTAGATCACGTCGCTGTCGTCTATGATGACGTCCTCCTCAGGCGCTATGACCCAGGAGCCGTCCCCCTTCATTATGGCGAGGACGTCCACGGCGTACTCCTCGGTCACCCACTCAACACTCTTCTCGAACACTGCCGACCCCGGGACCTTCGCCACGGCCTTATCGCTGACCTTTGTCAGCCAGGCGCCGACCCTCGGCGGGGTGTGCCTTCTCATGAGGGTGAGGTAGACGAGGTCCTTCACAGCGTCGACCACCTTGTCTATAGCTGAGGCGTAGAGGTAGATCGGCATCGCTCCCACAGCCGCCTCAACCCTGTGCCCTATGCTGAGTGATGTGTGTATGATGATCTGATAGATGACGTCGCTCACCGCCTGCTCGAGCCCCACAACGTGCCTGGCGGCGGCCCTGTCGCCGTGGGTGAAGGCATAGACCCCTAGGTTGAGGCCGGATTCGACGTACTTCCTTAGCCGGAGGAGGGCGTCGACGACGGGGATCGTGGAGTACCTTGGGTGAGGTGGCTTGGCGTGGAGGGCCCTATGTATCTCCATGAGCTCCTCATCCAGGCGGGGCTCCTCCTCACTCAACTTGGTCTTTTCCCACTTATCCAGGCTCATGGGAGTTATAAGCATAAACATTATACAGAAGCACGGCAAAAAGACACTTTTACCCTACAAAACAAGTAAGCTAGCGGGAAAAAGACTTGAAAACGGCGGCCGCCATAGCCCTCATAGCAATACTCGCCTCCCTCACAGCAGCTCACACAGTAGCCGGTAAGGTGGCGCCAGAAGAGATCGTTGCTTCCTGGCTCTCCGGGACGAGCCCGTTCATCGCCGAACTCATGGGCAACATGAGCCCGCCACACATCTCAGTCGTTGGTGAAGAAGACTTCACCCCATCAGGTGAGGGAACCACATACAACGTCACGTGGTACGGGAGGGATGCATACATCAGCGCCATAGTCACGCTAGTGGGGGCCCGTCCCGTGAGGCTCATCGCCATCTTGAGGGTAAATAGCTCAGCTCCCTGGTTCCCCTACCCAGCAATGATAGACGCGTTTGATGAGGTGGTGTCCTACTACAAGGACGTGCTCGGGGGATACCCTTCCGAGACCGGATCCGGGATTGAATCCTATGACAGGTACTGGTCAGCGAGGTACATAGAGGTAGGGGGCCATAGGGTATACGTCGGTGTCGGGAAACCGGCTCAGGTGCTTGTGAGGCTCCGTGATGATGACGGGGTCATTGAGCTCCTCATAGCCGACCAGCTAGGCCCCCTAAGGGATGCTGGAACCCCCCTAACCGAGGGCGGGTTCATAGTCAGTGAACCAGCAGTGCGGGGGGAGCTCTGCGGGGACGTGTGCATGGTTGAGGATGTCTGGCTCCTCATGAACGACTCCCTCAGGCCAGCCTATGTGGTCAGGTCATTCAGCGGGGGAGAGGGCTCGGTCAAGGTTGTCGACGCCTCCACGGGAGCTGTTATCTACGAGGACAGCTGGCTTAATCAGGAACTGGTCAGCGCATCGCCGAGGCCGCCGAGCCTGAGGGAGATCATCGGTAACATAGCGGAAGTGATCGCCGCGTCACCAACCATCATCGCTGTTGCCGTGGTTCTCGTGTGGCGCCGCAGGCACCCCGGCGAGGGATTACCTCAGTGGGCCGGGCCTTTAGTGGTTGCTGCTCTCCTAACAGGACTGCTCCTGTTTGCTGTCTTGATAGCGGGTCTCGGAGGGTTCTGGTCGAGCATCTGTGACGGTTCTCCGGGCGGGCTATACATAGAGGGTATTGAGAACTTCGACGGAACGGGTAAGGTCGTCCACCTAGGCTTCTCGAGCGGGCCGAAGGGCTTCACTGTCCTCAAGCTCGTTGCATGGAGAGGGAGATGGGTGTCTGAGTGCGTCAGGTGCGTGTTCATGGTTCCCCCTAATAGTATAGGGAACACTGCCGTGGTCTTTGACGGGATCCCGGAGGCGATCGGCGGGGAAATGAGGGTGGGTGTCTACGGGTACCCAGACTACATAACCCACCCCTATATCTACCTAGGGTGGAGGAGATACGGTTGACTGTCAGGGAGAGGGTGCTGGAGTTCCTTATGAGTAGAGAGGGTGAGTTCTTCACGGCCGAGGAGATAGCGAGGGGTGTTAGGGAGGAACTAACACCTGCGGAGGTCTATGCCCACATCGCCCACATAGCCAAGACGGTGAGGAGGTCCTTCGGTGGGAGGGCGTACATAGCTATCAAGTACCCTGTCTGCCTTAAGTGCGGCTACGTCATAAGGGTCAGTAAGCCGAAAAAGCCGAGCAGGTGCCCGAGGTGTAAAAGCACTTGGGTCAGTGAGCCCGAGTTCGCGTTCATTATGGACTAACGAGCCCTAAGCACCTTATTAATGCCTCACCGCTCTGGTTACGGTGTTTTTATTTGGTGAGGGCGGGGAGGAGGTTCAAGAGGGCCTTAGGCGCGTCGCTGACTTCCCTCCTCGCCCTAGTCTTGATCGAGGCGTTCACGGGCTATGAACTCATATATTTCCGGACGGGGCTCGTTGAGATGCCCTCCCTCCTCATCCTCCTACCTGCCCTCATGGCGATGAGGGGGAACATAAACGGTCCCTACATACTCCGCCTTATAAGCTCCCTCCACCTCGGTAGGGCGGAGGCGAGGTTTCTTAGTAGGTACAACGGGTTCTGGATCAGCACGACTCTCTCCCTAATGATCGTCGCCACCTTCCTCGTCTACCTGGGCACCATAGGGATCTCGGCCGCGCTGGGGATACAGACCCCACCCCCCGAGGAGTTCCTCATAATAGCGCTCCTTACGTCGTCCCTCTCCTTCAGCATAGCCGCCCCAGTGATGACCCTGGCCACGGTCCTCCTCTACCGCGGCGGTTACCAGGTATCAACGATCGTGCCGCCGGTCTCGATGAGCCTCACCGACGCCCTGACACCGGTGATACTGTTCGCGTCGGTCGAGTTAACGCAGTCACTTAGTAGGTGGCTCAAGCTAGGCATCTCCGGGGCCATGATCGCTGTGGCAGCGATCGCTCTATACCTCGCTCAGAGGAAGGAGAGGGGTGTTAGGAAGGTGCTCGGGGAGAACCTGCCCGTTGCTGTCACGGACGCCCTAATATCTGGTTCCGGTGGCTCGTTCCTGGCGAGGATGCCGGGCCTCGTGACCAGGACTGGGCTCGTGGCAGCCGTCCCAGGGCTGAACTGCTTAGTAGGGGGTGTGGCCGGTTCCGTGGCTAGCGGGGTGAGCGTGAGGCTCCACCTATCCGGTAGGGTGAGGTTGGGGGAGGTGATGGGCGAGGTAGCGGCCTTCCTCGTCTCGGCCGCCGCCTCGATAGGTGTTCTCGTGGCGCTGGTCTCTCAGCTCGCCCTCGCCACCGGGCAGGTGCCGGTTTCTTTACCGGCCGCCATGGCCGCCTTATCGGCTGGGCTGGTCTCTTCCCTTGCTCTCTCCTTGGTCGCTGTCTGGATGAGTGGGCTAGTTTTTAGGAGGGGTATAGATCCGGAGAACGTGGTGTTCCCTACCCTAACAGCTCTGGGTGACTTCCTCACGCCTATGGCCTCCGTGACCCTTCTCCTGGTTTTCTGCGGTGTTATGGGTTACTGAATTCGGCCTGTATGCACTCTTTTATGTCCCTTTCATGTATTCTCTTTATTCTCATTCTCGGCCTCAGCGATTCCTTTATGTCGTAGTATATGCCCTCCTCATCCACGTCGACCTCTATGACTATGTCTGACCACATTATGAGGAGGTATGGGTAGTTTGCAGGGTTCCGGAGGTTGTAGACGGTGACGTTAGTTACCCCCAGGTTTGATAGGAGGGAGTACCTGAGGTTCAGGTAGGGTGCTAGGCAACCGACGCCGGCGACGTCCAAGATCCTCTCGAGGTGCCCGGTGAATATTAAGTCGACGCCCTTATCAACGGAGAGTGAGTGCTCGACGTTTAGGAAGTACTTCGGGTGGGACTTCCCTGGGTCTAGGTGGAAGAACATGGGGATGTATGCCTCCTCAACGCTCTCCTCCGCCGCCTTCATCATCTCGTTGAAGTATGTGCTTGACAGGGTGAGCACGGCCACGCTCATTCCTTCCTTCATAGCCTGCGTGCCGAGGTAGCTTATCAGTCCGAGCCTGTGGTTCGCCCTGATGAGTCCGGGTCTCCTATTGATTATCAGTATTGATGTTCCCGGGGGTATCTCACCCCCTATGACCTCCGCAAGCCGCGGGCACTTTATCGGTAGGGGGCGCTTCCTTGACCTGATGTTAATGGCTAGTGACGGGCTCACGTGACCGAGGGTTCTCACGCCGTTCTTTATCTCCACTAGGTACGGGGCGTCTATTATGGGTGCGAAGCGGTGCTTCTTTACGAGGACGTACCTGTCGAGAACCATTAGGGGGCACTTCGGGTTCGCCCTAAGCCCGAGCTCAAGGACTATGTCTGCGACGTACTCGAGGAGGTTCTGTTCCGTCGTGACGGGTGTGCCGGACTCCGCTATGAGTATGAGGAGTCCTTTCTCCTTGGTCGTGAATTCGTAGAGCACTGTCTGCAGCCACGCCCTCTGCCTGTCGTACCCTCTTAGGGTCTTGAGCACGGCTGTGGCGTTATCTATTATGACTATGTCGGCCCACCTGCCGGGACCTTTATCCATTATCAAATCGGTGATGAAGTCGACGAGGTCCTCGCCGCTGAGTATCGGTAGCCGCACGATCTCGATCTTCCTAGCATCGACGTACTCGCTCAGCGGTAGCCCGACGGACTCGGCCCTCTCAATGATCTTGTCCTTCGTCTCCGCAAGCGATATGTAGAGAGCCCTCGAGCCCCTTACCTCAACGTTCTTGATCGCTGTTGCGAGGGCTGTGAAGGACTTGCCGCTCCCGGGCGGTCCCTCGATGGTCAGCACTGCCCCGGGGGGTATCGGCAAGTGTTCCTCGAGCCCGTCTATCCCTATGAGATAGTCCATTTGGCCCTCACATATGAACAGGTGGTTCCATATTTAAATCTCACCAAAATAATTAATCGGAATTATTAAACAAACACAGAAATAACGACCACCAACTACCTCCAGTTTGTCACAGATATTCAACAAATTCTCAAACCAGGCCTCACCGGCTCAGCCACCGTAAGGATCACTGGCTTCTCAGTTTTGTCGGGCGGGCAGGTGGCGAGGAGCATCCCCTGCGACTCCAGCCCGGCCATCTTCTTCGGCTT
>WAOK01000039.1 GCA_015521325.1 Desulfurococcales archaeon | reverse complement strand
CCATGTCCTCCGGTATGCCTGAGTCAATGAGCTGCTTGTAGAACGACGCAACCTCCTTCCCTAGCTTCTCGCCGTTCAGGCTCTGGGCCATTGTGTCCAGGAGCTCCTTTATGGGTTCCTTCAGGCTTGCTATGAACTCGGTTACGGCGCCGAGGATCTCCCTAATCTCCTCGGCATCGTTCTCCTCCTCTTTCCGGGGTTTGTGCTCATGCTCTTCGGGCATGTGTCTCACCGATTAAGTAATGCGGTGGCCACGTTATTCAGTATTAAAAGTTCGGGGTGGTCAGTAAGTGACCAGTTCTTCCGGAAAGGCCATTATGTCGGTGGGTAGGCCCTGATTATTCGTTCAGAAGTACCGAATCCAAAGCACGGGAAGCAGGGATGATGTGTCCGATAGGATCTTATTTTTCCGATAGTTTCCTCTGCTCACTAATGCTCTCCTCCTCTATTTCATCCGGCTCTATCCTACCGATCTTTTTGTCGTGAAGGGCGAGCCGTACAGCATCCCCAACTGGTTCGATGATTGTTTCGTTGTTATCATTTATTTCTTCGCCCTCTGCTCATTCGGTATATCACTTGACTCTTTCACTGTTTGATGCGCAACCACAGCACCTGAGGATGTCTAGGTATGTGCTAAGTAACCGCCGATGATAGCTCTTGCCCACCAGAAATCTGCTGTTGGTTAGGCGTGATAGTGTCCTCTTACTTGGTGGTCACCAACCCTTCACTGCCTTTAGGGCTTCATCACTGACTCTCCCTTCTTCGACATCAGTTATTGCTTGGGTGAGCCTCTCGAGGCCTTCATCGAGGGTCTCTTCGTCGATGGTTAGCGGGGGGTGTATGCGGAGCACGTTCCCGGCTACGAACAGGATTATCACCCCCAGCTCGTAGGCCCTCCACACGACCTTCCTCGCCTCCTTGAGAGCGGGTTCCTTGCTCTCCTTGTCCTTAACGAGCTCGACCCCGATCATGAGGCCCTTCCCCCTCACGTCACCTATTAGGTCGTGCTTCTCTGCCTCCCTCCTTAAGTAGTCCATGGCCCTCCTCCCGAGTTCCTCCGCCCTCTTAAGGAGGCCCTTCTCCCTCACCGCCCTTATCACGGCGAGTGCCGCGGCGCAGGATACCGGGTTGCCTGCTAGGGTGAATGTGTAGGCCATGTCGGGGAGTGACTCCATTACGTCTGCCCTACCTATGAGGGCTGATATAGGAATCCCGCCGCCGAGGGGCTTGCCTAAGGGTATTAGGTCGGGTGTGATTCCGTAATGCTGTATGGCGAACCACTTCCCTGTCCTCCCGATAGCTGTCTGGACCTCGTCATCGATTAGTAGGATTCCCTCTTCCCTGGCTATCTCCCCTAACCACCTCACGTATGGGTCGGGCGGCACGACTATCCCGCCGTCACCCAGTATGGGCTCGAAGACTATCGCCGCTATCTCCCCCCTGTGTTCCTCGATTGCCCTCCTCAGCTCCTCTATGTAGTACTTACTGCACCTCCACTCGTCCCCGGGGTAGGGGGAGTGGTAGCAGTTCGGGTACGGGACGAAGTATGTCCTCGCCCACTCCCCGATCCTGGCCTCGACCTCCCTGGCCAGGCCTATCCCCGATACTGAGGTAGCGGCGGCCCCTACCCCGTGGAAGCTGTTCTCGAACGCTATGAACGCATCCGCCCCCGTGTATGCCCTCGCCAGCAGGAGCGCTCCCTCATTGGCGTCGTTCCCTGTTAGTCCGTAGGATACCTTCGCGTTCCTTATTGGTGATATTGTGAGTAGTTCCTCGGCGAGTTCGAGGGCCTCGGGCACGTAGCCGTACATGTGGGTGTAGTGCGTTATCCTCCTTGCCGCCTCGCAGACCGCCTCCGCTACCTCCCTAGCCCCGTAGCCGAGCGTCATCACAGCAGCGCTGGCTGAGAGGTCTATGTATTCTCTGCCAGTGATGTCCTTGACTATAGCTCCACGCCCCTCAATAGCTATGATGGGGGCGTAGTCTGTTCTGTTTATCCTCGCTATTACCTCGTGATACTTCCTAATGATGTCGGCGGGGTCCCGCAAGGTGGGGCCTCACCTTATGCTCATTTCTAGGCCTGGTATCCTCAGCTTGTACTCGAGCGCCCTGAGCCCGTAGGCGGCTGCGGTGGTCATCGCTAGGTAGAGGGCGGCGTCGACCATGAATACCTGGAGGGGCATGAAGTACCTTGATATGAAGGTCTTTGAGACAGCGAATATCTCCTCGTACCCTACCACGAACGCCAGTGAGGAGTACTTTATCTGGTAGATTATCTCGTTGGAGATCCCCGGCAGAGCCCTCCTTATCGCTTGCGGGAGTATGATGTAGATCAGTTCCTGGAACTTCGTCATCCCGAGCGCCCTGGCGGCCAGGGACTGCCCAATGTCTATCGACCTTATCGCCCCCCTCACATACTCCGACATGTAAGAGCCGCCGCAGAGAACGAACGCCAGCGTCGCTGTCTGGTAGGGTGTGAGGTATATGCCCAGGTCCGCTAGGCCGAAGAAAAGCAGGAAGAGCGTAACCACTAGCGGGAACCCCCTGAACGTGACGACGAAGGCCGTAGCTACTGCTTTGAGGGCCGCGTTGCCGTACACCCTCGCCGAGCCGAGGGCTATGGCTAGGGCGACGCTGGCGGGTATGGATATGACGAGTACCCAGAGGGTGTTGACGGCGCCGTGGAGGACGAGGGGGATGAACTCCTCCCAGAACCCCATCACCTACCACCGTAGAGCCTCTTTATGTTCTCGAAGAACTTCTTGGTGACCTCGTGCTTGGGGTTGAAGACGACCTCCCTCGGCGGGCCCCTCTCCAGTATCTTCCCGCCGTACATGAAGAGTATCTCGTCAGCTACCTCGAGGGCGAACCCGATCTCGTGCGTCACCACCAGCCCCGTCACTCCCTTCCTAGCGAGTTCCTCCATTACCCTCAGGACCTCGCCCACGAGCTGTGGGTCTAGTGCTGAGGTGGGCTCGTCGTAGAGTATGATGACCGGATCCATTGCCAGGGCCCTGGCTATAGCGACCCTCTGCTTCTGCCCGCCGCTTAGCTGGGCGGGGTACTTGTTCCACAGGTCCTCGGTGATGTGTACTGTGAGGAGGGCCTCCTCGGCCTTCTTCCTCGCCACGTCCTTCGGGAGTTTCTTGACCTTCGTCAGCCCTATCATGACGTTCTCGAGTGCTGTGAGGTGGTGGAAGAGGTTGAATTCCTGGAAGACGAACCCGATTTTCTGCCTCATCTTGTTTATGTTGGTCTTCGGGTTCGTGAGCTCCACGCCCTCTAGCCAGACCCTCCCCTTGTCTGGCTTGGTGAGTAGGTTTATGCACCTGAGGAGGGTTGACTTACCCGCGCCGCTGGGCCCTGCTATTACCTTCGTCTCCCCCCTCCTTACCTCGAAGGTGACGCCCTTCAGTACCTCCTGGTCCTTGTACTTCTTGTGTATGTTCTCCACCCTCAGTACTACCTCGTCCTCACCCATCTCACATCCCCTTCCCAACGAGGCCCGGTATGTGGTACTTCTCGTATATGATGTTGAAGACCTTCGTGCCTCCGTACGTGAATATTATGTAGAGGACGCCGGCGAAGAGGAAGGGCCCGAGGGCCTCCCCGGTTGATATGACGACGTACCTTGTCCTGGTGAGTATCTCGACGACGCCTAGGGTGAAGCATATGGCTGAGTCCTTGAGGATTATGGCGTACTCGTTCGTCCACCCGGGTATCGCTATCCTCAGGGCCTGCGGCAGTATTATGTTGGTTATCGCCTGCCACTTACTCATCCCCAGCGCCCTCGCGGCGAGCATCTGGCCCTCGTCGACGGAGTTTAGGGCCCCGCGGAATATCTGGGACTGGTACGCCCCCGACCTCAGGCCCAGCACTATGACGGAGGTTGTGAGGGCATCCAGCTTGATACCGAGGAGGACGGGGAAGATGCCCCAGTAGAAGAGGAAGAGGAGCACGACGAGCGGGGTACCCCTGAAGAACCAGACGTAGACGTCAAGCACGGCCTTGAGCCAGGTCGGGCCGTACTTCTGCCCCATCGCCACCGGGACACCGATCGCGAACCCGAGGGCCAGGCCCCCGCCTACGAGGGTGAACGTCCATATCGCTCCCTGGAGTATGTACGGGATGTACTCCCACCACACCGGGTCCATTCCCGTCACTCCCTCCCCCTCCGCCGGCCCATGATCGTGCTCAGGTCTTTTGCATGGGTGTGTGGGATAAAAAGCGGTGTGTTAGGGCCGGGCTCACCCTAGGCCCCACTTCTCGAGGAGCTTGTTCCACTCGGGGCTCGTCATGAGCTCGTGGAGTGCCTCGTTAATCTTTGTCCTCAGCCATATGTCGCACGGCCTCGTCGCTATTCCGTAGGTCTCGGGGGCGCCGAGAGTGGTCACGACCCTCACCTGGGCGGCGACGTCGGGGTGCTGCTTGAGGTAGGGCTCGAGGAACGCTGAGTCAGTGATTAGTGCCTGGGCCCTGCCGTCTAGGAGGGCCTGCAGCGCCTCAACGTAGGAGTTGAGGGAGAGCTTCTGGAAGTTGTAGCCCTCAGCAAGTAGCTTATCGGCCCACTCCTCGGCGGTGGAGCCCTTCTGCACCGCTATGACGGCGCCCGAGTTAAGTATCTCGTCAGCCGACCTGGTGTCGTCCGCCTTAGCCACCAGCTCGTGGATGTAGGAGTAGTAGGGTATGGAGAACCATATCTTCTCGGAGGCCCTCTCCGGGGTTATGCTCATTCCCGACGCGATGACGTCCAGGTCACCGTTCTCTAGCGCCGTCACGATCGTTGACCAGTCCCAGGGCTTGAGCTCGAGCTCCCAGCCGTACTTGTTCGCTATCCACTTCATTACGTCTATGTCAAAGCCCGCGGCGGAGCCGTTCGGCAATACGTAGGTGAAGGGCGGGTAGTTAGCGTCGAACCCGAGGACTATGTGCACCTTAGTGCCCTCCGGGGGCTCCGTCACGAACTTGCACGCGGAGGTAACGGGTATGGCGCACTCGGGGCACTGCGCCGTGCCTGCCGGCTGGGATGGCTTGACGTAGATCCCTATGGCCGCGCCTATTATGAGGCCCACGATGAGGGCCGCTACGGCGTAGAGCGTGGCTTTTTCCATGATCTTGGCCTCAGCAACTAAATTAGCATGACCAAGCAAAAAAACTTGATCTCATTGTCTGGCATCTATTTGGGTGATGACGTTAATTCTAACAATAGGAAACAAAGGAAATTAGCTCCGGTTAGGGCAAAACACAAAAACATTCACCCACACCCCAAACAGCCAGTACATCAAAAGAAAAGGGTGGCGGAGCGCACCCGCATAGCCCGATCCCTTGACAGCTTCCTTACCCGAGGAATGCCTCAACCATATAGCGACCTCACTGACTAGTCAATCAATCAACTAACCCTGGATACCCTCCTCCCCCAGCAGTTTCCCTAGGTGCTCTACCCGCCTGATCGCATGTCCAGTCTCGATGTACTGGTGCATGCACTAGCTGGTGCACCTGCGCATCCACCCCGGATACGCGGTTTCCTGCGCGATTGATCCACGTCCTTCCGGCCCATGATCGGTTGTCCAGGGTTGCCTCACTGGTTCATTGCCTCACCCACTGACTTCTTCGGCGGGCGTTTCTTTGTTACCCCGCTCTCTGCCCTCCACGCCCTATATGCTAGGGCGGCGAGGCCTGCACCTCCTAAGCCGAGTCCTGCGATCAGTGTCTTCATTACCTTATCAGGTGACCCAATTACGAGGAGGTCGGCTCCCCTGCTCCTTATGATAAGGACCCTCGTTGGTGTGAGGCCAACGATGGAACCGTCCCCGAGGTTCGGGAGGGGTAGTGAGTAGCCGTTGGTTCTCAGGAGGGTGTAGGACCCGCCGCGCCTGACTATGATGCCGCCCCCAGGGATCTTGGTGATGTAGGCGCCGTTGAGGGGCTCGGCGACCCCGTTAGTGACGTCGACGAGAGCTGACAGGATGCCGAGGTCTATCACAGCTGTTCTGTTGTCGAGCCAGTCATCGAACCATAGGAAGTGCTCGATGCGTGGCAGGAGGATGTTGCGGCCCTCCCTATAT
>WAOK01000038.1 GCA_015521325.1 Desulfurococcales archaeon | reverse complement strand
GTCCTACAGGGGTGTGTGGGAGTCAGTGGGGGGCTGTGTGGACGCATTCACAGCTATCGAGGCCGACGCACTCTCTACCGTGAGCTGGGGGTACCTCGACGAGGTCCTGGCGAAGTACGGTGAGTGGTTGAGGGGTAAGTCGTGCGTGATATACAACGCGACGGACTGGAGGCTTGAGGAAGTCGCTGATATGATGAGGAGAACCTACGGCACCGATGACAGGGACGCCCTCCGGCAACGGCTCCTCAGCGATGCACTCGGCCACGCCTCAGCAGGGCACGTCCCCCCGGAGCCACCTCTCTTCATAGCCGCTGGCAGGCTAACACACCAGAAAGGGTTCGATATAGCGCTCAAGGCACTAGATCACTACCCTGAGGCAAAGCTCCTCATACTCGGGATACCAGTGGGTGACGAGGGCTATGAGGCACTGATCGAGGGAATGGTTAGGGAGAGAGCCGGGAGGGCGTCCCTGATAAAGGATAGGCTGCCCAAGCACGTCTTCCAGGGCCTCCACTACGCCGCCACGGTCCTCCTCATGCCGTCGAGGTATGAACCATTCGGCATATCAGCCATAGAGGCGATGGCCGTGGGCACACCCGTCATAGCGTCCTACGTCGGGGGCCTGAAGGACGTTGTGGAGGACCTCAGACACCACGGGAGAGGCACGGGCCTCCACGTAAGGCCCGAGGACCCGCTTGACCTCGCGAATGCCATGAGGTCCTTAGCGGCAATAATCCACGGATGGGGCCCCAAATTAGTCCCGGACCCCTACCTGAGGGCCAGGTACGAGAGGGAGGGCCGCAACCTCACTGAAGGGATTAGGGGGTGGTGCGTTGAGAGGGTTAATCAATACTTCAGGCCCGAGTCAGTAGCTAATATGCTCAGACAGTGCTACGAGAGGGCCAGGCTAATGGCTTACTACAGAGCAATCACTACGTAACGATTCATCACGGCCCCGTGTCCCTAACCACGGGCACTATCTCAACGCCGAGCTTCGCGGCGAGGCCATAGGCGTCGGGGTCTATTAGGCCGCCGACGATCAACAATTCCGGCCTCACCCCCTTAACCTTTCGGTATAGCTCCCCTATCCTGTAGATCTCTGCCACATCGCTCCTCGATACCCTTGACTTAACCTCTATGAGGACGTGCTTCCTGTCCTTCACCAGCACATCCACCTCGACGATGGAGGGGTGGCCGTAGACTATGCCCTCCTCATCCCTAATCACCACCTTCTCAACCTTCCCTGCTCCTAGCGCCTCCTCCACGACATACCTCATTGCCTGCCTGAACGCCGACTCCGATATCACGCCGAACCTGTGGCCAATAACCGCGACCACTCTCCTCAGATCTCTTAATTCCTCCTCCACCCTAGCAAACCTCTCTTCCAGCTTCTGCTGCCTCTCCTCCAACCTCATCTGCCTTTCTTCTATTCTAGCGAACTTCTCTTCAAGCTCGGCGAATCTCTCTTCCAGCCTCTGCTGTCTCTCCTCTAATATAGCAAATCTCTCCTCTAACCTAGCAAAGCGCTCTTCCAGCTTCTGCTGTCTCTCTTCCAGCCTAGCAAATCTCTCCTCTAACCTAATTATTCTCTCGAGTATTTCCTTCATGCCGAGGAGGCCCATGAGAGCCAGTCTGAACTCCCTGTCCTCCTCAACAGCCCGCAGGAACCTCTCTTTTTCCTTGGCAGAGAGGGCCATACGTGACACTCGGAATCACTTAGTCTAATGAGGTAAATAATTCTTTAATCGCTCCCTTAAGTTGATAAACTGGGCTCATGCCTTCTCTATTCTCGTCGTGACATCGGCTGGCCTTACCCAGTAGGGAGCGCTCGTGACTATGACGTCCACCCCGGTGGAGGCGTACTCCTTGATGTTCTCCAGCCCTATCCCGCCGCCGACAGCGACCTTGATGCCCGGGTTAACCGCCTTCACCTCCTCGATGAGGGACCTCAGCTCGTCCGGGCTGAGGTGGTCTACCTGCACCTCGTCCACCACGCCTGACTCAGCGGCTAGGAGGGCCTCCCGCAAGGAGGATACCTCGACCACGACCCTCCTCTCCCCTATCAACCACCGCCTTTCCTTGAGGGCCGAGAGGGCCTCCCTAAGACCCCCGACCAAGCGGGTGTGGTTCGGGAAGACAAGGATCGAGTCACTTATGCCAACCCTGTGCAGGCTCGCCCCACCGCAGAGAACGCACCTGTAGTAGAGGTGCCTCAGGCCGGGCGGCGCCTTACGGGCGACAGCAACGATCACATTGGGACTCACCTCCCTAGCACCCGCCACGAGTTCCTTGGTGCGGGTCGCTACCGCCGAACCTATGGCTACGAGAACCTGCGCCACCCTCCAGGCCGCGTGCAGGCTTGCGGCACTCCCCGTGACCTCAAGGAGCACCTCACCAGCCTTCACCAGCCTCCCTTCCTCGGCAACC
>WAOK01000037.1 GCA_015521325.1 Desulfurococcales archaeon | reverse complement strand
GAACCCCGAATACGTCCTCTACATAAAAGTCGTCAGGTGGAGAAGGGTCACAAGAAAAGCAGCAATAACTGTTGCAAAGCCTGAGGAAGTAACCAGAATAAGCTAGCGGGACGCCCCGGTTGAGATCGGGGATAATGCCGCTTACGCCCGCCTCTTAACTTATTATTCTACAGCGTTCCCGAGTGACCCGGATCATTGGTCTAAGACTGAGCCCAGGGCACGAAGCCATGAGGTCTCTCATATACCACAACCGCCTTGATGAAAGAAGCAGTATCCGTAGTGAGGCGGACTATTGCTAAATCATGGCTCCGACGTTTTAGAATTACAAAAAAATATTATCTCCGAAGCAAAAATATGACTGAAGGTGACTGTTATCATGACTAGATTAACATCAACGATAGCAGCGGCCGCTACCGCCCTTGTTGCTATCACCGCGACGATTGCCTTAGCCTACTCAGGATCTATATCGATGTACAATAGCTGGTCCTTCCCTCCAGAGGAGAAAACGCTTCAGTATAACATCGTCAGGCTGATATATAACGCCGCTGTCTACGGCTCCAAAGGTACCGATACAGGTGTCTACGTAGTTAACGCCACTGACTCGGACATAGCGGCTGCTGTAACTGGGTGGAGCGGGTACCTTGACACCGTCCACGCCTTCTGGTACTCCCACGGCATGGTTGGCTCGGAGTATGACATATACTGGGAGCCCCACGATATCTACGGCCTGGTTTATGGGCCGGGCGAGGTAGTCTGGGATAACGACATCTACAACTTCCAGTTCAGCGATTTCCACCCAGTCAAGCTAGCAGTGATCCACTCATGCCACCAGGGCCACGTAATAGGGGGCAGTTTCATAGCCCAGTCAACCCAGGATGTCTGGCACTACGGCATGCCACAGGCATGGCTCTACACCACGCAACTAAGTTGGGACGGCTACAAGTACCCCGACGGGAGAGGGAGGGTGTTCATAGGGTGGTTCAATGAGGCACCGATCCTGTCTTTAGACCTCTTCGGGAACAACGACACGATGTACAAGTTCTTTGTGAGGTTCTACACAAAGCTCTACGGCTACTACGCAATACCGGTAACCGACGTTAATGACGCCCTGGATGAGGCAGCACGATATGCCACTGGCTCACCCGATTTCCTTAATTCCCCTCTATATCGAGGCTTCGTATACAGCGACCCCTACGGTAACAGCTTCGAAACAAAAATGGTTGTGTACGGGGATGGGACCTATGGATCGGGCTCGTGGTAATCTAATCACCTCCCTAGCGGTACTCCTCCTAGTCTCCCTTTCAGCAGTAACAGCGTTCAGTGCAGCGGCCCTTTCAGCTGAGCCAGGCGATGGGTGTGTCTGGACAAAGGCTAGGGAGGACACGGTAATGGGCTTCCTCGGGGTTGTGTATGGTGACGCTATCAAGGAATACGCCGTTGACTCAGCGAGGTTGATGAGCTATGATGGGACCCCTCCCTTCTGTGAGTTTCGGTTAACGCTGAAGAATGAGCGAACGGGTGCCGTGCTAGAGGTCAACGCCTTCTGGATGTTCGGTGAGTTCGCCGGGTTCACACTCCGCCTCCTTCCCGCGGAGCCAGTCGCAACGCTGAACCTAGGCAACCCCCTCAAGGACGACGCCGCCGTTCTGTCAATGGAGGCGGTCTCAGCGATCGACGGCCTCATGGGGAGGGTGCTTAGAGCTGTGAACGTGCCCGACCTGAGGGGCAGGGACCTGAACCTCAGTAGGGCCGTCCGGGGCAACGAGTTAGTACTGAGTGAGAGGCCGTTCGGGAGGCAGAAGGACAGCCCGATCAAGGACTTCGCTGAGTCAGTGAGGTTGGGGGACGATGTAATGGCGAGGATCATGTATAGGTGGGATGAGCAGGGTCACCAGGACGTCTTCATTGACTATTATAGGGTCTACGACGTAGGCCTTAACATGACTACTAGGTATAAGTTACTCTCAGTAAGCTTCTCCAAGCCGGGGCCTGGGCAGGGGTGGATAGTCTCCAGCATCTACTTCGTGCCCTACCCTGTGAGGTTTAGGCGGGTTGAGGTACCGCCAGATGCCTATATCGAGAAGGCGAGAGAGGCGATGGCGGAGAGGCTGAGGGGGTCCTGCAGGATAATGAACGTGTCGTACCAGCGGTTAGAGTACATGCTCTGGCCGAGGGAGGTCAATGGGAGCATCTACTTCGAGAAACCGGCATACTACTACTTCATCACACTAGACTGCGGCAAGTGGGTGTGGGGGTACACCGTATCGATTAATGCCGTCAACGGTAAAGTAATCCACGTCTCCCCCGCCGGGACTAAAGGTGCCCATGCCGATGATGTCGATGATGCGGGCAACAACCCAGCACCGCAAGTAATTTATGGAGTAGGTGTACCCGCTGCGGTAGCCATTATAGGAGTACTCGCCCTCCTGATCTATCGGAACAGGGCTCTTGGTAGGCACTAAGTACTTTTTGATTCTAACTACACGCCCTCACTAATCTATTGGAAGGCAACGATACCAACATACCTTTTATCCTTTTATATAGGGTGATAGCATTGCCCACAAGTACGGGCTCATGGGGCGGGCCTTAGCAATCACTGCTGTACTCTAACCTCACAACGGCTTTAGGAGCCGTCGTAGCCCCAGTATTTGCGGCCCCTCCGACAAACCTCGGGAGCACCTGCCGAGGTAGGAGAGGGCTGGGCGCTGGCCGATTCCCAGCCCGGCACCTCCTGGCATCACTGAAGTTCACCGAGCTAGCTTTGTTTAGGAATTGAGTTCATGCAGTACGGCAGGATATGGAGCGTATCGCATGAGGTGCGAGGCATGTTCATGTTGCCCAAGCCGGTAGGTCAGTGGGGGTATGCTTCTTCACAGTACTTGAGGAGATGCGTGGTAAGATCGGGGTGTTGAGAGGCCGTTGGAGGGAGTGCCTCGAGTACTGATGGAACCTATGCGGCAGGAATTACCGGGGCCTTAATAACCTGTGAGAGATCGCGGTGATAGCCTTCGGCCGCCACTCAAGGGGGTTAAGGCTGGGACTCCTCCGTAGCTAAGAGGGCCTGCTGATTCAGTTGCCCCTGTGTGCTTATGCAGTGGCTGCGCTGTGGTTTTCGGGCACCGTATTAATTAGTTCTGGGTCAGAACTGGTTCTGGGTGAGAACCTTTGGTTGTGTTCAGCGATAGGTCGGTAACGAAGCTCGATAACCTTTTCGGACGGGGTCATAGGGAGGCTGTTGAGAGGCTCCGTAGCGCCGTCGAGGAGGGATACTTCATCGCCGTCCTAGGAGCTAGAAGGGTTGGGGAAAACTAGTGCTGTCAAGACCTTCCTTAATCACTACCGCTATAGGTTCCTTTACTTCGACCTCTCCCCCTATATAGGGCTGAGGGCTGTCTCACTCCGCTCTCTCGTACCCGCTGAGATCGGGTTTAATGAGTTCTCGATCTCCAGCGAGGCCCAGCTGGGTCTAGCCGTCGTGAGCTTCAGATTGAAGAGATTGGAGGTCACCTCCGAAGTCTTTCAGAGCAATCTGGTGACGCTCCTCCAGGAACTGAGCAAGAGATTCCGCAGGTTCGTCCTAGTATTTGATGAGGCCCAGGTACTGCCCTTCATTAAGGGGATCAACTACCGTGGCCTGCTTCAGCTGATACATAACAACTACCACAATATATCAGTGGTACTCACCGGCTCGATGCCCGGGCTCCTCGAGAGAGTAGTCTCGCCGGCAAACGCTTCGATGCCAGGGTTCGCCAGATACATAGAGGAAATAGAGGTGCCTAAATGGAGCAGAGAGGAGGCGGTAGAGTTCCTCAAACAGGGCTTAAGGGAGAGAGGCATCGCCTACATTGAGGAAGAGCTGGAGGCGGCGTACGAGGAGCTCTCTGGCGTACCAGGCTTCATAACATATTATGGCCTCCTAAGGACTAGGGGCCACAACCACGAGGAGGCCCTTGCAAAGGCCAGCGAGTACGCCACAACTCTGTGGGAAAGGGACCTTAAGGCCTTCATCCAGATCTATAACTCACCCCTCTACATCCACACCCTCGCAGCACTAGCCGAGACCATTACGGGGGCCTCGTGGTCGGAAATCATGAAGGAACTTGAAATGAGGACGGGCAAGCCTGTGAGTAAGTCTACGCTCCATAGAATAATAAATAACCTACTTAGGGCGGCAATGATCCAGAAAAAGTTCAACAAATACATAATAACTGACAGACCCATGAAGAGAGCAGTAAAGAAACTCGCGAAAACACTCTAGATGATGCTGACCCCTATCAAGGATTCCTGCTCAGTGCACCGCGAGACACATTTTCTAGAATTAGAAAAACATATAGGACAAAAGAACGTTCTAAATACCGGAGGTAACAAAAATTGACTTTACCGCATCCGCTCAAAAACAGCTCCTTACTCAGCAAGACAGCGATCGCCCTAATACTGCTGTCTCTAGCCGCATTATCCATCGCACCCCAGAAAACACAGGCAGTAACAACAAACCAGTACGAAGCCGTTCTGGGCGAGGAAGGCGCGCTAGCGTCGTTCGTTATACCATATACAATACCTAGGGAGACCTACCCATTCTGGATCTGGAGGTTATCAATAATCTCTATGCTTAATGATCTCCAGCTAGAGGGCAAATACGCAAGCAGATTCGATGTGCTGTACGAGATAAACAATCACCCCACCTATGACCCCGACTGGCTCAAGGCAGAGGTTATCAACGCTATAAACACGACAGCACCTAACAGCAACCTCATAATATTCGGGCACATGAACCCATCCACCTACATACCCTACCAATTCCTTTGGGTTTCCCTCCTGACAAGCCTCAATACCATACCCTCGTCATGGGCCGTGCCTGGGGTCGTGGAGGTCTTCACGAGCGATGTGAATACAGTGACGCTGTCTAAGCCCGTTGATGAGTTGCCAGGCCTAATCATACTTCTCGGCTGCAAATCCCTCCCCGACTACGCCGTCAGCGTCAATTACTCATGGGCCTATACATTCAAGTTATCCAACCGCTTCTACCCATACACAATATACTGGAACCAAAGAGGCATACTAGGATTCAACAACACAATCAATTACAATGACACCACAGTTCTTGACTTTATAAAGAAGGTCATAGACTATGCCCAAATCAACAGTATAGGTGTAGCGCTGAAACAGGCTGCAGAAGAAGACAACGTGAATCTAATTCTTCAATATTATACTGGTAGATACACCTACGCCAACGAATATTATCCCTCAAGTAGCGGTAGCGACACCGCAGTATTCATAGGAGACTATAACCTGACCATAGATCCGTCATTCGATAACGAGGTCGCCGAAAGGGTTGTTGGTTATATTAAGACAAGATACCCCAAACTATACGACTTCTTAGGCATGATAAGCGACGGTCTAATAAAGCTTAAGGTTGAGGACACCCTCCTGCATTTTCCGGGCTTCGGGAGCGTTACTAAGCTCGAGATGAAATTCGATAAGAACCTAACCAATGTTAATGCAAGGATCGTAGCATGGCTAACGGCATATATCTGGGACGGGAACATACTTAAGTTCAGCATCAGCGCAAGCATCTTGACTAACGATATTAAGGGTGCAGAATGGGCGAAATCCGTAGGAGAACAAGTCGCCGATATCATTAACGAGACAGCACTACCAACTATACATAAAGCAGGCATGATCCCCATATTCATAAATGAGTCAAAGCCCCCAAGAGAGACTCATTACAGGGCCATTCCGTATATTAACGATGTGCCAGTGTACCTAGGAGCCCAGGGATCGGCGTATATCAGCTCATTAGTCATTAACCGCATAGCAGAAAACGGGATCGGGTACCTAGCCTTCACGTTCGTTGACAACACTCCCTACTTACTTAAGAACACCGCCCCCATCCATAACGGGTTTAAGCTATCAGAAGACGATTCCCTTAAGCTACTAGGCTTAGAGGGCAGGAAAGCAAGAGTTGCAAAAGCATGGGCTCTACTACCCCAGGGACTTGTCCCGGCGTATATTGTTAGGTGGTCTGATGATGCGGGTGCGCATGTTAGGGTGGTTGACGCCTCTACTGGGGCGGTTCTGTACTCGAGTGACGGTGGCCTAGGGGGTGCCAGTGCCCCACCAAGTGTTCCGGTTACTCCCAACAGTCTCGCCGCAGTGGGTTTAGCAGCCGCGATCCTAGTTACTATAGCAGGCCTTGCTCTCATGAAGAGGTCCCGGCCCGGCTCCTAGGTTTGGGCCTGTTTTTACTTAATACAATATTTTTTGATTATGTGCTGATGTGGGCACGTAAGTATTGCATGAATTACCGCTGATCCCTGTATCTCGGGGGCCCTAATCTGGTTCGTCTAGTGGGTTTCGTGGCGCGGGGCCTGGTCTGTGGCTGTTTTCGGGTTGGGGTCTGGTTCTGGTTTTGAGGAGCTTCATGGTCGGGGGCATAGGGAGGCCGTTATGATGTTGAGCAAGGTAGTCGATAGTGGGTACTATGCCCTTGTTTCGGGCCTGGGATCTGTGGGTAAGTCGAGTGTCGTTAAGGTGTTTCTTAATGTGTTTGGTTACGACTACATCTACTTCAGGCTCCCGTCGCTGGCTGGTAGGAGGTACGTGAGTGCCCGCGATATCTCCCTCAGTAGCTACAGGGTTGACGGATGTAGCCTGGCGAAGGAGGTTAGGCGCAGCCTATACATACTGAAGCACCTGAGGACGGGCTTCGTTAGGAGGATGACACGGAGCGACCCCCTCCACAATTTCCGGAAACACTTTCCCGCCCTCCTCCGGGAGCTTGGTAAGGGGTGCTGGAGGTTTGTCGTAGTATTCGATCAGGCACACACCCTCCTCTTTGCGAAGGGCGCTCATCTATCGGATCTAGTTCAGCAAGTCTGGAATAGCTGCAGCAACGCGTCCGTGATACTGGTTACTTCAGCGCCTGGAGGCCTCATCAAGTCGTTGACCCGCAGCAAGCACGGTGCAGAGGGTCTAGCCAGGCGGATTAAGGATGTCCGCGTACCGAGGTAGGGTGATGCGGAGGCGTTCGAGTACCTGACGAGGGCACTGGAATTCGGGGGCATCCCCTACGATGATCACGAGCTGACGTCCCTGCAGGAGGAGTTGTCGGGGGTGCCCGGCCTCATAACCTCATACCTTAGGTGGAGACACTCGGGAATAAATCACTATGGCGCCATGCACGTCGTTACTCTGTGGGCATTCATGAAGAGGAACGTGGACCTCCAAACATTCCTCAGGCTACATAGGTCACCCATATACAAGCACGCCCTAGCCATTATCGCCGAGAAAACCGGAGGGCATCCCGGAGGATGAGTTAGTGGAGGGATTAAGCGATCACCTGAGAAACCGCGTGAGGAGCGAGAGACCGGAGGCGAGGGAGGTGCTGGCAGACCTCGAGAGAGCGGGGATAATAGAGAAGATAGGGGGCGCCTACGCCATAACGGAGGCCCCGATGAGGCGCACGCTGATGATGGTGGCCGAATACCTCCGGAACTGACTATAGCCAGGCCTTATCGCCGCGTGGGAATGCCTGGCTATCAGCTCAAGCACGTACCCGGTTTCCTGAAATACGGGTTCCTAATTATTAACGCCGGGATACGGTGGTGCGGCGGCAGAGACATGGCTACGCAGTTACTCGTCCCGGGAGCTATCCCGTCACCGATGACCGTTTAATGCGGTGATGCACTGCTCTGTGGGGCGGGTGTTGGGTAGCATAGTGTTTGAGGGCGTGAGGAAGTCATTCGGAGGTACTGAGGTCATTAAGGGCGTCTCTTTTAGGGTGAGTGGAGGGGAGGTCGTCGCTCTCCTCGGCCCGAACGGCTCGGGTAAGTCAACGCTTTTCCGCATGACCGTGGGTGTTGTTGCGCCTGACGCGGGCAGGGTGGAGGTGGCTGGTGTCGACCCCTCTGCCGACCCTGTCCGTGCTCGGGAGGTCGTTGGTTACGTGCCTGAGGAGCCGGTTCTGTGGGAGTCTATCTCGCTCGGTGAGTACCTGAGCCTGACCGCCTCGATCTACGGCGTCGACCTGAGCCCGGAGAGGTATAGAGCGGTGCTCAAGGTCCTCGGGCTAGAGGAGCATGCTGGGAAGCTTGTGGGTGAGCTGAGCCACGGTGCTAGGAGGAAGGCCATGATCGCTGCTGTAATGATCCGTGATCCCAAAGCCCTCGTCCTGGACGAGGTCTTCTCGGGCCTCGACGTCGCTAGTGCTAGGGCCGTGAAGGGCTGGCTGAGGGAGATGGCGGGTAAAGGTGTGCCCGTCCTCTTCTCCACCCACATACTCCCGATAGCTGAGGTCGTCGCTGATAGGGTCGTCGTGATCGCTGAGGGCATGGTCGTTGCGGACGGTTCTCCGGACGAGCTCAAGGAGGTGTTCAGGTCCGAGGGCCTGGAGGAGGTCTACCTCAAATTAACGGGTTACTCCCCCGAGGTTGAGGCGATCGTTAAGGCCTTGGCTAGGGGTGCTTAGGCCTTGGTCAGGCTGAGGGCACTGGCGAAGCTCCTGGTGAGGGAGGCGGCGTACAGGGGGTTCAGGGGTGGTCAGGCAGCCCCCTTCCTCCCCTCAGCTAGGAAGACACCCTCCGGGGTAAGGGTGACGGTGGTCTCGGCCAACGTCATAGGGGCGGTTCTCTACTCTCTCCTATCGTCCGCGATGGCTGGGGCGGCCTACATGACATCGGGCCTCTACGGCCCGTGGGTCTCGTTCTCGACCGCCCTAACCTTCCTCACGGGCTTCGCCCTAGTCATGGCCGTCATGCAGGCCTCCACCTTCACCTCCGCAGTGATTAGGGAGGGCCTGATAGACCTCCTCCGCCTCTACCCACTAACGGATAACGAGATAGCGAGGGTCTATGCATACGCCCTCATCCTCTACTGGGGAGGCCTCGCCGTCGCGTTCCTGCTCATACCTTTCCTCGCCGCCGAGGCATACCTGGCGGCCACCGGTTACTTGAGCCCGGCCCACCCACTCATAGCGGCCTTCGCAGCGGCGACCACGCTGGCGTTCGCTTACTCGGCCGGCCTCGCCCTGGGGGCCCAGTCCTACATAGGGAGGAGGTCCGCCCTCATGAGGGCCGCCTCAGCCGCTGGGTGGGTGCTGACGCTCCTTCTCTTCTTCCTAACCTATTACTCCTACACAATAGCCCTGACGGTCACCGAGGGCCTCGCCCCCTTCCTGGCGAGGTGGGGCTACCTCATCCCGTTCGTCGGCCTGGCCTTCGCGGACGGCCCGCTGAAGGCCGCGGCATCCCTCACGGTCACCCTCGCGCTGCTCCTGCCATCCCTCCGTGCGGCCGTGAGCAGGGTCTCAGCAATACTCCGTGGGGCGGAGGCAACTTCGACCCTCACCGCCGGGGGAGGATCCGCTGAGGCCGTTGTTAGGGGGAAGCTGGCCGCCCTCGTTATCAAGGATCTGAAGCTCCTCACCAGGGAGCCGAGGCTCTTCGCCAACGCCGTCATGATGACGGCGCTCCCGATACTCATGATGGTGATCCTCAGCATGAGGGGATCCGGCTCAGGCCTTGTCTCAGCCACGACCTCGCCCGCAATAGCGTCAGTCCTCGGTGTCTTCAGCTCCCTCGCGGTCGACACCCTCTACTTCGTTGAGTCCTCCGGTGCGAGGGCCCTCTACTACCTACCCATAACGAGGGCAGAGGTCGCTGCTTCGAAGGCCCTCGCGACCATGGCCATAACGGCCCCGGCCGTCGGTGTAGCTGCCGCCGCTGTCTCGGCCTACTCAGGGGCGCCGCCGGGCCTCGTGCTCGCTAACGTGGGCCTAGCGATCGCGGCGGGCACCGGGTTCACCCTCATAAACTCGGCGATAATGGCCTCGTGGGTGCCGAGGGAGCCGAGTGAGTGGGGTGAGCAGCTGTTCATCAGGGATCTCTCCTCCCGTATTAGGTTCATAGTCTTGAGGCTGGGGGTCGCGGCGGCTGGCCTCGCGATAATACTCGCCGCTGTCATACCGACCAACCTATTCGGGGTCGGTGCCGACGCCCTCCTGCCCTGGCTCACCGCCCTAGCCGCATCAGCGATAGCCGCGGGCGCCGCCGCTACCATGCTCCTCCGTAAACCGCTCTAGCCCTACCCGACCTTTATCACTCTCTTATAGTACCTCTCCCTAGCCTCAGCGAACTCCTCAGGCGTTAAGACCTTGATGTCGACCGGGTAATCGAGCGGGAGGCCGTAGGCCGTGAAGGCCCTATCCCTTATGTCTATGGCGAGCCAGACCCTATCACGCCAGCTACGCGGGGCCCTAGGGGTCACGACCACGACGTCGATATCGCTAAGGGCCGTCAGCCTCCCCTCAGCAGCCCCACCGACTACGTAGACGTCCACGTCATCACCCAGCAAGTCCTTAGCAGCCCTGACGACGGCACCTACGAACTCCCTCCACCTCCGGAGGATCGCCAGCCTCTTGACCATGAACTTATCCTCCAGCGACAACCCTTTCCACCTTCTTCATCAACTTGATTATGGCCTCAGCAGATTCCACGCATTCTTTTCCATCCTCCTCGCTGTAGTCAACTAGCCCGTATCTCCCTAGGAAATAAGATTCCTCCAGAAACCAGATCTGCCTCCTCATTGACGACGAGAGATCGGCGACCTCGCCAGCGAGGTCAGCGTGTTCATCCCTTATTGCGCTGTACAGGCGGCTTAGGTGGTTACTAATTCCGTGAATTCTCGGGGCCTCCCCAACGAGCTTCATAAGAACAGACTTAATGTAGAGCTGAGCGGCCTGCTCCGCCTCAAAGCAGGCCAGGTCAAACTCACCTCTCCCTAGCCTCCACCTCGTGCCATCAAGCATTGATAACGCCCTTCGCTTTAATTTCTCAGCAAAGACACCGCTAGACGTCCTCGCCACCCTGAGTGAGGTAGTGATATTCCAGCATAATAATTATGAAATATTGACCGGATCAGTGCCGGTATCGTGAGATCCGAGGGTACGCCGAACCCACTTACTCGTCGGCTAACAGCGGCACTACCCAGTCCACAGCCACCCGCCCTTATAGGGGCGCTTAAACAGCTTGTTTCGGTGCGGCCGCGTGGGCATATTCGATTACGTCAGGCTAAGCGAGGACTTAAGGAAGAGGCTGGGGAAGTACGGTGAGAGGGAGTATCAGACAAAGTACATCGTAGAGGACGGGTACATTAGGGTGTATGATGGCTTCACTGAGCGCCGACCTGCTTGGGAGTCACTTGTCTGGGTGGAGCTCCTGGTCGAGCCGGGGCCCGGCGCCGCCTTCATGGAGCCCCTCATGAGGACTGTGGACATAGGCGAGATAGGGGAGGTTAGGAGGGCCTACATAATGGCGGAGGTACGGGCCCGCCTCTACGACAGCGGGGTCGGGGACGTGCTCAAGGCCATGGGCTTCGAGGGGCCTGAGGAGGGAGAGGCCACGACCTACGAGCGCGTGAGGACGGAGCTAGGAAGAATCACTCTCGTCGGTGATGAGGCAGTCCTGAGGATAGAGAGGGTGAAGGCAGAGAACGAGCCGCTCGGCATTCGTGTGGTGCTCAGGATTAGGAGCGGGGAGACAGAGCTCGTCGTGCCAGCATCGGTGAAGTTGGAGGCGGGCGGTAGGGAGATCACGGCCGTCGAGGAGGAGCTCGTTGATGTGAGGCTGAAGAAGCTCATCTGGAAGAGGTTCCTCAGCATCCGCGGGATACGGATAGCTGAGTCCGTTGAGGTCGTGATGGATAGGATACCGGCCCCGCCCTTCAACCTGAGGCTGGTCGCCGAGGCCGAGGCAGGGATTGAGGAGTTGGGCGAGGAACTCATCAACGAGATAAGGGAATCTATTGAGGGAGTGGCGAGAAAAATCCTCTGCCCGACCCAGGTGGCCTAGCCTGTGGATGGAGGCTAGGCCGGTCCCCTCCTGAAAACCCTAACCTCGATCCCGATCGGGATCAGGCCCACGTTGTCCAGTGCCTTCACTGCTTCCCTCAACCTCCTGCTGAAGTCCCTAGCGACTATGTACCCCCTAACCCTCTCGTTCCCCTCAGCCTTCGCGGCAACCATATGGGCTAGGAGCTGGGTCAGTGTCTGGTCGTCGGCCCTCCCCGCACTAACCTCAATAATGACTAGGGCACCGTCCCTACCCCTGGCAACGATTTTCCCTCTGCTCCTTGAGACCAGCTCGAGGCCGTCCTCAACAATCCCGAGATCACGTGCTATAGCGTCCTCAACCACCCTCTCCGATACCAAGACCTCCTCAATGCCTGCACCCTCGATAGCTTCCTCAGTTTCCTCAACCGGTTCCGGAGGTAGCGTACCCGAGAGTTCCGTGTAAAGGCGTGTGAGTCTCTCCAGCGCCTCCGATGTGTCTGCCCAGTAGCTCTGCCCAGCGCCCTCGCTGGCCAATCTCCTGACGTACCCGATCGCCTTCTCGAGTAGGGTTAGGGCCTGATCTGCTTTAAGGTACTTGAACCATGCCTGGCCGAAGAACCTGATCCCGAGATCCTCCTCCATGTTGAGGGGCATGGGCCTCGGGAGGACCGTGGAGTACTTCTTGGGTGCCTTAAGCAGGAAAAGGCCGTGATCCCGGCCTAGCTCTAACTTAGTTTGTTCAGCCAACCACCTCCGGTACTCCTCTGACACATAATCGATTGGCCTAATCCCGAGCTCCTGCTCATTAAGGAGCTCAGCTTCCCCATAAACCCCTACTAGGTACCACACGCCGTTGAGCGGGTTGAGTGATACGAAGAATATGGCGCCGAATCTTGAGCACCTAGTGGGTTTACGGGAATGTATGGGTGGTGCGTAGCCGTAGTAGAACTCCTTGCTGAACCCTTCATAGAAGTTCCACCACTCGTGGCCGAAGCCGTGCTCCCTCACGTACTGGTGAGTGCCGATCGCCCTATTCCGCAGCCACCTCATGTAGAGTTGATGATCCCATCCCCTGTAGCCGGATTCGCTCCAGTAGATCCTCCAAGCAAGGAAGCAGTCACTCAACTTTGTCATGATCTTGCTCCAGATATATAAAGACTAAAGTGTAATAAGCGTCTGCTCACATATAATCACATTCATAAGGGGTCGCCGGTGATACCGCCCTAGAGAGGGCGTTCTAAAGCCGTTGGAGAAGAATGCGTTAATTCTTCTGCCCTCTCTACGTATGGTGTGCCCGGGGTGGGTAGGCTTTTCGGTACTGCCGGTATACGGGGTAGGTACCCCGACGAGGTAGGGCCTGAGCTGGCGTTCGGGGTGGGAGCCTCCGTTGCTTGGGTTAGGCGTGCTCGCTTGGTTGTCGTCGGCGGTGATGGGAGGCTCACCACACCGATCCTTAAGGCCATGGCCTCCGCCGGGGCGATGGTGGCCGGTGCTGACGTCGTCGACGCCGGCCTCGTGCCTATGCCGGCGCTCCCTTGGGCCGTTGTGAGGAGGGGCGCGGATGCCGGGATCTACATAACGGCCTCCCATAACCCCCCGACCGATAACGGGATCAAGGTCTTCCGCCCGGACGGCGCTGAGTTCACCAGGTCTGAGGAGGGGGAAGTTGAGGACGCCTACTTCACTAAGTCGTGGGAGCCGGCGCCCTGGGACAGGGTCGGGAAGCTGTTGAGCGGTGGCGACCTCCTAACTCAGTACATCGCCGAGGTCGCTGACGCGGCGGCACCCTCAGGGGTCAAGGCGGTGCCGAGGGTGGTGGTCGACACAGCTAATGGGGCGGCCTCGCTGGCGACCCCTAAGGTGCTTAGGGACATCGGGGCCGAGGTCTTCACGTTCAACGCGAACGTCGACGGGAGGTTCCCTGGGAGGTACCCCGAGCCCAGGGCGGACGTGCTCGAGCCCCTGCTCCCCGCAGCCAGGGCGCTGAGGGCTGACGTCTTCCTAGCCCATGACGGTGACGGCGACAGGCTCGCTGTGCTAGACCCGGCCAGGGGCTTCGTAAAGCAGGACAGAGTCATAGCCCTTCTAGCGAGGTGGAAGCTCAGCCAGAGAGGAGGCACGGTCATAGTCTCCATAGACGTGGGTAGGGCCGTGCGCGACGTCGTGGAGTCGATGGGCGGGAGGCTGAAGGTCGTCAGGCTCGGGAAGCTTCATGAGGGCCTCCTCGAGACACCCGACGCGGTCATGGCTGCCGAGCCCTGGAAGTTCATCGACCCTTCATGGGGTAGGTGGATAGACGGGGTCTATCAGGCCGCGACGATAGTGAGGATCATGGCGGAGGAGGGTAAGACCATCGGGGAGCTCCTGGCGGAGATACCTGACTACCCGCAGGCAAGGGTCTCCATAAGGATGCCTAAGGCGGTTAGGGACAGGGTCTACGAGACCGCCTCCCAGGAACTGATTAGTAAGGCCCCCGAGGGGGCTGAGGTGACCACGATCGATGGGGTGAGGATCGACTACCCGGACGGGTCATGGCTCCTTCTACGGAAGTCGGGAACTGAGCCCAAGATAAGGATATACGGTGAGGCACCCACGGCCGAGGAGCTGAGGAGGGCCGTAGAGGGCCTCAAGGCCGAGATAATCAGGCTAGCGAAGGAGCTGGGGGCTGAGGACTCCGCTATCCAGGTAACGGGCTCCATCAAGCCCTAACCACTTTCTTAACCCCGCCGGCACCGATCATTGAGTGAGCAGGGG
>WAOK01000036.1 GCA_015521325.1 Desulfurococcales archaeon | reverse complement strand
GTACCTGAGGAAGATGAAGGCCCCCGAACCGGTTATATCGGGGATACTCGCTACATTCGCCCTCCTGGGCGTGGTGGCTAAGGACCTCAAGATATCCCCCCTTGTGGCAGCGTACGCCGCGGGGCTGGCATTCAGCGACGCAAGGGGTATCCAGAAGACTAAGGAGTCGATAAGATCCCTCGCCATAGTCATGTCGACACTCTTCTTCGTCAACACAGTAGCCTCGAGAAACCTCGTCGCCGCAATAAGGCCGGAGTACACCCTCTTCTACGTACTCATGATAGCCGCAGCATTCGCCGGCAAACTGACGGGGGCGGGCCTCGTGACCTACCTCATGGGGTACGGCGGTGTCGGCGCTCTCAGGGTAGCTGTTGGGCTGTTCCCGAGGGCCGAGTTCTGCATCATAGCCGCATCGATGGGCATGGCTGTCGGGGCAATAGGTGAGGAGGCCTACCTCGCTGCCGTGCTCATAACCGCTATAACGAACTTCGCGACGCCGCCACTACTCAAGATCGCTTTCACGAAGTTCAGGAGCAGGTTCGATACAGATTACCGCTATAAGGGGAGGCAGGCGAGGCCGTGACACATCTTTGGATGGATTGTGGGTGGAGGGGCGGTGTTCTGGGAACATGCTATTACGGGTATAGGGAGGAAATGGATGCTCTTAAGACTCTCCTGAGGTCGAGAGCGGTCACCATCGTCACGGGCCCGCGGGGATCCGGAAAAAGTGAGTTCCTTAGGTATTTCCTCGCTAACCAAGCTGTGGGAAATTACGTGCTTGTTGACCCCACCGAGGTTGGAGGAAGAGGTGGGATCGGTAGGGCAGCATCCATTATGTCTATTAGGAAGAGGCTAATGGATGCCGTCGAAGCGGCTGTGGGTATCTTCCGCGCGGTCAGACTAGCTGGTGAGGCACTACTCGATGTTGCCAGGCACGCTAAGGGCGAGGTAGTCATAGCGGTGGATAGCGTGCCAGGCGGTATCATGGGCGATATTGAGGACTTCGTTGCCCTAGCATCGATGTTGACTAACAACCCCAGGTTCGCGGGAAAGGTAAAGGCCGTCGTCGTCGCCGACTCAAGTAACGTGACCCTCGAGCTTGCGGAGGTTCTGTCCCATCTGAGTGTTGGCTGGTTAACGCTTGGTGGTCTTGACGACTCATCCATGGCAGCCCTTCTAAGTGAGTACCTCATGGGGGGCGGGACATGTAAGCTGGGCGTGAACGAATTTGTTGAACGTATCGGGGGTCTACCAGCCTACGTAACGAGCGGTGCATGCTATGACTCCGTGAAGTGGTTCATGGAAAGGAAACAGTACCTAGAGTCCGCCCTAATCAATATAGCCGCGAAGATAGGTATCGACGTCAGCGATGTGGTTAACGTCGCGGCAAATATTTTTAGAGAAGCCGGGATCGACCCCATAAAAGAGCCCTTGACCTACACAGTGGCTGAGGAACTAGTTAAGGCCGGTGTAGCATACAGAATTATGCCTGGAGGATACCGTTTCGAACCATCACTTCGGTACTATAAGGAATTGATGAAAGATATAGCTCAGATATATCTCCGTGACTAGCCCTACGGCTTCGTTGGTAATCCCTCAGGTTTATATAAATCAAAAGGAGGTTTATATAAATCAAAAGGTTTAGCGGGGCCAATCCAAGAGAATTAAAAGTTATTACCAGCAAACATGCATTAAAAGAGTAGGTATAAATCTTATCTCCTCCATAGAGAATTAATGCGAGATTACAGGAAATCCATGAATGCGTTGTTTTGGCTTCCCTATCTTATTCCTAAAACCTTGATAACTTTCGGGACTGATGCTCTAAACGGGAGTGGCTGATCATGCTTTATGCACGTGGATGCAGATCCGTTGAAGTAGTGCTGGACAGAACCGATGAGGTCATTGTTAGAGCGCTTCGACATGGTCCCCTTAGATTTAATCAGTTGAGGGTGTTGACAGGCTTTCATCAATATACCCTCAGTAAAAGGCTCAAGCTTTTGCAGAACTATTGTGTTGTGAAAAAGATCGGTGCAAGGTACTATCTTTGTGAGGACTTTGTCATGAAATCGAGCGCGTTCGAGATTTGACAGCGTTTCATTATACTTTTTATATCGTAATATACAAGTGTAGTCAATAAAACAGCGCGTTTTTCTCTTCTGGATTGGTGAATGAAGTGCCGGAGGGTATGGGTACTTTCGAGAAGTACCTATCTTTGTGGGTGGCCCTCTGCATCATAGCTGGGACAGTGCTTGGATATGTGGCAAACGACGTTGCTGTAGCATTAGCCAATGTCTCTGTGGCCAATGTTAACATACCTATCGCCGTCCTAATTTGGGCCATGATCTACCCTATGATGGTCAAGATCGATTTCTCTGCTATAGGCAAAATTAAGAGGGAACTGATTAAGGGACTGACCGTTACCTGGGTAGTCAATTGGTTGATAAAGCCTTTCACGATGTTCGCTATTTCGTACTCTTTCCTGGCCTTATTATTCAGCAACGGGTTGGGGCTCATTCAGCATGACCTTGCCATGCAGTACGTCGCGGGGGCCATTCTCCTTGGAGCAGCTCCCTGTACGGCAATGGTTTTCGTGTGGAGTTACCTCGCGGACGGCGACCCTCTCTACACACTTATTCAGGTAGCGACAAATGACCTCATTATTTTGTTCGCTTACGTCCCGATAGTCGCGTTCCTGATGGGGGTTAGTAGCATACCAGTCCCTTACGACACACTGCTAGTTTCGGTAGTGATGTTCGTCGTTATCCCCCTCACCGCTGGATATCTAAGCAGGAGATATATATTGAGAACAAAAGGGGAGGATTGGTTTAGCAGGAGGTTCGTCCCATACCTGAACAGAGCATCGATGACGGGCCTGCTACTAACCCTTATACTGCTGTTCATGTATCAGGGAAGGATACTTATTAACAACCCTGTGGGCATAGGCCTAATAGCCTTGCCTCTCACAATACAGACATACCTTATATTCGGAATATCCTATGCGTGGAGCAGGGCATGGCGCCTGAGGTTCGAGGTGGCTGCCCCAGCATCCTTCATCGGGGCAAGCAATTTCTTTGAGCTTGCTGTGGCCGTAGCGATATCCCTCTTCGGCCTAGAGAGTGGTGCCGTACTGGCCACCGTCGTGGGTGTTCTTGAGGAGGTGCCGATCATGCTGAGCCTAGTATATATTGCCAAGAAGACAAGACACTACTTTAACTTCGGCGGAGAGGTAGAGGACGCGGGTAGGGGTATTCGGGTGACTACCAGTATTCGTTAGCCTTCATTGCCCGCACCTTCTCCCTCGCAGTACCTCCGGAAAAGGGTCATGAGGAAGCTGATGAGTTCCTCGTAACCCACATCACTTGGTTCATTTATTGCTGGGCAGAGGAGGCTGCCGAAGAAAAACCTCACGAACATCCTCTCTTTTTTACCGTCACCGCCGAGGGCCCTCCTCGCAACCTCCGAGAGTTCGTTCTCACATAACGAATCTATTTCCTCCGCTATGGCTGGGTAAGCCTCCTTGATTGCTAACGTGTTCAGAAGTAGCCTCGTCATTAATTTATCGCTGTATTTTGCTGTGTAGTTCTTGGCTATGCACTCGAGCAGAGCGCAACCTACTACTCCGCTGTTAAGACACTTACTTATGACATCACGCGGGAGGGCCCGCAGGGCAACCTCCCTTATGAGCTCGTCCTTCCCCCTGAAGTACCAGAAGATCAGCCCCTTAGACACTCCCGCCTTCAACGATATTAGTCTGACGGGGGCCCTGAAGTACCCGTACTCAGCGAACACCTCCATAGCCGCCTTTATTATTGCCTCTTTCACCTCCTCAACCCCTCTCCCCAAGCTCCCTCCCTGACTACGTAGCGGTTTTTCACGTAATATCCTTTACTGACCGGTCAGATTGACTGACCGGTAAGTTAATAAGCCCAGCCAGACAAGCTAGCGAGGGATATGCTTGGAAAATATCGTAAATAAGGTAGCACATAACTTGAGGAAGTACCTGATGGCATATGTCCTGCTAACAATCATCCTTGCCGTGTTTATCGAGTCCTTCAGTCCCCTGGTCTCCAGGCTTGATAAGGGTACTTTCTCTCAGATGATCGAGCTACTAGCGATTAGCACCATATTTCCCTCGATGATCATGTTGAAAGGCGAGGAGCTGCATTACTCATTGAAGAGAATAAGACAAATAATAATCGCAGTAACTTATGCATACATAATCATGCCCCTGTTATCGATCCTCTTATCCCACGAACTAATGGAACCCGACATAGGGGCGGGATATGTCTTGGCTAACGTTGTACCATCATCATCAGCGGCGTTGGGTTATGTTCTGATTACGGGAGGTGATATCGAGCTCGCCACAATCGTTATAGTGATGTTCGTTATTCTGTCTCCCGCTATTATTCCAGCGTACCTCACCCTGATTTCCACAGTATCGTCAGTGCAGGTATCTCCAGCCCCTGTTCTATGGAGCCTGCTATTTGTGCTAGTTATGCCGCTCGTCTTCGGCCAGCTGATAAGGCAAGCAATTAGGAGAAAGTATGGGGAGGGATTAATACAGAAAGAACTTAGGCCCACCTTATCAGCTATCACGATGCTCTCAATGCTGGCAATGGTGTATTTCCTCATCGCAAGGAAGTCTTCATTGATGGTTAGGTTGCCCTGGCTGGCCGCAGTAATAATTGGGGCACAGGCCTTGGCGGTCCTTGCCCTGGTCTCGCTCTCAATACCCATATCAAGAATTTTGAGGCTGAGTTATCGGGAGCATCAAGCAATAGTGTTCCCTGCCATGACAAAGAATCAGGGAGTGGCCGCTGCAATAGCGGCCAGTTCCTTAGGAACAAACGCAGCTCTGGCACCAGCGTTGATACCCGCAATACAGCCCGTCCTAGCGATAGCCTACATTCATATGGAGAGGTTCGTGATGGAAATATTACGAAGGTAGGGGAAACCTCACACGTTCACATTCCTAAGCGCTCTTAAATAACGAACATATAGTCGAGCTCTTCCCTCATTTTTTATTATTCTTAAGTAAGTGCCACGACTGAGTTAAAAACTACTCATTCTTTTTCCTCATACTAACGAAACGGGCCGGGTTTCCTCTAATCAGCGGCACCAGAGGATACTGCCTGGAAATTTACACGCCCGTCAAGCAACGTAAAATAAAAATGTGAAAAGTATGTGGGTTTGAGAGGGTTAGGCTGTACTCACTCCTCAATATAGTACCTAATCCTTATCGACTTACTTAACTGATCCAGTTCGAGCCAATCGTCGTAGCTGAGTCTCCATCCGGCAGCACCGGCGTTATCTATTACGTGCTCGGGCCTCTTCGCCCCGGGTATTACTATAACAGCGTCTGAGGTCGTCAGTAGCCAGTTGAGGGCTACCTGCGCCGGGGTCTTGCCGTACTTCTGCCCTATCTCCCTCAGCTTCTGCACGAGTGGCCAGATCTGGCTGAAGTTGCTTGGGTGGAATAGCGGGTTCCCTGCCCTAACGTCCTCGAACTTCGGTATGTTGTCGGGGGTGTACTTACCGGTTAGGGCCCCCTGGGCGAGGGGTGACCATGCTAGGAGGGACATGCCGTAGCCCTCGACGAATGGGAGCATCTCCTTCTCAGCCGCTCTCTCGACTAGGTTGTACCTGACCTGAAGGCTAACGACCTGCTCCCTCGCTAGACAGGCGTTCGCCGCCTCCGCGAGCTCGACAGGGAAGTCGCTGAGGCCTATGTACCTTATGAGGCCCATGCTCACGAGGCGCTCGAGGGCCCTCATGTACTCGCATGTGGGGAAGTTGTGCCAGCACGGCGGCCAGTGAACCTGCATTAAGTCGATGGCGTCCACCCTCAGCCTCCTTAGGCTCGCCCTCGTAGCCCTTAGGACGTCGTCCTCGCTTAGGTACTGGCCGGGTATCTTGGTCGCTATGAATACCTGCTCCCTAGCGCCCAGTTCCTTTATTGCCCTACCGACGAAGTCCTCGCTCATGCCGTTGCCGTAGACTATTGCCGTGTCGATGAGGTTTATTCCGAGCTCGAGCGCCTTAGCGATTATCTGCTTAGCTGCCTCATAGTTCGTGAGGCCCCATGACTCGCTGAACTGCCACGTCCCCAGGCCAACGGCTGAGACCTTCTCCCCCGTCTGACCGAGTTCCCTATACTCCATGATCTTACCCGTAATTATTGGGGCCCCACCCAATTATGTTTGGGGTGGCCCACGCACTGGATAGGGAAGGGGTTCTCAGGAGTGCCGCCGAGCTCCTCCTTTACGCCGTCGTCGGCGCTCTCGCGGGTGCGGCAGCTGCAACCATGCTGGGGGCTGCGAGGGCTTACGCCGCCTTCCTCACGTCATTGGCAGCGGGTCAATCAGTTAGTGATGTGAGCTACTTGGGTTACGGAACGCCTGCCTTAGCTGCTCTGGCGGGGCTGAGTTCCTTGGTGGCTCTTGCCCTCGCATTCCTTGTCCCCGAGGCCAGGGGTGCCTCAATCGATGAGCTCCTTGACGAGTACCATCACAGGGCGGCTGAGGCGAGCCTTAGGGGCGTTGCCGTGAAGCTCGTCGCGACCCCGATAGCGGTGGGTGGGGGCGCCCCAGTCGGCGTACTGGGCCCGGCCGTCTATGTCGGCGGTTCCGTGGGTGGTTTGCTGGGTGGTTTCCTTGGGACGGGGTTCGTCCTCCGCAGGAGGCTGTTCATAGCCGGTATGGCTGGCGCCGTCTCATGGGCCCTCAGAGCACCCTTGGGCGCCGTGTTTTTCGCCTTAGAGATCCCGTACCATAGGGACCTCGAGGCGGGCGCTGACGCCGCTGTTGCTTCGGCTATCGGGAGTTTCTCGTCTTTCCTGTTATCTGTCGCGGTCGCTGGGCCACCCTCTCATGCTATCCTTCTGCCTCCCGAGCACTCCCTCGGTTATGTTGTTGGCGTCATCCTCGTTGGTTTATTGTCTGGCCTCGTTGGTAGGGCGTTCTCGAGGGTGTATCACTTGGGTGTGGCCGCTAGGAGGGTGTCACCCGTTTTTGTGGCGCTGATAATACCTGCCATCACCTCCGCCTCGGTTCTGGCGAGCCCCCTACTGGCGGGTAGTGGGTCCGGGGTGATCTCGCTTGTCTTGGCAGGCTCAGCCCTACCAGCTTCTGCCGCCCTCCTTGTTCTGGGGATGAGGCTCGGTACATCCCCTCTCCTCTCCGGGATGGGTCTGCCTGGCGGGCTCTTCGGGCCCGGGCTCGCTATCGGTGCGTTGCTGGGCCTGAGTATTCACTCAGTGACAGGTTTCGCTGACCCTGTGAGCTTGGCCGTTATTGGGATGGCGTCCTTCTATGGGGCATCATCGACCACGCCCATAGGGATGTCGGTGATCGCTGCTGAGGTCAGCGGGAACTACTTCCTGGTCGTCCCATCCCTCATAGCGTCCCTCATCGCTAGGGAGGTCGTGGGGCACGACTACCTATACATTAATCAGAAGGATAGGAGGCTGAGGGGTGCGGTAGCGCTCGCTAGGGACCTTGCCGAGACGCTGAAGCGCTCCGGCACAGGCGGTGTTAAGGTTGAGTGCGTGGGGCCCGCCTCACCGGCCGTGTATGTGGAGGAGCTCGACCCGGGCACGGTCGCCGGTGTCGTTAAGGACGTGCCCTCAGTCGTCATCATCAGGGGATCGGTCGCCGGTGTTGTGAGCGAGGAATCACTCGGGAGGTACCTGACGGGCGGGGACGAGATCGTTGATACGGTTCCTGTGGCGGCGTGCGGGCAGGACCTGCTCGAGGTGGTGGACTTGATGGTGAGGCATAACTCGATCTATGTCGTCCTCGTCGGGGAGGGCTACCACGTCCTCGGGGTTTGGGAAGTGGTAAAGCAGTTAGGTAGTGCCCTGAAAAGCGGGTGGGTCAGCCGTGGTAGGGTAGGGGAACGACCGCTATCTGGTAGGACGAGTCGCCTACCTCGAGCATTATCATGACCCACGCCGTGTCTATCGGGAGCCCTGAGGCCAGGTGGATCCTGAGGAGTACCGGCTCGTTCGGCTCCACAAACAACCTCCCCATCCTCACGTTTCCTGTGGGTGGTAACCCGTCGCAGTACTCGGTGAGCCTCATGTATGGGCTGGTGCCTGTCGGGTCCTTGACGTATACCTGCCTAGCGCTCCTGATAAGCGAGTCCACGGTGTCCCACCCGCTTAGGTCGGTGATGTTGTAGTATGGGACGCCGGTTGCTGGGTCGGCGTAGTAGAGGCTGTACTGGGTGCCGAGGTCGAGGTATTTGTACCTGGCGTCACCGGCTGATGTACCCAGGACGATCACGTCGAGGTTTGCCTCCGTCATCCTTTTCGTGAGGAAGATGACGTAGTCGGTCCCGTTCCCGTATATTACGCTTGTTATTGTCCTGGATGACTCGACGGCTAGTAATGACTGGAGCTGTAGCTCAGCCCTCTGAGCAGCCATGCTGGTGTTGAAGTAAGCGAGCGCCGCTATACCTATCACTAGGACTACGCCAACCATTATCATCGTCGATATTAGCCCTGCTTGGCCCCTCATCGTGGTTCACCGTCCTTAGCTCGGTGGCCTAGCGAAGAACGACATGCCGAGCCACTCGATCCTCATTGTGAAGTCGCCGTCGTCGTGGTATTTATAGACTGATGAGTCCACGCAGTAGTCGCTGTACGGGTCCTGGAATGCGAAGGCGACAAAGTACGTCTTGTTTGTGTCGGGGACTATCAGTGATATGGTCTCCACGAAGAAGTTCGTGTTCGGCGGGTAGGTATCCTCCAGGTTCATGAGTTCTTGGTAGTCGTACTCCCTCGAGCTAGCTATCTGCCCGGTCTCGGCATCTATTAGGTACACACCTATCAGTGTCCTGTCAGAGTGATCGACCTCATCAACATCACCTCCTAGGTTGTCGTGGAAGTGCATCCTGAACGCCACTAACACCATGGCGACCGTCTGCCCGTTGATGGTGTACCCGGTCAGGTTAACGAAGAAAGGCCTTACGGACCAGTCGTCGTATATGTACCTTGAGTAGTAGCAGCTCGATGTGAGGGCGTCGTTGAGGCTGTTCTGGTCGCCGAAGTCCGTGTCCTCGGTCATGAACACCCACTCCGGGTTCCCGTTCCCGTCGACGTCGGCCGATATGAAGAACGGTTCGTAGCTGTACTCCTCCTGCCCGGACACGGTGTAGTAGATGACGACCTTTTCGGCCCTACCCTTCAGGTAGAGGTACGCGTTGTCCACGACGCTGGAGTAGTAGTTGGCGTAGTAGTACAGGCCCAGCGTGTCTGTTCCGTACGCGTCCACGTCTATGCCGTAGCTACTGCTGTAGTACCTCACGTGTATGTCGTTGTCCGTGTCCGGCTGGAACCCAATGATCTTTATCCTCCACCCAGTAGGTGAGTCAGCGTCTGGGTAGTAGGTCGTGCCGTTTACCCTTATCCAGCCCCCTGTCGTGTAGTAGGGACGGTACGGCCCCGTTATGAGTATGTTGTACTTCGGGGCACCGACCCTGTTCTTCGTCCACGCGGGGTTATACCCTACGACGAGGTTCCCGTACCCGAAGAAGGAGGAGGTCGTGACGTACGCATTGGTGTACTCGGCGTAGACCACGTAGTGCTTACCGACGGACATCATACCCTCCCCGAGGTTGCCCGGTGTCGGCGGGACCAGCTCGTTCGGGTCGACCGATATGTCGGTTCTGTTAGTTAGGTCCTCTATAGTGCCGAGGTTTATGGGATATATGATAACTGAGCCGGCGACCGGTGTGTAGTTACCGCCCCCTATTATTATGTTAGTTACCTCCGGAACCCTTATCACGTTGCCTGTAGCGGTTATCACGGAGATGGGCTTTATCGAGCCCTTTATCTCGAACTTCATGAGGCCTCCCGGCGACAGGTATACGTAGCCGTTAGTGGCTGTTGCGTTGTATATGCCGCCGCCCTGGAGGCTCCTCAGGTATATCCCGGCGTCCGTTACCTGGGTGGCGTTCAGGGCGACGAGCCATAGGTCGAGTATGTGGTCGGCGTCGTTCGAGTCCCTGTACACGAGTGACTTCATGTCTACCCTAACGCTGCCGTTGTTAGTTATGGTGACGACCGTGTTCCCGCCCGCTGTGGTGTTGTAGGTTATGATTAGGTTCTCCATCTGCCTCGCGAGCTCTATGGAGCGGGCGTAGTCTATTGACTGCTGCTGTGCACCGAAAGCGCCGAAGCCGAAGAGGGTTAGGGATGTGAGTATGCTGAGTACGATGGCGATCGCTATGATGGCGCCGATTATGGATGAGACTCCCCTGCGCATAAACTTATTACGCACCTTCTCGCACCTCTGACTCATTAGCTGTTCTTAAGCTTAATAATATTGCTCCGATGGTTGATTAAGGGGCAATCTCAAAATTATGATTCGCTAATAATATTCTGTCTATCATAACAATCAACGAATAATATTTACAATAATATGTCTAGTCGAAAATATTACTAGCAGAGCATTCATTAAGATAATCCATACAAAACATTATCGGTGACCTAATTGCCGGGCTTCAAGGACTTCCTCAAGAAGGCAGCTGAGGCCGCGCAGAAGGGCCTCGCGAAAATCCAGGAGGCGGCCGAGTTCGAGAGGTTAATGAGTGACTTCGACGAGGTCGTCGCGTCCGTGGCGACCGATATCCTTATGGAGAAGGGGTACAGGCCGATAGGGCAGAGGGAGGTCGAGAGGAGGTACTTGGTCGAGCTAGCTATAGAGAACGGCGATTTAGTGAAGCCCGTAATCGATAGGGACATGCTTAGGAAGTACTCCCCGAAGGACAGGCAGAAGATACTTAACGTTATACCTGACAGGGTCCTCCTGTACGTGTCGTTCACTAGGAAGCACCAGCCAGCCGCTACCCTGCTGAGGGTGCCGGAGGGGGAGGACGTCACGGTGTACGCTGAGCTTACTTACTTCGTCGAGAAGAAAGGGTTCTTCGGCCCGAAGAGAGAGGAGAAGAAGATCAGGCTGGGCCAGTTCAGCTTCCGCTCGAGCGACTTCGTCGACTACGAGGCGAAAACGATAAACACGGAGGCCCTCAAGGCCTACCTCGAGAAGAAGCTGAAGGGCCTCGGCCTCTTCTGATTTTTGCCCTCATGACCTGAGGAACGCCTCCACCATAGCCCCTACCTCCCCGGCGTTGTAGTCCTCCCTCCTAACCCTCTTCCCCAGCTCATACCCTGTGAGGGGGCCTGAGGAGTACATGCCCTCGCTGACGACACCGCCGAACACCTTCGGCGGGAGTATCGCGACCGCTCTAACCTCTCCCTCCT
>WAOK01000035.1 GCA_015521325.1 Desulfurococcales archaeon | reverse complement strand
GAATTCGATGTCGTACTCGCATCAATAACTTACGAACTCGACGTACTCGAGCTCATAAGGTACCTAGGTAGGGCGGGGATACCGATCACCGCTAAGGCAAGAAAGGAAACACACCCACTCGTGGTGGTCGGGGGACCCGTACCGACGGCGAACCCCTCACCCCTCACACCCTTCGCCGACGCTGTTCACGTGGGTGAGGGGGAGCCCGTGCTGAGAAGGCTTACTGAAGCTGCTGAGGACCTGAGGCACGGCGTGAGGAGGGACGAGTTACTGGCGTACCTCGTTGGGGAGGGCACGTACTTAGGCGGAGAGGGTGTTAGGAGAGTTTACTGGGATGATATCAACGACAGTGACTTCATACCTCCGGCTATGCTGAGGTCGGACGCCGTAGAGCCCATCTACGGGAGAGGGTACTACATAGAGGCGACTAGGGGGTGCCCACACCTCTGCGGGTTCTGCATGGAGGCGAGGGTCTCTTGGCCTTTCCGGGCAAGGGATCACAGGCTCGTCGTGGAGAGGGCCGTGGAGGGAGCTGAACTAATAGGGGAGAGGAGGGCAGTGATTTATTCCCTGTCCTTCTTCGATCACCCAAGGGCGAGGGACATACTTGATAAGCTCCATAGCGAGGGCCTGCAGTACTCCCTCCCATCGATAAGGTACGACACCCTCAGCCCGGAAGACATTGAACTCATAGCGAGAGGGGGGCAGAGAACCCTGACACTAGCCCCCGAGACAGGGTCGAGAGAAGCTGGTTGCCTTATAAGGAAATGCCTTGATGAGGAGAGGCTGGTGCATCTGGCCGAGGCTGCTGGGAGGTTCGGCATGAAGGTCAAGCTCTACTTCATATTCGGGCTTCCCGGAGAGGGAGGAGACGCACCGGAGAGGGCAGCTGAGATATCGAGGAGGGTTGCTAAGGCCGTCGGGAAGCCCGTTAGGGCGACGATAAACCCACTCGTGCCTAAGCCTAACACGCCGACGCAGTACATACCCCTAATGGTTAAGGACGAGTTCCTAGAGTACATAGAGAGGTTCCGCAGGGCCGCCTCCCCGTACGCCAAGCCTGACTACTTCGATTGGGGGTGGGCCCACGCTCAGGCAGTGATAGCGCTCGCATCAGCTGATGCGAGGGATTTCCTCATAGAGTGGGCGACGAGAGGGATCACACCATCAGCCATGAGGAGGGCGGCAAGCATCACCGGTTACGACATTCGCACACCGCTGAGGTGCAGAGACCCAGAAGCGGGGTGGGGTTGGAAGATCGTGGATATGGGGTACCCGCCTGCCTTGGCCTCGGCTGAGGATGCCTACGCTAGGAGAATGTACGAAATTGTTTGCGGTTCATAGGGCACCGAGCGCCCTAAGACCCTTAATCACCGGTAGAGCTAGGTCAGCGCCCCCAGTTATGGTCAGCCCCGAAACACTGACCGTGACCCCCTTGATACCGTCCTTTCCACGCATGAGCGCTATCTTCATCCCGAGCTCCTTAGCCATCGCGGCGACCTCCTCCTTAGTCATCAGGCCCCATGACGCGAGGGTGAAGAGTGCCTTAACGCCCTCAGCCTTAACGCTTGCCTTACACGGGCTCTTCAGCGCGACCCTCGCGTAGGCCCTCACGAACTGGGGTGGAGAGCCCCCTACCGATGAAAGGCTCTCGAGGTCGTCACATGTTAGGGTGCTGAGGAGCGCATCATACTCTTCCTCCGTTAGGGGAGGCCTCGCTGAGGCAGCAGCCTTGGCTGCCTCGACCCCGCTGTAGAGTGTGGCAAGCGCCTTGATGACAAAGAGCCTCCCCTCACTCGACTCAATCATTGGTAGGGCGAGAGTGACTGCCTGAATAAACGATGCTTTCCCTGCAGTAGCGGCGGCCATGCCCAGCGCGGTGAATGCTGTCTCCTTGCTCCTGGGGACGAGCTTCTCAGCCACCTCCTCGATGAAGGCGGCGACCCCCGTCACCCCCTCACCAATATATTTCCCAACGCAGTCTGCCAGCACGCCAAGGTTACTGTCCGCTTCCTCGAGTCTACACTTACTCCTCTTAAGTAGCCTAAGCACTTCCCCGACACCGTTATCAAGGGCGTATTCGTCGATTCATTTAAAGTCGGAGACGCTTCAGCGGACATACCCCTTGAGCCTGATCATGCCTAGGGACTCGGCCATCTCGATCGCCCACGCAGCCGCCTCCCTCGCAACCGCCTCCACGGCCTCACCCTCGCCGACCTCCACACCGTATACCTTTCTATACGCCCTAACAGCGGCTGAGGGCGTTATCTTCTCCTTAAACATTTCCGCGACCACCTCGATAACTTCCCCAGCCGTAGAACCGGCCGCCGCCTTTGAACGGATTACGTCGAAGACGTCCCTCTCCGGCACTATTCCTTCGGCCCCGGCCTCCTCGATGTACGCCCTGAGTAGCCTGAATCCTCCCCCAAGTTTGCCTGTGGCAAACGGCATCCCCGCATCCTCTGCACTCCCTTCCTTGGGCAAAGCCTGCTCGCCCAACACTAATATTTAGTTACGTGGGTGATGACGTTATGGGATCATGTTGAGGGCGCTCGTATGGGGCCACCACGTCGGCGTAGCCGATAAGCCCGTGCCGCCCATACCTGAGGGCTGGGTTCTCGGTAAGGTCTTGGCGGCGATGTTCGGGCCCATTGAGAGAGCAATAGTTATGGGTATTCAGCCCATCGAGCCCGGGAGAGTACTCGGCTCCTTCGGCGTGATGAGGATCGTGGAGAGAGGCGTTGGTGTTGAGGACCTTGGGCCCGGCCAGGTCGTGGCTGTACCTGCGTACTGCATGGGCTCGATCATTGGTGTGGACATGGATGGGTTGCTGGCTGACTACGCCTCCGTCCCTAAGGAGTGCGTTAGGCTTGTTCCGAGCGAGTTCCTCTCCCCCCTAACCCCTCTCTGGCTGGAGTTCTCGTTCCTCGAGGGCTTAGCGGAAGTCGTGGCCGGTAAGGACACCCTGGCAATCGGGTGCGGCTTCACGGGGTACGTGACGGCATCATATCTTAGGAGAGTGACTAACCTGACCGTTGCCTGCGTTGAGAGGGGCCTCATGGAGGAGATAGGGAAGCTTGGTGTCCGCACTATGATGCTCGACTCCGTTGAGGGCTCCTACGACGTCGTGATACTGGAGCCTCTAAGCACTTACGCCACCCTCGTCGCGCTCAGGTTCCTTAAAGACGGCGGGATCCTTGTGCTCCCGCCCACGCAGCCGAAGATAGTTCTCAAGTATATGGGCTTCCCATCCAGGTTAACCCTCTACAGGCCGGGCTTCGGTAACCTGGCTATAGGGAGGGACGTCGTAGGCGCTGTTCCCAAGAAAATAATGTCTCAAGCAGTTGTGACGGTGAAGAACCTTGATGAGGTTAGGGTCATGTCGAGGTACTACGGTAGAGTGATATACGTATCCAGGCACATGCCAGGTAGCGGGAAGTAAAAATTACTTCATACCGAACATCAAGGGAACATTTATTCTCTCCCGGCCCCTGAGCTCCTCCCGGAAGAGGTCGCTCAGTATCCTAACGCCCTCCTCTATCTGCTCCTCCGTCGGGAAGCTGAAGTTGAGGCGTAGGGTGTTCCAGCCCATGCCGTTCGCGAAGAACGACGCACCCGGGACATAAGCGACGCCTCTCTCTATAGCCCTCGGCAGGAGCTTCTTCGTATCAATCTCCATGCTCGGGAGCCATATCATTATGAAGAGCCCGCCGACTGGCCTAGGCCACCACGCCCCCTCGACCATGTACTCCCTCAATGCGCTTATCATGGCGTCTCTCTTCCTCCTGTAAACCTTCCTTGCCACCTCTATGGTCCTGTCTACTACCCCCCTCCTTATCGCCTCCATGGCTATGTACTGCGGGAGTGTGGCGGTGTGTAGGTCGATAGTCTGCTTAGACCTCTCGAACGCGTCTATGAGGGTCTTATTCGCGATTATCCACCCTATCCTCAGGCCGGGAGCGAGAATCTTGCTGAAGGTGCTCATATATATTACCCTGCCCTCGTCGTCGAGGGTCTTGAGCGGGGTTATGTCGACTCCTTCATCGTATATGAAGAAGGAGTACGGGTCATCCTCTATGATGAGAAGGTCATACTTCGAGGCTATTTCAAGCAGGTGCTTCTTTCTATCCCTTGACATCGTTATTCCGGCGGGGTTGTGAGCGACGGGTATGGTGTAGATGAACTTTATCTCCCTCCCGAGCCACTTCAGTCTCTTGATCTCCTCTTCAAGTATGTCTGTCCGCATCCCGTGCTCGTCCATGGGGACGCCGGTGAAGTAGGGTCTGTAGACACGGAATGCGTTCAGGGCCGCTAGGTACGTCGGTAGCTCAACTATTATCTCGTCCTCGGGATCGACCATGGTTCTCGCTATAATGTCTAGGCCCTGCTGAGAGCCAGTCAACACCATGAGATCCTCGTCATCCCTTATCTTAACACCCTTCTTGCCCATGTACTTCTTGAGCTCCTCACGGAACTCCGTCACGCCCGCTGTGGGGGAGTACTGGAGGGACTTGTCGCCCCTCTCGAGGATTACCTCCCTAGCTATCTCAGCGAGCTCCTCCTTCGGAAAAACTCTCGGGTCGGGGAGCCCGCCAGCGAGACTAATGATCTTCTTGCCCTCTGTGAGTTTGAGGAGCTCCCTCACCTCAGAGGCTCTCAGTAACTCGGTTCTGTCTGAGAGAAGGCGCTCATACTTAACCAAAGCGCTCCGACCCTATTTGATTAACGTAGAAGGGATAAAAAAGGAATTATTTTGTTGGCTCATAAAACACGCTTTGTAAACTTTAGACCGTAATATATAAGCCCATAAGGATCGTCGCTGGACACACGCCTCAGCACAGCCTCTACCTCATCCCCAGAATTAACGCCGTCGAAAGCGTCAACTACCTCACTGAGCAACCTCGCGCCCTCAGGCAACTCGACGAGAGCCACCCACCTAGGGAGGTACTCCTCCTCGCCCTCCACCCTAAAGTATGATTTCGTAGCTAATGCCACCCTCCCCCTACCGGTCGCTGTCGCCACCTCAACATCCCTTGAGCCGCAGTACGGGCACACCTTCCTGCGGAAGAACGACACCCTCCCACACGTTCTGCACTTGGTGACCTCCAGCCGATAGTGGGAGGACCTCGACCTCCAGTATATGGGTATGGAGTGCTTCATGCCTCACACCCTCCTAAGAACAATCACGCGGGCGTTCCCGTCGTGCCCGCTCATTCCGTGAGCCACGCCCCAATCACCAG
>WAOK01000034.1 GCA_015521325.1 Desulfurococcales archaeon | reverse complement strand
CGCCACGAGTTCCTTGGTGCGGGTCGCTACCGCCGAACCTATGGCTACGAGAACCTGCGCCACCCTCCAGGCCGCGTGCAGGCTTGCGGCACTCCCCGTGACCTCAAGGAGCACCTCACCAGCCTTCACCAGCCTCCCTTCCTCGGCAACCCCCTCTATGACGCCTCCCAGGTACTCGTAGACCGCGGCCGCCTCAGCCACACCGCAGGCAATGACCTCCTCCCTAGTAATCACCGAAGCCTTAGCCCTAACAGACGCTATGCCCAGCGCCGACGTCGTCAGATCCATGTAAGGGAGATCCTCCCTCACCCACTCCTCGATAACCGAGACAGGTAGGTGACCACTGATCCCGCACCCACCAACCAGCGCGCCTTTACCCAACCCGGATCGCCAACCTATATCACGGGCGGTGTTTTTACTTTGAGCTATCAGGTACTGGATATTTCTTGATATGTTTAGTGAATAGTTGAGCTCGGCGCGGTTGTCTCGATAGAGGAATTGTTTCATGACCTCGTCTCAGTACTGAAATAATGTCAGTGACCGGGTCTGGTTTCTGTTCTTATAAATCACTCACACAATGATCCTAAGACCAGCCCCTCCCATACCCAACATCCCTGGATACTCCCTCTCGATGTATTGGGCAACGGCTTCTCCGCTGCAGTGCATTGGGTAGACCTTCCTCACCCCTAGGTCGGCTAGCCGGTCAACGACCTCCGCGACCCGATGGGGTGGGGCACCGATTAAGTGCATCCCGCCAGCAACCACGGCCACGCCCCCCACCTCCCTCACAGCTAATTCGGCGAGCCTGTCGGTGCCCGGGTGAGAGCACCCGACGAGAAGCACTAGCTCCCCGGGCTCGCCTATGGCTAGGGCCTGCTCGGATATGGGCCCGTTGATGGGGCCGATGATCCATGTCCTGGGAAGGATCATTCCTGTCCCCTTATTGACGACGGGGTCGAGGCCCAGACCCCTGACCCAATCGACTCCGTAAGGCTCCGGTAAGTACGTCCTCACACCTGGGGCGTTGGCCGCCGTAGCTGGCAACCCGCCTGTGTGGTCTCCGTGGAGGTGGGAGATGACGACGGCACTGATCCTCGATAAGTCAATGCCGAGGGCTGAGGTGTTACGTGACAGCACCCCTGGGTCGGGGCCCGTGTCGAAGAGAACCCTCGACCCGCTCACGGACGCTATGGCTGAGAATCCCCAGGCCCTGAGCAGCCCTTTCCTCAGTACCTTATTATCCACGAGCACGACTACCTCCGCCGTAGCTACCCCAATCAGTTATTGTTTGGTGGGATCAATTAATGGTGCGCCCGACTTGACGATCCCTGTCATAGACCTCCATGAGGACGTGACGACGCATTACCTCCTCCACGGTGCGGGACAACCCCTCGGCCCCCTCGACCTGGACCTACCGGGTAGGGAGGCCGACATACCTAAGTGGTCTAGGGGCGGTGTAAGGGTGGTGTTCGCCTCAATATTCCCGGGCACCCCCACACTGGTTAGGAGGGGTGGTGGGTACGATCCGGGCTTCCTCATGAGGAGGTCCCCGGAGTCGCCCTTCGAGCACTTCCGCCTAACGCACGTCCTCGCCAAGCAGTACGGCATAAAGCTCATCGAGTCCGGAGCTGACGCGGAGGAAGTGATCAGGTCGGGTGGCCTGGGCTTCGTAGTGCACATCGAGGGAGCGGACGCTATAGAGTATGTTGACGACCTCGAGCTCCTCTACCGCCTCGGCCTCCGCTCCCTCGGCCTGACCTGGAACTACGGGAATAGGTGGGCTGCCTCATGCTACTCGAAGAAGGACTATGGCCTCACAGCGGATGGGGAGGAGCTCGTGAGGGAGGCCAATAGGTTAGGGATAATAATTGATCTGGCACACGCATCACCCAATGCAGCTCTGGAGGCTGCTGAAGCGAGCCGGAAGCCGGTCATAGTGAGTCATGCGGGAGTGAAGGCCGTAAAGGATCATCCGAGGAACGTGGGCGATGACGTGATAGAGGCTGTGAGGAAGTCAGGCGGCGTGGTCGGTGTCTCGGTCGCGGTCTCCCCATTCGTCGGGGATAGCATAGAGGGCGCTCTCGAGCACTTGATGTACCTGATAGACCACTTCGGCCCTGACGTAGCGGCGATAGGCACGGACTTCCACGGCTTACTGGGCCTGCCTCCAGTGAGGGGTCTTGAGGCCGTGGACAAGCTGCCCCAGTTACTGGGTAGGCTGGCTGAGATGGGTTATAATGACTCAGTAATTGAAGCGGTCGCGTATCGGAACGCTCTCAGGGTCCTGAGGAAGGTGCTGGGCTGAGTTGGTTTCGTGAGAGCTATAATCACGTAATTGAAGAATTCCTTGGGAACAAGCTTGTACAGGCTCCTGTACCCTATGCGGACATACCTGTTAGTGAGCGGTAGGCTGGACGAGGAGGTAAACGTTATGGCGGCGGACTGGGTAACTGTGCTCTCTTTTAAGCCCGAAATAGTGGGCGTTGCAATATCTCCGAAGAGGTACACTCACGGACTCATCGAGAGGTATGGGGAGTTCGTGATAGCCGTACCGAGCGTGGGCATGTTGAGGGACGTATGGATAGCCGGGACCGAGTCGGGCCCGCAGAAACTAGGGAGGATGAAGGTAACTCTTGTTAAATCACGTAGTGTGCTCACACCGAGCATAAAGGAGGCGCTCGCCAACATAGAGTGCAGGGTCATAGACAAGAGAACATACGGGGACCACACCCTCTTCGTCGGCAAGGTGGTCTCAGAGACCCACGACTCGAGGGCTTACCCGAGCGGTGAGCCAGTACCCTCGGCAGGGTTCCTAGCACATGTGTCGTGGTCAAGATTCGTAACATTTAGAGAAGAGATTATTGATGTCCAGCATGAAGGGGGGAGAATAGTGGGCACCCGAGACGCGGCGGCTGCAGAGCGCCGCCGACCCACCAGCCAGGCCGGTGACCCAGCAAAGCCCTGACAGCGACAGCGTGTCGGGCGCCACTATACCTATCACTACGTCATTATTAAGTATTTAGTTTTATAATCGAATTTATATATACGAATGCCGTATAGGTCAAGCAAGGTATTGACTTCGTGTTATGATATGTAGCGCAGAAGTAGTGAATTAACGCTGTCTGAGCCCCTTGCTTACTTTGCGTAGTCAGCGATGAGGTTTCGGCTGAAGTAAAACCTTATCTCTGAAATGGTGTGTATGTTATTACTGGGTGTGGAGTGTTCGTATAAAGAAGAGTTTCTATAAGGCTGTACTTAGGTCCATACCCGTTATTCTTAATGCCTGCTCAGTCTACGGCTCCCTATGCTTCGATCTTCCGGCGACCACGTCTCCCCTCCTGAGATGCCTTGGCTACGGTGAGTACTTTGTGAGGAGGTTCTGGGCGGTTTTTGATGAGTTGAGTAATTTACGCATACCCCTCTATACCCTGAGGAACACATCCTTCACTCTCCACATAGTCCATAGGAAGGAGGGCATACCTCATATAGAGGGTGAGTGTATACCGATCGAGGATATTGTTTGCTTTACCCATAAGCTAAGGTGTGTGAGATCGCCTCACACCCACGCATTATATCTCTACATAGAAGGTTCGTACTCCGGCAGAATATTTGTCCGAACGAACGTGCTCAGGCTCCTAAGGATCATGAATGTATGGAGAGAGCAGGCACCATATCAATTCATAAAGCTGCTCGATGACTTCCTTGACGGGAGAGCTGGGGCAGATGACCTGCTCAGGTTTGTTCTTGATATCTTGATTGACAATAAAAGAGTTATGTCGCTGATCCTCCCTAAGCTACCCTTATCAACTGAGGAGTTGCTTAAGTTGTCTCCTCTCCTGAGGATTATGAGGATTCCGAGAACCTGAGCTTTTAAATGCCGTGAGGTAAGCGTGACACTATCTTCGGGATCGCCAGGTATATCAGGTAAGTTTTCCTTCAAAATAGTTTATTCTATAATATTGCGCGAAGCCGTAACGGGAATGGGAAGTGAGAGTACTGCTCACACTACCCCCGGACGTCCATCGTTTAGAGATCTACCAGATAATAGGGATGAAGGCGCCCCCACTAGGACTGGCGACAATAGCGTCCGTCCTTGAGAACGCCGGTCACAAGGTCAAGATAATTGATTCCCCGACTCTGGAAATGGGGATCAAGGAATGGTTGTCTGAGATAAAATCATGGTCGCCTGATGTAGTCGGGATTTCCCTCCTTACCCCGACAGCCCCGAAGGGTTATAGGGCAATAAAATTCCTAAAGGAGGAGATGGGGGAGGATCTCCCTATCATCGTGGGGGGACCTCACCCCACCTTCTTACCGGAGGAGGCGCTCAGCAACGGCGCGGATGTCGTCGTTAGGGGTGAGGGGGAGATAACCACCCTAGAGCTTATCGAGGTTATCGGGAAGCACGGGCTCAACCCAGAGAAACTCTCCAGGGTAAAGGGGGTAGCGTTCAAGAACAGTGATGGTGAAGTGGTACAGACAGAGCAGAGGCCCTACATACACGACCTCGACAAGATACCCTGGCCCGCCAGGCACCTCCTCCCAATGGACAAGTACACACTGTTCGGGAAGCCCATAAGGATCGCCCACATAATGGCGAGCCGCGGCTGCCCCTACGGCTGTATGTACTGCAGCACAAGCTACTTCTGGGGAAGAAGGATAAGGATAAGGTCTGCCAAGAACGTGGCCGATGAGGTCGAGCACATATACAATAAGTACGGGATAAAACAGTTCGTATTCACCGATGACGAGTTCACCCTTGTCCGTAAGTTCGTGTACGGCTTCCTTGACGAGATTAAAGAGAGGGGTCTCGACATAAGGTTCGCGTGCGGGAGCCGCGTAGATCACGTGAATAAAGAGATGCTGAAGCGTCTCTTCGACTCAGGCTGCACCGCCATCTACTTCGGCATCGAGTCAGGCAATCAAGAGACACTTGACAGGATACATAAGAGGATAACATTGGAGCAAGCGGAAAGAGCGATTAGGTGGGTTAAGGAGGTCGGCGGGCTCGCAACAGGATCTTTCATCCTGGGGTTCCCGTGGGAAACAATCGACGACATGAAAAGAACCGTGGAGTTCGCCATAAAGATCGACCCGCACTATGCCCAGTTCACCGCCCTAACACCATACCCAGGCACCCCACTCTTCCAGTATGCCAAAGAAAACGGCCTCATTGAGGACTGGGACTGGGAGCACTACACCACCATAAGGGCCGTGATGAGGGGCTTCAACTTCACAAGGAAGCAGCTCAGCGCCATGGTGAGGTACGCGTACAGGAAGTTCTACCTCAGGTGGGGATTCATCCGTCGCGAGATGCGTGCGGGGAGGCTGAAGGACATGCTAGGCATACTGGCGAAGGAGCTCTTCTCATGGGTTAGGGAAACGGTTGTTCACCACATAAGGTGGAGGTGATGAGCCGTGTTCGGTAGGAGAAAAGAAAAGAGGGGAGGCATGGGCTCCCTCCTCGCCGGAATAAGGCTCATATTCAACAACCCACTCATCAGGCTCATGATCAAGCCCTCAATAGCCGAGGTAGAGTGCATGTACGACGGCACCAAGGTCAAGGCCCCAGTAATATACCACGCGCTCTCCCGCCTTGCTGGAGAGAAGATACATGGCTGCCCAACCACAGCGAGGTTCCTTTCAGCGATAATAGAAGATCTGGTGAAGCTGGGTGTCCGGGCCCTAAAAGGCAGAGAAGATGAGGTGAGGGGTGCGCTGAAAGACCCGGCACTTAGGAGGGGGATAACCTTAGTCCTTAAGGGGCTGACTCTATATGGCGTGACCGTCCCGCAGGAGCTCCCCGCCCCCTTCATGATAGTCTGGAACTTCACGAACATGTGTAACCTAAGGTGCAAGCACTGCTACCAGAGAGCAGACAAGCCCCTACCCAATGAGCTGAGCCTTGAGGAGAAGCTGAGAGTAGTGGATGAACTCGACAGGGCAGGCGTGGCGGCGATAGCCCTGAGCGGCGGTGAGCCCACCATACACCCCCACTTCTACACCGTGCTCCACGAGATAGCGAAGAGAGGGATGTACGCTGCCGTCGCAACCAATGGGTGGGTGTTCGCCGATATAGAGAAGCTGGAGAAGGCGAAGAGGCTCGGGCTCAGGTACGTCGAGGTATCAGTGGACAGCGCAGACCCCAGAAAGCACGACTGGTTCAGGGGTGTGAGCGGGGCCTGGGAAAGGGCCGTGAAGGCATTAGAGAACGCCGTCAAGCTAGGGATAAACCACGCCCTCGCAACAACAATCACGAAAGTAAACATAGATGAGGTAGAGGACATACTCGACCTGGCGGAGTCCATAGGCGTTAGGAGGGTGGTCTTCTTCAACTTCGTCCCCGTCGGCAGAGGTAAGGACAACATCTGGTTAGACCTCGACCCAGCGGAGAGGGAGGAGTTCCTGAGAACGATATTCAAGGAGATGAGTAAGAGGAAACTCGAGATTGTGAGCACGGCCCCACAGTACGGAAGAGTCGCCCTCCAGCTGAGCGGCGGGAAAGAGGTGGCGCCAACGCACTTCTACGTAGGGGGCGACCCAGTAGTGAAGGCCGTCGCTGAATTCGTTGGGGGATGCGGAGCAGGCAGGATATACGCAGGCCTCCAGCCAGACGGCACACTAATACCGTGCGTCTTCATGCCCGTACCCGTAGGGAACCTGAGGGAGAAGAGCTTCTGGGAGATATGGACGGAATCCCCCCTCCTCAAAACACTGAGGGACAGGGACAAGCTGAAGGGGTTCTGCCGCGACTGCCCATACAGGAACATATGTGGGGGATGCCGCGCAAGGGCGTACGGCTACTTCGGAGACCCCATGGCCCCGGACCCTGGATGCATATACAACATAAAGTACTGGAAGAAACTAGTTGAAGAGAAACCAGCGAAGAAAATAAGGATAAGAGTCCAGGCCAGAGCAAATCCCTAAAGAACATCATCATGAGTTTTAATAATCTATAAACAGCGAATGCATACAGACGGCACACGACCCTCTCACCGGGTTCCTGGCCCGTACCCCCACATAGCATAACTGCTCTTTTTGGTAGTGGCTGTGCTAAAACTATCTTACTGAGAAAGGTAAGGCCTTACATTTTTCCGTGAAGAGCGATTTTCTTATCGATCAAGGCGTTTATCTCTGCAGCCCTCTCCGTGGCTGCCTTAACAGTCTTTATAAGGGCCGCCTTTACGCCTTCTGCCTCAAGTATTGAGAGCCCCGCTATGGTTGTGCCGGCCGGTGTCGTCACCTCATCCCTCATTTGGGCTGGGTGCATCCTGTACCTCCTGAGGAGTTCAGCTGTGCCCTCGAGGACGTCGAGTATGGTCTCCAGCGCGAGGTCCCTCGGCATCCCCACCGCGAGGGCTCCCAGTATTAGGCCGTCGACGATTTCCGCTATGTAGGCGGGGCCCGAGCCCGCCAGACCAGTCCATGCATCTATGAGGTCTTCCGGCACCCAGTAGACCCTCCCGAGCGCTGAGAATATCTTTTCCACGGTGGCTGCGGCACTCGATTCCTTGTCCCCCGCCACCGCAGTGCTCGACTTCTTGACAAGGGCATTTATGTTCGGCATCGCCCTGAAGACCTCGGCACCCCTCAGGTAGTGCCTTAGGGTTCTAAGACTGACACCCGCCATCACTGACACAACGACCTTCCCCGCCCACGGCCCGGGCCCGACCTCCGAGAGTACCTTTGGGAAGTGGTGGGGCTTCACGCTGAGTACGATTACCTCCCCCCACTCAACAGCAGCTCGGTTATCCCTTGTCGCCACCGCCCCAAGCTTCCTGGCGTTCTCGAGCGTGACCTCCCTCCTCCCCGTAGCCATAACCTCAGCGAGTCCTGATTCTATGATCGCCTTGATTATTGCCGAGCCGATCTTGCCCGCTCCCAGCACGGCGACCCTCAAGCCGACCAGCCTTAAGTACCTGCTCGTGAAGGATTATAAGGCAGTTGCTGAACTAGCCAGCAAACATAGTGGTGCTTATACTGCAGCTTCATTACGGGACGTGCGAGGGTTGCTTGAAGAACTTAATAAGTTCTGTGCACGTCGTCCCACTTACTTAAATAAATTGCATGCCTCGACTCAACATCAAGGACTCATGGGAAGGCAATACTCATAAGATGTGCTGAGGCGCGTTGCCTCGCTTCCTGGTCGCTGGTTGTAAATCTGGTTACTCCAGTTTACATAGCCTTGATTAATTCGATGTTAATCGTGTTCCCAAGCAATATATTGTTTTGATTGGTTTTGTTTAAGCCAGTACAATACTTACCGCATCTTTATAAAACTAGTAGATGCATGTTTAAATCTTCTTATACTGGATCCATGGAATATTCTATTGAGGGTGAGGTACTGTGTCGGGGGGAGAGACCGAGCTAGTGATCAAGGCGGATGAGGCGAAGAAACTGAGCGTAGAGGAGACGCTGAGGAGGCTTGGGGTCGACAGGAGTAAGGGCCTAAGCTCGAAAGAGGCGAGGCGCAGGCTACGGGCCGTCGGGCCTAACGAGATACCGGAGAAGAAGGTTCACCCCATCATCAAGTTCCTGAGCTACTTCTGGGGCCCCATCCCCTGGATGATAGAAGCGGCGGCCGTGCTCTCGACCATAATTCAGCACTGGGCAGACTTCTACATCATAATAACGCTGTTGCTGGTCAACGGAGTTGTCGGGTTCTGGCAGGAACACAAAGCAGAGAACGTCATGGAGTACCTGAAAAAGCGCCTCTCCTTAATGGCTAGGGTACTAAGAGACGGTAAGTGGGTAGTCATACCTGCGAGAGAGCTGGTTCCGGGAGACATCATCAGGCTGAGGCTGGGTGACATCGTACCAGCGGATGTGAAGCTAATAGAAGGAGAGTACCTGATGGTTGATGAGTCAGCGCTGACGGGGGAGTCACTGCCTGTGGAGAAAAGGGTCGGAGACGTAGCGTACGCCAGTTCCCTCGTCAAGCGGGGGGAGATGACGGCTGTCGTCGTGGCAACAGGGCTCAACACCTACTTCGGCAAGACCGTTAAGCTAGTGCAGGCCGCTAAGAGCATGAGTAAGTACCAGAAGCTCATAATAAAGATCGGTGACTTCCTAGTCCTGCTCACGATATTCCTCGTCATCGCGATGATAGCAGTCGAGCTCCACCGCGGGATGGATCCGCTGGAGTTGGTGAGGTTCTCACTAGTCCTCGTCGTCGCCGCGATACCCGCTGCTTTACCAGCTGTTCTGTCTATAACGATGGCGATAGGTGCTTACGAACTGGCTAAGAAGCAGGCGATAGTGACTAAGCTCGTGGCGGTTGAGGAGCTCGCCGGTGTTGACGTACTGTGTGCTGACAAGACCGGCACGCTGACTAAGAACAAGCTCACCATTAAGGACCCTGTACCCGTGGGGGAGGGATTCACGAAGGAGGACGTTATTCTGTATGCTGCCCTCGCGTCAAGGGAGGAGGACAAGGACCCGATAGATCTCGCTGTACTGAGTGCTCTCGAGAGGCACGGCCTCACAGAGAGGTACAGGATGTACAGGCAGGTGGTGTTCAGGCCGTTTGATCCAGTAACCAAGCGCACAGAGGCCGTTGTTGAGGGGACGGGCGGCGAGCGCTTCACGACGGCTAAGGGAGCGCCTCAGGTAATACTGGGCCTGGTGGGTGCTGATGAGGAATTGAGTAGGAGGGTGAAGGAAATAGTTGATGAGTACGCTCGCCACGGCTACAGGATGATCGGTGTCGCCAGAACGGTCGGCGGCGAGAGAGGGAGGTGGGTGTTCGTTGGGCTGATACCGCTCTTCGACCCGCCGAGGGAGGACGCTAGGGAGACGATAGAGTTCCTCAAGAAGATGGGTGTGAGGGTCAAGATGATCACCGGCGACCACATAGCTATTGCTAGGGAGATAGCGAGGATGCTCGGTATCGGAACCAGGATCTATACCTACGAAGAACTGAGGAAGGTCTCCCATTCCAGGGCGGAGAAGATGATCGAGGAGGCCGACGGCTTCGCCCAAGTCTTCCCGGAGCATAAGTACATGATTGTTGATGTACTGCAGAAGCATGGCCACACGGTCGCCATGACAGGGGACGGCGTTAACGACGCACCCGCGCTCCGGAAGGCCGACGTGGGCATAGCGGTTGCTGGAGCAACGGACGCCGCTAGGGCCGCGGCGGACATAGCACTGCTTGCGCCGGGCATATCGGTGATAAAAGACGCAATAGTGACGGCTAGGAAGATCTTCAGGAGGATGTACAGCTACGTAGTGTACAGAATAACTGAGACGCTTAGGGTGCTGTTCTTCATAACGCTGTCGATACTGGCCTTCAACTTCTACCCAGTAACGCCGGTCCTCATCATCCTGCTGGCGTTGCTGAACGACCTACCTATCCTGACAATAGCGTACGATAATGTGAGGATCGGTAAGAGACCGCAGAAATGGGATATACCTAGGATACTGGCAGTGTCCTCGGCACTAGGGTTCGTGGGCGTGTTCGAGTCCTTCCTGCTGCTCTGGATAGCGATCAAAATATTCGGGATGGATCCGGTGACTCAGCTAGCGATGATACAGACACTAATATTCCTTAAGCTAGCCATAGCCGGTCACCTCACCATATTCGTTACAAGAACCCGCGGCCCGTTCTGGTCCATAATGCCAGGTAAGTGGTTGCTGATAACGGCAGTAGTCACTAAGCTGGCGGCAACCATAGTAGCTATCTACGGGTTCGGGATAGCGGCAACGATACCGGCTTGGATGACTGGGTTCGTGTGGCTCTACTGCATCATATGGTTCTTCGTCGAGGACCTGACGAAGCTGACGATATACAGGATATTCCGCGGCGAGGTACCGATATTCCGGAGGCACTTCTGAATCGAGCATTTTTTTTACTAAAAATACGTCAGTTCCCCAAGCCCGGTAGGTACACGAACCCGCCCCCTTAACGGGGCACACCCACTTACTCAATATATGATGCGGGGCAAGGCAGTCGGAATCAAATAGCCAGCGCCCCTAGTTTCTAGCCCGTAGAGCAGATAGTAGAGGCTTCCGTGACTCACGCATACTACCCGGGTGAGGGCCATTACAGCGGGTGCACGTATACCAGAGCAAGGTATTAAGTATGCGTGTAGCCCGCGACGAGTAGTAAGATATTATGTCTCTATGTTGGGATAGGATACAGCAGAAAATACTCTAGATAAAGGCCTTGCTTGCCCGGGAAATATTAGGGAATACTATACCCAACTCAGGTATTGGTTAATGTGGAGATATCTCACTCCTCCTCGGGAGTATCACAGTCCCACACCCTCTCCACCAAAACAATTAGCGGGAGTCTCCCCATGGCCTCGGCCGCTGTCATCACCCGAACACCCTCCTCCTTAGCGACCTCAAAGACCTCCGACACCCTTTTCCTCCACGCTCTCTCCCTGAGGAGGTGGTGGTCATAAATCATTGCTCTGGGTCTAGACCTCACGATCGTCACGGCGTTCTCCACAGCCCTGCGGAGGTTGATCTTGTTGAGCATGTATGGGTAGAGGTATGTGGGCGGGCCATCAACTATCACGAGGTCGGGGCGCTGGTCCTCCACAGCTTCGGCGTAATCTTCGATGATCGGGCCCATTACGTCGCTTGTGAAAAAGACCCTGCTCCCCCGAAACTCCGCTAGGAGCCCTACGACCCACCCGGTCCTGTCGTACTCCACCCCATGGAACCAGGGTCCGGTGAACCTCAAGCGGATCCCGCAAACCTCGAGCTCCCTACCGTCAGCCCACATAACCCTAGTGCCGTCCTCGCCGGAGAACTCCGAGACCCACTCACCCGTTGCCCAGAGCTCTGCCAGTCTCTCAAACCGTTTCCTGCCCTTCTCAAGGAGCTCAGCCCTCCTCTTGCTATAGTCTCCGAAGTCCCTTACCATCGCCTTAGGAATGGCTTCCTCGGGATCCCCGATGCTTAGCTTACCTGGCTCTTTGTAGAGCTCGTCCATATGTGTTCCGGCTACCTTCGCTAGTGACTCAAAGAATGCCCTTGCCCTCCTCCACTGATTCTCGTTGATGAAGTAGTTCGGGTTCTTGGCGAGGACGAGCTTACCCCGGAATAGGGTGATCGGCAACTCCGGATCCCCTGGCCTCGGGTGGTGGTCGTAGTGGTAATGAGTTATGATCACAGCCCTCACATCATTCCTCAATAGCCCCCCTTATCAGCCCAAGGGCTTTACTCCTTAACCTGAGCTTTTTCATCTCAGGTAGTGGGTAACTCGGCTGCATGGCCGCAGCTCCCGGGTCAACGAGTATGTTACATCCGTTTCACTCTATGATGAACGAGGAGGACTTGGCTCCTAGGCTGTCGAACCATAGGAGCCTAATTGGTGAACTATGTATGATATTGCTCAACATTTCCTTTGTTTGCCCCGCCACCAAGTTATCGGGTTCTTAAACCTATAATACGGGTTGTTTTGGAATAAAAATTTCGGGATTAGTTAGGGCCTCATTAAGGTGTTACGTATGCTGACAGCGTGAACGAGTCGGTTATAGGCTGGTCATACTGCAGTTCTATCGTTATGTAGAATGCTGCCCCAGTGTCGGGCGGGTTTATCACGGATAGTGACCCTGTCTCGCCTTCGACTGTCAGGTCGATCTGGCCGAAGTCGTATTCGTTTGTCCCGTCCGTGTACTTCACTGTGGCGATAGCTAATGATGCATCGCTTGGGTCATCGACCCTGAACTTTATGGTGAAGTGGTCGATGTCAGCATCCCCGGGCACCCCTATCGTAAGGGCCTTATCGAATTTCCAACTCCCTTCCGTCAGGTCAGCGACGATCCTGGCTGTGCCGTATAGCTTGATCTGAGGTGAACCCATGGATGTGTAGGTGTGTCCCGAGAAGTATGTATAGATGTAGTGCTCCGTACCACCAGTATCGACATAGGTCACTGTGTTATTGGCTCCTCCATATGCCGGCAGAAGGTATTCGTTGTCTCCCGTGTAGAACCCTATTGCAGGCATGCCAGTCACTTGGCTGTAGTCCGCGACGTTTATCTCGAATCTGCCCGACCTTAGCATGTAGAGTGCTGAGGTAGCTGCTACCGCGACCACTAATGCGGTGAGCACTATCATTGGGCCCATTATGGATCTTCTTTTTCTTTTATCCATCTTTCCCATACCTTCACACGCAAGCATGAACATGGAACTCGGTGCCTGCTATGCGTGCGTATCTTATACGCAAACTATATATAAAGAGTTATGTAGTATTTATGCAGTTAGTTTATTACTTGTTAGATTTAGCTTTATCATTATTGTTTAAATAATCCTCAACCAATCAGTTAGTAGCTTGCTAAGTCATATGGTATGGTTACGTGGCTGAGCTATGTGTGCGTGAATATGTTCAGTCCGTAGTGAAGGCCAATGCATGCCTCCAGACCAAGGTACAGCCTCACAGCCCCGAGGGCAGTGCCCAGCGCGAACGCCCCAATAGCGACGAAGGGATTCCATGGATGGGAGGCACCGAACAAAACGGCCTGACCAAATAACGCAACTAGCTTACCGTACCTACTAGATAACTCATCCATCACATACCCCCTAAAGAAGACCTCCTCACAGAAACCGCCGTATACCGAGAAGGTGGCGGCAGACATGGCGTAGTACACAGGGTTTATCTGGGTTCTCCATGCCTGAACGAGAACAGCACCAACCAAGACCCCAATAAGAGCGTAAAGAAGGAGCCTCCTAACGGATATTACCTTATCGTACTTTAAGACGAGCACTGCCGCCAGGGCATAGAAGGGCATTAACGCCGCCGCAGCAACGGCATCGCCGCTACCTACTATGGTAACCCAGCTACTCGCGTTGGGGAACAACATAATGATTGAGGTCTTGTAGGCTGTTAGCAGGGCGTAGAAGGTCAAGATCCCCGTGAGGTCATTCGTCTTAATTACTGATAACGCTCCTAAGGTTGCGAGTGCGTAGGCGATGCTCAGGTATATTGCATCAGCCACCTTCCCAGCCTGCGCAAAACAACCGCCGGAGAACTAAAAAGGCTTAAATATGCCGTGATCGCAGTAACCGCTTCTGCTGTAGCAGTGCTGTTGAGTGGATAGACTTGCGAACATGCTCACACACGTAACTATTCGGCTCTTACGGTCTTAATGTGTGGTTATATACTGACTTCAGTTAAATACCTATTTAAGTAGTTTAGGTTGGGAAAGGTCAGTGGGTAGGATGAAGACAAGTATATACATTGACCGTGAGCTGTGGAGAAGGTTCCGGGAATATGTTAGAAGGAAAGGTGTGGAAATTTCGGAATTTCTCGAATTAGTGATAGAGGACGCGATGTTGGAGGAGAGCGTTGCTAGCGAGCTAGGTGAGCTTGCGGGCGAGGATGCGGTGGATGAGATAGACTTTGAGCCTGTGGAGACCGAGGCCGGATCAGTGAGCGATCTTGTTAGGGTGATGAGGGATGAGCGTGCCCGTAACCTACCTCGATAGTAGTGCCATTATTAAGAGATACGTCAAGGAGCCTGGTTCCGACGTAGTAAGGAATGTGTTCCTTAGGGCATATTCAGGTGAGGTATTGACTGCTTTCAGCATATGGAACATCGGCGAGGTTCTCGGCGCCTTTGACAGGGCTAGAAGGACAGGAAGGCTAGACGATGTAGCGTATAAGACCGTAAGGAAAAGGTTCCTGAAAGAGGTTAGGAGGATGACAAAGCTAGGTATACTGGTGCTGGTACCCGTAAGAGCAAGAATTCTGTTTGAGTCATGGAGAATAGTGGAGAGGCGCCACATATATGTCGCTGATGCCTTACAGATAGCATCAGCACGCCACGTTGGCGCTAACCCGTTCATGACCGGGGATAGGCGTCTTCACAATGTTGCAACTCTTGAGAACATTAATGCCGTACTCCTTGGGTGAGCGCTTCGCGGGCTCACCTATCCAAGGTGCGGGAATCGGCTCAGCTTCAGTATAAAGCGGATATGAAAAGGTTAAATTTCGGCAAATACAGTGATAACTAATTCCCTCGCCCTAATACCTACAGCGTTGTGGTGCTGAGGAAAGCCCGGAGCTGTTCGGAGACGGTGAGGAGGAATATTGGCCTCTGCTTTGTTGTTAGTGGTTATGTCTCGACTAACCCGATCATTATGGGTTATGGGGATGAGGGTCATCAGGTTCGTTAGCCACTCTCTAGGCTCTATAGTCTATTTGGTGTTGGGTGGTGCTGGTGAGGCCGTCATGATCGATGCTGGTGCCGGGGCCTTCCTTAGGGCTGCGTACTATTCGGATAGGGGGTATGAGATAAGCCATCTCCTCCTTACCCACGGCCACTTCGACCACGTATGTGATGCTGGGAGGGTCAGGTCCTTGACCGGTGCTCCCGTTGTTATGGGTGCCGATGACATCCCGCTCCTAGAGCTTGCTGAGGGCATGTGTAGGGCGTACGGGTTTGGGTGGAGCAGGCTTGAGGTGGATGCTGGGTTGAGGGGCGATGCCGAGTTCGAGGCGGCCGGGCTCCGCGTGTTCGCTATGCACTTACCCGGCCACTCACCCGGCTCATACGCCTACTACTTCCCCGAGATCGGTGCTGTCTTCACCGGCGACACCCTATTCCGCGGCGCCGTGGGCAGGTGGGACCTGCCGGGATCGAACCTGGATGAGCTGGTTTCGTCGTTGCGGAGGCTGGTTGAGGGCCTCCCGGAAGACACTGTAGTCTACCCGGGGCATGGTGAGCCAACGACCATAGGCAGGGAACTGAGGGAGAACCGGCTGCTGAGGAGCCTGCTCAGACACAATGAGGAGCTTGAATAGCTGTGCACTCGATTTAAGGGCCCGAGCACCCTTTGGTGCGGTATGAAGGTAGCTAAGCTGGTGCTGGTGGGGGATAAGGAGAACAGATACAGCATTAACGCCTTAGTAGCCTCGGCCATAGAGTCGGGCCTGCTTGAGGAGGTGGGGCTGGTCATAACCACCTACTCCGCCGCGCCCGAGCTCCTGCGCTCGCTGCGGGGGGAGAGGGTCGTTGTTGGGGCATCCCTTCTAACTACCCAGCTCGTCAAGAAGCTTGACAGGGTTATCGATGTGGTTAGGGCGGCTAGGGGCTCCGGTGCGTTGGCGATCGTTGGTGGCCCGCACGCCTCCGGAGACCCTTACGGCTCAATAATCTCGCTCGGCTTCGACATGGCGGTGGTCGGTGATGGTGAGGCAGTCCTTCCCGAGGTCGTTAGGGAGTACCTGGGTGGCGGTGATCCGTGCTCCATTGAGGGGGTTGCTTGCCCAGAGGGCGGGAGGGTCAGGCTGAGGGGTAGGGGCTTCGTTAAGGAGCTTGACCCGTGGCCATCCTTCCCCCTCCGCCTCGTGAGGAGGTTCGGCCCTGTCGAGATCGGGAGGGGGTGCCCCCACGCTTGCAGGTACTGCGCTGTCTCCTTCACCTTCTCAGCCAGGATGAGGCATAGGGGGGTTGGGTCAGTAGTTGAGCACGTGGAGAGGATGAGGTCGTCCGGTTTAAGGGACATACGATTCATTACCCCGAACGCTCTTGCCTACGGCTCGCCAGACGGAAGAACGAGGAACTTAGACGCTGTCCAGTCCCTCCTAGAGGCCCTCCAGCCCTATAGGGCCGGGGGGATGAGGGT
>WAOK01000033.1 GCA_015521325.1 Desulfurococcales archaeon | reverse complement strand
GGGTAAGGTAGTGAAGGCCTCCGTGCCGGGCAAGGTCGTTAAGATAATGGTGAAGGAGGGCGACGAAGTCAAGGAGGGCGACACGGTAGCGATACTGGAGTCAATGAAGATGAGGATGGAGATAAAGAGCGAGTACAGCGGGAGGGTCAAGGAAGTCCTGGTGAGTGAGGGCGAGTTCGTGGAGCAGGATCAGCCAATAATAGTTATCGACTGATGAGGAGCCATGAAGCCCAGGCCCTTCGAGAAGATACCGTACATCATCGCCGTCACACACATAGGGCCCCTGCCCGGCAACCCAAGATACGGCGGCTCGATAGAGGACTCTATAGAGAAGGCCGTAGCCGACGCTATGGCAGCAGAGGAGGGAGGTGCCCACGGCATAATAGTCGAGAACTACCTGGACCACCCCTACCCCAAGGACGAGGCAGGCCCACTCAAGGTAGCGGCCATGGCGGTCATAACCCGGGAGGTAGTTAAGGCAGTGAACATACCGGTGGGGGTGAGCATACTGAGGAACTGCGCACCTGAAGCGGCGGCAGTAGCCCACGCAGCGGGTGCGTCATTCATAAGGGTGAACGCCCTAGCCCAGACAGTCGTCAGCGACCAAGGAATACTAGAGCCAGTAGCCTACAGGCTAGCGACAGCGGAGGCCCTAATGAGGTGGTCACCGTACGTGATGGCCGACGTCAACGTCAAGCACGCAGCCCCACTAGCACCAAGGCCCTTAAGGGAGGTCATAGAGGAGACCGTCCGAAGGGGCGGGGCAGACGCAGTCATCATCACTGGCACAGCTACAGGGAGGCCCCCGACGCCGGAGGAGGTGGCTGAGGCGAGGAACCACACCCCCGAAGGGGCTGACCTGGTCGTGGGGTCAGGCATGACACCAGAGAACATAAGGCACTACCTAAGCCACGCCCACGGCTTCATAGTGGGGACATACCTAAAGAACAAAGAAGGAAAAATAGACCCCAAGAAAGTGAAAAGAATTGTTAGCGCTGCAAGGCCTTAACCAACATCCTGACCCTTAACCCAAACCTTGGAGCATGGATTACCGTGTTGCATAGGGCCTGGCGGGGTCGTTAGTATCGAAAACTCATTATCTAATCGTTGAGGGCGAAACCCAGCATTTCCTTCCCGCAGTAGTAACCAGCAGAACAGCAGGAATGTGATCGCCGCTTTCTGCGTTATTCCTATCCCTATTGGATTCCTGAGTTAGGCTCGTCACTTACCTAATTGATGTGGAGCCCCTCTCGTTTATGGGAATTATTTATCTCTTTTAATGCGGTGTTGATGAGTAGGGCAGAAAAATGGGGCAAGCCATCGTTGTCCGCGGCCGCCTCGCTGAACGGATCCGGGAGGAGGCCAGAAAGTTGGGGCTCAGTGCTGAAGAATATGTCATAGAGTTGCTTAGTCAGGGCTTGGATCCCAAGGAGAGGGCTGTGGAGTACGTTGAGGCTGCTGAGGAATTACTCAGTGAGGCAAGGGAGGAGCTTAAGAGAGGCGACATTAGGCAGGCTGCTGAGAAAGTCTGGGGAGCTGCTGCGCTGGCCATCAAGGCCTATGCTTATCTAAGGGATGGGAAGAGACTCGTGACTCATGGTGAGCTATGGGCTTACAAGAGGGTAATCGAGGACGAACTAGGTGAGTGGGTGCATGACGCCTGGATGAACGCCACCGGTATGCATGTCTGCTTTTATGAGGGCTGGTGCATTGGTAGGGATGTTGAGTCTGCTCTTAAGAGGGTAGAGAGGCTCGTGAGGGAGGTGGCTAAGCTGGTTAGGACGGGGGCAGGAGTTGCTTAATTTCCTTTCTGGTTCCTCACCCGTTTACTTTCTCAGCTAAAATTCGGGCTTACCGCATTTGTAATTTATTTGGTTGTTCTATGCATTATTTATGTATAATGCGTCTTTATTATTGCTTCATTTGTTCATAAAACGAGGTGGTTCTTTGGTTAAAGCCACGGGTATTGCCACGGCTGCCTTCATTATAGCCTCCATTACCTTATCCATCGCCTCACCAATCACGTACGTCCTCGGTGAGGAGGCTAACCCGCTGCGGGTGATTATAAACTACGGTGATGACGGCCTAGAAGCCGTTTCCGGGGACCTCTTCGTGGTTATGGCGCACAAGTTCAACCGGTTCACCTGGGCCCCACAGCTCAAGAGCTGGTTCCCCGGCCTCGAGAGATTAAGCGATACGTTGCTTAAGGACCCGAGGGACGCTGACTTCAACTCTGTCTACGCTCTATTCGCTGCCGTTACCCAGCACGTCTACATGCCCTACTCCGGCTCCGGGCCCGTCCTCGCGAATAACTCCGTCGTCGAGGTGCCTCTCGGTGACTCAATCATTCTTTCGCTGGCCGACGTGCTCAACCTCTACGCCGCGAGCGGGGTCGACAGCGTCGATGAGGCCTACCCGGTCGGGGACCTCATGACGCACGTACCCTACCACTGGGGAGAAAAGGTCATCGAGCCAGGGCAGGACGGGGTGAGGGTCCAGGTGTGGGAGCATAGCGCAAGTGGCCCTGTCGACGTCCTCATGCTCGCCTACAGCGAGATGATGAAGGACTTCCTCCTCTACGACCTAGAGCCGAGGGACTTCTTCACGGACAGGCTCGGCCTCGTGGGGCTGGGTGAGCACAGGGCCTCACTTATTAACTCGTTCTTCAGCGCCCTGAGGTCTAGCGGGCACGGCGGGGTAGCGGCTGAGCTCACGCACCTCTTGGTTGAGTGGAGGGTTGAGGGGCCGGGCACCATATACCCGGCATACTTCACTGACAGGATACCGCTCACAGACTACGGGATCCCGACACCGGAGACCCTCGTAGTATCGTCCAACGCTCTGCCGAGGGCCTACGAGGGCACGTTCCCAGTCCTCTACCCGATGTACCCTACGAGCTACTACTCATCAGTCTACGACGTGAGCGGGGATATCAAGGAGCTCGTCGAGGACAACACAGTCATCATAGCCCCCGACCCCGGCTCTGAGGGGCAGGAATTCACCGTCACCCTAACGATCACCGCACCCACCGGCAAGAGGCTGGCCACCTTCAGGTTCACCATGAGGGTAACCGGGGAGGCCCTCGCCTACGTAGAGCAGGGGGAGCCTAGGGCCAGCTGGTCGGGCCTCGGCGAAGCCGTTGGGGAGCCTGGCGGGGAGGGGGTCATGGGGTACAACACCTCGACATCGCTCTGGGCAAGCTACTTCGAGAGCCAGTACGTGCCCGGGGCGCTGGACTACACAGTCTCCAAGAACAGGAACGCGAGGATAGGGCAGGAAGTAAGGATAACTGGCTACGGCACCTACGGAGAGGCGATCATAGAGGTAAGCGGGTACAGCACAGACGAGGCGAGGTACGTCTACAACGACCTCAGCCCCGGGCCATACACGGACAGCGAGCAGGGATACACCGTGGACAGGGACTACGTGACGAGGGAGCTGGAGTACAGGCTCACGGATTACTGGTCCATGACCGCCCACGCCGGCGGCGCGCTCCCCATACCAAACCCGGGCATACTCGTGCACCACCCCGGGAGCGGGTGGGCGTCTTCCCCCTTCATGATAGGGTACGGGAGCAGGGAGCACCAGGAGTTCGTGAGGTTCTTCCTGATGGAGACCGGCGGTGAGGTCAGGCCCGACTACTACATAAGGAATGAGACCGTGAGCAACCACACGACGAGCTGCCCGTGCCCCGGCGGCGACTGCGGTGAGAGGGTGGGGGAGTTCAGGGAGGAGCTGGAGAACGTGACTGAGTCCATGATCGGTGTCCCGTACACGAGGACAGAGCAGAACTCCTTCACCTACTCATGGAGCTCCACAGGCCTCGTCATAGAGGACGGCATGGTGTGGGAGAGACCCCTCTTCACCTACCCGGACCAGCCAGGCCAGGTCCATGGCGGGGGCGGCCACTACGTCTTCGAGGGCCTGAGAGCTAACGCAAAACTCGGGGTGACGCCCGACCACACCGTCGGCGGGAGCTTCACAGACACCTACAGCCAGTACGGGTACGTGACGAGGGTCAAGTACGAGTCAAGCCCCTACGACTCAATACAGTGCACGAGGGTGAGCCAAGGAAGCGGGGACAACTGCTCATGCAGTGTGGAGGAGGTCCTCGTCCGGGGATTCATCAGGACACCGTTCTACGACACCGAGCCAGTCACAATGAACATCACAGAGGCCATCGACTACCTACTGTACACAGTGTTCCCCCTATACTTCGGCGCATCACCCGGTGGCGTGAGGTCAGGGCCTGACGCATACGTGATAGGGGGAGCCCCGCCCACATCACAGCCACCAGAGAGCGGTGCGAGCGGCCTCATCCTAGTTATGGACAGCTATTATTACTCCCCCGGATCGAAGGCCGGGCTGGGCGCCACAGTCCTCGTTGGCGGCGAGCCAGTAGCGGGTGCGGGGGTGGCGCTCAAGGCTTTCCTCAACGGGAGGGAGTTCTGGAGCTGGGAGGGAGTAACTGACGAGAACGGCACGCTCTACGCCGAGGTACCGATACCGGACGCAGCAACAATAAAGAACATGACGGGGATCGACCTACTGAATGAGTCGGCCTCAGTGAACCTCTTCATAATCGGCGAGGCCTTAACGGATCCGCCCCTATTCAACACGAAGTCAGCCACCGTCGAGATACTCAGCGGTGTCGTCGGGATGATACACAACGTGGACTTCGACGTCGTCCACGAGGTCGGGAGGGCCCCGGTAACGATCCCGTGGCTCGGCGTGGATGTCCTGTCCCTCCACAGCACCACACTCACTTACACGTACTTCGACCCCTACCTAGCGCCGAGGCCCGAGGACTCCGGCCTCTACTACCTCACGCCCTTCGGCTACGAGAGGCTCTACGACCAGACGGTGTGGGACCCGGAGGTCTACCTCACCCTAATGCTGGGCAAGCCCGTGAACGTCACCATCGTTATTGAGGACCTCGATAACGAGAGCATAAAGTACAGGATACACTACGACCTATGGTCGTTCAGGGCGAGGATACCTCCCGGGCACTACAGGGCTTACGCGGAGGTCGTCATAGGTGATGGTGAGAGGGTCTTCAGGACTCATCCAGCGGAGTTCAGCCTCGAGGAGGGGGATCTCGCCAAGCTCGACATCCTTGTCCCGGTCGCGCCGATACTGAGGACCGAGAAGCTGGTGGAGGAGCTGAGGGAGTGGAAGTACACGAACGCTGACCTAGCATACATAATCGAGTCAATAATCTCCGGCGCGAACCAGAGCCTCACGTCCTACCTGAGCTCCCTGCGTAGGGCGGCGCTACTGGCTAGGGCGGCCGCGTGCTCGACGTGGGGGCAGGAGGGCATAGCCCTGATACTCAGCAAGGCCGGGATGAATGACACTGTCGACGCGTGCGCCGTCGCCGAGGACTTCGCGGAGGAGGTGCTCCACCACACCCAGATATCGGGTGAGACCGCTAGGTCGGTGGCCCTGGCGATAGCGACCTCGAGGGCGGAGATGGGGCTAGAGCCTGTTGAGGAACTTCTCCAGGAGATCCTCGGGGGCGAGTACCTGCCCTCCTACAAGACTAGATCAGCCATCTCCCTACCGAGCGACCCGTGGTACAGGCTATTCATGGCCGACATATACCTCGGGTTCCTACTGAACAGGAAGCCACACATAATATCGCAGACGGTCACGGGCGTGAAGTACGCTGCCTTCCTCCTCAGCCTGAACGCCGTCGACCTCGTGAGGTCGAACAAGCTCTTCCTCATCGATAAGTACGTGCAGGTCCCGATCATCAACTCCGTAAGAGAGACCCTAGGGAGGTCCGGGCTGGGGCAGAAGCTCCTTAAGCTGGCTGAGGGGAGCTCCCCCTACCTGAGGTTCGCCAAGGCATTCCAGATATTCGAGTTCACTTCCGTGGGCGAGACACTGAATATAGAGCCCACCAGGAACGCCCTCTTCAGCTACCTCAAGAGTAAGGGCATTAAGGGGCTGGAGCTCGGTTACTACATAGCGGAGTTCTTCAAGGTCAACAGGTTCGTGCTCTCAACACTCATGAGGAAGCTCGACACCGACGTCGCTTTCGAGATAGCCTTCCAGACAATAATTAGGGTCGCCACCGAGCTCCTCCTTAAGTACGAGGCACTGATCTTCGACCTAAGCCTGAGCGCGTACATGCAGGACGTAGAGGGCTCCACGATAGGTAACCTGCAGGAGGCGATGATTAGGGCGCTCGACGCCAACAACTACATAAACGCCTTAGAGGCGGGATTCGAGCTGGTCACGAAGCCCCTATCACCCATAAAGAACTTCCTAAGGGGCGTCGGCGGCCTCCTCAACTACGTCACCGAGAGGGACTTCCTCGCCGCGTACGCCCAGCTAAACAAGAAGTTCGCCGCCAGGGCGGCTGTCCTGAAGTGGGACGGGAGCATAGAGATGAGGAACCTCGTCCTCAACATTAGGCTGAACTTCCCCCAGGTAGCGAGGCTGTCGAAGCTCGGCAAGGCCCTGCAGGAGACCGGCATGAAGATAGCGCTTGTTCTAGCCGCCACACCCCTCCTCGAGGTCATGGGGCTGGAGCCCTACGCAGTGATGCTCTCAACGGCCTACATATCGACAGGGAGCCTGCTCAAGACAGAGCTCTACTCCCTAATGGGGACGATGTACGGCCCCCTAATGACCCTCCTCATCAAGAACTGGGCCGGGGCAGGCACCAGGTCCCCACCAACACGCTCGAGAGCCGCAGGGGGCTGGGAGCAGGTCAGCAGCATAAGGGAGCTGATCACGGAAATAACGGCGGAGGCGGGGGCCGGCAGGGTCAACATGACGAAGGTAGCCGAGCTATCTAACCTCATCGACGACCTCGACGAGGAGCTGACCCAGCGCTACCTAGAGGCGGTAACGAGGCCGCCGGACAGCGTGACCGAGGCCGACACCGTAGTGGCGGTGATCTACGAGCCCATGATGGAGTCACTGCGCAGGTTCGAATCCGTCGCATCCGCGTACGCGATGAACCCCGAGATAGGGGCTGACACGGTTGAGGCCGTGGCCAGGGAAGCCCTCAACTACCTCAGCAACCTCAGCGAGATCGATGAACCCACCGGGGCACTGCCAGCGGGGGCCTACTACGTGGAGATGAGTGCCTGGGACCACAGGAACGGCACGCTCGAAATAACTATCAGGCCGTACGGAACGCCGCCGCAGCAAGCCACCCTATACCTAAGCTCTGAAGGCGCTGAGCTGAGCAACTACCAGATCCCCGTGAGCTTAGCGGGCGAGGCAACGGTTAAGGTAAACTACGAGATGGTGGGGAACACGTCAACAGCCCTCATAACCGCCAACCTTGTAGCGGGTGGTGAGGTCGTCCAGCGCTTAATAACGAGTGCGTCACCCTTCACAGACACGCCCATGCCGTGGACGTACAACACGAGCGCGGGGGACATAGTATCGGTGGGGCCCCTCACGATAGCGGATAGCAGCGGGGCCGTGCGGATAACCGGCGCCGGGACAGTGTACGCAGCTATACTGACCGACAAGGAACTCAGTGTGACGGGCGACGGCCTCCTCTACGTGACTGATACAGACTACGGTGCTAGGAGGGTCTACTACATAACGGCGATCAACACTACGAACATCGTGATAGAGGCGCTCGAAGACCAGGTGTCGACCACAACCACATCAGCAACTACAACGACGACCCAAACAACGACAACCTTAACAACCACGACTGCCGCAACTACTACAACCACCACGGAAGAGGCTAAGCCAACAACCACGACACAGCCAGGAACGGCTGCGTCGCCTGCGGCGGTGGCTGCGGGTGTAGCCGCGGGGGTAGCTACCATAGCGGTCATAGGTTACGCCCTGCTCAGGAGGCACTAACTCCGGTTTTTCCTTGTAAAGCACTTCTCCACAGAACCGTCCCACGCTATGGTTAATGTAAAGTCTGCCAAGGCCCATAATGGTTTGGGGCGGGGTATTGGCTGGGGCCGTCTCGTTCGCTTTTTATGCAGCACTAGTCAAGAACCTCCGAGGCGTCATCTTATTCAACCCGGAGGACGAGAGGGCTTGGTCAAGGATAGAGTGGCTGAGGAAGAGGTTCAGGTACAGGAACCTCGGCATAACACCGTCTGTTAACGGAGAGGGGGTTGAGGAGCTCCTGCGGTCGGGGGTCTTCAGGAGGCTATATTACCCCCTCAAGGACTACGAGGAGCTCGTCGACGCCGTGTCGGCGGCGGGCATCGATAGGCTGTTCGCTGAGGCTGTCGTCTTTTCCTCAACCTACATCTCCCCACTCCTCATACTCAGCGAGAAGTACTTGCGGGAGGCGAGCAAGTACTCTGCCGGGGTGGTGAGGGCCTGTAAAAAACTCGATAATAAGGACTGGAAGCTCCACCTAAGGATAGCTGACTACACGATCCTCGACTCCTACGAGGCCATGGTTCGGGGTAGCATGGAGTACATTAGGGGCATCAGTGACGAGGGCGTGAGGCGGGGGGTGCTGGCTGAGAGGAGGGCGTTCACTAAGAAGGACGCGAGGAGGTACTGGAGGATAGCCTGCGAGGAGGGCGACCCGTTCCTCCTCTACCTCGACCCCCTCCTTATCCTAGAGGGTGCTGGGGAGGGGGTACTGAGTGGTTTGACCGAGGAGCACGCCGCGGCCCTAGCTATCGTGCCGGCGGTCAACCTGTGCGTTGTTGGGGCCGGGCCTTCCTAATAAACTTTTTCATTAGTGAGGTGAATTTTCTTCCAAATTAGTAAAATGGTTTTTATGTTAACCCCTCAATAGATCCTTTGGTGAGCGAGGATGTACCTGACAAGGGAGCACGTCGAGGTAATCAAGCTCCTCTCCAAGGGCGGCCTCGGAGAGGAGGAGGCTGTTTCCTCCGGCCACGCCGGTATGGGCAGGGCCGCCATCGGGAGGAGGATAATGGAGCTCCACATACAGGGCCTTGTCAGGAGGTCGGGCGGGAGCGCGTACCTGACGGACGCTGGCAAGGTGCTGGCCGAGGCGGTTAAGGACGTTGAGACACAGCTCCTGCCGGATCCGTGGATCGATTCGAGGGTGATGTGGCTCCTCAGGTACGCCGCCGAGACGGGCTACGTCCCGCCGTACTGGGAGAGCTACCTCCTGGAGAGGATGCTGTGGGGTAGGGAGAGCGGGCTGACCAACCTCGGCAGGGCCGTTCACGAGGTCTACCGCCTTGCGAGGCCCCTCATATACCTCACCCCCGAGATATCGGTGTTCCTCATGAGCCTCCCTTCGGGGCCGGCGCCGTACGACGAGCTCGTCAAGGTGAGGGACGCCGGCGGCTTCGGCGACTCGGTGGTCAGGGCGCTGGAGGCGACGAGGCTCCTCGAGATCACGCCGCCCGGGGAGGGCGGGGCCATCTACGCCCTAACCAGGAGGGGGAGGAGGGTCAAGGCCGCGCTGAGGAGGATACCAGTCTATGACTCAGTCATACTCATAGATGACAGGGTCCTCAACCTCCTAAGGAAGGGATCCCTAAGCCCGGAGGAGCTCACGGAGCTCACGATAATGCACCTAGCCGGTAAGGGAGGGGTGAGCGAGTTCGGCAAGGAGATGGAGGAGGCTGCCGGCACGGGCGAGGAGTCCCTCATCCCGCCGATAGGGTTCAGCAGGGACGAGATGCTCGCCCTAAAAGCGGTTAAGGAGGGCCCGAACAAGGCCCCGCCGGGAGAGCCGGCCCCGACCGAGGAGCACGTGGCCAAGGCCCTGTCGGAGCTCGGGGGCCCTGTCGATAGTCTTGGGGCGCTCCTCAAGTCCCTTGAGGCGAAGGGCCTGATCAAGAGGGTTGAGGTCAAGAACAAGGACACCTACGCGCTCACTGAGCACGGTGAGTGGGTACTGAGTAAGATAGGTGCTGAGGGCTGGCTACCGAGCGACGCGGTTAAGGCAGCCACCTACGCCTTCGCCGGGAGGGCCCCGAAGCCGGAGTGGGTTCATCTGGCGAGGGAGCACGGCGTCGTGGTCAATGACGTGACCTCGAGGGGGGAGGCCCTCGTCAACCTCTCCGCCAGGCTCGTGAGGAGGCCCATACTGACGAAGTACATAGCGGCGGTACTCGCGAAGACCCCTAGCAAGGGAGCAGCGAGGGACGCCATAGTGCGTGATGTGCAGGGATGGCTCGGCTTCGGGAGGGAGGACATACTGAGGGCAATAACCGAGGCGGAGTCAATGTACTACGTCCACGTATACCCCAACGACTACGTGGTTCTCACCGAGGCAGGTGCCCTGATGAAGGGCGTCGTCACCGGAGGCAACACCGACGAGTTCCTCAAGCACGAGATCTCGATAACGCCGCTCCACTACCACGTACTGAGGACGTTCGATGAGAACATAGACGCTATAAAGAAGATATGGCAGGAGGTCCAGAAGGCAGCGAGGTTCGGTGAGGAGGTAGCCCTCATATACAACAAGATAAAGAAGTACACCAGCGTCACCCTGGGCGAGGTCGAGAAGGCCCTCACACAGCTGAGGGGCTACGACCTCATAGGGAGGTACACCATAACGGGGGCGGGCAAGGCCCTATTAGCCGCTGGTGAGGCCCTCCTCAAGACATCAAAGCACGGGCTCATAAGGTAAGGGCGTCACCCACGCCTTTTCACTATAGCAACCACCGCGCCGGCCGCGGCCGCTACCGCGGCTGCAACAGCAATCACGTACCACTGGATCCCCTCATCCGGAGGTGACTCGCTCACCTCGTCAACAACCTCCCCGAACCCTATCCTCAGCTCCTCACCACCCACAGAGGTTATGGTGAACGAGCCCCACGGAGGGCTGAGTGGGTGCGTCGCAGGGGTCACCTCTCTACCGCTAAACTCTATCGTCGGCTCGTAGGGTGAGAGAACCGCCACTGCCATGATCTTGGAACCATCGCTCTCAATCACTATCTTCCCGTCCTCGAGGCCCGCCCTAGGGGCTTCTCCGCCCTCCCATGTGACGATGATTTTCCCTAGGTCGTAACCTATGCGGAACCAATACGTCTTCGCCTTACCAGGGCCCGGCAGATCTTCCGGGTTACTGAGGCGGTAATCAGCTGACCCGTTCATATAGACCTGCATGGGGCCCTTGCTCGTGATTACCCAGTACCTCACGCTCGACTCGAGAAGGTACCCGGTGCTCAGGTCGTAGTAGTATGTGCTGTTGATGCTGACCCTGTAAAGCATTAGGTACTCGGGCCTCGACTCATTGTTATGGACCCTTACCCTCAACTCCAGGGCGGGCCTATTGCCCCACTCGCTCATGTGGGCAGTTCTCTCGATGATAAGGCCCGGCCTCGTCTCCCTAATGACCCTTCGGAGGAAGGCGTTCATTCCCGTCTCGTTAAGCACTATCAGCTTACCCGGCCCCAACTCCTTACTCCAGCTCCGGTTGAGTGTGCTGAAGAGGTCGAGCAGCTCCTCATAGTCGAGCCTAACCCGGACAGTGCTCGAGAAGTCAGCCTTCACAGTTTCTTCGGCATTGACGACGTCAACGATTACTGCTCCCTCACCCTCAGCGGACGCGTGATCCGGGTCGCCCATGTTGGCGGCCATAAGGAATGTGATCCTGGTCTCATAGATCAGGTGATGCCCCTGATCGCCTGCGGCCGGGGTGCTCGCCAAGGCCGCCAACATCGCCACTATAATGATTAGTGGGAGGGAACGGATCAAGCTGCCGACCCAGATCACGGGTTGCTCGAGGTGTTAAAGCATTCACTCCTGGGGGACGTACGTGGTTGGGGGGGTTAGGCGGAGAGGAACTCGCCGTCCACAGGGATGACCGCCCCGTGCACGTATGAGGCTGCGTCGGTTGCTAGGAAGGCTATGACGTTCGCTACTTCCTCTGGCCTCCCGAACCTGCCGAGGGGTAGCCTCATCTTGAACTCTATCCCTGTCCTTATGAGGTCTGCCTTGAGTTTGGTGAGAGCCTCTCTCCTCAGCCTTTCGACGCTGGGGGTCTCTATGCCTCCGGGGATGACGGCGTTCACCCTGAATCCCTTCCTCCCGAACTCCTTCGCCAGCGCCCTAGTCAAGGCTATGACACCTAGCTTGCTCGCGTTGTAGTGGGCGAGGCCCCTCGCTAGTGGGAGGACTGCCTCCATTGATGCTACGTTGATTATTACCCCGCCCCTCCCCATCCTTGACCTTATCATGTGCTGGCACATCCAAGCAACGGCTTCGAGGTTGACGGCGAGCGTTCTCCGGAGGGTCTCCTCATCAAGTTCTAGGAAATCGCGGAAGACGTAGACACCGGCGTTATTGATGAGTATGTCCGGCTCCCTACCCCTCAGCCCCTCCCAGAGGGCATCGATCTCCTCCTTCCTCGAGAGATCGACGACGTAGTACTCTGCCTCACCACCCTCCTCCCTAATCCTCTCTGCGACTCGGCTGAACCCCTCCTCACTGATGTCGACGAGGTATAGTCTGGCCCCGAGCTCCGCGAGCCTGGCGGCGGTTGCCTCCCTTATCCCTGCAGCAGCCCCCGTTATGAGGGCTGTCCCGCCTTTGAGGCTCAGGAGCTCTATGTAGGGCCTCAATATATCGGTCACCGATATATGTTTAGTAAAAGAGGCGAAAAACCTTCCCTCAGCCCGGGGTTCCCGTCTCCACAACAGTCACGGTAGTCACGCCTGGATGCACGCCCCCCTCAAAGAGCTGTATCTGAGCAATGACACCCAGGTCTGGGAACGAGGCAGCGACCACAGAGTCATAGCCGAAGGCGTAGAGCACGTCATTGATCCTCGCAGACCTCTGCGGGCCCTCCACACCCACCGTGCCGAGGTACTTCAGGCCCTCATCAGGCATTACCTGGAACACGGCTATGCCGGTGCCCTTATCAGAGAACATCACCGGTATGGCGAACGTCTGGTTATCTATTGGTTGGAAGGCGTGGTGCTCCCAGAGCGCCTGGGACCAACCGCTCACCTCAACGCTCGAGACCCTCGTTATGTTGCTTGGGTCGCTCACGTCATACAGATCCACCTTGAGACTCCATGACTCACCGACCCCGACACCCACAAGGTACTTGTCGCCCCATGGGTGAAGGTACTCGCTGTACCCAGGTATCTCTAGCCAGCCAAGTACCCTCGGGTTAGTCGGGTCGCTTACGTCTATGCCGAACAGTGGGTCAACCCTCCTGAACGTCACGAGGTATAGGTAGTTACCGACGTATCTGGCGGCGTAGACCCTCTCACCAGGCGCTATGCCTGTGAGGGAGGAGACCTGGGTGAGGTCGGAGGCGTTGAGCACGTATAGCGACGATCCTGTCGGCTGGCCCCACATGGGTACCACAATGACTAGGTCTGTCAGGTCGGACATGTTCTCGAGGTAGTCGAGGCTTTCGATGCTACTGAATACCTCGGTAATGAGTACCCAGAACGGTATCTTGGCCTCCCCCTCGGGGTATGGGCCGTAGGGGGCGCCGATTACTATGTGTGGTAGGGTCTGCGGGAGTAGGTAGGCGCGCCCTAGCTCCTCCGTCGTGACTATGTAGAGGTAGTTGCCGTCCTCGTGAACCGCGAACCTATCATATACTGTGCCAGGGACCTTGGCCGAGGCTGCTACTGCGCCGCTCAACCCACTAAACACTACCTTAACGACGGTTGTTGAGGCAGCGCTCAAGTTCCCGAGTTCATCGCTCACGCACTCACTGAACTCGCCCATAACATCCATTTCCTTGTGGATGCTGCTGAGTAGCTCGCTCAGATCCTCCGGCAGAGTGAGTTCCTCGTCCCAATCGATCATCGTTGGGTACGCCGTTATTATCCCTCCTGTTATGTCGTGAACCCACTCGACGAGGGGGGCCAGCTCCTTCTCCATCTCCTCACCCCAGGACTTAATCGCTGCTAGCACATCATCCGGTGAGGCGTTCGGGCCCAGGGCCTCCAGCCTCTGCCTGAGGTCTTCAGGTGCCTTCCAAGCGCAGGCCCTAATCGCCTTAGCGATGTCCTCAGCCCTCACTGGCGGGGCCATGTCCCTAGTGATGAGGTATGCCGTTCCCTCCCTCATGTACACGATGACGTTGCCGGCCACTGCCTCAGCGGGGAGGATGACGTTTGTCACGCCGACCTCTCCGGTGCCCGGACTTATGGCGGCGATTGTTACCAGTGTATTGACCATTCCCGGGGTGCCGATGACGTAGGTCGGGCCCGCCTCCAGGACACCAACACCGTCCACGCCTTCCTCGCCGGTGGGTACCCACGTGTAGGGCATGGTGAATAGGTAGACCACGCCGCCGCTGAGTCTTGACTCAATTAGCCTCAGCCCCGAAAGGACGTGGTACCCGACCAGCTGGAGACCTTCGTCACCGAACCTGTAGGTGGCCACTATAGTGCCCCGAAGGCTTGGTACCGGGTAGCACCTCGGTACGACGAACGTGAACTCGTGGCCGGAGACGGTCACGTTGAGCGTCTCGTTACTAGTGCACGAGTATTGAGGACCGGACGGGATGACCTGGTAGGTGAACGCGACCACGGCGGTGTCGCCGACCACCAGGATCTGGCCTCCGCTGGCGCTGATCCCGTAGTCATCAGTGCTGGCGTTTATCGCGCCGGAGGATATGGCGTCATACACGATGCCGGAGAGGGCGCTCTCGCCGATGATGCTGAGGTTCTCCGGGGGCCAGAGCCTGAGTAGGTAGAGGCTGCCCCTCGCTAGGTAGAGTCCGTAAGGCGGCGCCAGCTTGAGGATGTCGCCCTCATCGACGCCGGGCACCTGCACGTTCGTCTGGGTGTACTCGTACTCTCCCCCGCCGAGGGACGCCTCCGGCACCATCACGGGGGCCGTGATCGGTGCTCCCTCAGGCACCCCTAAGTACCCTGCCTTTACTACGGGGAATAGCGGGAGTTCGGCGCGCCTTGACCCAAACAGGATCTCCCTCGCCTCTTCAGGGCTGACCTCGCCGGCCTGGCCGTAAGTCACTATCTCCCCTGCCGGGGGCGGGGTAGTCACTGTATGCGTCACCGGCTGGGTCGGGTGTGGCACCAGGTACAGTGCAGCCGAAGCCGCTATAGCGGCGATGAGGGCGATGGCGCCTAAGACTGCAGTGAGCCTCACGATTAGCACCGGTTATGGGGTCACTACTGAGAAGATAAGGCTAGGTAGTGAAACATGGGTTCCAGTCTCTCGAACAGGTTTCGGTAACGGGAAAAGAGGGCCCTATGGCCTTAAGTGAGGCTTATGCCGGCGACGGTTTCGAGGCTTCTCAGGTCTGCCGCCATGATGAACTCCTCTCCGAAAGCGTAAAGAACCCCGTCTATTGTGGCGAACCTCAGCGGGCTATCAACGCTGACGAAACCAAGGTAGCTGAGCACATCACCAGGCACTACTTTGAACACGGCCACGCCCCTACCCTGCTCGGGGTCGGTGACGAATACGGTGAAGGTGTCGTTGCTTATTGGCCGGAATGAGCGGTGATCGGTGGTTAGTGAGCCGGGCACTGCGAGGGTGCTCGAGGCCCTCACTATGTTGGTCGGGTCACTAATGTCGTACAGGTCTACCCTGAGCCGTGTTAAGTTCTCAGTACTCAGGCCAACTAGGTACCTATCACCCAACGGGAACAGGTACTTGCTGTAACCAGGCAGCCCGAGCCAGCCCAGCGCCTCCGGATCGGTGGGGTCGCTGATATCGACGGCGTAGAGCGGGTTCTTACGCTCGTAAGTCACGAGGTAGAGGTAGTTCCCCACATACTTAGCTACTCGCACCGTCACCCCGGGAGCTAGGTCGGTGAGGGAGGCGACGGTTGAGAGGTCGATCTCCCTTAGTATGTAGAGGGACGAGGATGGCTTAGCCCTCGGGCTCGGTTCTGCTGTGACGATGTCCCTTAAGCTGTTCGCTGCCTTCAGCCACTCAAGGGCCCACGCTATGTTGATGGCGCTATGAACCGTTCCCCATATCTCAGCCCTGTCGATGCGGTGCTGTATTGACCCGTTATCGGTGAATAAGGGCGGCACGGTACCGTACACTATGCTGAAGCTGAGGGGGCGGACCGCTAAGTATAGCTTGCCCGGGGTATCCGTCGTCAAAACGTAAAGGTACTGCCCGGTATCGTGCACGCCGAACCCGTCAAGTACCTTGCCAGGGACCTCGGCCGACCCTCTAACGGAGCCGACCAACCCCTGGAACACCATTTTCACGATCCTCGTCGACGAGGCCGTGACCCCGTCGCCGACGGCGGCGACACAGCTTAGGAAGTCGCTCATCCTGTCGAGTTCCTCCTCCGCTTTCTCGACGCCCTCCCTGTATTCCGAGGGCGGTCTGAGCCTGTTCATGGTGTTGTTTAGGGTGGTCAGGTCGTTGCCAGCTGCCTGTATTAACCACTTTATGATAGGTAGGACATCCTCTTGAACGTCCTCAGCCCACTCCTTCACAGCGCCCAGTACTTCGTCGGGGGACGCTCCGCTACCTAATCCCTCAAGCCTCTCCCTTAGCCCTTTCGGCGCGTTGTCTGCGCAGGCGATCATTTTCTCGGCTAGGGCCTCATCACTTACTCCCGGCCCGCCAGTTAGGAGGATGTATGCTGTGTGGTTCCTCATGAAGACCGATATCTTCCTCGTCACCTCCGCCAGCGGCAGGGCGACGTTTGTCACACCGACCTCTCCGGTCTCGGGGTTGAGGGCAACCACCGTTATTATTGAGTTGCCGTAGGGTGAGGCGGCGGCGATGTATGATGGGCCGGCATCAATTACTGGCACGCTGTCTATTCTTTCCTTACCTGTCATGACGGGGTTTACTGGCCTAAGGAAGAAGTAGGCGATACCTTCCTCGAGCCTTGAGTTGATGAGGGCCATCCCCTCGATCAGGTGTAGCGCCACCGCCTCTAACCTGCCTTCGCCGATCTTGAAGACCGCTACAGCGGTTCCGTACTCGTCGCCGAGGGCCCTACATACCGGTATCTTGAGGCTCACGTTTTCCCCACCTATAGCCATGCTTACCTCGGCCGCCCTACCGCAGGCTATGAACCCCGGCAGGTGATGGGAGAAGTATACGAAGGCCACGACCACGGCGTCGCCGTGGACCAGCACTTGAGGGTTCCTGACGAGTATCGGTACCCACCATGTCCTGTTGAGTTTGGCTAGGCCCTCCTTCACTATGTTGGGGAGCATGACCTTATCAGCCACGCTCATATTGCTCGGTGGCCACAGCCTGATGAGGTACAGTGTCTCCCGGCTCACGTACAGGGCGTACGGCGAGGCAAGCTTCAGTATGTCACCTTCATCAATGCCTGGGACAGGCTGTCCCGTGGCGGACTCCCCCAGTGATCCAAGGTACTCTTGAACGGAGCCCGAGGCTGGGCCGAGGAGGATTATCCCCCTAAAGGTCAAGGGTGGGAGGGGGCCCGGGCCGGAGCCGTTAAGTATTGCGGAGACCTCCTCCGGCGGCACACTGCCAGGGAGTCCTAGCGTCATGATTGATGAGGGAGCGCCCGAGTGCTCAGTACTTGTGTGCGGGCCGTAGAGGGCGGCTACTGAGGCCAGGACAGCAGCAACGATCGCTGCCGCCGCCGATATGGTGGAGGCCCTCACGATACCACCGACACGGCTTAGTTAATGGAGTGATAAGGCTAAGCACTGAAACACTATTTCTAGGTAATCGAACACGGGCACGGACCCTGCGGCCGGGAGGCGTGCTCAGGTTATATTACTTCCTTAATGAGTTAGTGGGGTACCGCTTGGACGTCGTCAAGCTCGCCGCGGACCTCGTGAGGGCGAGGTCCCTTCCCGGGGAGGAGGCCGAGGCGGCTAGGGTGGCGCTTGAGGCCCTTAATGAGGTCGGCGTTGATAGGGCGTGGATAGGGCCCCTAGGCTGCGTCCTCGCCAGGCTGACTGGGGGATCGGCAGGCACTGTCCTCCTAACCGGGCACCTCGACACCGTCGACGTGGGCGACCCCTCTGCCTGGGAGTACCCGCCGTTCGAGGGCAGGGTGGTTGATGGGTGGCTGGTTGGGAGGGGCTCGGTTGATATGAAGTCGGGCGTGGCCGCCATAATCGCCTCGCTCGAGCACGTTAAGGAGACTGACTACGACATCATCGTCGTGCTAACGACTCATGAGGAGACGGCTGAGGGCGTAGCTATAAGGAGGGGCCTGAGGGAGGTCATGGGCAGGGGCCTCCCGGGAGCGGCGCTGGTCGCTGAGCCGAGCAACCTCAACCTGATGGTCGGGCACAGGGGTAGGGCGGTGCTGGAGGCACTCATAACCGGTGTATCGGCACACGCGTCCATGCCGTGGGAGGGGAGGAACGCCCTTGAGGGAGCGGCGGCGTTCATCAACATACTCACGAAGATATCGCAGGGCCTCCCGTCGATGGAGGGCCTCGGGAGGGAGACCGCCGTCGCTACCAGGATAGACTGCTCTCCTAAGGTGACGCCCCAGATACCTGACACGTGCAGGGTCATCGTCGACGCAAGGCCCTTGCCGGGCACGAGGCCCGAGGACCTGGTCTCGAGGCTCTCGCCCGCGTGCGAGCCCATAAAGGCTTCGGGCCTCGGGTGCAGGCTCGGCATAGTTGAGGAGGAGCTCAGGTTCTACACGGGTGAGGTCGTTAGGGTCAGGGAGTTCTTCCCCGGGTGGATAAACAATAACGAACCCCTCATCAAGGCGGCCCACAGGGCGGCGAGAGCCGTTAACCCCTTCGCCGAGGTCGGTTACTGGCGCTTCAGCACCGACGCCACCTACGTTGCCGGGGAGGCGCACGTGCCGACGGTGGGGTTCGGCCCAGGCAACCCGGCGCTGGCGCATAAGCCGAACGAGAGGGTTAGGGTGGAGGAGATAAGGCACGCTGTGGAGGGTATAGTGGCCTTAACCCACGCGCTCGGGAAGTTTCTGAGCCAGTTAAGGGGGAGGGGCCCTATTTGAGCGCGTAAAACCTTCTGGGGCCCGGCCTAGCTATAGCTGAACTTCTCCGGGAGCATGTAAACGTGCATGTCGACCTTACCGACGTCCCTCATCACCCTCTTTACGTACTTATCGACCTCGGGCAGCCTCTTAATTACGTCGGACCCCCACAGGACGGGCCTCCCTCCCTTGATGAGGGCCACGCCGGCCTTCCCACCCAGCTTGATTAGCCATGCCTCGTTGTCCCCTGCTTTGAGCCTTATGGCCAGGTTCTTTATGCGTGGGGAGAGCATGTAGTTACGGATGAGTGAGAGCGCCTCCTCGAGGCCTATGTTATGGATGACGACCTCCTCCGTTACTACAAGTATCTTCGCTATACCGCTGGGCTTCGTCAGTGCCGTGGAGAGGAGCTCGTCGACGTCCATAAAGTCCTTCATCTCCCGATAGAGGCTCTCGAGGCCGGCCTCCTCACCTACTTCCTCGCCTGCCTTCCTGCCGGTGCCGGCCGCGTGCTCCAGCTCTTCGATGCTCACCTCTCTCATTAGTTCCTTCAAGTCCTTACCGTTGACCCTGGCTTCATGCGATATTATGTCCAGATCCATTGCTTGGGTTTCCTTGCTCAGCGCGAAGATCTCGACGTACCCTTCCCTTAGCTCGCTTATGTCCGGTGGCTCTGTAGGCCTTTCCTCGCTGTCCAGACCTATTAGGAGTACCTTGCCCCTCTCCGGGTCTGTGTAGGCCAGTAGCGTGGTGCCTGATGCGTCGTAGATGTTTACCCTGTGATGCCCGTCGATCAGTGACTTCAGTATCTCAGCTAGGTCGGCGGGGCTCTCGTACTTCCTTGTCGCCAGATACCTTCCCAGCAGCCTCTCTAGCATTATGTATCAACTGAGACTCAATCTCATCATCGATTTTAAGCATCGCTCATCTAGTACTTAAATAGTTCCGATCGCAGGGTAGGAACTTATGTATAGGCCCTCCCCCAGTCGTTCTGGGTCTTGGGGATGGTCAGGGATGAGGTAGCGGTTGTGGCGCTGGTCGCGGGGGGTGCGGCCGTAAAGACGTACGGCTTCATGGCCAGTTCCTCGAGGGCCCTCTTCGTTGACGCGATGACCTGCATAGCGTCTGTTGTGGCGGCCGTCCTCTTCGCCAGGTACTCAATCATCTCTAGGAACCCTCCCGACGCCGACCACCCCTACGGCCATACCAGGTACCTCATACTCTCTTCCATACTAACGATCATTATCTACTCCTTCGTAGCCGGTGTCTCGGCGGCGGGCCTCATCTACTCCGGGACGGCTGAGGACCTGATCAGCCCGGTAGCCACCTACACCGCCCTCGCCGGCATGGCCCTCTACGCGGGGGCCGTGTACATAGCTAGGAGGGTCGAGCACGCCGGCTCCTCCCTGGCGTACTTCAGCTCCTCTGAGATACTGGAGTCCGTGGTGACGCTCGCGGCGGTCGCCCTCGGCTCGACGGTGTCTCCGCTCTACGACTTCGGCGGGGGCGTCGTGCTGACCGCCTTCCTCATCTACGGCCTGATGAGGGAGGCTAGGGAGCTGGCGCCGTACGTCGTTGATTACGCACCCCCGGAGCTCATCCGTGAGGTCGAGGAAGTCGCTAGGGGAGTGGGGCTCGAGGTGTCCGAGGTGAGGATGAGGACGTTCATGAAGGGGCGGTACAGGGGCGAGGTTGTTGTGAAGGTTCCTGCGGATGCCGACCTCCAGAGAGCACATGAACTGGCGGATAAGCTGGTGAAGGAGCTCGAGCGCAGGGGCATATGCGTGAGCGTTCACTACGAGCCCGGCAATGATGAGTGAAGAGCTCACTATATCGATGGTCCACGGTTCACAGGATACTGAAGAGGGTTGAGGAGGCCGACCTACTCGCCAACGCACGCGTCCCTAACGAGGTCGAGGCCTGAACCCACCTATAAATACGTAACTACATGTAAGGTGAAGCTATGGGATATCGCTCGTTCCTAATGACCTATGGGATATCACTTGTTTCTAATGACGGAACACGCTTGGGCAGCGGCAGAACCTATACCTGGTGGCTCACCCGCTAAGGCAGGCCTCCTTAACGAGGCCCAGGCCCTTCTTGGTGAGGCCGTAGGACTTGGTCCCTCCCTTCCTGTAGATAAGGCCCCTCCTCTCTGCTTCCTTGACCGCATCCTTTACCTTGTCCCTTACCGCTGGTTGAAACCTCCTCTCTATCGCCTCTATCGGGATATGGCACTTGGTACTGAACCCGCACTTAAAGTAGATGGCGCAGAGGACCGCCTTAACCCACCTATCCTTTCTGCCCAACCACGCACCACCTTATTTCTAGAATTATTAACTATTTATCTGTTGCGCTACTCAGCCATAGTTTACGTTTATAATCAATCGCTTACGTTAATATATTTATACCTGTATCAAAGATATTGAGTTGGTGGAACAAGTGGTTCCCAAGGCAAGGATCAAGGTGATGGGCAAAGAGTACATCCCGCTCCTCCTGACCATGAGGAAGAGGAGGGTCAGGGTGAGGGGGAAGGAGTATGTCCAGTACTACATCAGCGTTCCTAGGGAGGTCGGGGAGTACTTCGACAAGGAGATAGAGGAGGAGCTGGGGGCTCTCCCGCTAATCGCCCTCATCAGGCCTGCTGAGTGGTACCACCTCCTCAACTGGGAGGAGATCGAGGAGTACGCAAGAAAGAAGCTGCCCAAAGAGATAAGAGAGGAGCTCGAGGCCTTGGGCCTCTTTCCCGGGGAGGTCCTTAAGAAAAAGGAAGAAACCAAAGTATCTGCTTAAGGATATGTTATCATTCCTTAATAGGAGGGAACTGAGGAGGTAGGTATTTTGTTGTCAAGCCATTGCCTTATGATCTGTGGCAAGGGATATGAAAATCAAGAATTTTAAGTTATGAACCCTTGAGAGACGATTTTTGACCTCATTAGGGAAAGCTATGCTCGGCCGACATCACATCAGTAGTTCTCGCTGAGTATTTGGGGATATAGATCGTTACTGCTGATGAGAATTTATTGCACGTGGCGGAAAAATCGGTATCGATGTTGTATGGTGAGTGCCTTATTTCACTGTTTTATTCATTCCCTAGCATATTCCTGTAGGTGTGGTCTTTGGTGAGGTATAGGGGTACCCACTTCACTGAGAGGCAGGTTAGGGTTCTTGAGTTGAGGGCGAAGGGCATGACGCTGACCCAGATAGCTGAGGTTCTGGGCGTGACCCCCTCTACCGTCAGTAAGATACTGAAGTCGGCTGAGGCGGTCGTTGAGAGGTGTAGGGAGACGCTTCGGGTATATGAGGCCATTACCTCGCCGGGCGCAGTTGTTGAGGTCGGGGAGGGTGACCCGCTCGAGGCCGTCGTTGAGAGGGTGTATGAGGTAGCTAATAACGCGGGTATTAAGGTGCGTTACGGCTCCCTCAGGCTCTACGAGCTTCTTAGGGAGGGGATCGGCGGTGACGTGTCTAGGGGGAGGTACAGGGTCTTAATCACTAGGGACGGGGACGTGATAGTCTCGGGCGCGGGCCCTGATTAAACGTATTTCCTCCCCGCCCTAATTGGATAGGGTATCCTGTTGGGGTACGAAGTAATTAGGGGCCCCGAGGGGGTAGTGGAGGGGCTGAAGGGCCTTAGCCCGAGGTTCGCGCTGGTGATAGGCTCGACCGAGACGTCGACTATACCGGGCGTGAGCATAGCGGGGGCATCGCCCCAGGCCACCCTACTTACCCCTGCGCTCGACAGCGAGTACCTCATAGCGGGGAAGGTTATCTCATATGACGTCATACCGATGACGCCTGACGGCATACCCACGCCGGCCGTCATATCGAGGGCGGTGATTAGGGCAGCCGGGATCCCCTCGCTCGTGATCGACGCGGGCTCCTACCTAGTCCCGAAGATCCCGCACGCGGCCCTACCGAGCAGGGCGGTGGCTGGGAGGGCTGATGAGTGCAGGGCGCTAGACCCGGGCAGGGCCGAGGCGATATTCGCTGAGGCGAGGCTGCTGGGCAGGACTGCCTTCTCGAGGAGGGACCTGGTGGTCGTGGGTGAGTCGATCCCTGGCGGCACGACGACGGCCCTCGGTATAATGGCCGGCCTAGGTTACGGGGTCTGGGGGAAGGTCTCCTCAGCGGGCCCGAGCAACCCCCACGAGCTGAAGGCACGCATAGTCCGTGAGGGCCTGGCGAAGCTGGGGCGAGGCGACTGGGCAGGGGTCGCCTCATGCGTGGGGGACCCCGTGCACCCGGCCATGGCAGGCCTCAGCCTAGGGGCCGTCGAGGCGGGCGCTAAGGTCGTGCTCGCGGGCGGGACCCAGATGGGGGCCGTACTCGCTATCCTCTCGAACGCCGGACACATCAGGCGGGTGAGGGGATCACTGATCGTCTGCACGACCCACTGGGTCGTGGAGGACCCCTCCTCAGACATAGTAGGCATCATGGAGGAGGTCGCGCCGGAGATACCGCTCCTGGCCTACTCCTACGACCTGAGGAACTCCCCCTACCCGGGGCTAAGGAAGTACGAGGAAGGCTACGTAAAGGAGGGTGTCGGCATAGGCGGCCTCGGGCTCGCCGCCTCCCTCCTCGGCCTCAGCGACGAGGAAATCACTAAGGCGATCCATGAGGAGTACGGGAGGCTGGCAGGGATTGGGCCTCGTGACTGAGGAGAGGGTAAGGGACGCCGTGATACTCAGGTTCAGTGCCCCGGCCAAGGCGCTGGCGTCCACCGTCGTCGGGGGAGGGCTCCGCAGGGTGGAGGCGGTTCTGATACAGCACGTTGACGACATAGGGCCCGATGAGGACCCGGTGACGCTGGCTCGGGAGCACGCAGTAGAGAAGGGTCTGAACCCTAGCAGATCGGCTGTCTTCCTAACCGCGGCGGACCTGCCCGCGAACTACAGGTCTCGGGAGTCCGGCAGCGTCTTCGCCGCCGTGTCCCTCGGCCTCGAGCCCCTCGCCTGCCCCGGGGCCTCGGGGGATGGGGAGGGCGGCGGAACCATAAACGTGGTCGTGGCTGTGGACGACTGCCTCGACGACGCCGCCCTCGTGGAGCTCGCCCATCTGACCGGCGCTGTTAAGGGGTCTGCCCTGGCCAGCCTCGGGCTCAGGTGCTGGGGCGGCGGCAGGGCGTTCGGCACGGTGACAGACGCCGTCCTTATCGCTTCCAGGGACTGCGGCGGGGTGAGGTACGCGGGTCCCGCCACCCCCCACGGCTCGGCCGCCGCAACCCTCGTGCACGACCTCATACTAGAGCTCGGCCGAGCCGACGTCTCCACATGGCTGAGGCGCTACACCGGTATGGGGCTCGGTGAGGTGGTGGACGCGTGCCTCAAGGCGTACAGCAGGGCCCCCGTCCCCGGCGTTGATGAGGAGGCGGTGAGGCGGGCTGTGGAGGAGGTGCTCGAGCAGGAGCTCTCCGACCCCAACGTGTGGGCGGTGATTGTGGCCGCTTCTGAGGCGGACGCCCACGCCGCGGAGGGCACCGTACCGGGGCTGGGGAGGGGTGAGTATGTGAGTGACTCGCCGAGGATAATCGCTGATGAGTTACTCGGGGCGGCGCTGGCCACCTACATAAACGGGTGGAGGGGGCTCGCGGCCTACACCTGGGTTGATAGAGGGAAGGACAGGTGGTTGGGGGAGGTCGCCGAGAAGCCGGCGTTCATCGACGACGTGCTCTCAGCGCTCATAGGCTCCGTCCTCAGCAAGGTCTACGACAGGCTCGTCGGTGGGCGGGGTTGTGGGCAGTCATAATGGCGGGAGGTAGGGCGGAGAGGCTGTGGGGGATGCCCAAGCCCCTCATCAAGGTGTGCGGGAAGCCGGTGATAGACCGGGTCATATCCGCTGCCCGGGAGGCCGTGGGGGACGTCGCTGTCGCCGTCACCCCACTCACTTACGCGGTCGGGAAGCGGGCCCTGGCGCTGGGCGCCCAAGTACTGGTCACGGAGGGCCTCGGCTACTCGCTCGACCTCGCCGAGGTAATGAGAGTCCTCGGCCCCCCGTTCATCACGCTCCCTGCTGACACACCCTTCATAACGCCGGAGACCATAACCGACTTCATCAACGCAGCGGCTAGGGAAGACACCGACGTGGTCACACTCCTCGTCAGCTACGACTGCTTCCCGGGGCGTGTGGGCAGGGTGCCCTCACCCGTGGGTATCTCACTCATTAAGGGTGAGGGGCCAGAGTACTCAAACATCGTTATGTGCAGGTACCCAGACCTCCTCGACATAGACACCTTCAGCGACCTGAAGGAGGCTGAGGAACTGTGCGGCGCCTGATCCACGGAGGGGTTGAGGGGGCGGCGATAGACCTGAGCACGAACCTCAACCCACTCGGCCCGCCGCCAGAGCTGGAGGAGGCTCTCATGAGGTGCTTGAGGGAGGGCGTGCACAGAAGGTACCCCGACCCCGGCATGGAAGGGCTCAAGGAGGCGATCAAGTCTTTCTACCGACTCAGCGACTGGGTCATACCTGTTGCTGGGGCGGCGGAGGGCCTGATGCTGCTCCTCACCGCCCTAAGGCCTGCTAGGGTGATCACACTCTCCCCGACTTTCGGGGAGCACGAGGTGGAGGGGGCCTGCTCCGTCCTCGGGTGCTCGGTCAAGCACGTGATCATGGAGGAGGGGGGAGAGGTGTTCCGCCCGGACGTGCAGGCACTCGCCGAGTCCCTAGGGCCCGGGGACCTGGGCCTGCTATCATCACCCAACAACCCGACGGGCGCGTACGTGCGTTATGAGGGCGTCGTCGACGCTGCCGAGGCGCTGCCGGAGGGGGCGGTGATCGTGCTCGACACGGCGTACTCGGAGCTCGGCCCCGGGTTCCCGGTAGCGGGGGGTGTGCCTCCATCCCTAATCATCCTGCACTCCCTAACGAAGTCCCTCGCTGTGCCGGGGCTGAGGGCTGGCTTCATCTACACGACCAGCGGGGCAGTTGCTGAGGCGGTGGATTCCGTGAGGCAGCCGTGGAACATCCCGTCGCTCACGCAATGCGCCGTCACTGAGGCCTTGGGTGGTGGATGGTTGAGGGATTACCTGAGGGCGTCGGCCTCGTACGTGTCCTGGGCGAGGGACGTCATGGGGTCCAGGCTGAGGAGGGCGGGCTACAAGGTCTTCAGGTCCTCAGCTAACTTCATACTGCTTAAGCACCCGTGGATCACGGCGCGGGAGCTGTTCCTTAGGGCCCGCAGGGGAGGTATAGGGGTGAGGCCCGCGCACACCTTCGCCGGGCTGGGGGAGCACTATACCAGGGTCGCCGTCGGGCTGCCCTGGGAGATAGAGGCGGTGGTGAGGTTCCTTGAGTCTGAGGCGCCTGATTAGGGGGTTCGCCTCCCTCCTGTCATTCCTTACAGTGATACCCACGGGGGTGCACGACCTGTGGCTCGCGGCGGAGCACCTACCGCTTGCCCCGCTCGTGGGGCTGGTCGTGGGGGCCCTGTCCTCGCTCCCAATGTACCTAGGCACGCAGTACGCCGGCGCTTCACTGGCGATCGCTTACCTAATGTCCGGCCTCCTCCACCTTGAGGCTCTGGCCGACTTCGCCGACGCCTACCTCTCGGGGAGGCGTGGTGTGGATGCACTGAAGATAATGAAGGACCCCAGGAAAGGCGGTAAGGCGCTGGCGGCGGTCACGGTCACGGTGATGCTCACATACTCCGCGGTCAGCAACTACAGGAACCCGCTCACCTTGGCGGCCGTCACCGCCTCAGCGTACGAGTCACTCTTCATCACGGCCGCCCTAGGGGAGCCCCCACCCTATGAGGGCCTCGGGCGACTATTCATCACCTCCTCGGGGAGAGGGTTCCTCGCGAACGCAGCGGCCTTGGTCGTCACGGCAGCGGCGCTCTTCCCCGCCGGTGTGCCCCTCCTCGTGTGGGGCGTGGGGAACGCTGTGGCCCTAGCCGTCTCCGCTCTAGTCACTAGGGCGGCCCACAAGGTTCTGGGCTTCGTTAACGGGGATGTGCTGGGCGCGGCGCTCGAGGTGAGTAGGGCGGCCTCGGCCCTCGCTGCCATGGCGGTGGTGGGTTAGCTGTGATATGGTGCGGCCTCCCGCCTGCGGTTGCCGCGCTTGCTGTTGTCGTTTGGGCCCTCCTGGACGCTGCTTACCCGTACCACTCCGGTGCCTTGCTCGCTGTGCACCCTGTGAGGACCTCCTACCTGCTGGCTAGGAGGCTTCACAGGCCTGGGGCCGGGGTCTGGTGGGGGGCCGCCCTCTTCGTTGCTGTGCTCTCGGCCCACGTCCTGCCGTACGCCCTGGCCTACTACGCCCTTGCCTGCTACGTGGGATGGGCCCCGGCCCTCACCCTCGCGGTTTGGATGCTTAAGGTGAGCGCGGCCCTCCGCCTCCTCACGAGGAGCGTGGGTGAGGTCGGTGAGGCCCTCGCCTCAGGCGACCTAGCCGCAGCCAAGGAGGCGGTTAAGGGCCTCGTTAGGAGGGACGTCAGTGGGTTGGGGGCCGGGCACGTTGCATCCGCCGCCATAGAGGCCCTGGCTGAGTCACTGGTCGACGGCTTCACCTCCCCCCTTACTTACTACGCCCTGGCGGGTCCCTCAGGGGCCCTGGTTCAGAGGGTGGTGAACACACTGGACGGGGCCGTCGGGTTCCTGGATGAGGAGCACGCGCTCGAGGGGAGGGCCTCGGCCTACGCAGACACCGTCCTTAATTACGTCCCCGCTAGGTACACTGCCGCCCTCATAGTACTGGCTGCCGCCCTCACAGGCCTCGACGCGGGGCGGGCCATGAGGTGCTGGAGGAACTACTCGGGAGTCACTGCGTCGAGGAACGCCGGTCACCCGATGGCGGCCATGGCGGGGGCGCTGAATGTGTGGCTTGAGAAGGTTGGTCACTACAGGTTCCCCTGCGGGGGCCGGCCCGGGCCCGGACACATTAGGGCGGCGTTAAGGGTGTCCAGGGCCGTGGCCCTCATCCACGTCGCCGCCACAGCGGCCCTGGCTTATGCCATCGCCTCACTCCTCCACTAGTACTCATCGGCGGAGGGCCTCATCACATGATTGCACCCTCGCTGTCCTAGCGTGGTGCATGGGGTGGGGTATCGGGATCGGGTGGTTCATTCCTTTACCAGCGTCAAGCGGTTGTGGCCCGGGCTACGTGGCCCTACCTCATTAACTTGTTGTAGCTGAGCACCCTTATTCCGTACTTCTTTTCGATGTGCTCCGAGTTCTCGTGAATAACTGTGTCCTCGGTCACTAGGTCCTCTCCCGTGACCACCGCGGTCGCAACTATGACGCAGTCGATGTAGTCGCTCATTAACGTCCTCAGCTCGTGCGCGGTCTCTATTATTTTGGTTGAGTAGAATGGTATAACCATGAAGGACTTGAGGATCGCTCTTACTGCTCTTGCTACGTGCTCGGGCGGTATACCTAGCTTTGCTGCTTTCGCCTGTAGCTCGAATAGGGAGATCAAGCTCACACCTAGTTTGCTTAGGCTTACTCCCTGCACTCTCCCCTCTACTATTGCCCGCAACAGATCGTGCCTGACACCTATCCTGGCTAGTGGCAGGAGGTAGGTCGTGTCAATGATCATCTCTCCTCTAACCTCCTGCTCATGACCCTCCTAAACTCCTCGAATTCTCTCTCATCGATGCTCACAAGCTTCTCTGAGTAGATCAGCTGGACTAGCTCGTCCTCATCACCTTTTAGGCCTTTCCTTAAGATCTCGTTAATTACCCTAGACAGTGCCTTCACGCTGCCGTACCTTTTCACGGCCTCCCTAACCAGTAGCTCGTATATGTCATCATCCAGTAAGATGGTCGTGCGCTTAACCATATAATCGCCTGATCGTGTACCGACAAACCGATATAAATGAGTGACTACACCAACACGTACTGCCTCGAGCGAACTAATCTGCTACCCTCTCACCCACCCCCTGCCGGCGGGAAGACCACGACCGTGTCACCGTCACTCAACGGCTCGTCAGCCCCTTTCGAGAGGAGAACGTTCCTCCCGTTCCTCAGGATTATGCCCCTCCCCTGCCTCAGCTCCTCTACGGCGTCGGGCAGGCCTATTGCCTTGAGGAGTTCAGCTACCGTGGCTCCGTCGGGCAGCTCCACCTCCCTCTCAGCCCACCCCAGCCTCTGCCTGTACTCCATGAACACCCTTACCTTAACCTTCATCGCTCCCGTGATAGATCCTGGGTGAAGTAATATTAACCCTGTTAACACCTTATACGCAAGTGGTAGGGATGAGGTACGCAGCACTTCTCCTAATAACATTAACCTCGTTAACCATGGTAGCGAGCGCGGCCGCGCCAGCACCCCCAGCAAACTCCCTCCTCCCACCCTCCTACATATACGTGAGATACCAGAAACCCACACCGGAGACACCCCATACCGTGGTCGAGGTCGTGGCGGTAGTCATGGGCGATGAGGGAGCCGAGGTAAGGTTCGTCGGAGACCTGAACATCTACGACGAGCACGGAAACCTAATACATGGAGAGTGCCTGAACTCAAAGCTCGTCAGGGGCGGCGAGACAGTGATAGCGAGGTACGTCGTGCCCCCCGAGCACAGTGGGGAATGGCTAACGATCCAGGTCATCGGAGCGTTCAGGGCAGGGAAATGCGTTTACAGGGTAGGTTATGAGGATACTGTGTGGGCACCTCCATCCTATGGCTTCAACGGAGAAACACTAACAACCGCTATCTAATGAACTCAGTACTTGCTCGGCGTTGCGTCAGCTAGCTTCTCCCAAGGTCCTTTTGTGCTGAACAGCGTGAGGGCAGCTATGTATGCTATTGCTGGTGTTAGGAGGGCGTATGGGTTGACGTACTTGCTCATGACGTCCCATAACCCCTCTACCTGTATCGTGGCTATTCCAGCCCCGACTAGTGCGGCGTGTGCTCCACCAGTTATTAGGGCTGCCAGCACCTCCCTCCCTGTTCTGTGTGTGAGGTATGAGTAGAGCATCCCGAATAGGGCACCGATTATTGCTGAGTTGAGGGCGACGGACACCGGTATGAGGTATGGGAGTATGGTGGCCATCGGCTGAACGACCCTCGCGGCCTCCTCTATCGCTTCCGGAGGGGCTCCATAACTGGACAGTTGAGCCGTTATCACATCTCTTATGAAGTCCTCCGCACCCATGATTAAGGGGAGTATTGCTACGGCTGACGCTGTGTAAGCCACTAGGGCTGCTAGGATGCTTATGAATACGTGCTTGCCCTCAATCATTACTGCCCGTTTATGGATCCGTTGCCGGGGCTAATACGTTGCGTCCCTAACGTATTAGGGTGGTTGAACGATCTTGGTGGTGGGGCGTAATGGATGAGTTCATAGTCACCACACTCGAGAGCGTGCCGGGGTACAGGATTAGGAAGGTCCTCGGCGTTGTGAGCGGCTCCGTGGTGAGGGCTAGAAGCATTGGGAGAGATATCGTTGCTGGGTTCCGGAACCTCGCGGGTGGGGAGATCAAGGAGTACACGGAGCTCATGGCTGAGTCGAGGGATCTGGCTATAAGGAGGATGGTTGAGAAAGCCAGGGCTATGGGGGCTAATGCCGTGCTGGGTATGAGGTTCTCGACATCAGCGATAATGTCTGGGGCCGCTGAGGTAATGGCTTACGGGACCGCTGTCGTCCTTGAGAGGGAGTGAGGCCCTTAGGGGCTCAGTCCTCTAAGAAGGCGAGGGTGTCTGACTCGGCCTCGAGGGTCTCGAGGACCTTCTTTGCGTCAACGTCCTTGAATGGGGGCATTACCCTCGGCTTCGGGGGCTCCTCTCCCGCCTTCAGGGCTCTCCTCGCTATCAGCTCATCTATTATCCTAGCCTTGAGGTCCTCGTCGGCCAGGCGGGAGTGGTATATCGTGCCTAGGCTCGCGGCCATCATCCTCGGTATGTGCTCCTCTCCCCTCTCCTCATGTATGTGCGGGTTCCTTGGCTCGACTTGGAAGACCTCAACGCCCTCGCTCAGCATCTCGGGGTAGGGCGGGGATTTCTCGATCCCTGTGTAGTTCTCTAGTAGGTGCACTACCTCGTAGGGCTCTATGCTGAAGCCGGAGCTGTAGGCCATCCTCTCCGCGAGCTCCATCGTCATGGCGTGCTCTCCGGCGTTGCTCGTCTGTATGATGTCTGACTCGAACCCGGTGACCCTCGCTACGAGCATGTTCATGTACTTGTTCGTTATCTCCGACACCCTCCCCCTCCTCCGGAAGTAGAACCTCCTCCCGACGAACTTGGTCTTGTAGGGCCACTTCAGCCTCACCATCGCGTACCTTGATTTGGCCATGTAGAACCCCGCCGCGTATATGTCGACGTACTCGTTCACTGACCCGGGTATGTAGTTGTCGGAGTCGATGAAGCCCACGTACCTCTTCCCTAGGGCCTTAGCTAGTATGAGCCCCACTATCATGCCCTCCCCCTTACCGTTCCTCACCACACCGTCCTCGCCGATGATGTAGGGGTAGCCGGCCTCAGCTAGGGCCTTGGCAAGCGCCTTATCCTTCTGATGAATCATTAGGAAGGGCCTCCTCGTGAGTCTATAGAACTGGAAGACAACGTCCGTCTCAACCCTATACCTATCGATGACGTCGTGAGACGAGTTACTCACGATGATCACGAACGCCTCGTGAGGTATCCCAGAAAGAACACCCTCGAGCAGCTTCGGGTTCTCATCCTTAACGGGCACGATGATGGCCATCTCCGACTCGAGGTTCTCGAGGTCAGCCCTGCTCACGTTAACTGTGCCTGGGGCGTCGCCGGCAGGCCCGGTAGTTATGCCTCCCGTTAACTCAAGAACCCTCTGGATCCCGTAGAACTTAACTCCTCCGAGCCTCTCCATATACCTAGGCATCTCAAGCCGCATCCACCACACCTAAATGAATAATAGATGACGCGCATATTAACTACGACAAGAAAATTTTGCATCAATAAAAACAAGCACACGCAAATAGCACCGATACCCAACAAAAACAAAGCAGACCTGACTAGCTTAATCAAAACAATTACTCAAGGGCCAGCAGATGATCACTCCTCATGAAAACGGGCGCAGACCTAGCAAGGATAACAAGTCTCTGAAATCTGACTCCCGGTGGATGTAGTAAGACCTTATTTCTCCGTATTTTCTTGCGTTGTCAGCCATCATTTTATCGGCTGTGACGAGCACCGCATCAGATGCCTCTGCCGCGGCTATATAGAACGCGTCTATGGCCCTACACCCGGTCTTCAGCGCTATTCTGAAAAGCTTAGAATAGTTCAGGTCCCCTACCAAGATTATTCTCTTCATAATCTTTTCATAGACCGTTTCCGCTACCCGCCTCGGCTTTCTTCTCACTAATTGCGCGATCAATTCTACCCCGAATATCTCGGGCTCGAGTATAACGTGCCCTTCAGTATCCACTGCTTTAAATATGCTCCTAGCCCTCAATGTCCTATCTCGATCATACTCGAAGAGTGAGTCTATGAAAACTGAAACATCAACAACAAGGTTTGCCATTCATCATCTCCTCTCATTAATAAAATTCTTTAGAACATCTTCCTCAACCTTCTCCGAAAATTCGTCGATTATGGAGCTAATACCCTTGGAAATAGAGCTTCTCTCGGAGCTCAGGAGTTTTTTTAGTGTCTCTCTATCAAGTACTATTCTAATCTCGTTGCTGACCATTCTGGGCCCTCGATTGATACCTGGTTAAAGCGAATTAATACCCTACCCTCAGTTTCCATAATCGATATTTTTCCAGCTGTGCGGGCCTTACTTACTGAATTTTATGCCCTCTATGAGGAAGAGGGTCAGGGAGAGTGAAGTCACGAAGAGTAGGGCAAGGAATTCAGGTGTTATGGACTGGCCAGAGGTAATTCGCAACCATAGTGTGTATGCCTCGACGGCGAGCATGCCGGCGAAGAACCCCGCGTATGCTAGGAGCCTTGGGACGAGCCACTTACCAACGACCACGAACCCCTCTATGCCTGAGTCAGTGACCGCCTCGTACTCGCCGCCCGGGAGGCGCCTGACCAGGCCCGCCTCCTCCAGCTTCCTCAGGTGGTAGTACGCAAGGCTAGGGGACCTGAGCCCCACGACCCTAGCTACCTCCCTAGGGCCCGCGGGGCCGTGCCTCAGGAGGTAGGCGTAAATCCTTAGGGGCGTGCCCTCTAACTTGGTGCCCAGATCCACCACCTCCTAGCTCCTCGGGAATATCCCGGCCTCCTCGGGCTGGTCAGCTATTATGTGATCGTAGGGCCCCAGATAGTAGAGGGTACTGTCCGGGCCATTCAAGAGGGTGGCGTTGATGACGACTGTGTCGTGGAACGATCCCCTGCCTCCGTACCCTTGACCCGTCACCGATATGAGAGCTAAGACCCACCCCTTCTCTATGGCCTTCCACATGCTACTGTCGGCTGGCTCCGGCAGGAAGACCGTCCCGCTGATCACGAAGTGGAGTTCGTACCCCGGCGGTATGTAGAACGATGAGGACGGCTCCACAACCCTTAACGACTCCTTCCCAAGGAGCAGGTCTTCACTGCTGAGGTAGGTGTCCCCCAGCCTCACCTGTTCATTCGGCGGCACCTTAAGGGGGGCGAGGCACGAGACCTTCTCTGCCTCCCCGCTACCTGGGCGGGTCACGGTCATGGTGACCGTTACCGTGCTCCCTGAGCAGTTGCTTGCGGCCACGTATATCTCGGCGGGGAGCTCGAGTCCGTAGGTCTTGAGCACCAGCGTGGTGTCCTCGTCGTTCGCTACCACCACCTCAGCCATGTACGTCAGCAGCGTGCCGTTCCCTAGCACGGGGTCGTTGACGATCTTGGCGGGCTCGAGGCGCAGGTACGCGAGGCCGGCGCTCACCTCGAACTCCCTCGCGGGCCCTATCTCGGGCTGGAAGAGCGTCAGCCCAACCACGAGGCCGGCGACGATCGCCGCCCCAATTAGTGCTGCCCCAGCTCTGTGCACTGGCGTACCCCGTTAAGTGGCCTCCTTAACGGGATATAGGTATACGGCGGTGAACACTGCGTTAAACAGGATTGAACGGCCTCTGGTGTCATGCCCACCGATGCTGAATACCTCGCTCACCTCATCAGAACCTGCTATTATGTGGGCATAGGGCCCGAGATAGTAGTACGAGCCGTCCGGCGCTGCTGTGAGGGTGGCGTTAATAGCTACCGCGGCGGAGAAGGCCCCGCCACGCTTATATGTCTCGTTTGTTTGTTGTGGGGGAGCTGTGTTGCCGGGTGTGGTTGTGGTCACTGACCTCGATGGCACGCTGCTGGATCCGCTGACGTACTGGTTCAGCGGCGCTGAGGATGCTATTGAGTGGCTTAGGGGTGCTGGCGTGCCCATAGTGTTCAACTCCAGCAAGTCAAGGGCTGAGCAGGAGGTCTACAGGAGGGCCCTAGGTCTTAGGGATCCTTTCGTCGTGGAGAACGGGGCAGCGATCTACTACGAGGAGCCTGTTGAGGGCGCCGATAGGGTTGGGCCTTACTGGGCCGAGGTCTTCGGCATAAGGGCCGAGAACATCAGGGCCCTCATCGAGGACCTCATTAAGGAATACAGGCACGCCATCAGGCTGATCGATGAGATGAGTGACGAGGAGATCTCGAAGATAACGGGGCTCCCGCCGAGCCTGGCGGGCCTCGCTAGGGTGAGGGAGTACAGCGTAGTATACGCGCCCATAGACCGCGAGGGCGCCGCGAGGATGGCTGAGGAGGTCGTGGCGAGGGGCCTGAGGTACACCTTCGGCGGGAGGCTGTACGTGGTCACGGGCCCGCACCACAAAGGCACGGCACTAAGGGCCCTCAGGGCGAGGTACCCAGGAGCCAAAATAGTGGCGCTGGGCGACGGCTCAAACGATGTCGAGATGCTGAGGAAGGCCGACATCCCCGTACTCCTAGGTGGGAGGGAGGACGTGGCGAAGGCCGTCGGGAGGGAGGACCTCATCGTCTATCCCGGGAGGGGCCCCGAGTGGTGGGCTAAGGCCGTCAAGGAGGTCGTCGCCCCAATCATCGAGTCCATGCAGCACCAGCCCGAACCCTAGTCAAGCCTGAAGTACGTCCCCGCTGACACGTTATAATATTGTGGGTCACAGTCCGTACACCACCACGGAGGATGCTGCACGTACCCCACAGCACTCACCATCACGTAAACGTCCTTGCTCGCGTTGACACACCCCGGCACGTGCCCGAAGGCGCCATGATTCTGGAACCACCCGGAGACAGCTCCCTCACCCACCACGCTGAGGGATGCCTGGACACCCGCTAAGGCAGTTACGGTAACAGAGGCGTTCACCCCGCTCCCACCAATCAACGACTGAATGAATAGGGCCGCGAAGGCCCCTACCGGCACACTTATCTCGAAGTCCGTTCCCCGCAGCCCCAGCGCCTCATAGACCTGATAAAGGTATATGTTGGTGGGTGAAGAGCTGGGAGGGTGTATGGTTCCCACATACACCTCCTTGGAAGCAGCGCCAAGGACTTCGAGAAGGGCGGCGTATTCAGCGGCCACGTCCCGCGAGCAGTTGATTCTGTTGTTTACCGTGAGGACGTCCGAGACTGATGCCACGGCCTCGTCGTGAAGGTACTCGGCGCCCTCACCACGCACGAGGTAGACGCTGAATACCTCTAGGTACGGCCTGGCAAGTATGTACAGCAACCCCGCGTTGCTAGGGGGCCTAGGGACTAGGAAGAGAATACGATAGAGGTAGTACCCACGGCCTCCCCACGCGGGCCCGTCCCCTACCCATGGCCTCACGGGAGGGAACCCCTTCGTGGACGGGTTCCTCAGTGCGTGGGCCACACCCTCACCAATGAATAGAGCGGGATAGATGCCCGCGGTAAATGATTGGCTGGGTATCATTAATATGCCCGTGATAAAGGGGCTCGGCTTACTGAGGTTAATGTAGCCTATGAGTACAGGTACCTTAGCATAGGCTATGCCGCCGACGTGCACGATGTACGCGTCGGGCAACACCCCCGTGAGGTTGCCGACACCCACGTAGTAGGTCCTTCTGTAGCAAATCATGAGGCCCGAGCCAACCGAGTTGCACGCGTCGAACCCCTCAAGCGACTGATGATGTGCCGAGCCATCGCTCAGCGGGCCAGCGAGGATCGATGCCGCCGCGAACCTGTCGTAGTAATCGATGCCAGCAACCCTAACACCCACGACGCCGACAACCCCATCATCGGGCATCTCTATGACCAGCGTGTAGGCAGCGGCCCGCCCCTCACTCAAGAGGGCCGTATCGAGGGGGAGGGACGTCATGCCCGCAGCAACAACGGCGCCAGATTCCTTGTCAACGACATCGACACGGACTATGAGCCCAATGTAGGGCATGTTCTCATTCCCCCTACCCCTATAGAGCCTCACCCACCCCTCGATGATGTCGGCCAGCCTCTCCCACGCGATAACGGCCCTGTCCCTAGCAACGCCTGAGTAGACCACCCAAGTATCCACGCCCTCCGCAGAGACCATGTCGGGAGGGAGGGGCAGCGTGGCGAGGATCGAGACAATCATGTCGTCGCCGAGGTGCGTCACCAAGCCATTCCTCCAGGCAAGGAACGAAAGGATAACAGCGGGCTCGCCTATGGGTGACGCCGGTGACACGGTGGTTAAGTAGAGGCTCGAGGCCGTAGCGAGCACTGACACCGTAATCAGCGCGATGATAGTTAGCGGTGCCTTACCCTTATCTCGGAATACGCCCAAGGTTTCACAACATAAGTAACGTATCAAACAAAAAAGTAAAGTTAGTTACGGTGTTAAGGCCCTCACCCGGGGATGAGCGTCTCCGTAGCTGTGGAGTTAATTATTTCGAGCGCAGTACCCGACATGTAGTAATACTCTCCAGAACCGGCCTCAGTCAGGCTCGCGTTAGTGAGTAATGAGTAAGGGGTTGCGCCACCGTTACACCCCTCTATCCACACGGTAGTGACTACGTATGCCCATTTCCCGCCGTGCAGCCACGAGCTGATGAGCCTGCCCTCCCACTCAGTCGGCATGAGGGAGGAGCCCGCGATTATTAGCCTGAGCTCTCTCCCTGGCGGGATCGAGTAGCTCAGTTCCTTCGAGTAGTTAAGTACGTCACTCAGCGCGCCAATGAAGGATCCCTCGCTGACTATGCTTGGGGATAGCCCTGCCTGGCCCCTAGGTACCGTGGTGGCCACGGTCACTGTGTGGGTGCCTGAGCCGTCTTCATACAGCCTACTCACGTACACCGGCAGAGACAGGGTCACTCTGCTGAGTTTTACCGGGACCGCCCCATCATTCCTCACAGCTACCTCAGCAACAAATGACACGACCGTCCTGTTGCTAAGGCCTAGTGCCTGGGATGATATGTTATAGACTTTTATGTGGAGATAGACGAGCTCAATACCGGGTTCGGAGACGGGCCCGCACGTCAGTCCCGGGATGAGAGCATAGAGCATCAGCCCAGCAGCAACGGCGGCGACAGCAGCCACAATGAGACGCGCTTTATCCAAACCGGTGAACCCGTCAAGACACTTGAGTCAAGGAAAAATAAGCGTGTCCAGTAACCAGTGGAAGGCGCCGCATCAGCCGCTATGTCTGAAGGCATAGATTAATGGTTCCTCACCCGAATTAGTGATGGTGCTGTAGTTTGCCCACGCGGTCGGACGACTCATTCGATCAGATTATGGAGGAGCTCGTTAGTGAGCTCCTCAGGCACTCACCCTTCATGGGGACGTACCTGGGGCTACATGAGTGGGACTTCATGGTTCCGGACATGAGCAGGGAGGGAGTTGCTGAGGAGATCTCGCTCATAGAGCGCTTTATCGAGAGGCTCGAGAGCGATGTCGTCGCTGACGAGCTAAGCGGGGCCAGGGTAATTGACTACCCGGTCGTCCTGAACACCCTAAAGCTTGCCCTCGTCCAGCTCGTTGACTGGCCGCTCTGGCGCATGTACCCCGCCGGCCCCTCGATGGTTGGGGAGGCGGTCTTCCCCCTGATCATCGACCCCACGCTCCCGAGGGAGCACGTGGCTGAGGCAATAAAGGCGAGGCTGAGGCCGGCGGCGCTGCAGAAGTACGTCAGCGCCTCGATAGACGCTGCCGATAAGCCCTACCAGCTCTGGGTTCAGTACTCCCTCGCGGCTGGGCAGGGCATCGGCTCCCTCCTCGGGGTCGTTAAGGGCCTGGCCAAGGAGTGGGGCGATGAGGAGCTCAGCGAGGTAGCGGAGAGGGCTGGCGATGTCGTTAGGAAGGAGCTCGGGAGGCTGCAGGACATGCTGAGTAAGGCGGAGCCAGGGTACCTGCCAACTGGCTGGGACCCGTTCGTCAAGATGCTGAAGTACAGATTCATAACTGAGACGCCGGAGGAGCTGAGGCTGGAGTCCTACAGGGACGCCGAGATGTATAGGGAGAGGATAGCTGAGGCGGCCAAGGACCTGGGGGTCTCGGGCATCGAGGAGGCGATCAAGGCCGTTGAGGAGGTCACGCCGTCGGAGGCCTCCGCAGTCCTCGACTTCGTTGCTGAGATGGTTGACACTGTGAGGTCGTTCATCTACGAGAACGGCGTGGTTGAGCTGCCGCCGGGGGAGAGGGTTCAGGTGATCGAGACCCCTGACTACCTCAAGCCAGTGATACCGTTCGCCGCCTACATGCCGCCGAAGGCGTTCGGGCCCTCATTCCTCGGCACCTACCTGGTGACACCGCCGGCAGGTGAGGAGGGGCTGAAGAAGTTCAGCTACTACGACGTCCTCAACACCGTGATTCATGAGGCCTACCCAGGGCACCACACCCAGCACGTCTATGAGAAAGCGTTCGTGCACCCCTACAGGAGGATATTCGCTAAGGCGAACGACCTGATAGAGGGGTGGGCCCACTACTGCGAAGAACTCATGCTCGAGATGGGCATAGATAACTCACCTCACTACAGGGTCCAGGTATGGAAGGACGCGCTATGGAGAGCTGTGAGGGTCTACCTCGACATAGAGATACACGTGGACGGCATACCCTACGAGAAAGCCGTTGAGAAACTGGTGAGGGACGCATACCTACCGAGAGACGGGGCGCAGGGCGAGGTACTGAGATACACCATGACCCCGACATACCAGCTCAGCTACTGGTACGGCAAGAAAGTAATCAAGGCACTCAGGGAGGAGGTAAAGAAGATCCTCGGACAGCGCTTCAGCAACGCCCTTTTCCACAAGCTACTCCTCGAAGAAGGCGCCCTACCAGTGAACATACTGAAGAAGGTGGTTGTGGAGAAAGCGAGGAAACTAAGCAACGAAAAGGAGGCGCCCTAGCCCCGAGCTAGTGGAACCGAAGATACATACCCACCGGAGCAACATAGTAGCAGGGAGAGCACCGGAAACACAGCAAGGGAGGGTCGGCCCTATACCTAAACTTGCTTACCCTAACATATACACTCTCACCGACATCATAATCTCCCGGAGTTCCAGGAACGTCTCCATAGTTCTGGACACCTCCCTCAATGTATATGCTTGCGCCGACATTGCTCAAGCTCACGGCAAAACCGGGCAACCTCACCGCTACGGGGCCTGAGAGCGGGGCTGCGAGAGACGCTGCGGCAGCGACTATCGCCCCCACCGGTATCCCGATCTCGAAGTCGGCCCCGCACTTATCACAGGCCTGGAACACGGTCTTGAGCCTTATGGACCCACCGGAAGATAGCCTCGTTACGAAGGCCTCCTCCGTCCCTTCAAAGAAATAATTATTGATGATCTCGTGGGGCATACCGTAGGCATAGCCTGACTCTATCTCATCACCGCTTAACAGAATATCTGATATAGAGAACGTGACGTCATCCCGCAAGTACGTGCCGTCCTCCTCTATCGCGTCGGTTCCCGCATCAGTTACTAAGTAGACGCTGTATATCTCTATGTAGGGCCTAGCGTATATCCAGACCCAGCCTGTGTTGGTCTCACCGCGTGGGTGGAGAATGAGGCTCCTGTGGAAGCCGAATCGCTCACCTCCCCACACGAGCCCACCACCCTTCCAGACCGTGGCGGAGGCGAATTCCGGGTAATTGGGATCGTTGAGCATCTTAGCAATGTTAGGCCCTATAGCGTATGTTGGGTACACCCCGAGTGCCGGACTTCTTGCCGTAGTGGTTATGCTCACTATTACTGTAGCACTCATTGACGGGAAGTCATTGACCGCGACAAGCACCGGAACCCTCATGTAGGTGACGCCATCCACCACCCTAAAATACTCGCTGGGCAGGGCATCGGCGAAGTCGTCAACGCCTGCGTAATATGTGGGCTTGTAGCATTCCCTCAGCCCGTCACCTATGTCGATGCATACGTCATGGTTGTCCGATACTGCCGAGAGAGGTTCCTGTTCCTCTTCATCGCTGAAGAACCAAGAATTAATAGGAGCTGTTGAGGGATCGTAGTACTCAACCGAAGTAACCCCTAGCCGAGCTACTCGGGTCTCATCACTGGCTGAGATATCTATCCCTAGCACGGAGTGACCTATGTATCCCTTGGCAACTGTCTCCAGATCCAGCGTGATCGACTCTATACCAGCGAGGAGAGACCTCCGCGCTGACACGTTAATTACGTCTACCTGAACTGAGAGACCGATATATGCTCGGCCACTGACCCCTCTCCTCGAGAACAGCTCATTCCATCCCTTAATAATGGGGCCGAGCACCTCCCTAGATATCGTGGCGTATCTCTTCACAGCCCCAGCAAACACCACAGCAGTATCCCTACCCGACTCACGCACCATGTCCGGCGGAAGAGGCGCCGTTACGAGAACCGATACCACTAAATCGTTACTGAGGGACGCTATTCTACCATCGACGACGGGCCGTATCTCGAGCACCACGGCTGGCTCATTCTTATCCGGTGAGGTAAGTGCGTCGAATGCAATGGACGAGTAGATCGCTGCCCCTGCCAACGATATCGCTATGAGGATAAGAACTGCGTATGGTCGCGTTAGCATTGATTGCTTAGAACGGCTCAATTATTTTTCCCGTATTGAAAACATTGTTAATAACAAAAAACTTTGTCTCAGGCCACGGTAAGGGAGTGCGAAGCACTTAGGCACCCTATCCAACAACGACGCGGTCTCTCGGCACGAGGCGCAGGATGGCCTCCCTGGCCCTCCAGTATGTCTTCATATCACGGAATCTGAACCTTAGGAACCTATTCTCCTTATTCTTAACATATTCGATGATGATCTCTGGATACCCCTTCCCCGGGACTGGGTCAAGGAGCCGCACAGCCCTAACTAATTCGAAGGGCACGCCCGATACCGCCTTATTGGTCACGTTTAGGTTAGCCTCTAACCAGTCCGTAACAGGCTGCCCGTTCTCGTCATAACCGATCACGGCCAGTGATTCAGCACTAAAGTTGTAGCCGTACTCTTCAGCAGCGACCGTCACAGGAGAGAGGCCCCTCCCCGAGGGCTCGAGGTAGAACGCCTTAACCGCCCTAACCACGGTGCTTAGAGGGACAGATGAGCCGACCAGCACCTCCTCCCCTGTTGAGTCATCGTACTTAATCACGGTGTAGTCGTTGAGGCCATTAACGGTCACCATGACGTAAGCCCCGCGATCCATCGACTCGACCGTGATGGTTATGCCGCACTCCCATTCAGCATAATCCGGAGGGGGCGGCGGGATCGACTTAATCAGCTCAATTACTTCATCGGCGGTCATGAACCCTAGGTCCACGTTCTCGCAGGAATTAATGAGCCCGCCAGTTACGGTTACTCCTTGAGCGAGGACGTGAAGCCTCAATGTGCCACAGCCCGCCTTTTGTTATTGATTAATGAATTAGTTTCTAAGCTTATATTTGCTGTCAGGTAGTGTGGTTGATCTTCACTCGATCTTTATTCGATGAGTGTTTATGGCTATAATGAGATCTTATCAGAACAATTAATAAGAAAAAGATTATAAACACTGAGGAAACCCTAACCTGAGAGGTGAACAATCATTAAACATAATAAACTTTACTATGAAGCGGTCTCCTCCCTCCTCCTCATCATAGTGGCTGTTTTAATGACCACAGCACCTGCTCTCAGCGCTACCCCGATTAAGAGTGGTGACTGGGTAACGTATCACTTCACCGCAGACGTAACAGCGAACGACGGGTCTTACGGTAGGGCGAGCGCGACGATCAAGATAGTCTTCACGGTTAGCGGCGACTACGTAACCTACGACATAAGCGATATCAACGTCGAGAAATACGACACTAATCAGCCAGGAATAGACCCGGAGTCAGACATCCGGGGCTTCATAAACCAGTTCACAGGGTACCTATTCGACTTCTACGTCGACCCAGCAAACCTTAATCAAACAAGCTTCCAAGGTGACAGCGACTACTTCTCATACAGGGTTGAGTATGACAAAGGAACGGGAGTAATGAAGTCAGCCAGGATAGACTTTGAGCAAGCCTCCGGTGTCACGGGGTTCGTCGAGCTCAGCGTGGTTAGCTCCTCCATAGCCGGCCTCCAGGGAGGCAGCTTGGGTGGACTGAGCGGGTTCTCCGGCACTGCACTAGTTACTGCCGTGGTTGCCGTTGCCGCGGTCATTGCTGTGGTGGCGGCGTTGGTGCTGAGAAAGAGGTCACGGGCGAGGGCCCCGGCGCCCTATGGG
>WAOK01000032.1 GCA_015521325.1 Desulfurococcales archaeon | reverse complement strand
GTCTATAGAGGAGGTCGGCGCCGTGGTAGAACTCTCCGTCGATGTAGCCCTCGAATGGGCCGTGCCTGGAGGTCCTGTGGTCTATCGCTACCATGAAGTAGAAGTACCTCGCAATAGACTCCGGGTCGTCGCTGGGTGGGGGGTAGTACCTCGGGTCGGTGAAGTCGTCTAGGTCCATGCTCCTAATAACTGGCCCTATGAGCCTGGCGACCCTCGCGACGGCACCGAGATCGATGCTCACCTCACCCGCCAAACCCCCTCACCCTGGTAGCTCCCCTCGTACCTACGCCTAGTACTGCCCCACAGACCAAAGAAAACTATCTGAGCGATTGGGGCACCGACCTCGAGAACGAAGCCGTGCGGGTTGAGCACAGCGAGCAGGGCCTCACCCCTACCGACGTACCCGGGGTCCCAGACACCGCACGCGACCAGCACGCCCGAGCGTATGAGGGAGGACCTAGGAAAGCAGAGGCCCACAGCCCTCTCCGGAACCCTGACGACCTCCCCGAACCTCACCTTATAGGCCCCGGGCTCAAGGAACCAGAAGCCGTCACGCGCCTCAACGACCTCGTACTCAGGCAGCTCCTTACCGTCCCCCAGTAGCCTCAAGGCGGAGGAGAGCCTGAAGACCTCACTCGCGGTTAGATCAACCCCAGCCGGCTGGGGCACCCCACCAGAGACAATCAGCGAGGCAACCTCACCCGGCAGAGCCACATCAAACCCCCAAACTAGGTTAGGAATACCCAACCACCTTTTATGGGGTAATACCTTTCCGCGCATACCTAAATAATCGACTGTGATAGCTGGAATAACCAAATAGATAGTCTGGAAATGTGCTTGATGGCTCAATTAGTATTTAGGAATTAGTGTGAAAAGCCGAACGGTAAGCTTAATAGGTAGCCGACCCCCCCTATTTAAGGGGGGTCGGGGGCCATGAGCCAGGCAGTATACAATATGAGGAAAGTGGTTCGGTACAGGGTCTACGGCAAGCACGTCTACGGCAACCTATACGGCTGCGACGAGAGGATATTGTCTGACCCAGTGGCCCTAAAGAGGATCGTTGAGGCAGCCGCCAGACACGGCAACATGACGCTCCTCGACATAAGGTACTGGAAAATAGACCCGGGCGTGAGCATAGTAGGGATAATCCTGGAGTCGCACATAACTATACACACCTGGCCAGAGCACAGGTTCGCCACCGTCGACGTCTACTCATGCGGGAGCCACACGGATCCGGTTAAGGCGTTTAATTACATAGTGAAGGCGCTGAGGGCTGAGAGGGTGGAGTACGAGGTAAGCGACCGCTCCTACATAGAATAGGGGTTTTTGAAGCACGCGATTAAACATTTCTCAAGACCGCTCAGTAATGATAATTAACCCCTTCATATCCACACTTATCTGGGCAGGGAGCCTGGCGAGTCCCCGACCCCCGCGGCGCGGTCAGCGCCGCGGAGCATCCCCCTTTATTCTCCCACACAACACGCCTAAGGGGAGCCCAACTGCCAGCACACTGCCGCTCACTGACAATAATCGGTGGCGGGCCAGCAGGACTCCTTACAGCGGCGCACGCCGCGTCGGCAGGGCTGAGGGTGAGGCTGTACGAGGAGCACGCAAGGTTTGGTAGGCCAAGGCACTGCACGGGCGTGGTGAGTGAATTAACAGCGTCCCTACTGCCGAAAGATGCTGTGAGGGTCCTGAGCAAGTACAGAGAGATGACTGTGCTAACGCCTGCCGGGGAGATCGATTTGGTGTTCGGTGAGGCAGTGGTAACAATAGATAGGGTATGGTTAGAGAAGGCGCTGGCAGAGATCGCCGCAAGTGAGGGGGCCGAAATAATCACGGGGACGAGGGTGTTCCCAAACCCACAGAAGGGTGGGTGCATCGCCGCCGCCGAAGGGGCTAGGACCGAGGTCGCCTCGAGAGCGGGGCTCTGTGGGAAGAGGGCATACCTCGTCGGGGCCCAGTACATCATAAGGTCTCGCCACGGCCCGGATCACCCCGTGGTGGCGGCGCTCCCCAGCATCAGCAGGGATTTCTTCGGGTGGGTCGTCCCGGCAGGGGACATGGAGTACGTACTGGGCCTGGCGGATGACCCGCGCAGGGGCTCCGTCATCGATAAGGTGCTGGAGCTGAGGAAGCTCTTCACCAGGCTATGGGGGGAGCACGATGTCGTTGAGAGGTTCGGCGGCCTCATACCGGTCTGCAGACCCTGCACCCCGGTCAGGGGGCGGTACTTCGGGATAGGTGACTCGGTCTGCATGGTGAAGCAGCTCAGCGGGGGCGGGCTCTTCGCAATAGCTAGGGCGGCCCCCCTACTGGCGAAGGCGGTGGCTGAGGGAGCAGACTATGCGGCGCTCACGGCACCGATAATTAGGACGCTTCATAGGAGCTGGGCCCTCACCAAGGTAGTTAGGGCCCTAGGCGGTTACTGGTCAGCCGCATCAATAGTCGCTAGAGCGGGGATTAGGCGAGTAGTTCTCGGGAGGTACGACCTGATCCATGAGGGCATCATGAAAACGCTTACCCGGAACCTGAGACCTCGCTGAGGTACTCCCTAAGCGCCTGCACGTTCCAGTCCCAGACACTCTTCCTCCTCTTATCCACAGGTATCCCTAGCTTGAGGGCCTTCTTCACGTCAAGCCCTACCCTCTCGAGCTCGCCGATGGAGAACCCCCTACCGACCTTCGTGCCTGGGTCAAGCCCCCTGTCCCTTATCAGCCTCGGCCTCTTCACGTACGGCTTAGGCGGCTCCACCATACTACCACCCACACCCACGACTGGGTAGCTGGCTCAATTTAATACTTTCCTCACCCAACCCCTAGGCGGGAGTAAGGGAGGTTGAGGTGCTCCGTCTGCGGCAGGAGGGACGCGGTGATATACCAGAGACACACAGGCAGGGCCCTCTGCAGGGAGTGCTTCATAGAGGACATCGTTAGGCGGGTGAAGCAGGAGATCGAGAGGCACGAGATGTTCGGGGAGAGGGACAGAGTGCTCCTAGCACTCTCAGGCGGGAAGGACAGCTACACACTCCTCGACGTCATGCTGAGGATCCATGACCCCTCGAGGCTCGGCATAGTCACGATAATCGAGGGAATACCCGGCTACAACAGGGAGGGGGACATAGAGTGGGTGATCAGGAGGGCGAGGGAGCACGGAATAGACATCGTTGTCACCTCCTACAAGGAGGAGGTCGGGTACTCGATGGAGGAGCTCGTTAACCTCACGATAGAGAAGGGAGTGCGGGTAACCCCCTGCACTTTCTGCGGGTTCCTGCGGAGGAGGATAATAAACAAGTACGCGAGGGAGGGCGGCTACGACAGGGTCGCCACGGCCCACAACCTGGATGACGAGGCACACACAGCACTCATGAACCTACTGAGAGGCGACTACGCGAGGCTCGCCCAAATGCACCCGAGGGCCCCTGTGCTGAGCAAGCTATTCGTGAAGAAGGTGAAGCCCTTAAGGAAGGTCTACGAGTGGGAGAGCGCCGCCTACGCCTGGCTGACGGGGTACGGGTTCCAGGAGACTGAGTGCCCCTACCTCAGGCTCAGGCCATCGTTCAGGGCTAGGGTGAGGGCATACATGTACGAACTCGAGAGGGAGGTGCCCGGCTCCATGCTCAGATTCCTGGAAGCGATAGATAGGCTCGCCGAGCCACTAGCTAGGGCGGTGGCGAAGCTGCCTGAGCTACCGAGGTGTGAGATATGCGGCGAGCCAACATCCTACAACAGGAGGGTCTGCGCCTTCTGCGACCTCATGGCCAAGATCGGGGCGGAGGAGTACTTCAGGAGGTTAGGGACTAAAATCCCGGCCACGAGAACGTGATGGGTGCCCACTTGTTCGGCCCAATCCACATAAGGGCTAAGAAGGAGGACATAGCCCCCAGGGCATTAATAGCCGGTGACCCGGGAAGGATAAAGCAGCTATCGACCCTCCTAGAGGAGCCGAGGCTCGTCAACGAGAACAGGGGCCTCCTGGTATACACCGGTAAGTGGAAAGGCGTCGACGTGACCCTAGCGACCCACGGCATAGGTGTGCCCTCCGCAGCGGTAGTGTTCGAGGAGCTCGCGATGCTCGGGGTCAAGGCGGCGGTGAGGCTCGGCACCTGCGGAGCAATGGTCAAGGGGATGAAGCTCGGCGACATAGTCATAGCGACTGGGGCGGCTTATCACCCCGGAGGCGCGTACTACCAGTACCTGAGGGAGAACGTCTGCACAGCGACATCACCCGACTACGAACTACTTACGAACTTAGTGAAGGCGGTCAGCGCGAGGGGAATGAACTTCAGGCTCGGCCCGGTACTCAGCAGCGACGCCTTCTATGCCGAGGACCCCGAGTTCGCTAAGAAGTGGGCATCGAGAGGGGTCATAGCTGTTGAGATGGAATGCGCGGGTCTCTTCATGCTCGGCCTCATGAGAGGAGTCAAGACAGCAGCGCTCCTCGTCGTCAGCGACTCCCTCGTGGAGGACCTGGGGTACGCGCACGCTGAGCATTTAAGAGATGTCGTGAACGAGTCGGCGAAGGCGGTGCTGGACGCCCTCGCAAACACTGAGGTCTAGCCTGAAACTGATTTTTCACCAACAAACATATATGAATGTATTACGAGATCTTAGTGGATAGGTGAAAGTATTGGTGAGCATCGACAGCATCATAGAGAGCGAGTTAAGGGCCCCAACAATATTCAAGAACGAGGCAGCGCTGGACCCCGACTACGTACCGGAGAGACTCCCCCACAGGGAGGAGGAGGTAAAGCTCCTCGCATCCTACTTCAAGGCACTCGTTGAGGCCCCGGGTGAGGTAAGCGTTAGGGTACTGATAACGGGGAGGACGGGCGTGGGGAAGACAGTGACCACGAAGCTGTTCGGCTCCTACTTCAGCGAACTCGCGTGGAGCAGGTACGGTGTCAGGCTGAAGTACATCCACATAAACTGCCAGAAGCACCGCTCCCTCTCCAGCGTACTCAGGGAGATAAAGAACGGGCTCGGGATGAGCTTCCCGGACAGAGGCTTCGCTCCCAGGGACTACGCTGAGGCAATACTCGAGTACATGGAGAGGAGTGACACATACGCCATAGTAACGCTCGACGACTTCGACCAGCTGACCAGGCAGCTCAGCAGGGACGAACTCTTCTTCCTGGTGAGGCTATACGACGACATCTTCAGGGGTAGGAGGAAGAGGATGAGCTTCATCTACATAATAAGGTTCGGGCTCGGCTCCCTCTACGCCTCCCTCGACGAGGGCCTCGGGGACTACGTGACGAGGAACCTGATAACGTTCAAGCCATACACCTCGAACCAGCTCCGCACAATACTCTGGGACAGGGTGAGGGAGGCGTTCAGGGAGGGCACAGTGGACGAGGGCGCGGTGGACGTGATAGCCGAGGCGATAGGGGTGAACAACGGGGGCCCGGGCAGCGCCAGGACAGCGATAGTCCTGCTGCACAGGGCGGGGAAGTACGCAGAGTACCTCGCCAGGGAGGGTAAGGGCCCCTTGAGGCTCCTCCCGATGCACGTGAGGCACGTGATGCCGACGGTGGATGACAGCCTCGTGCAGGTGCAGGAGATACTCCAGTCGCTCAGCGTTCATCACTTACTCCTGCTCAAGGCAGCTGCTCAGCTCCTCCTCGAGACCGGTGAGGCGTTCGTGAGGATAGGGGAGGTCGAGGAGAGGTACAGGGAGCTGTGCAGGGAGATCGGTGAGAGGCCGAGGGGTCACACGAAGGTCTATGAGTACGTCATGGACCTAGCGAGGAGGGGTGTGGTAGTTACGAAGAAGAGTATGAAGGGGAGGCGCGGGAGGAGCACGTACATAGGGTACAACGCCTCACCGCTCGAGGGCCTCATACGCTTCATCGACGAGCAACTCGGCATAAGGCGGGGATGGTGATGGCGGAGATATGGGAGATAATGTCGAGCCCAGGGAGGGTGAAGATCCTCCAGGTAATAGCGAGGAACGGGCCCCTCAACATAACAAGGATAGCTAGGCTTACGGGCCTGAACTACAACGTGGTGCACGCACACATAAGGTTCCTCACCGAGGCAGGGGTGCTGGAGTGCTACACCCTCGGCAAGTCAAGGATATGCGACTACAGCAACAGCAAGCTGGCTAGGGCGATAAAAGAGTTCCTAATAAGTGTCTAACCCTTCTTGAAGAACGCGTCGAGCCCGCGCCCAGCGGGCTTCTCCTTCTTCCTCCTCTTTCTCTTTCCCTTCTCTTTCTCTTCTTTCTTAGCCCCCTTAACCTCCTCTGTAGCAGGCTTAGTCACCGATCTCTCTTTCTTCACTTCCTCTCTCCTGCGGGCTTCCTCCCTCTCAATCTTGCCGAGTTCTCTCTTCATTGCGGCAACGAGCTTCATTATCTGTGGGGCTCTCTCCTGTGCCAAGTACTTGATGCTTGAGTCACCCAGCCCCAGGCCTATGGCGATGGCGGCGGCGTACGCTGGGTCGCCGTGCTGGAATATGACCGTGAGGAATGGGAGGACGTCAGCCCTCACCTTCCGCTTTGACGTCTTTATGTGCCTCGACACCGCCTCAGCTATCTCATCCCTTATGGCCCTAACCTCCTTCGTCTTAGCCATTAGCTGGATCTTCTGCGGGAAGGAGTACTTGACCCAACGATATTTAGACTTCATGTCCTTCGTTATGGCGAGGGCGACGCCAGCAGTCATGAGCTCGACAGCATAGGGGAGGAGGTCCCAAGCACCGGTCCTCCTTATCCTCCCGAAGAAGACGTCCGCCCTCGAGAGGGCCTCGTACGCCCTCCAAAGATCCTCGGGGTGGGTTATCTGCCTCGGCAGGTTCTCATGGATCCACTGCATGAGCTCGTCTGGGGCAAGGTCGGTTAGGTTCGCGGCTCTCTTAGCCTGCCACGCGTACTTCGATATGATGATCCTCCTCACGACCTCGTACGGCGGGAGTACCCTGTCCCTCTGCCTCAGTATTGTTCTCGCCGCCTCGAGTGTGACGACGCCATAGCCCTCAGCCAGCGCCTGTAGATCGTTTATGGCTGACCTGAGGTCACCCTCAGCCCTCTCCGCAATGAAGTCTATCGCCTCCTCCTCGCACTTTATTCCCTCGCTGGCGCAGATCCTCCTCAGCACCCTCTTCACCATGGTCTTCGTGAGCCTCCTGAACTCCACCATGAGGGCGGCGTCCCTTAAGGGCCTCAGACTCGGAGACCAGGGGTCGTTGGCTGTCATGATTATGGGGTTCTTCGTTATGTTTATGAGCGACAAGATAGCCTCTATCGCCCCCTTATCGGCGAGGCCCGAGAGCCCGTCGACCTCATCAAGGAGTATGAGCTTCCCCCTGCCGAAGAGGCCCCTCTGAGAGGCGGCCACCTTCGCTACCCTCTCTATGTCTGAGGCCCTCCTGTAGTCGCTGGCGTTCATCTCAACGATCTCGAGGCCATACTCATGCGCTATGGCCTCAGCCATCGACGTCTTCCCGGAGCCGGGCGGGCCGTAGAAGAGGGCTGCCTTCTTCCTCGGCCTTCCCTCGAGCCATGACCTGATCCAGGGTATGACCAGCTCCTTCGCCTTATCCTGATTAACCACGTCCTCGATCCGCTTCGGCCTATACTTAATCACCCACGGCAGTCTCCTGGTCGGCAAGCCCCTTCACCTATCAGCCCCCGCGCTTCCCCATGTAGACGAGGCGCGCGAGGAGGGCGCTGAGCTGTATCTCCTCGTCGGCGCCCTCGACCATCCTGAACTGTATCTCGCCCAGGTAGTCAGCTATCTCGACCCTAAGCTTCTCTGGTATGTCGAGGTTCGGCCCGAATATCTCCCTGTGTATCTGCTTCACTATGTCCACGCCGGAGAGGCCGTAGTTTATCATAAGCCTCCTCAGCTGATCCCTCGCCCCCATGAAGTCGCCGGAGAGTGCTATCCTTATCATCTCCCTCACCTCCTTCGGGTGCGCCAAGCCCACTGCCTTGTAGACGTTGGATACGCTCACCTCCCCTAGGGCCGCGGCTGTCTGGAGCACATTTATCGCCTTTCTCATGTCCCCCTCACTTATCTCGTAGATCGCTTCGAGGGCGTCGGTCTCGCACTTCACCCCCTCCTGCTTACATATCCATGAGAGCCTAGAGATCACGTCCTCCTTCTTGAGGGGGGTAAACCTAAAGACGGCGCACCTGGACTGGATCGGCTCGATTATCTTGCTCGGATAGTTCGCTATGAGTATGAACCTAGTGACCGCGACGTACATCTCCATGAGCCTCCTCAGGGCTTGCTGGGCGTCGGAGGTCATGTTGTCGGCTTCATCGAGGAGCACTATCTTGAATGGTATGTTAGCGGGGAGCCTGCTCCTGGCGAACTCCTTCACTTTCGACCTGATGACGTCGATGCCTCTCTCGTCGCTGGCGTTGAGCTCTAGCATGTACATCCTGTAGTCCTCGCCGAACATGTCATGTGCCAGTGCGTGGGCGGCTGTGGTCTTGCCGGTGCCCGGAGGGCCGGCGAAGAGGAGGTGCGGCATGTTCTTCTCCTTCACGAACCGCTTCAGCCTCGCCACTATCTCTTCCTGGTTAACGATCTCGTCGAGGGACCTCGGCCTGTACTTCTCCGCCCACAGGAGCTCCGCTAAGACCTTCCGAGAAGACCTCGATGACACGTTCCCAGACCCTAAAATATTGTGGGGACGAGCGTATAAACTGAGGTCGGGAGAAACGTATAAGCCCTAGAGCGAGCCCTTATGGGTAGTTGATGTGCCGAGGACCTTCGTCATACACGTCTGCGACGAAGAGGTGCTCGTGAGGGAGTTCGTCGACGGGAGAATGGTTAAGGAGGAGGTGGCGAGGGGCAAGAGGTTCCGG
>WAOK01000031.1 GCA_015521325.1 Desulfurococcales archaeon | reverse complement strand
GCAACGGACGGCTCAAAGACCTCGTTAAGAGGTCAAGGTGTGTGTTACCAAAGATCGATCCCTATAAAGGTAAAAGGAACGCCATCGCCGGTGATACCTTACTCGCTCTCATTGGGCTAGCTAGGGACTTCGCTACAGCGTACAGCTACTTCAGGCTCATTAGTTCGTTAGAGACGACGGCCGTTTGGAAACCGAAAAGTAAGGATGAGACAGAGCAGATTCTTGATACCCTGACTAAGATTATTGATGCCGTTATTGAGCAGGGATACGGTGCGGCACTGAACATACACCCGTGCATAGCCGAGGCTCTCTCCCTTTCACCTCCTTGCAGAGGGAATGAGGGTGGTCGATTATCATCGATGGTCTATGGCAGGGTGGTTGGAAAGTTCAATTCGATAATGAGGAGTCTTGAGGAGAGTGACCTCAGCAGATCCCGGGAGAGGGTGTGCCACGTTATTGACTGGACTGAGCAGATGGGGCCCGTGGACGCCGCGCTAACCCTGATCACAAACCACATACTCACCAGTGGCTCGCGTGTTATGCCGGAGCACACAGTAATAGCTGCTACGCCGCTGTCGTTCACAAACGCGTTCGTAGCTGCCTCCTACCTTCAGAGGGTAGGGAGGGAGCTGGGTGAGGGAGCGGGGGCCGAGATAGTCATGACTTCGGGGACAGATCCGGTTGGGCCCGCCGCCACCGCTAAGTACGTAGAGGGTCTGTTCGGTGGGAGTGAGTGCGAGACGGTGGTCTACCATGCTGGGGGCCCGACGGCCCACACGCTCATAATGAGCTATGAGCTGAGTAAGTGGGCCGGGGCAGGGGGTAAGGACCTGATAATCATACCTCAGGCCCGCATACCGGGTCGGTCGAGGTGAGTGACGTGGCCGGTGCTGAGGCGGGTAGGGGGTTGTGGCTGAAGGTTTTCACGGTCTATCAGAAGGACCCTAACTTGCTTAGGGAGTGGGTGACCGTCATAAAGCGGGACGTGCGCTCCGCTCTCGAGCTCGCTAGGGGGCTGGTCAGCTATGAGGCCGTCCCCGACACAGTGACGCTGGGGTTCAGCCCCCAGATCCTGGTCGCTGTCGCGGCGGTTAATTACCCCTACCCCGTTAAGGTCGTCACGAGCCCTGAGGTTGTGGAGGGGAGGGTCCCGGCGGCGTCCTTCAGCCACGAGGTCCTGGAGGCCTTAAAGGATGCGGGCCTGGTCAAGGGTGTTTGGTCAGCGCCCATGGCCCCAAGGCCGGGCCTACCCCCTAGGAAGGTCATTGAGCTGGTCAGGGGGGCTATCGAGGAGGCGGGGCCTAAGATCCTCGACATCAGTGGGGGCACGCAGCTAGCGGCGATTGCGGCGGCCCTCACGGGGGTGCCCCTCACATACACGTACCCCCTAGGGAATAGGGTCATGATCTTCCTCATCAGCCGGAGGGATTAGGGAGCCCTCACAGGGCCCCGGCCTCTCTCGCTATCCCCATCACCGCAGCCGCCAGCGCCGGGCCGCCGACGATCATGACGACGATGTTCACGGGTATCTCGAGCGGGAGGAAGGCGTACTTGGCGAAGGCGTCGGCGGATACCGTTATGATCCCCCCGGCGAGGGCTGAGGGTATGAGGAGGAGGCCTACGTGGCCTGAGCCGACCGCCTTCCTACCAAGGTGGGGGGCGGCGAGGCCGACGAAGCCTATGACCCCGAACCAGGCGACCGTCAGCGATGATGAGACAGCGGCAGCGAAGGACGCGGCGGCCCTCACCCTCTCCGGGCGGCCCCCCTCGGCCGCCAGCACTGAGTCACTGACTTTTGAGACGGTGAGCTCCTTTGATAAAGCCGCGGCTGCCGTCACGGATAGGGCCGCGGCTGCGGCGGCGCCCGCTACGGAGGCGGGGTCAGAGCCTATGAATGAGCCGAAGAACCACTGCAGCACCTTCTGCGCATCGAAGAACGCTATGTATAGGGGCAGGAGGGAGGCGGCCGAAAACGTTACCCCGACCGCTATCCCCGCGAGGGCTAGGGAGGAGGGTGTGTAGCCAGACCTCTTAGCTATGGCGTGCGTTATCATGTATGCCGCCACACCTCCGGCCGCGGCGGCGGCCGGCCTAACTAGGTAGGGGGCCGGCGGGACCTTTATGAAGGTTAGTGTGACGGCGAAGAGTGCCCCGGAGCTTATGCCGAGTATGTATGGGTCAGCTATCGGGTTCCTCGTTGCTGACTGAACCAGTAGCCCGGAGGCAGCGAGGGCCGCCCCGGCGAGGGCTGCTGAGGCCGCCCTCCATACCCTGTAGGCCGCTACGGGGTCACCTGACAGGTACGCCGATATCACCTCGTTGGGCGGCCTTATTGTTGGGCCTAGTGAGAGGTGAATTGCTAGGGCAGCCGCGAGGAGGGCTGTGAAGGCCGCTGTTGTGAAGGCAAGCCTCTTTTTCCTGGTTAAAAAATATTCTCTTACCTCGCCCTCAGCCTGTGCCAAGGTCTATACCCCATTCCTGGGCGACTGTGTCGTTAATGATGTTGGGTACCTCGCTGATGCCGAAGGCCTGCGGGTACAGTATCCTCGCTATCACCTCGACGGCGGCCGCTATCCTTGGGCCGGGCCTAACGAGTATGTCCTCCAGTGTGCCGTTGAGTACGTAGACCCTCCCTTCCTTGACCGCCGTTATGTCGCCCCACCCGGGCCTGCTGATTATTCTCTGGATGATCTGCTGGGGCGGGCCGTACCACCCGCCCATCCCTGTCGTTATTATCACGTCCGGGTTGGCCTCAATCACTGCCTCCGGCGATGCCTGGAAGTAGGCCATTGACTCGTTCCCGAATATGTTGACGCCTCCGGCGAGGGATAATATGTCGTTTATGAATGAACCCGATCCGACAGTCCAGTAGTCGAAGGATAGCTCGTAGTAGACCTTGAGCGGCTCCTCACCTGTTGCGTTGAGGTACTTGATGACCGCCTGGTGGGTTAACGCTATCCTCTCGCTTATGTTCTGAACCAGTGAGGCTGCCTGGTCGAAGTGATCCGTTATTAGGCCGACCGTCAGTATAGACCTGTAGACGTCCCCTATGCTCCCCTCCCAGAGGACGAAGACAGTTATCCCGAGGTTCTCGAGCGGCTTCACGAACTTCTCCTGCACGCCCGGGGTCATGAAGACGATGTCGGGCTTTAGCTCGGCTATCTTCTCCACATTAACTGTGGAGAACCCCCCGACGACGGCGATCTTGCCTGTCTCCTTACCCTCTACGACCTCCGGCGGGTAGTTGCTGTACTGGTCAACGCCGATCACGGAGTCCCCAGCACCGACGGCGAACACTATCTCGGTGGCCGAGGGCGCCGTGCAGACTATCCTCTGAGGTGGGTGAGTGAAGGTGACTGACCTGCCGAGCGCGTCGGTCAGTGTTATGGGGTACTTCAGTTCCTCCCTCAGCTTGCTGACCTCCTCGCTTACGTACTCCCTCAGCTGCTCGATGCTTGTGCTGAGGTTCTTTATTTCCTCGCTCAGGCCCTGGGTCTGCGATATCCTCGTGTTGAGCTCCGCCACGGCGGTGCTCAGGTTCGTTATCGCCTCCTGGATCTCCTGGACGGACTGCGCTATCGACTGCACGTCCTCCTTCGTGGCGCCCTGTGCCGATATGCTGGACACCTTAGAGCTCAGGGTCTGCACCTGGTAGAAGCTGTAGGCGCTGAACGCTGCCACAAGAACCAGCGCCGCCACGATGACCGCTATTGCCTTATCCATTACTGGACACCGTATCCAGTTACCACCCACCAAATAAAAGCACGTGCCTGAGGCGATCACCGCCATAAGTCAAGGGAATACGTCGACTGATCAAAAAGGACGAGGGAGGCATTGGGTGATACGGATTTTTCCTTCCTCAGAGAGTAACTTATCCGGGCCTGTGAGGTGGCCTACGCCATCGCGTGATCGGTGAGCTGAGCCTGACCCTACCGAGGCCGTGAACGGTTTTATTCCGCTCCCTTATTGGTAGTCGGTGGCCTTGAATGCCTGAGGGGGAGGGTTACATAACCTTTGAAGAGTTCAAGAAGGTCGACCTGAGGGTAGGGCTCGTGAAGGAGGCCGAGAAGGTTAGGGGTTCTAGGAAGCTGATCAGGTTAGTTGTTGACCTGGGCGGGGAGGAGAGGCAGATACTGGCCGGCCTCCTCCCGTGGTACGACCCCGAGTGGTTCGTCGGTAAGTACGTGATCGTGGTGGCGAACCTCAAGCCGAAGAAGATGGCCGGGCTGGAGTCGCAGGGGATGCTCCTCGCCACCTGCCCGCCCGACAAAACTGAGAAGCCAGTGATCCTTACGGTGGCTGAGCCGGTGAGGCCTGGTTTGAGAATTTGTTGAATATCTGTGACAAACTGGAGGT
>WAOK01000030.1 GCA_015521325.1 Desulfurococcales archaeon | reverse complement strand
CTGCCCCGGCCCACTTACTCAGCTCATAGCTCATTATGAGCGTGTGGGCCGTCGGGCCCCCAGCATGGTAGACCACCGTCTCGCACTCACCCCCGCCGAACAGACCCTCTACGTACTTAGCGGTGGCGGCGGGCCCAACCGGATCTGTCCCCGAAGTCATGACTATCTCGGCCCTTGCCCCCTCACCCAGCTCCCTCCCTACTCTCTGAAGGTAGGAGGTAGCTACGAACGCGTTTGTGAACGACAGCGGCGTAGCAGCTATTACTGTGTGCTCTGGCATAACACGCGAGCCACTGGTGAGTATGTGGTTCGTGATCAGGGTTAGCGCGGCGTCCACGGGCCCCATCTGCTCAGTCCAGTCAATAACGTGGCACACCTTCTCCCGGGATCTGCTGAGGTCACTCTCCTTAAGACTCCTCATTATCGAATTGAACTTTCCAACCACCCTGCCATAGACCATCGATGATAATCGACCATCATCGTTCTCTCTGCAAGGAGGTGAAAGGGAGAGAGCCTCGGCTATGCACGGGTGTATGTTCAGTGCCGCACCGTATCCCTGCTCAATAACGGCATCAATGATCTTAGTCAGGGTATCAAGAATCTGCTCCGTCTCGTCCTTACTTTTCGGTTTCCAAACGGCCGTCGTCTCTAATGAACTAATGAGCCTGAAGTAGCTGTTCGCTGTAGCGAAGTCCCTGGCTAGCCCAATGAGGGCGAGTAAGGTATCGCCGGCGATGGCGTTCCTTTTACCTTTATAGGGATCGATCTTTGGTAGCACACACCTTGACCTCTTAACGAGGTCTTTGAGCCGTCCGTTGCACCTATTCTTACACGCTTTTTCTAGGAGATCTGCGAGAATGCACATCATCGTCGATGTCTGTAGCACCATTATCTTCGTCGCAGTACCTATTCTATCGTATGGTGCTATCAGGGCATAAATCCCCAACTCGCTGAACTCTCTCACGCTGTAGTCTGGGGCTTCCCTCATTCTCGGTAGCTGAACAGCCCTTCTGACATGCACTACTGAGGTATCACCGGTCATCTCTTCAGGGTCGTAATAGATCTCGTTCACCCCAATACCGAAGATAGGGTTGCCAGCAGCTAACCTGAAAACTGGCCCAGCGTATTTTAATTTCTTCTTTTTTCCGCCACCTCGGGGAGGACTCATCACAGCGTCGACCTTAACTAATTTGATGAGGTCCTCCCGCACAATGAGGACACGGAACCGCAAATTATCGACTTTAAGCTCCTGTCTCACACCCGTAGATAATAATATGCCTAAACTGGTGATGGACTTCGATAATCCTGTATCCCTACTACCTGTTACAAAGAATCCCTGTAGATCCTTCTGGGGGGTTATGTCGATAACATATATGCGTGCAGAGCTCCTGGGCATGCGGCCTCACCTCGCTAATAGTGTGAGTGGTACGAAGCTGACCTGGTATTTGCATCCAACCCTCCCTCCACATGGATTACGTGAGGTGCCTTTCCTATTCTCAACATCCTTTATAGTGACGGTATCCTCACCATCAGCACAGCTCTCATCTATGTCTAGTAGGTTAGTGTCTAGGTCGTAAACAAGCCCCTTCTCCCTAGCGGTTAGGTGGGGAGGGTACTTGGGCACGCCTATGAGGATTCGGCTCGACGCTGGCGCCTCATCATTTGCTCTTGCCTCATGCCGCACGAGCTCCGAAGCTAGGTCGACAAGTATGTCCTTGGGAACTTCGCCAACCAGGATAAGGAAGTGTCTCTCATCACTCAATAGCCTCTTGAGGAGATTGTCCGCGATCTTCTGGGATTCGGTGGGTTCGGTACCCTCTCCGGCGCTGACGGACTCGCACTGGACGTCCATAACCGCCTGACTCACCTCTAACTCGGCGGCTCTCTCTTCACAGAAGCACTCTATTTCCCTGCCGCACTTCATTAGCTCCCTCATGAGTTCGGCTGCGTTCCTGCATGATACGGACGTCCCTAAGAAATCGACGTATATCCTCAGCCCATTGGCCGGTCCGCTGGTATTGCCTGAGCGGGATAGGAGGAATATACCGAGGGACTGGGCGACCCTCATAATTAGCCCCCTAGGCAGTATCGGCACGAAGACGTGAACGAAGACCTCTAGCTTCTCACCTCTCCTATCGGCTTCCTCGATCAGCTTACTGTGCCTGTGCTGGAGGTAGTCGAGAAACGTGGGGTAGGTGCCCAGCTTCTTGAGTACCCCACCTAGCCCTTCCCTGTGGAGTAAGTCATCCACGCTCTGGAGGAGGTCGCAGAAATCCTTTTCTTCACCTT
>WAOK01000029.1 GCA_015521325.1 Desulfurococcales archaeon | reverse complement strand
TCTCAAAGGAATAACACGGCCATCATATACTCCCTAATTACACAGCCAGGCAACGAGTCCATAACATACGTGATTAAGGGGTACACTATCCCGGGATCTTATGCCGAGCTCTTCATCCAGGCATACGGTGTCCAGCCGGGCAACTACGAAGCCAACACTACGCTACTGAGCAGTGTGCAGGCACCGCCAGGAATCGAGCCAATCATTAGTTCCACAACCTTCGGCACCGGCCTAACAGTGTTCGTAGCCACTACGGTGCCCTTAGCCGACGGGCTCCACCTAGCATGCGAGATACCGGCTCTCAGAACGACCGTAGAAGTAATGCCGGCATGACACTAGCAGAAAGAGGGGTCCAAGCCGACCGCTTTACTTGCAACCTTTCGCTTCATTTAAAGCAGAACTTTGGGAGTGGTCAATACTCCTTTTGTATAAATATACTAACCAGGAGAGACGCGCTGATGATCTTCTACCTTACTCTTAAGCAGTATCGGGGGTGTCACCTACTTGACACTTTTGTCTGGTAAAGATAAGGTGAACAGAAGAGTGAGCGATCAAAAGGAGGCGTATTGTAGGTATACCCTCCTCGAATGTGCTACTTACTCTGTGGTTCTTGGCCCTGTACGTCTGTGTGATGCCGAGTACGTGCCATGTCCTATCTATTCTGTCCGCAGTGTTTGCCTCGCTCCCCATACTCGGCTTTAATCGCATAATACATGCCGCCGTTGCTACGAGGAATTATCACCGGTTCTATTCCCAGAAAGAATTAGACAAGCTGATGGAGCGTTGGGGGCGAGAAGACCCCAGCAAAGGATCAAATACATTCATCGCTCACTTCCTCCCGGGACTGTGTTACATTATAGTATTCAGTTCACTAGCCTACGCCATAGCTCTGGCTTCCAACTAGTGATTCTCCCGTGCTGGCAGTGAAGGAAGCATCTCAGTTATGCGAATGTAGTCCGGAAATTAGTGGTTATTGATTAATAAACTACATGTACTCCCAGATGCCTCTCCCTTTATAATTGTAGACTATGGTTTTCAGCGCCGTGACCTGATCAATGCTGTAGCCTATGCCTTCACGGCCTATTCCAGAGTCTTTTCTGCCGCCAAATGGGTAGTATCCTATGCCGTGCCTAGGATACTCGTTTATGTATATTGCTCCTACCTCGAGGTGCCTTATGAGTTTCCTTATCTTATTAATGTCTCTACCGAATATGGCGGCGTCCAGACCGTATCTCCTGGCATTAGCTATCTCTATTGCTTCATCAATGTCCTTGACCGGCGATATCGCTGCTATCGAAGCGAATATTTCCTCCCTGAAGAGCTTGAGCTTTTTAAGTACTTCCTTATTTTTGACCTCCACTAGCGTCGGCTCCACGTAATTAGGGCCGAGTCTCCGTCCTCCATGAAGTAGCGTGGCACCAGCCCTCAGGGCCTCACTAACAGCTTCCATGACCTCGTCCGCTGTTTGGGGATCTATAAGGGGGCCCATATTGATACTTGGATCTCTCGGGTCACCTATCCTAGCATTCTTAAGTTCTTCAATAAGGAGTCTCTTAAGCTCTTCATACACCGGCTCCTCGACGAGAACGAGTTTTATGGAATCGCATCTCTGGCCGCTATAGCTCATTATTCCCGTAGCTATCTTGGAGGCCGCCATCGCCAGATCGGCGTCGTCTAGGACTATTGCCGGGTCTCCGCCACCGAGCTCCATAATGAACTGCTTTATCCCTGCTTTCTTTAATACTCTCAAACCGGTTTCGGTACTCCCTGTCAGGCTGATAACACGAATTCTCCTATCAGAGACTAGGCTATCTGCCTCATTACCCGGTACTGGCAGTAATGCAATCGCCTCCGGTGGGACCCCGGCCTCGAGGGCGAGCTTAACCAGGTAGAACACCGGTATCGGGTCAGCACTCGGTGGCTTGATAACTATGGCGTTACCCGCTAGGAAACTGTATGTGAACTTGTTGACCGTGTCGAAGAACGGGTAGTTGAAAGGTATTATCGCTAGGACGACACCGTAAGGCTCCCTTCTAACGAGTCCCTCACTCTCTAATGTGTGCTCGTCCCAGTCGCCAGGTATGTAATCACCCACTAGCTTCCTCACATCCAGAGGTGCCCTACGTAGCCTGTCAATGCTCGCGTCTACCTCGCCGTAGGCCGACTTCACGGGCTTGCCAGCATTAAGAATGAGAGCCTCAGCAATCTCATCCCTGTGCTCCTCTATGAGGTCAGCCATCCTCTCAAGGATCCCCAGTCTCCTCTCGCCTGGCGTGTTCCTTGCCGACCACCTTCCACTTCGGTAGACCCTCTCTAAGGTGTTATCGATGGCGTCACGGCCGGGGACATAGAAGCCTGCTATGGTGCTTAAGTCGATGGGGCTCCTGATGTCCCTCACCCTCGCCCCCTTAGCCCATTCACCTGCTGCGTAGAACCTGAAGACAGGTCTTTCGTCAACATAGTCGATTATGTCGCGGTAATACTCACTGGGACTCAGCCTAACCGGTTTCTTTAACTTTATCCCAGACAAGTAACCCACCATTAACACTGTTAACAGGGTATAAGTATCGGTCGGTACTATATAATGAAGCAACGAGGTTTAAGGAAGAAAATTAGTGGCGATTAACTAGATCCCTACGGGAATTTGCCAAATGAGGGTGGATCCGCTCAAAGCCCTCATAAGGAATGGAATTAGGGTGAGCTCCTACACAGTGAGAGCTGCTAGGGTTCGGCAGGGGAGGTTTGCTGAGGAGATTAATGCTGACGTAGTGATTGAGAAGGGCGCCTGTAGGGAGGACTTGCTCCACATGAAGATATTTACTGGTAGGCCCCCCTATTATAGGCCGTGGATAGAGGTATTCGGAATAGCTCCCGAACCGAGGATCTGTGGGAAGACAATCAAGTACTTCGACAGCCCCGTAGAAGACGTTGTCCTCAAGACGGTGGCCGATGCCCTAGAAGGTGGTGAGAGACTATTCGTTGAGTACTACAGGGACGTGGAGACGATGAAAGCTCTCGAGCTAGGCGTGCCCCCACCAGCAACGAGGCTAGGCCACAAACTATTTGTCCTGGGCTTCACATGGTTTAAGGACTGGTACTTCCCGGAGGGCTTCATGGAGGGCGGACCAAAACTCCAAGCAGAGAAAGCCCTCAATGAATACCAGCGGAATGAGGCACTACGGAAGATACTTGGGGAACTTGAGGCATTCGTGGAAAGTAACCAGAGATCAGCTAACGAATACGTGTTAAGGAGCGTAGAACGGGCTCGCCAGATAATTAAGCAAATAAGGGCAGTACTCGCCCCCTGAGTAGAGATACCGAGGAATCCCTCATTATTTGCCGGGGCTCATAAATAATGGCACGAGCAAGGTACCCCGGATAGGTATTAAGTCGAGCCCTACCTTTGAGACATACTAGCGCTTCCGGGACTGGTCAGGTATGCCCACCGATTCATAGAGTACCGAGCAACGTCTTGGACTGATGAGGATGCCTGACGCTTGTTGCACCCGCTGTTTAAGGGCGCCTTTTATGATCTCATGGGCTGTTACTTCCCCTCCAGTCCAGTTAACTAGTAATTCGGCGCCGTAGCTCTTTACCACCTCACGTTCTATTGCTTTTCTGCTCATTGATTGTGGGCACCCTTATCTCCTTCATTAATTATTCTCTGTCATAGAAAGCTCTTGGTGCGGCAGGATTGGTCAGGCTCTCCCTTGGCCGTGTGGGTCCGGATGAGGCCATTGAGGTTGCTAGGGATGTGCTTAAGTTCGTCGTCGTTGGCCCACCAATTATTCATGTGGCCCCCCGTGGGGAGGTTCATATTGATGTCCCGCTCATGTACCAGGGCTTCGCCCTCGATAGGGTGCACTTCGACCCCGAGGCAATGGCTCCCTCACCCAAGGGCAGGCCCGCCAGGGCTAGGGTAAGGCCGCCGAGCGAGGCCGAGGTGAGGGAGGTGATGGAGGAGGTTCTCG
>WAOK01000028.1 GCA_015521325.1 Desulfurococcales archaeon | reverse complement strand
GGAACAGCCCCCGTAAGGGGGCACTCGGGGTGACCCCGTCACGGTTGCCCGCATTGCGGAGGTTTCGCGCCTGGTGCGCCCCGTAGGGCCTAGGCCCTTGTCTCAGGGCCCATCTGGGGGCTCCCGCTCCCACGGCCCCTACCCGTTATCGGCTTGGCGGGCCGTTACCCCGCCAACTACCTGATGGGACCTGGCCCCATCCTCGGGCGGCACAGCGGACATCCCCGCTGCACCCTCTCGGGGGAGTACCCTTCCAGGCCACTCCCCCTATCGGGGATTAGCCCCAGTTTCCCGGGACTATCCCCGTCCCGAGGGCAGGTTAGCCAGGTGTTACTCAGCCGTGCGCCGCGCCCCGGTGTCCGGGGCGCTCGACTCCCATGGCTTAGCCCCACCCCGATAGCGGTCGGGTCCGGCAGGATCAACCGGAATCGCGGCCGCAGGCCGCGGGGCGGGGAGTACGGGCCTGTTGCGTGACCCGAGGCGGCCCCTGTCGGCCCCGAACGTGACGGGGTTAGTGCCCCGCCTTGTTCGGGACCCCATCGATGTGTGAGCGTCATTGTCGCCGCGGCCGGAGGCGTTCCTTCATTCTGGGGCTCCGCCCCTGTCCGGACTAGCCGCCGCTTGGGGCCGCGGCGTATGTGAGTGTTGTGCGCCGTTAGTGTTAGTAGGTAGATGGGGTATTAAAGGTGTGTGCCGGGGTGTTACGGTTCGCGGTTGGGTTCCACGCACTATTTTTGTATTTAGTGGATACATTCTTTTGTCGCGAAGCCCCCAACTTATGAGCCTGACCCCACTAATTATTCGGTGGACACCGATGAGAGTGGCCGCTAACGGAAGGTCAGCACTGATCGTCGTGGACATGCAGAACGACTTCTGCGAGGGAGGGGCGCTCCCGGTCAAGGGGTGCTCGGAGATAGCGCCGAAGATCGGTGAGCTCGTGAGGAGGTTCACCAACGCCGGACTGAGGGTTTATGCCAGCAGGGACTGGCACCCGCCGAACCACATGAGCTTTAGGGAGAGGGGAGGGCCGTGGCCGCCCCACTGCGTGAAGGGTACCAAGGGGGCGGAGTTCCACCCGGCGACCGGGCTGCCGGGTAATGCGATAATCATTAGCAAGGCAACCGAGCCTGACAAGGAGGCGTACTCGGCCTTCGACGGCACAGAGCTTCACTACCTCCTCAGCAAGGCCGGGATAAGGAGGGTCTTCGTGGTGGGGGTCGCGACAGACTACTGCGTGAGGGCCACGGTACTAGACGCGCTGGCCCTGGGCTATGAGGCAGTCGTTTTGGTTGACCTAACCCGCGGGGTGACGGAGGAGGGGGTGGAGAAGGCCCTCAAGGAGATGCTCCGCGAGGGAGCCGTACTCGCCACGACCGATGAGGTGGAGCTTCCTTGAGGGCCCTCCGCCTCCCCGAACACCTCAGGCCAAGGCTAGCCAGGCCCACGTTCGGGAAGCTATTCGAAGGGAGCGAGCCCTTCACAACAGCGAAGCAGGTGGCTGCCTACCTGAAGGAGTGCGGCAGGGTAATCGGCGTAGGGGACGTGATATGTCAGACCCTAGAGGTCGTGGGGGCAGTTCCCCACGTATGCGTCATAGATGGGAGGACTAGGAGGAGGTTCAGCGGTTACTGGGTCAGTGAGGAGAACTTCGATAAGATTATTAAGGTGCGGAACCCCCGCTCCCATATAACCGAGGAGGCCTACGAAGCCATTAAGGAGGCGATAAGGGCCGCCGAGAACGGTGAGAAGACGCTGATCCTCGTCGACGGGGAAGAGGACCTCCTGGCCCTCCCAGCCTTCGCTGAGGCACCAAAGAATTACTGCATCGTCTTCGGTGTCCCGGGTAAGGGCGTTATGGTAATAGAGGTCAGCAACGAGGTGAAGAAACTCGCTAAGGAGATCCTCCGCGAGTTCGAGGAAGTCGTTATTTAGGGCCCGGAAAAACTCTCATGCCTTCCTAACCACGTACCCGGCGCCGAAACCCGCCAACGCCGCAGCGATTAGCGCCACAACTGTCAGGATCGGTGGCCTCGCCTCATAAGTCGCAGGAGTAGTTGTTGTGGGCGTTGCCGCGGGTGTCTCTGTGCTGATCGGCGTGGTTGTCTGGGAAGGAGCGCCGCTAACGGGGATCATGGACGTGTAGGCGACCGTGTTGATAACGGCCAGGTCGTAGAACGCTATCGCGTCGCTGTAGCGCCCTGCCTCAAGCATCCCGTCACCCCTCTGTATGTAGGCGATGGTGACCGCGGGCTCTATCCCCCTCTCCTCCGAGGCACTCACTGCCCTGAGGGCCATGATCTTGAGGGCGTCCGCGACGCCCTTAGGGTCTATTGAGAACGCCTGATTAACGGCCGCTGACAACCTAGCCGAGGCTAGGAGTGCTGCACCGAGGGATGCGTACGGGTCTCTGTCAGCGAGGGTCTTCGCTTCCTCCACGTACGTCCATACGGTGGTGAGGGACTGCCCCGTTAAGGACTCGACGTAGGAAGCGACTGACTCAGCGAAGTACGCCATGAGGAAGGCCGTTGTCTTCAGGGTCACGGCAGGGACGAACTTCCCGGAGGCGTTGATAGCGTCCAACATATCCATCCAGTCTATAGCGGACCTAGCTCTCCACTTGATATAGACGAGGTCAGGCACGCTCGGGCTCTCCTCCGCCTGCGCCAAGCTGGCGTTAGCCTCCACAACCCTCCTACCGACCTCAGCCAGCACGGTGACGTAGGACGCGTCTGCGCCGCCGGCGAACCTGTCCTTGACCAAGGACTCGTACTTGTTCAGGGCCTCATTCACGGCTGACCTGGCTTCCGAGAGGAGGTCGTTTATCGTTGCCTGACCAGTGACTATCTTGCCGATCCAGACCGCCTCGTCAGCGTATATCGTCGCGGCGAAGTAGTCCGAGGCCGCGCTGTAGTAGTCCCCTGCCTCGAGGGACTGGTTCCCGTGGGATGCGTAGTCAGCCGCCTGCTGGAGCAGGTCAAGCATCTGCGCCTTGTAGGCGTCACTGACCTGGCCCATGAGGGACTCCGCCTCCCTCACGAGGTCGCTATACTGCTTCATCGAGTCCTCGGCCCAGGAACGCATGACTGACTTAACGCTCTCCGGGAGTTCCGCGGAGATGTTTATGGGGGGCTCCCTAACCCTGACGCCGAAGTATCTGAGGACGTCGTAGATCGTTGATGCCTCAACAACCTTCACGCCGAGGGACTGCCCCTCCTGCACCACATCAACCACCTGGCCAGTAGCCAGCGACTGGGCCCTTGTCTGGCCCAGCGGCACGATCATTAGCTTCGCCCCGACCTCGGCGGCGGCGTGCACCTTCTCAGGTATGCCGCCGACAGGCCCGATCAGGCCGTCAGGCATTATCATGCCGGTGACCACTACCGAGGTGTTGAGGGGCTCGTCGAGGAGGGCAGCGGTGAGGGCAACGCACATCGCCGCACCCGCTGATGGGCCGCCGACTATCGTGCTGTTCGACACTATCTCGACATAGTAGTCGTAGTCGAAGTAATTCACCCCCGCAACGAAGGCCGCGACCAGCGCCGCTATCCTCGCCGACGCCTGCATATCGAGCTCCGAGAGGGGCTCGGCCGACACAAAGACCTTGCCGGTGCCGGGCCCCACCCTAACTACCAGCTCGGAAGGTACACCGAAGTACTTACCCCCCGCCTCACCGACCGCCAGTATGTAGAGCCTCCTCTCAACAAACCCCGTCCCCTGGGATACAGCAACAAGGGCTGAGGCCATGGAGACGGCGATGAGAACTATCAGAGCCGTCGGAGCGGCCCTGGAGAGGTCCGCCGCACGCACGCTACCACCCAGGGAGTACTTATTGGGCCGCGAAAATACGCTTTAACAAGGGAATGAAGAGAAATGAAGGAGATTCGGCCAACAGTGATCGTCGAGCACCTCGAGCCCTGCCTAACGCCGTGGCTCCTTAAGGAGTACGAGTTCGTATCGTCGGTGGTCGGTCCCGATCGACTACTCTTCACGAACGTGCCCCCAGCACACACCGAAGCACTATCCAGGTACGGGAGGGTCACCGAGAAAAGAGTGTGGGAGGTCGCCCACCAAGGGACCGACGTGATAGTACTTGACCCGGTGGCTGAGGAGGTGCTGAGGCCTGAGGAGGCCGCTGCGGCCGAGTACGTCGTGATAGGGGGTATCATGGGTAACCACCCGCCCAAGAAGAGGACTTGGGCGGAGATCACGTCTAGGATGCCGTGGGCTAAGGCGAGGAACATAGGTAAGGGGCAGCTAACCATAGCCGGGGCCGCGTACGTCCTCATGAGGATAGTGAGGGGAGCGAGGCTGGAGGAGCTGGACCTCCGTGAGGGCCTAACGATAGAGGTGAGCATGCCCGGCGGCCTAACCCTTGAGGTCGAGCTACCGTACGTCTTCCCGTACGAGGGAGGCGAGCCGGTGCTCCCGGAAGGCTACGCTGATGTGGTGGCGAGGAAGACCATATACTACGAGAGGGATCCCTGCATTGGGTAGGGCCCCGAGGATACAGGGAAGGGATTTCGTGAGGGTAGGGGACGACGTCGAGGCCCCGTTGATGGGGTCGATAGCGTTCGGCGTAATCGACAGGGGCACAAACATAATCCAGGTCAGGCCCGTCAGCTACTGCATACTCAACTGCATATTCTGCTCAACAGACGCAGGCCCGCGCTCCAGGTGGAGGTGGGCTGAGTACCGGGTCGCGAAGGACGCCCTCGTGGAGGCGCTTAAGGAGATCGCTAGGTTCAAGGGAGGGAAGGGGCTGGAGGCACATATAGACACTGTGGGCGACCCCCTGCTCTACGACAGGCTACCTGAGCTGGTTCAGGAGATAAAGGACATACCCGGTTACGAGGTCGTCAGCCTCCAGACGCATGGACCAACACTGACCTACAGACTCGTCGACGAACTCGCGGCGGCGGGCCTCGATAGAATAAACCTTAGCATAGACACCCTAGACCCCGAGAAGGCGAGGCTGCTGCAGGGGGTACCATACTACGACGTGAGGAGAGTGGCGGAGGTTGCCGAATACGCCCTAAGCTCGACGAGTATCGACATCACCCTGGCCCCGCTCCTCCTACCCGGCTACAATGACGAGGACATACCGAAGATCATCGAGTGGGGGAAGAGGATCGGGGTCGGGAAGAGGTTCCCGGGTTACGGGATCCAGCTCTACCTCAGACATAAGCACGGGAGGCACCCGCCCGGGGTTAGGAGGATGAGGTGGTCAACATTCTACCGCCTCCTGAAGAGGTGGGAGAGGGAGTACGGGGTGAAGCTCATTCTTAAGGAGGAGGACTTCGGGATAAGGAAGATGCGCATGACCCCAATACCTTATAGAGTCGGTGAGAAGGTCAGGGTGCAGATAGTAGCGAGGGGTTGGTTAAGGGGTGAGTGGCTAGCTGTCCCGCTACGTGGTCCTCCGAGGACTATCACCGTCATCGACGAGTCGGGGGAGCTGGGCCCTGGTCAGAGGCTAAGTGTTAGGGTGATAAAGAATAAACACAACATATACCTCGCCAGGCCAGCCTAGCACTCCCTCCTCTCCGCTGAAGCCCTCCTCAGCCTGTTCATCACAGCCAGCCCTATTCCCTCCTCCGGGAACCCCTCACCAACGATGAGGTCCCCGGGGAGGGCGTCGGCGACCCTCAACGCCTTGAAGAGGTTCTTAGCCACCTCGAACAGGTTCCTCCTGCTCCCGAGCACGATGACCCGTCCAGTGATCGCTGGGGCGACCTCCTCACTGGCCACGACCACGGGCTCCTTCCCGCTTGCCCTCAGCTCCTCCACGGCCCTAGCCACGCACATAGCGCACTCGTGGGGCGGGAGCCCCCCGCACTCAACGAGCACGACAGGCTTGGACGGGGCGTAGTGCCTGTGCTTTAGGCCTGGGGAGCGGGCCACGTCCGGGGACCCGAGTCCCCTAGCATAGGGAGGGACACGCACATCCCTCCCCAGCAACTTAACCAGGTCCTCGACAGCGACCGGGCCCGGACGAAGGAGCGTGGGAGGATCCGTCGTTAGGTCAATGACCGCTGACTCCACACCGAGGAAGGTCTCGCCAGCATCGATTATCAGGTCGACCCTGTCACCCAGGTCCTCGATCACGTGCTGGGCCGTCGTGGGTGAGGGTCTTCCGGAGAGGTTGGCTGACGGGGCAGCGACGGGCTCCCCCAACTCCCTAATTATGCCTAGGGCAACGGGGTGTGCCGGGGCCCTCACAGCCACTGTACCAAGCCCGGCTGTTACTTCATCGGGCACCCTGCGCGACTTAGGCAGCACCACCGTAACCGGGCCTGGCCAGACCCTCTTAAGGAACGCCCTAACCCATTCAGGTATCTCGAGGAACACCTCCTCAGCCATCTCGATTGAGTCCACGTGCACTATGAGGGGGTTATCCGGGGGCCTGCCCTTGGCCTCAAACACCCTCCTAACCGCTACGGGGTCGTATGCCCTCGCCCCTAGGCCGTAGACCGTCTCCGTTGGGAACGCAACGAGCCCGCCCGATCTAAGCACCCTCGCCGCTTCCGCCAGTACCGAGGGGTCAGGCCTTATCGGATCAGTCTTCAGAACCCTCACACCTGCACCCAAGCATAGAATGGGTGAAGCAACCTAATTAGGGGTGGCGCAGACCAGGAAACGGGATGATGTGACGCATCCTTGCTGAGGACTGATGAGTTCGAATCCCCCTGACCATCAGCAAGGCTTCCTCGAGTCAACGGCGAAGACCCACTTCCTCGGGGCGTAGTCTATGACGTCCCTCACACCAACAGGTTCGAGGCCCTTCTGAGACACGGCCCTTGCCGCCTCCTCCGGCGAGGCGGCGACGACGTAGACGTGGGCCCAGCCACCGCACCTGAGCTTTGGGAGGACGTCCGGGACGAACTCGGTAGCATGATGGGGCAGGTTCATTATCACCCTGTCCAGCACGCCGTCAGCAACCACTGAAAGGAAATCCCTCGCATCACCCGAGACAGTCACCAACCGCCCAACGAGCTTGTTCATTGTGATGGACCTTAGGAGGCAGGAGATGGCCCAGGGGTTTATATCTACGGCAAAGACCAGTGCCTTCCTCACCCTAGCGATGTGGAGGGCGAAGGGGCCCACACCCGCAAACAGGTCGGCAACGACCTCCCCATCCCTCACGAGCCCCGCCACCCTACGGTGCTCTCCCCCGAGCCCCGGATTGAAGTAGGCCCTTGCTACGTCAACAAATATCCTAATCCCGTACTCCCTATGCACGGTCTCCGTCCTCCTCTCACCACCGAGGTGGACGAGCTTTGGCACCCTCCACTCCCCCTCAACGCCTAGTGATGCATAGACAACCCTAACGTTCTTCGCGACCCTCATGATCGCCTCGGCGATCGTCTTACCGAACCGCAGTTGCTCCTCACCGAGCCTTATGATCGCTATGTCACCGACGACGTCGTAGGATCTGGGTAAGGAAGCGAGCACCTCATCTGGTAGGGCCCCCTTGAGGAAGTCCTTATACGTCCTTCCTCTCTCGCTGACCTCGAAATCATCCTCACAGACATCGCCCCCAACGAGCTCCGCGGCCCTAGCTGGGTCCTCTACAGGTATAAGGAGCCTCCCGCCGGCTCTCTTGGGTATGAGGCCCTTCCTCAGGAGGCCCTCCTCCCTGAGCTTCCTCAGCGCCTCATTAGCCCTCCTCAGCTCCACGCTGACGCAGGCTGACCTCATGAGGGGCCCTGCTTTAAATCCTTACCAGGAATTTAAGGTGGGTATGCCGCCCCGATGAAGCTCGGTGTTGTGCCGAAGTTCAGTAGCCCCGACGCCCTGCGGCTGGCGGAGAAGATACTCAGGTACTCAGAGACGAAAGGTATGGAGGCGTACCTCGACTGGAGGGCCTCCAAGCTCATCAAGTGGGGGAGGAAGTTCTCGATCGGGAGGGACGAAGTCGACTTCATCGTTGTGGTCGGCGGGGACGGCACCATACTCGACACCCTCCACAAGCTCGGGGACAGGGAGACCCCGATAGTCACGATAAAGTACGGGAGGAGGGGGTTCCTGGCAGACGTCTCCCCTCTCGAGTACAGGACAGCTATAGACAGGCTTGCGGAGGGTAGGTACTTCGTCGAGAGGTACATGAGGCTCGCCGCCGAGGTGAGGGGGGAGAGCCTGCCGTACGTCCTCAACGAGTTCGTCATAGCGCCAGAGGCCGCGCACTATAAGGTCGTTAGGCTCAGGGTCTACAGACAGAACGAGCTAATCTACTACCTCGTGGGGGACGGGGTCATAGTGTCGACGCCGACGGGGTCAACGGCCTACAACCTCGCAGCCGGGGGCCCTGTGGTTGACCCGAGAATGGATGCTATAATCGTGACACCCCTAGCCCCCATAACTTTCTGCTCCCGCTCCGTGGTGCTACCGCCGACGACCGAGGTACGCGTAGTCGTTAACCCGCCCGCCAACGCCGTCCTGATAGGGGACGGCGCATTCTCCGTGAGGCTCCAACCCGATGAGTCAGTAGTGTTCAGGAGGGCGCCGAGGCCAGCGATCTTCGTGAGGTTCTATATAAGCGAGTTCTTCGAGCGCCTGTTCCAGAGGTGCATGTAGTGCGCAGGGTATGCGTGGTGCTCGACGCCGCCGGCTTCTTCGCCGGCTATGCCTCCACAGCCCCCGGCAGGGTATACGCCCCTCCCTCCGTCCTAGCAGAAGTAAGGGATCAGAGAAGCAAGCAGATCACCGCATACGCGATAAGCGGGGGCAAGGTCGCCGTGATTGAGCCGGAACAGGAAGACGTAGAGCACGTACGCAGGATCGCAGCCGCCACGGGAGACCTGGGCAGGCTCTCCCCAACAGACATTGACGTACTAGCCGTAACCAGGAAACTCCTCCGCGAGGGTTGCAGGGTCATTGTAGTGACGGATGACAGGGCAGTGCAGAACGTGGCCCTCCACCTAGGGGCCGAGGTCGAGGGCGTGAAGAGGCCGCCGATGAGGAGGGCAAGGAAGTACTTGTACGTCTGCCCAGCATGCGGCTACAGGTCAGATAAGCCGGGCACGTGCCCCGTGTGCGGGACAGAGCTAAGGAGGGTGAGAGGTTAAGCGCTGGTGGTGCGGGGGGTGGGATTCGAACCCACGCCGGCCTACGCCAACGGGTCTTGAGCCCGCCCCCTTAACCGCTCGGGCACCCCCGCCATAACCCTATAAGTGCTTGGGGAGATTAAACCTTCAACCCAGAGATTGTGGCGGGCCCGCCGGGATTTGAACCCGGGACCACCGGCTTTCCACGCAGGAGCCCCAGGCTTAGGAGGCCGGCACTCTATCCTGGCTGAGCTACGGGCCCACCCGAAGGACTTAGGAGGATAGGGGTTTAAAGCTTTCTTCAAGAGGCGGGGTGAAGCACGGGAACAATTCGTTACTGGTGGGCCCGCGGGGATTCGAACCCCGGACCTCCCGGTTATCAGCCGGGCGCTCCACCAGGCTGAGCTACGGGCCCACCACTAAACCCCGTGGGCCCTCACTTTTAAGGATTATCCGAGAAAAGGTTTAATATCGAGGCTGAACCGAGCTTTTGGCGGCGGTCGTCTAGCCTGGTCTAGGACGCCGGCCTGCCACGCCGGAAATCCCGGGTTCAAATCCCGGCCGCCGCACCACTCACTTCTCCCGGAGCTCGGCAAGCACCTCATCCCATATCCTGCTATATCTCGCCAGCCTCTCGTCAACTGCTATCGCCCTCAACACTGACTCGTCCCGAACGAGCTCGATTAGGTAGGTCCTCTCACCCTCGGGTCTGTGGGTAGCCCTTATCCCTGGCTTCACCCTCACCAATCCCGCAGCCTCTAGCTCCCTTAGTGCCTCACCTACCTCAGACTCCGTCGGCGGCTCCTCACCAAGAGTTCTGCGAAAGCCCTCGAGCTCTGCCCTAAGCTCCGGGAGCCAAAGGGCTCCCATGCAGACTAGGAGAACCCTCAATATGTCTCCCATAAGGAGGGCCCTACCCTCACTTGAGGCCAGGAAGCGGGTCACGTCCTTCAACAAGGTTATGCATCCACAGGATCCAGGGCATCTACACTAATACCTGTGAGGGTCAGAGCGGGACTACACTCATCACTCATCAGTGGGTCGAGGCTCGTCATCCACGAGCATGCTTGTGGTGCCCCGGCCGGGATTTGAACCCGGGTCACGGGCTCTCCCCACAGCCCCGCATAGCTGCTCGAAAGGCCCGCATACTTGGCCGGGCTATACTACCGGGGCACCCGAAAACGTGAGGTAACAAGGGGCTTTAAGGGTTTGTGGCGCCGGGGGCGGGATTCGAACCCGCGCGCCCTTAACGGGCAGTGGGTGGCCCGCTGGTTCCGGGGACTCGGGCCCACCCCCTTGACCGCTCGGGCACCCCGGCCCCAATAGGTGAGGACTTATGGACTATAAAAAACAGACCGACAGTGCTAAGACTACTTTTATAGTCAAAAACGCACTCGACGATATCAAACCGCTAGTGGGACACCACTTTCCCTGCTCAGTTTTAGGAGGCTGTAGAGGCCGAACAGCAGCATCACCCACCCTATAACGAAAAGTGCCGCAGCATATGCCTGCGGTATCTGGAAGTATGGTGCGTTAGCGGTCACGATGTAGCCTAGGCCCATAGATGTAGAGATCCACAACGCCTGGATAGCTGATGTCGCTATCCCTTTGATGTCCTCATCGCTCTTGAGCTTAATCAATACTGTATAGATGCCCGACGTGAACAGCACTATCCCGCCGAGGGTTAGGGTGAGGTAGTACCCTCTATAGGTTATGTCCTTTATGAGTAGTCCTATCACCACCGTAATTGCTGCCAGAAGTAACATAATGAGGACATACGTGAGAGCCTTTCCTTTGATACTCTCGCTGGCCATACCCATCACCTCAGAACCCCGTGCTTGATTCTACCCACTCCCCCACACCCCAGCTGATACCCAGCTTCTCCATAGGCACTATCAGCGCTAGATATATGACAAACGCCGACACTATACCGTTGATTACCGGCGCTCCCCACCCGATCTGCTGGGTGAACCACGCGATAGCTCCGCCAGCAGCGACGGCCACTATCCCCGGCACGTTAATCAGGGGGTACTTCGTTCCAGGCCCGAACTTGTACCTCTCCTTCGGGTCCCTTAGCCCAAGGATGAATGGACGGAACACGTAGTAGTCAGCAATGATCACGGCCCCAACCGGCGGTATGAAATACCCCAGGTACACGGCAAAGTTTATGAATGGCTCCAAGCTCATCCCCCAAAGCCCTGCCCATAGACCAGCTATGAGGGTCCCTATGACACCGAGGATCACGACCCACACACGCTTATTCAGCTTACCCGTGGTGTTGATCCATGCAAGCGCCGCGCTCCATAGGTTGTTATCATTCGTTGTCCACTGGCCCAAGATCGCGAGGAGGAGTGCCCCGACACCCAGCCCTATCTGCGCGATCGCCACGATAACGTTTGGCGAGTTTGTTAGGAGCGTCATAACACCGCCAGCAAAGAGGAGGGCTGTCATGAATATCGTGACGTGTACCGCCCAGGCAACAGCCCCCGACCACGGCTTCTTACCGTATCTGGCTACGTCAGAAGTGATAACTGAGCCGGAAGCGTATAGGCCGACGACGTACGTTATCCCCACACCGAGCGGCGCTATCACCTCCGGCCTAGCTACCCAGACCTTATCGAAGCCTCCGGCCAGATCTACTGAGGCGAAGAACCCTATGACCACTAGGGTGTACCAGAACGGGACTGTAATGTAGCTCAGTATGGCCATCGCCCTGAACCCGTAGTAGGCTGTCACCATCATCAGCAGGCCTCCCCATATTGATGCAGCGGCTATGGACGTGAGGGGGTTGTCTGGGTATATGACGTTCACCGTAAGCCCGAACAGCCATGTCTCTACAGCAAACCACACGACAAGCGGTATCGCAGAGACTATCAGGTTACCAACTAGTGAGCCCAGCCTTCCCAGCGGGTATCTGAGGATCATGTAGGTGTTGGCCCTAGTTGAGCCGCCTACGTAAGCTATCAGGCCACCATAAATTGCTAGTATCAAGTTGCCGATAAAGGCCACCTCGAGCATAGTGGCAGCGTCATACATTTGGGCCAGCCCAGAACCAGCAAATATCGCTGCGATTACTGCCAGGACACCCATGTAGATCATGAAGATGTTCAACGTCGACTTCGTGTGTTCCTCTGGCACCACTAAGGTGGCGAAGTCCCCGAACACATCCTTTCCCTTAGTCCCCTCATTAGCAGTCATCACAGACACCTTTGAATTACCATACCAAGAAATGTTTTTTAAATTTGATCTAAGACTTCTAAGTAAACAACGAGAGATTGCGGGGGAAAGATAATGGAAATAAAGCTGAACAAGGAGGATATAAAAAATCTGTCATTGGGTGCGGCAGTGCTGGGAACGGGTGGCGGAGGGGACCCATACATCGGGATGCTGATGGCGATGCAGGCCATTGAGAAAGGGAAAGAGATAACTATAGTTGATGTAGAGTCCGTTGAGGACGACGCGTTCGTGGTTGCTGTCGCCGGGATGGGAGCACCCGTCGTAATGATAGAGAAGATACCGAGCGGTAAAGAGGCTGGCTTCTCTCTCACAAGCATTGAGAGGTATTTCGGTAAGAGAGCAGACTACGTGATCAGCATCGAGGCCGGAGGCCTCAACTCAACGATACCGCTCGCTACAGCCGCTGAGATGGGCCGGCTCGTGCCTGACGGCGACGGGATGGGGAGGGCGTTCCCAGAACTTCAGATGGTCACATTCCACCTATATGGCGTAAAGGCTACTCCAATGTCTATGGCTGACGAGAAGGGTAACTCCGTCATACTTGATACAGTTGACAACTACTGGGCGGAGAAGATAGCTAGGGCAATCACCGTTAAGTTCGGTGGGGTGGCGTGGATCTCCATATACCCGATGAGCGGTAAGGACTTCAAGAGGGCAGCCGTCAGAGGATCCTTGACCAAGGAGATACGGATAGGCGAGGCCATAAGGGATGCTAAGAAGCACGGAAAGAACCCTCTTGACGCCCTCCTCGACGTGACGGGCGGGTTCCTCCTATTCGAGGGAAAGATAGTTGATGTGATAAGGAGGGCGACAGGGGGTTTCGCTAGAGGAGAAGCGACCATTGAGGGGCTCGGTGACTTCAGGGGGTCTCGCCTAGTGATTCATTTCCAGAACGAGAACCTCGTCGCCATAAGAGATGGTAGAGTGATCGCCTCCGTACCCGACTTGATCACCGTTATAGAGCGGGATACGGCCAGGCCCGTGACAACCGAGCGCCTGAAGTACGGGCTGAGGGTCGCCGTGATAGGTATTCCCTGCGATCCGAAGTGGCGCACGCCAGAGGGTCTGAAGGTGGTGGGGCCCCGTTACTTCGGTTACGACATCGATTACGTCCCGATAGAGGTGGCGGTTAAGGGGTGACCTAGATGGGGGGTCTCCGGATAGGTGTGGACGTAGGGAGCACTCACACAGACTCCGTACTGATAGACGAGAGGGATAATGTAATAGCGGCCGTGAAGGCCAGAACAACAAAGGACGTAACGACAGGCATAATGAACAGCCTCAGGCAACTCCTGGAGAAGAGCGAGGTCAACACGGCTGACATATCCGCCGTAATGTTCGGCACGACGCACATACTGAACGCCATAGTACAGAGGAAAGGGCTGATGAGGGTGGGCGTTATAAGGATAGGTGCCCCCGCAACAACGGCTATAGAGCCGATGCTTGACTGGCCAAAGGACCTACGTGACGCAGTGGGCGGACTCAAGACCATCGTTCAAGGCGGTCACGAGTACACAGGAGAGGAGATAGCGCCCCTGGACGAAGAGGGGCTGAGGAAGGCCGTTACAGCGTTCCTGGAGAAGGGGGCTGAGGCATTCGCGGTGACGTCGGTCTTCTCGATAGTTAACCCGGACCACGAACTCCGGGCGAAGGAAATAATAAGAGAGATCGCCCCAGACAAGCCGGTAGTGCTCTCCCACGAGATAGGGAGCATGGGCCTCCTAGAGAGGGAGAACGCCACAATACTGAATGCCGCCACAATCGGCGTTATGAAGAGAACCGTGGAAAGCCTGAGGGAAGGGCTTGAGAAACTCGGCCTAGGCGAGGCAAGGATGTTCTTCGCTCAAAACGACGGGACCACAGCGAGCACAGACTACATAGAGAAGTTCCCGATATTCACAGTAGTCGCGCCGATATCCAACAGCATCAGGGGCGCCTATGTCCTCACGGGGATAAAGGACGCCATCGTCGCCGACACAGGAGGCACGACAACAAACGTTGGTGTCCTCAACAACGGGTACCCGAGGGAGGCCCTAGAGATAGAGATCAGCGGTGTAAGGACGAACATACGCTCGCCAGACATCGTGGCGATAGGGCTTGGAGGCGGGTCAGTAGTCAAGGTGGAGAACGGCACCGTTACGGTCGGCCCGGTAAGCGTCGGGTACAGGCTCATCGAGGAGGGTGTGGCGTGGGGCGGGAACACTGTGACCGCGACCGACATAGCTCTCGCTAAGGGCGTGATGAGGATAGATGACCCGCGCTGTGACCCAGAGAGGGCGAGGAAGCTGATACCGCCAGAGGTTGTTGAGAAGGCGTACGCCGTCATGGTCTCGATGCTGGAGGAAGCCATAGATAAGGTGAAGACCTCGCCGGAGCCGGCTACCGTCATCCTCGTCGGCGGTGGGTCGCTCATGTGGCCGAAGAAGCTGAGCGTTGCTAAGGAGGTCATAAGGCCCGAGCATGCTCAGTCGGCCAACGCTCTCGGGGCTGCCACAGCCCTCATAGGGGGTACTGTGGAGAAGGCGTTCTCCTATGACCACATCACGAGGGCTGAGGCCATTAAGGTGGCATCGGAGGAGGCGAAAGCGAAGGCCATTGCTGCCGGTGCAGACCCCTCGACGATAGAGATAGTTGAGGTAGAGGAGATAGCGCTTCCGTACCTGCCGGGTAACGCTGTCAAGATAAGGGTTAAGGCAGTGGGTAAGATGAAGTCAAAATAACGTTTTCAGAAATCCGGGACATCAACCAACTTATAGGCTAGGTCCTTAGCCGCTTCCAGTTTCCTCTGGTGCTCCTCTAGGAACTTCACGAGCTTTTCCCTCGCGTACCTCTTGCACTGCCCGCAGAGGAGCCTCCCCGACTTGCAGTCTTCGTAGATGCGCTTGAGCTCTGCATCGTCATCAACTAGGTGGTATGCTAGCATCTCGTACACGGGACAGATCTCTGGCCTCCCACCGAGTCTTCTCTGTTCTTCGGCCGTCGGCCTTCCGCCGGTGAATGACCTCATCAGCTTCCTCCCTGCCTCCTCCGGGTCGTCGGTCAGCGCTATGTAGGACTCTGGCTTGGACGAACTCATCTTCTCGCCGGTTAGCCCCGTCATGAAGCGGTGGTACGTTGAGGCCGGTCTCCTCAAGCCTAGCTCTGAGCGGAACCTGTCTGCTATGTCCCTCGTCAGCCTCAGGTGCGGGTCCTGGTCAGGACCTACCGGCACCAGCACGACGTCGAATCCGCCGAAGTGGGGGAGCTGTGGATGGAGTATGTCGGCTGCCTGGGTCAGGGCTGACACTATCTTAGCTGGCTCGAGGTCTTCGCCGTATATTGCCTCCATCTCCGCGAGGGTGACCTTCCTTGAGAAGAGCTGGATCAGGCGGTAGTACTCCTTCCTGTAGTTCGTCTGGAAGTATATGTGGAGCCTCTCGGGCCTGAGCCCCAGGGCCAGGTAGTTAGCGACGTACTCCTCTATCGCTGTCCTTATCAGCTCCTCCCTAGGTATCTTCCTCACCGCGTAGGCCTCGGCATCAGCTATTGCCAGGAATATCTCTGCCCCGAGGCTCTGGTAGTATATGACCTGGTCAATAACCATCTTGTGGCCGAAGTGCATCTTACCCGAAGGCATCAGCCCCGTCAGTATGGCGAACCTCTTCCCTTTCTTAATGGCGTCGACCACGATCTCGAAGTCCCTGTGCCCGAATACTACACCCCTCCTCATGAGCCGGTGCGGCTCAGCAACCTCCTCAAGTAGGGGAAGCACCTCCTTGAATGGCCTCATACCAAAGTACTTGAAGAGCTTCTCGTACTCCCTTATTACCTGACTACCCCATGGGTCAATGCGGTACTCGCCCGCCACAATAATGGACACCGATGAAGTGGTTAGTGGCCCGAGATAATATCTTTGAAGCATACCATTATCGGGCGCCATGAGGTACGCTGTCGAGAGAGTGAGAACGGGCATACCTGAGCTCGACAATGCCCTAGAGGGGGGCATACCGAAGGGCTCCTGGGTAGCCGTCACTGGCGAGCCAGGTACGGGGAAGTCCATACTCTGCATCCACTACGCGTACAGGGGCCTGATCGAGGGGGAACCGGTCATATACGTCACCACTGAAGCGGAGTTCAGGGATGTGGTCAGGCAGGCCAAGCAGTTCGGCCTCCACCTAGACGACTACGAGATATTCTACCTCGGGTCAGCGCCACCCGCAGTCAAGCCCCAGCTCGTGGTCATAGACATCTTCAGCCTGCTCAAGAAAGCGAAACAGATCAGCGCCGCGGGTGGGGGAAGGTGGCACGCAGCCCTCGACATCGAGACACTGACAGCCGCCATACAGGACGCGTACGAGGTCCTCGGCCTCACCACTGGCGGGAGGATGTCCCCTAGGAGGCACGTTAGGCTCATCATCGACTCGCTCTCAGCCTTCTGGGCCGATAAGCCGGCCATGGCCAGGAAGTACTCGTACCAGCTCAAGATAGCCACACACAGGGAAAACGTCACGGCGGTGCTGGTGAGCCAGTACGCCCCAACGACCGGCGCAACGTTCGGTTATGGGCTGGAGCACATAGCCGACGGCGTCATTCACCTCTGGATGGATAATGTGGAGGAGGTCAAAGGGGTTAGGAGGTACCTCATCATAAAGAAGATGAGGATGACGAACCACTCGTTAACCGCTTACCGCGTGAGGATAGAACCAGGTAAGGGCCTGTCCCTCGAGCCTCTCAGCGGGGCTGAGTAATGGTAAGGGTCAGGGGGCTTAGGGTAATCCGTGAGTTCGATCCGTGGGGCTCCCCACTGTGCACGTGCCCCCACAAGTTCACCTTAAACCCGTACACCGGATGCGGTCACCACTGCCTATACTGCTATGCCAGATCCTACATACCGGGCTTCGACAGGCCCAGGCCGAAGAAGGACCTCCTGAGGAGGGTCAGGCATGACGTTGCCGTGCTCCCGAAGGGCTCCCTCATATCCGTTGCCGAATCCAGCGACCCGTACACGCCGCCGGAGAGGGTTCTGGGCCTGACTAGGGAGGTACTCAAGATCCTTGTGGGGGCAGGGCACAGGGTACTCGTGGTAACTAAGTCAGACCTCGTCACTAGGGACGCCGACATCCTTAGGGGTAGGGCCGCAGTATCCATAACTATAACGACGCTGGATGACGAGGTGGCTGCAAAGATAGAGCCCGGTGCACCGCCGCCAAGCAGGAGGATCCGGGCCGTTGAGGAACTGTCAAGGAGAGGGGTGCCTGTGTCGGTAAGGATTGATCCGATAATACCGTACATTAATGACGACCCGATTATGCTGGAGAGGCTAGTAAAGGAGGTGGCGGAGGCCGGGGCTCTCCAGGTGATTACCTCAACGTATAAGGCTAGGTGGGACTCCCTCGCTAGGTTTAGGAGGGCGCTCCCCGATACAGGTGAGGCACTGGCAAGGCTCTATAGGGGGATAGGGGAGAAGGTCGGCGGCTACCTCTACCTCCCCAGAGAGGTGAGGGTGAGGATGCTGATGCCTGTGTGGCGGGCGGCCCTCAGGCACGGCCTTGCCTTCAGCACGTGTAGGGAGGGCCTCCCAATACTTAACACGCCCGGAGTGTACTGCGACGGCTCGACATGGGCTTATCTCGCGGATAGGGGTGAAAGGATTACTGGCTTACTCAGGTTTATTTGGGGCAGGACTCTTCCTAAGCCAGTCCACAGCGATGAAGAAGACCAGGCCCATAGCGGTTAGTATGTAAGCCAGGGGCAGTGACAGAAGGGAGAACCCGTAGAATAAGAGGATGGCCCCAGATACAGCGAGGCCCACACCACTCTTTATTCTTATAAGTACGTAGAGAGGAAGCGCGAGCACCGCCGCCACAGCGACGGTCACAGGCCCTGTGACGACAGGGAAGAAGCGCGAGAACACTCCGGCCGCGAGCCCGTACCCCCCTAGAAACGAGGCCGCCTGCTTCGGGAGCACAGCACCGAATATTGATGCAAAGAAGAATGAAAGAAACGCCATGCTCACACTCGCCGCCACACTCCCCAGGTCTATGGCGACCCAAGAGGCCGACATTACAGAGGACCATACACCAAAGACAATTCCCACGACCACCCTAAGATACTTCTCGCCAGCCACGCCTATCACGACACCCGCAACGGCATTTACGGTAACAAGCATCGGGATATCCATTCATCCACCGTCTGAGTAAGGTAAGGAGAAGGTATTAATCATGAGTCGGGCGGGCTAAGAACGGAGGGAGGTGGTGCGGGGGGTGGGATTTGAACCCACGCAGGCCTACGCCATCGGGGCCTCAGCCCGACCCCTTTGACCTGGCTCGGGCACCCCCGCACCGAAGAACGAATACTGACCTCCTTAATAAAGACTTCACAGATTAGCATTGGGTCACCGAGCCTTGAGTGAGAGGAGAATTTTCCACGAGCTAGTCCATCCGAAGGAGGTTGAGTCGATCCTTGAGAGGTACTTAAGTCTCGTCCCCCTCGGTGTCGAAGTCGTGAGTATTGAGGAGGCCCTCGGCCGTGTGCTGGCTGAGGACGTTTACTCCCCCTCAGACGTACCACCATTCGATAGGTCGGAGGTCGACGGATACGCAGTCGTGTCATCTTCGCTCGAGAGTGCCAGGGAGGATAACCCGGTGACCTTGAGGGTAGTGGGCGCTGTGAGGATAGGGCACAGGCCTGATGTGGAAGTGCGTGAGGGTGAGGCGGCAGAGATAGACACAGGAGCCGTCATACCGAGGGGCGCTGACGCCGTCGTGATGGTGGAGTACACCAAGAGGGTCGGCGAAGACGTAGTTGTCTATAGGTCGGTGGCGCCGGGAGAGAACGTTGCTAGAGCGGGGTCGGACGTGGTTAAGGGGGAAGTTCTCGCCCGTGCTGGTAGGAGGCTCGGGCACCTCGAGATAGGTGCCCTCGCCGCCGCGGGGGTGGATAGGGTCAGGGTGTTCAAGCGGCCGAGGGTCTGCGTCGCCTCCATAGGCTCCGAGCTCCGCCCACCGGGTAAGGATTTAGAGCTAGGGGAGATATACGACACAACGACCTATGCACTAAAGGCCGCCCTAAACGAGATCGGTGCGGACGCGAGGTCCCTGGGGATACTGCCCGATGACTACGGCGTCATCAGGGAGGCCTTGAGTAGGGCGATGAGGGAGTGCGACGTAATCATAACGGTTGGAGGAACCTCAGCCGGTGTGGGCGACCTCACCTACAGAGTAATGGATTCTCTTGGGGAGCCTGGAGTTATCATCCACGGGCTGAAGATCAAGCCAGGGAAACCGACGATCTTCGCCGTGGTGAACAGCAAGCTCCTCATAGGGCTTCCCGGGTTCCCTCTCTCAGCCTTGATGGTCTATCATACGGTTGTTGCGCCCTTACTAGGTAAGTTGATCGGCGGCGGAGAGAGGAAAAGACGAAAGGTGAAGGCAAGGCTGTCTTCCAGGGTAGTCGCCGCTAGGGGGAAGGTGACCCTGGTTCCGGTGACGCTGAGATCCTCGGCATCAGGGCTGATCGCTTACCCGACGAGGCCTAGGAGCGGTTCGGTGACAGCCCTGCTGAGGACGGACGGTGTCATCGAGGTCCCGGAGAACGTGCTGGTCGTCCCGGAGAACACGGAGGTAGAGGTCACACTGATAGCTGAGGACGCCCCCGCAGACCTTGTCATCATAGGGAGTCATGACTACCTCCTGGAGCGCCTAGTGACTGAGACCACAAGATCTGTTAGGGTGGTCAGGGCGGGCTCCTACGGGGCTTTAAGGGCCGTGGCATCGCTCGCTGCCGACGTCGGCGGATCCCACATCCTTGACCCAGTCACGGGCGAGTATAACGTGCCCGTGATTAGGGAGCTAGGCCTCGATAAGTCGCTCTACTTGGTGAGGGGGTACCAGAGGGAAATAGGGATAATAGTGGCTAAGGGCAACCCGAAGAGAATAACCAGCGTTGAGGACTTCCTTCGCGATGACGTGGTAATAATTAACAGGAACAAGGGCTCAGGCACGAGGGTGTTCCTTGACCTACAGCTAGAGAAGATTGCTAGCAAGGAGGGCAAGAGCCTCGCAGAACTGGCTCGGGGCATAAGGGGCTATACCAACGAGGTAAGCACACACACAGCGGTGGCAGCAGCCATCAAGCAGGGCAGGGCAGACGCCGGCATAGGAATTAGGTATGCCGCACACCTCTACGACCTAGATTTCATACCGCTCGGCTGGGAAACATACGACATACTTGTTGCAAGAGACGCGTGGGAGAAGGATGCGGTACAGCACGTCATCGGACTCCTAAGAGATGCTGAGAAACTGGGGGCTCTGTTCAGCAAGCTACCCGGCTACAGAGCTCATGAAGAGACGGGAAAGGTTATCCTTTATCCCGAATAACCCACTAAGGCTTAATACCCCTTGACAGAACCTAAGCAACGGGCCGGTAGCTCAGCACGGAAGAGCGCCGCCCTCGCACGGCGGAGGTCCCGGGTTCAAATCCCGGCCGGTCCACCAGATCCGGCGTCTTCGGGTCGCCCCTCACCGAGTCATCGCTTAATGCCGGGTTCACTGTTCGATTATTGTTCGGAACTGAATAAAACCAGGGCAAACCCAATGATCCGGTGGTGCCCGTGTCCGTGAGGAAGCTGATGGACGTCGTGATCTACACAGTAGCGGTGTTCGCGGCCACAGTCGCCATACAAATATACCAGCCAGCCACCGGTGGCTATTTCAACCTAGGCGAGGCAGTGATCTACCTAGCGGCCCTTACGACATCACCCATAGTTGCTGGTGTAGCAGGCGGTGTGGGGGCGGCGTTGGCTGATGCCGCAACAGGCTACTCGATCTTCGCCCCTGCCACACTGGCGATAAAGTTTGCTGAGGGTTACGTCGCCGGGTACCTGGTCAGGCGCTTTAGGGGGTCGGGCCAGAAGAGTGCACTGTCCTTCCTTGTCGGAGGTGCATACACGCTACTCATCATATACTTCGCTGCCGTGCTATGGAGTGGCGAGATATACGTAGGCCCCGAGCAGTTCCTCGGAATGACTGTGGAAACACCTCTCATATCGATCCCCTTGGGAGCATGGGTGATCATAGCCCTAGTTATAGGGGGCGTGCTGACGTACTCACTCCTCAAAAAGTACGTAGCTGCTGCCGAGGCACCACTTCTTCTGGCGTCAGGCCTGATTATGGTGACGGGCTACTTCCTCTATGAGTACTTCGTCAGCAACCCACTCACCAACCGCCCGCCAGTAGACGCGATCGCCGAGATACCTGTTAATATTGGGCAGGCAGTGATCGGGGCGGCGCTGTCCGTGCCTATAGCTGCGTGGCTGAGGCGTGCTGGTTATGCAGAGACCAGTGATTAGAGCCAGAATAGAGGAGGCAGGATACAGCGGGAGGCCCGTATTAAGGAACGTATTTTTTGAGGTCAGACAGGGCGAGGTACTCCTCATAACTGGGCGGTCGGGATGCGGAAAGACGACCCTATTGAGGTCAGTTCTGGGCATCATTAACATCCTGGGAGGTTATGCCAGGGGGTATGTAGAGCTTCTCGGCAGAGCGCTAAGCGACTTCAGCCCGGGGGAGATGGCATCACTGATCTCCTACATACCGCAGGAGCCGTGGTTAGGGATAATCGGGCATACAGTCAAGGCTGACTACTGTCACGCGCTCTCGGTGGCTGGGAAAAGGTGCGTGATTGAGCGGCTGAGTAGGTACGGGCTTGGTGGGTTAGGCGATCAGGTAACTTATGGGTTGAGTGCTGGGCAGTATCAGAGGCTCCTGTGGGCGGAGGGAATGGATAAGGGGTCTGTTTTACTGGTATTGGATGAACCCTTGGCCTACTCTGATAAAGGCTTCAGGTACGTGGCGAGGAAGATCGTGAAGGAGTTCGTCGAGAGGGGAGGGGCGGCCATAATAGTTGATCATGACCCGAGGTTCTGGAGTGATATGGCAGCGGATGAGCTGAGGCTCTGCCCCATACCTAGGCCCCTCAGCGTTAGGAGACCGAGGCAAGGCAGTGGCGAAGTAGCCGTCGAGGTAAGGGATGCCTGGTTCCGCTACCCTGGCGGTGAATGGGTTGTTAAGGGGGCTTCGCTCACGGTACGCAGGGGGGAGCTACTCCTTGTTTCCGGGCCTAACGGAGCCGGTAAATCAACGCTTCTCAAGCTCATGGCTGGTGTGCTGAGGCCCAGTAGGGGAAGTGTGTCCGTCTCAGGCAAGCCCATAATAGTGCCGGAGAACCCGCTCACGTACTTCACTCACCCGACCGTGAGGGAGGAGATACTTGGCAACGAGGATATAGCCGAGAGATTCGGCATAACACCTCTCCTCGACAAGCCATTAGCTCAGCTAAGCAGCGGAGAGAGGAGGCGCGCCGCCATAGCATCAGCGATAACAAGGGGACATGACATCATCATAGTCGACGAGCCGACGGCCGGCCTCGACCCATGGAGCTGTGCATCAGTACTGAACGCTCTCGTCAACGCCGTTGAGGAGGGACACACGGTAATCGTCGCCGCACACGACGAGAGGGTCGCTGAGGTCGCGACCAGAGTATGTGTGGTTGAGAGAGGCGCTGTCTCATGCGGATGATCGGTGCCCTAGTCAGCCTCATCTATAGGTCGCTCTTCCTCCGAGGAACCTCTGGAGCAAAGGCCGCTCACTTCCTAACTAAGTTAGCCTATGTCTCAGCCTTCGTAACCGCCGCGTACCTCCGCGGAGACAGCATCTACATCGCTGCCGCCACAGCAGCACTCATCGCGCTTGCTGACTCCGGCCTGGACTGGGTCGGGCCAGCAGTTATTCTCTCAAGCATTCCGGCGACGTGGTATGCCCTAACTGCATACCTCCTCTCATTGGCTGGGGTACCCCCGACAGTGACTCCGGCGGATGCAGCAATAATATTCGCTAGGGTCTTAGCGTACTCCCTGACCATAATGTTCATAATCTACTCCATAGACCCTGTCAGCATAAGCAACGCCCTCCACGCACTAGGCGCTAGAAAGGCGTCCTCGGCTCCACTCCTTATATGGCGAGTGATGCCCTACGGGCTCTCAACGATGATGGAGTCCCTGGCAATCGGGGAGCTTAAGGGCGAGGGAGCGAGCAAGAGGATAGCGCCAGCTATCGCCGCGATAATAGAGCACGGAAGAGGGATCGAGGCCTCCGCATACCTTAGGCTGGCGGCCCCGATGGTTCACAGGCTGCCAAGGAGAGTAAATAGTTTCTTCACTGCGCTGCTCCTGCTCTCGGCTGCCGCCCTCATTCTTTGGGTCCTTCCCTAGGCTGGCTCGGGCTCGGGCACGCTCTGCAGCTGCTTAATGACGTAATCATGAATTTCCTTTAGTGAGGGTAGCTCCCTAACGAGTCTGCCGTTCGCCAGCCACTGCTTGGTGAGTTCCTCACTGCACCGCCTCGGCTCCTCGGCCCAGTGCGTGATTTCGTAATCCAGCACGCCACACTTATAAACCTTCCTCGCTCCCGGGAGCTTCCCTCTCTTGGTGTAGGGCACCCACTCACCGTTAATGAGTTTCTCCACTATGTCCATACTCATATCCACAGGCCTCGGGTACGTTATTGAGGTGCCCACGCCGAAAGCGTCGACGATGTCCCTCAGCTCCCTCACGGTCCTCTCGCTTACGCCGCCGCTCACGACAATCCTCACGTCGTCCCTGCCCATGAGGTGCAACGTCCACCGTATCTCCTCGATGAGAAGCCTCATGTCCCCCCTCCTACTCTTCGGCGTGTCGAGTCTGAGGCCCCAAACCCTCCTACCTAGCTCCTTGATCGCCTGGACGGCCTCAACACGCTCGTCGTTGAAGGTGTCTATGAGCAATATCCTCGGCACGCCCTCCTCAACGATTTCGTCAAACGCCCTCCACGCCTTGACATTATCGCCGAAAACCAGCATGAGCGCGTGGGGCATAGTACCGACCGGAGTGAGCCCCGTGTACTCCGGATTGAACGCCCCAGACACAGCGTCCACACCGCCTATGTAGGCAGCCCTATCAAGCATGGGGGCTATCGCCGGATGCGCACCGCGGAGACCGAAGTAAAGAACTGTTTTATTCATCGCCAGCCTCTTTATTCTCGCCGCAGCTGTCGCGACGGATGTGTAATGCCTCAGTATGCCGAGGAGGGCTGTCTCTAGCTCACATACGTCGTAGTACCTCCCTTCCACGATCATGACTGGAAAGTTGGGCGTGATCAGTGTGCCCTCTGGGACGGCGTACACGTTGATGTCTCTGTTCGAGAGGAGCTTGAGAGCCTCCTCCAGCCCTGCAAACACTGCCCACCCGTAGCCCTTCGGCAGGGAGCCTGTGTGCACCTCCATCCTTACCATAACGTCCTTAAGGCCCTTGGCCTCAACAATCTTCTTCGTCCTCACAAAGTAGATGTCAGTTATTTTCCCTGTGTCTATCTGCTCCTCCCCTGCTATGTAGTACCTCATCCTCGCTCACCTCCCTAGGATAGACTCAGTCACTATGAACCTAAGTTCCTCAT
>WAOK01000027.1 GCA_015521325.1 Desulfurococcales archaeon | reverse complement strand
GTGAAGTAGAGCACGCCATTACCCCATATAATCTGGCCCAAATGCAGGTCTCCGTGAATACACTGCTTCCTCAACCCAATAGAGGCGTTCGCTAGCTCCCTGATCCTCACACAATTCGTGAGAACGGCCTTGGCAGCATCTAGCACTACCCTCTCCCCCAGCGCCATAGCCAGTACTGCGGCCAGCCCCGACCTTAGGCAGGGCCGAAGACCCCACTCCCTAGCATCGCCGTCGCCGGCGGTGCCCGGGCTGCACCACGGCGTCTCCAGGCCCGCTAAAGCTTTGTGAAGTTCCCTAACTGCCGCACCAACGAGCTCCGGGGAGGGTCCTTCCCCCCTCGCCCATAGCGTGTCCAGCGTCTCCCCTTTTACCCTTTCTGTCAAGATTCCTCGGTACTCCCCAACCGCTCTGCATAGGGGCTTTGGGACGGCCGCTGGCGGCCTGAGCCTTTCGTGGAGGTGCCTCAGTATGGAGTACTCATCGATCTTCGTGGGGTAGGTGATGACCTTCCCGAACGCCTCGACCGAGTCCACCTTCGCGTGCACTACGCAGGATCCCCTCCTGCACACCGCGTGATGTATCCGTACCTCCGCATCCGGTACCTCACATACCCAGCTGACTTTACTCAGGTACCGCCACGTCAGTGGGGGCACCGTTAAGACCTGCTCGATGCGATTATGTGGGTAACGGGGGTGGGGATGGAGCGCTTCGGTGCGGAGGTCACTGACTCGTCCAGCAAGGCTCTGGCGCTTCTGGGGCTCTTCGTCGCTGGCCTCGAGGCCGTCATAGCGGAGTATGGGTGCTCCCTAGCCGGGGTATCCGCCTACCCCAGGGACGCTCTGGGGGCTGTTGTGAGGGTTCACTGCGTTGGTGGCGAGGGCACCATCGGCCAGCTCTTTGATTTCGAGGAGGCTGTTGAGGCGGGCCTCATAGAAGGGGTTGAGGCCTCGACAGAGCCCCCGCCCGTGAGTCTCCAGGCCCTCTACTCAAGGGTACCGAGGGAGGTCGGGAGGTACGCGGCATTCACTCTCTCCTCCTACGCCGCCCGCACTGCATTCGAGGGCATCGAGTACATGGTTATAGTGTTAAGGAATGGTAGGGCGGCCCTTCTCGAGGGCGAGGTTGAGAGGGTGAGGATACCGTATGTGAGGCACGTCGCCGACGCCCACACCCACCCGAGGTGGTGCTTCCCCTCAGCCCCCGACGTAGAGTCCCTCATGAACCTACTCCTCGACTCAGGCCTGGGCTCAGCGATCGTTTCCCCCGAGTGCACGCTAGTTATGGCGAGGGACGGCCCATTCACTGAGGACGACTACCTCGCCCTGGCGGAGCTGAGGAACAGCATAAGGGGGCGTGACTACGAGCCCCTCAAGGAGGCGGTAAGTGTCGGGAGGGTCGGGAAGAACGTCGTGATGAGGTATGTGTGAGCGTGAGGGGGGTCGGGGGCCGTGATCGTCCCGGGGGCGTCAGGCGCTCAACCCCGAGCGCCTCCCGGTGCCCCCGTATTATGGTGGTTCCTAACACCCTAATTAACCCTCTACCTTATTACTCCCTACCAACACCTCAAGCGGTGGCCCGAGATGATCTGGTCAGCCTTGCCCAAGTTCGCCAGGTTATTGGTGGATTACTGCACCGGTGTGAGGAAGGGTGATGAGGTAATCATTAGGGCGGGCATCGGGGCCTACCCCCTAGTTAGGGAGGTGTGGGGCCTCATCGTTGAGAGGGGTGCTCAGCCATACTTCCTCGTCGACGACGAGGTTCTGGCGGAGATATACTACAGGAGAGCCCCTCCGGAACTACTCGATATGGTCCCGGACATAGTGAAGGCGATGACGGAGCTCGCTGACGTGAGGATATCGATCATAGCGCCGTCCCACACAAAGCCCCTTACCTCAATAGACCCGGCGAAGATGGCCAGGAGGAGGGCGGCCCTTAGGGAGGTCAGCCAGACGTTCCTTAAGCGTGCTGCTGAGGGTGCCCTGAGGTGGGTTGTGACGGCGTACCCGACCCACGCCCTGGCGCAGGAGGCCGGTATGTCCCCGCTAGAGTATGAGGAGTTCGTTATCAGGGCTGTGAAGGCCCACCTAGACGACCCCGTGAAGGCGTGGGAGGAGCAGGCGGCGTGGCAGGAGAAGATCAAGGACTTCCTAAACAAGGTCTCGGAACTCAGGTTCGTGGCAGAGGACACCGACATAACCGTTAGGGTAGAGGGAAGGAAGTGGGTCAACGACGACGGAAAGAACAACATGCCGGGAGGGGAGGTCTTCACCGGCCCGCACGAGGACGGTGTGGACGGCTACATAACCTTCACATACCCGGCCGTATGGGGCGGTAGGGAGGTGGAGGGCGTTAAGCTGGTGTTCAGGAACGGTAAGGTGGTGGAGGCCCACGCCGTGAGGGGCGAGGACTTCCTCCTCAAGATGCTTGACACGGACGAGGGCGCCAGGAGGCTGGGGGAGGTAGCGTTCGGCCTCAACTACGACATAAGCAGGTACACGAAGGAGATACTCTTCGACGAGAAGATAGGGGGAACGATACACATGGCACTCGGGGCCGCCTACCCAGAGACAGGCGGGAAGAACGTCTCAGCCATCCACTGGGACATGGTAAAGGACATGAGGAAGGGGAGGGTCTACGCAGACGGAGACCTAATCTACGAGAACGGGAGGTTCATAGAGGGAATCTTCTGAGTTTTGCCTCGGCACCACCTCCACATAATTAGGGAGGCGTGAGTAAGTCTTAGGTGGGTTGTTTGGCGCCAACAATACTCCTCGTTAACGACGACGGCTTCATGTCGAGGGCCCTCCCCCTAACGTATGAGGCGCTGTCCGAGGTCGGCAACGTCGTGGCCGTGGTGCCTGAGATACCTAAGTCGGGCGGGGGGCACTCCCTAACCCTCCACAAGCCCATATTCGTTAGGGAGCTCGAGATCCATGGCTTTGTCGTCAAGATCATTAATGGCACGCCAGTCGATGCCATACACGTTGCTAGGTCCATACTGGGCGTGAGGCCGGACCTCGTCGTATCGGGCGTGAATATTGGCGAGAACACCTCCGCCCAGAACATACTCTATTCCGGCACAGTCGAGGCAGCTATTGAGGCCGGGCTCTTCGGGTACCCCGCGATAGCGCTCTCAGCGGACGTATCAACGGATGAGGAGTTCATGGATCCTGCCTACTCGAGGCTCGTGCGGAAGGTCGTGATGGCCGCATCAAGGTACGTGCTCGAGGAAGGCTGGTTCAGCGGCGTGGACACCGTCTCAATAAACATTCCGAGGACCCCGAAGCCGGCGGGGGCTGTGATGGTTCCGGCCCAGAGGATAAGGTTCTACCAGAGATACGAGAGGAGGATCGACCCAAGGGGGAGGGAGTACTACTGGCTCGTCGGTGACAGAGTTCTGGAGGAGGGGAAGGACAGCGACTACCTCACGAGGGGGTACGTGACCGTGACCCCCCTCATATCTAACCTGACCCACCCAGCCCTACTCGGGTGCCCGGACCTCCCGAAGAGGCTCGAGGACTTCGTGACCTACCTCGACGAGGTGGTGAGGCGTGTCTCGGGCAGGTAGGGAGCGGATGAGGGGCTTTCGCTCCTTCACCCCTGTTGATGAGGCGGTGAGGGCCCTCCTCGCCGCCGTTGACCAGGCCCTAGAGGCTGAGACCCTGCCGATCGGGGATGCAGTCGGTAGGTACGCCGCCGAGAACGTAGTAGCTCCCAAGGACTGGCCCCCGTACGACCGCTCTGCCGTGGACGGTGTCGCTGTGAGGGCCTCTGACGTCAGCGGCGCGTCCCCGGACTCCCCCATACCCCTCCGCATAGTCGGTGAGGTATCCCCCTCCACCCCGCTCGGGGAGCTCCCGAGGGTCGGTGAGGGCGAGGCAGCCATAGTCTACACGGGCGCCCCTATCCCGCCGGGTGCGGATGCCGTCGTCCCTATTGAGGAGGTCCTTATCGAGGGCAGGGTAGCCCACGTAATGGGGAGGGTCCCGCCTAAGGGGAACGTCTCCCTGAGGGGCGAGGACCTCAGGGCGGGGGACATCATCGCCTCGGTCGGGCAGAGGATCAGGCCCTGGCACGTCGTGGCGGCGGCCCAGGTCGACGTTACTGAGGTGAGGGTCTGGCGGCGGTATAGGGTAGCAGTCGTCAATACCGGGAACGAGCTTAGGGAGGTGGGCGAGCCCGGGGACGGGGTCCCGAACACGGCCGCCTACCTCATTAGCTCGTGGGCAAGGGAGTTGGGTGCTGAGGTCGTCTCTAGGGTAACGGTGCCTGATGACGAGCAGGTGGTCAGGGAGGCTGTCGAGCGAGGGCTCGGGGTCGCTGATGCCGTCGTCGTTACGGGAGGCACCTCCGTAGGTAAGGCTGACGTGGTGCCTGAGGCCGTGGCCAGCATCCCTGGCGCCCGCCTCGTGTTCCACGGTGTGGCCGAGAGGCCTGGGAGGACTGCAGGCGCGTTCGTCGTGGGCGGGAAGCCCGTGCTGATGGTGTCGGGTCTCCCAGTGGCTTGTCTTGTGGCGCTCAACAACTTCCTCCGCCCCCTCATACTGAGGGCCTATAGGGCGGTGGAGGAGCCCAAGCCTGTTGTGAGGGCCAGGCTCGTTAGGAGGGTCGCTAACGTTGTCGGGTTCCGCTCTTACTACCGCGTCGCTGTGTGGAGGGAGGGTGGCGAGTACTTGGTGGAGCCATTAATGATAAGCGGGTCAGGCGTTGTCTCGAGCCTCATTAAGGGTAACGGGATCCTTGTGGTGCCGGAGCATGTCGAGGGCTATGATGAGGGCGAGCACGTCGAGGTCGAGCTGATTGGGCCGGTCCGCGAGGGCAGGCCGCCGTGGCTTAGGTAGGGATAATAGGGGGGCGATGAACTAGTTTCGGAGCCGTCATGACGACGCAGGAGATCATTGCGCAGCTTACCAGCAAGGCCTTTATTGAGTACCTCGTAGCGTTCATAGCGTCGTCCTACGCCCTAGCTGTCGCCGCCAGGAAGAGGAGGCCAGCCCTCTTCGTGGGCCTAACCGCGGTTGCTTTCTTCTCCGATCCTAGGCTCGTTATTGGGGCGCCCTTCATCCTTAAGGCCATGAGGCCCGGCATAAGGTACAGGGCGGCGAAGGCGTCTATAGCCGTTGCGGCTGCGCTCTCGTCGGCTGCGCTGACGTACCTCATCTACCCGACGGCGGCGCCCGCCGTCCTCTACGCCCTTCTCCTGGTTCTCTATGCTGCCTTCTCTGTCCCAGGCGTTAACGTGCTGTTCGCGTCCATGGGTGCTGCGTTGCTCGCCGCGAACCTGGAGGGCTACCACGGCTCGGCCCGACTCGTGGGCATGTATGTGGCCGTGCTCGTCGCCGGCTTCGCCGCCCTCTACGCCTCCGAGAGGGCTGTGAGGGGTAAGGTAGGGAAGGTCGAGGCCCTCTCGTACGTCCCGGGGACCGCCATATTCCTTGCTTCGGCGCCCCTCATGTCGCCCGATGTGTTCGCCGGTCTCACGAGGGTGTTCGCGTTCGGGGCCGATATCTACCTGAAGACCCTCGCCACATACCTTCCTCCGGAGGGTGTCCTATCCTCAGTAATCCATGGCCCGGCTACCACGGCCCAGGTAGGTGCAGTGTCGCTGGCGGTAGCGGCAGCTACCGCGGCGTACATGGTCCTGGGGGGTCTGTCGAAGCACCTTACTGAGGAGGTAGCGGCGTCCGCTGCCGCCGTTGTGGCTGCTGTGTCGATAATGCCCTACACCGTGGCCGTTGGTTCCCTAGCCTATGGCCTGGCCGCCATAGCCGCCGTCGCGGCCGTGGCCCTCGAGGTCGCTGACGTGTCTGAGGCGTCGGCCTACAGGCCGGTCACGATAGGTATGGGTGGGGAGTTCGCCCCTGCCGGGGAGAGCCTCCTGAAGAGGATAACCGCTACCCTCAAGAGAATAACGGGCGGCGGGAGGAGGAGCGCTGAGAAGGACTACCTCGTCATTGGCTCCATACGGATCAGGTCGAGGGTAGGGCCCTACAGGGTCATTGACCTCCTGGGTGAGGGCGGCTACGCCTTCGTTATGCTGGCCGAGGATGACGAGGGGAGGAGATACGCCCTCAAGATCGTGAAGCCCGTCGGCGGGAGGCCTCCGGGGCCTAAGGAGATACGGGCGATATTCCAGGAGATGATAAGGATGATGGATGTTAAGGTTGCGGAGGTGAGGAGGGGCTCCATAGTTGAGTTCTGCCGCCTCTGTGGTGACCCAGCGACCTTAGCTGACGCCCTCAATAAGATGAGGAGGTACATAATCACTGTCCACGCCTATAACTCCAGCGTATGGGATAAGGTGACGAACTACCCGGATAAGCCGGTCTACCGCTCGCTGGCAGAGTACGCTGAGAACCCTCCGTATGTAGCACTGGAGTACGCCGATAGGGGGCACCTTGGCCAGGTTAGGGACGAGGCAATAAGGTCTGGTGAGGTTGCTGACCTCATGGATGAGGTCGCTGGGGCGCTGTCGTTCTTCCTCGTTGCCACGGATGGGGGCATACACAGGGACGTCAAGCCCGAGAACATACTCATCAAGACCGGTGTCGGCGGGAGGCTGGAGCCGAGGCTCACAGATTTCGGCATAGTGGCTAGGCTGGGGGAGGTGAGCGAGCATGGGTGGGCCTTCGGCACACCCCAGTACATGCCGCCGGAGTACCTCCTATACGCTGGCTGGGAGACCGAGCCAACCTACGACGTCTACTCCCTAGGTGTCACGTTCTACGAGTTCCTCACGGGGTCGCTACCGATCAGGCAGGTGCTCCTTATGGCGGTGAGCAGGCACCCGCTCCTGCCCTCCTCCCTAAAGGGGTGGGCCGCTCAGATGGGCAGGGCCTTCGAGGAAGGGCTCATCGGTGTCCCTGGCCTGATGACGAGGGAGATCGAGAGGATAGTGTACTCGGCCTCGACGAGGGAGGAGGAAGAGGCGGCGCTCAGGCACCTCAGCGAGTACGTCGAGGTAGGGGAGGTCGGCGGGATGATATATGATGCTGAGAGGAGGGCGCTCGAGAAGGCCCTGGAGGAGGCGGGGCTGCCCGAGGACGTCGCCGATGTGATCCTTAGGGCCATGAGCTTGGATCCGTCGAGGAGGTTCCGGAACGCCCTGGAGTTCTGGTACAGTCTCAGGAAGGCGTTGATGAGGGCCTGAACCACATTAATTTCCTGGCGGGGTAACTAATCGGGCCTGGACGCCATGGCATCGGTGAGGCTGATTATCGATCAGAGCAACAGGTACGCCTTAAGGACGACCTACCCGACCAGCATATACTTCCGCGTGACCGTCGTCGGGGAGGCGGAGCCCGAGGACGCGCCGTCGCCCCCGACGATAGTTATGCTCATAGACTCGTCCGGCTCGATGCTCGGGAGCAAGCTCGAGGCGGCTAAGAGGGCAGCGATTAACGTGATCGATTCCCTGCCGGAGGGCTCGTACGTGGCCGTCTACACCTTCTCGACCAAGGTTGAGAGGCTGGGGGCGTGCCATGTCGGGGACGCTGCCTGCGTCGAGTCCCTCAAGCAGGCCATACTTAAGGTGGAGGCCGAGGGCTCGACAGCGATGTATGCCGCCCTCATCAAGGCAATAAGGGAGTTCAAGAGGGTGGGGGCCGGGGGCGCTGAGGCCCCCATGAGGCTCTTCCTCCTAACCGACGGGCAGCCGACCGACGTGACGGAGCACAGCAGGTACATAGAGATAGCTAAGGAGCTGAGGATGCTGGGCATCGAGCTCATGATAATAGGGCTGGGGGAGGACTACAACGAGTCCCTCCTCGCCCTGATGCTCGAGTACGCAAGGGGTGTTCTGGAGCACGTCACCGACCCGGAGAAGATCCCGGATCTCATGAGTCGCTACGCTCGGGAGGCGTCATCCGTTGTTGTGAGGGGGGCGGTGCTTAGGGTGACCACTGACCCGAGGAACAAGGTAGAGGTCTACGGGCGTGTCCAGAGAATACTCAGCAACGGCGTTGTGGTGGAGTTGGGCGATCTCGTGGAGGGCGAGCCGGTGAGGGTGTATGGTAAGGTGGTGGTGCACCCGCAGTTCGTCGTCGGCGAGGCGAAGGTGGCTGAGGTGAGGGTCGAGGCGGGCGGCGCCGTCCTCGCTGTTGGGGCGGTGACGGTGGAGTTCACTGATAACCTGAGGCTTGTGAGGGAGGGTTCGAGGCCCGAGATAAGTAATGAGGCGATGGCTGTGGCGGGCCTCATAAGCGGGAACCTCGAGGTAGCGAAGACCACACTGGCTTACGTCGGTGACGCGTCCCTCAAGAAGACCATAGCCGCTGCCGTGGCGGCTGGTTCGGCGGGCGATACCAAGACACTAACCTCTATTAAGACAAAGACACTAAGTGGTAAGTTGGGGGAATGATTTCTCATGCCTTGGAAGTGCCCCAAATGCGGTTACGGCCCGATCCCGGACGACATCAAGGTATGCCCTAACTGCGGCTACGCGAGGGAGGACGTGGTCTCTGCTGAGGACAGGGACGTGGGTGGTGAGGAGGGAGTGAGGAAGCAGCCGAGGAGGCCCTCACTCGTAATAGTGCAGTCAGGCGACCCCGCCCTCAAGGGGAGGGAGATGGAGCTCCTCACCGACCTATTCAGCGCCATAACGATCGGTAGGGGCCCGGAGAACATAGTCACGATACCTGACCCGTACATGAGCTACTTCCACGCCAAGATCGTTAAGGAGGAGGGCAAGTACTACATCTACGACATGAACTCCACGAACGGGACCTACTACTACGACCCCGCCAAGGAGGAGTTCGTAAGGATAAAGCCCGGTGAGAGGGTCGAGCTAAGGGACGGGATGCTCCTCAAGTTCGGCATATCAACGATCGTTAAGGTGAAGATACCGAGGGAGGGAGCGGAAACATAAAGCCCTCCCCGTAAGGGAGTCTTGGGCAACTCTTGAAGGCGCTGACTTCCGGGAAGGCGGGCATCGCTGTAGAGGGTAAGATCTCTGAGGAAGTTATCTCGGCACTAACTTCGGCCTTCTCCAGGAGGTACCTACCCGACCCGCGCCCGGGCGGGGGCCCCGTTGATGTAATCATTGAGTGGTCGCCGGGCGAGTCCCTGAAGGTTCTTGAGAAGAGCCTCACCGGGCCCGGGGAGCCGGACAGATACGTCATCAGGGCGCCGCCGCCCGCACCCTACACGGCTGAGGCACCCCTCTTCTTCGTTCTCCAGGCCGTTGCGAGGGCCCACGCCAAGAGAGGGTACCTCGTGATAACCGACTCAATCTCGTTCTCATCCGGCGGCGAGGCCCACCTCGTGCTCGGGTACCCGCACGGCGGGAAGAGCACCGTGCTCGCGTACGCGGCGTCCAAGGGGGCTGAGGCACTCACCACCGAGAACACCGTCGTCGAGGTTGGGGAGGACGGCACTATGTATGTTGTGGGTGGTACAGACGTCCTCGTCGCGGATCCCTCAGCCCTCGCGAGGTACGGGATCGAGCCGCCCTGGGAGCCCGTCGGGAGGACGAGGCACGGGTACCTCATATTCGACGTTAGGGAGGACGGGCTGGGCAGGGTGCCGGTCGCGGACATAAGCCTCATACACTGCTCCCTCGTCTCCTCAGGCGTGAGCTACTCCCGCATAAAGGGGAGAAAGGTCGCCAAGACGCTGTGGCACTTCGCCCAAGCACTCATAAAGGGCCTAGACTACTACGACCCACACCCACTCAGCCTGAGCGACGACGAGATCGACTCCCTCGTAGCCAAGAAGCTGGGCCTCGTCGCCAAAAAATACGGGTCATCGTTCCGGGAGTTCTTCGGTGCCCACGACAGGGTCGCTGACGAAATAATGGGGTCACGGACTTAGGTGGAGATATACTCAGTAGTTCCGGGATTGGTTATGAGTCTATCAGTAAGCTTTTTTGTAGATATGCGTAGGTAACGGTGATGATCTTGAGAATTTCTCGAATGAATATAGATGTAGCTGTGATAAGGATACTGGCTTTATTGCTCATTGTGTTTCTCATCTCACCTCAGATCGTTGGAGCGTATGCCCTAACTTATGATGGAGGTAGCGCTCAGCGCGTTATTGACGTCACGACACTGACCTCAGGTAATAACGTACTGGCATTCACTATCGTGGACGGTGTCCTTGTCCCTCTCCCGATTGTTAGAGTGGGTGACAGAGATTATGTGCCGGTACCCGTGGTAAGGTCAGTAGAGATGCCGATCACTGAGGAAGCCATCACCCGGATTGCCTGGGAACTCGGCTCAGGAGAGTTTGACCTGCTAAAGGTAGAGACCTCGTCCGGTGGCACCCTATACCTTGCCCTAGGGCATGGGGGAGGCGGCTCCGGTATTGAAACACCGTTTTGGAAGGTCTCTGTTAAGGGGAGGATATCCTACTCCTACGGTACCGGGGTTAGGTATGCTGTGGACAGGTTTAAGATAATAGACAAAGTTCATGTTCTAGTGCCTAAGTCAGCCGAATACGGGATAAGTTTCAGACTGCCAACCATCGGCAATTCGTGGAAGAACCTTAACGGGACAGTAAATGTTATTTCATCTACGTTCACTACTACCTCAATGTTTTACGTGTTCAAGAGGACGAGGTGGTTGTTTGCTGGAGTGACCATGATGGTGAGCAGTGATTACGACTACGAATACAGCGTGAGGATGGTTGTGTACTCGGTCAAGGGAGGCAGTACCGTTAAGATAGAGGAGGTAGAGGATTATTTCATAACTAATGTCTTCTCATCCCTAGAGCTACCTCACAGCCTCTACACAAACCCGTTCCAGGACACTAACTCAACACTCAAGGTCGTGGTCACGTTCTCAGGCCTATCTCCTGGGAGCAAGCTAATCTATAGTATCTATGCAGGTGGCACAGGCTCAACCAAAATCAGCGGTTTCAGCGGGAAAGCGAGGTTCACGTACTTAGCCGGTGAGAAAGCTTCTTACAGTGTCGACACAGTCCTAGGTAAGGTGGCTCTGCTGTGGTCACCGGAATACGGGGACGATGCGCTCTTCGTAACTGAGCCCATACCACTTCTAAATGGTGCCTACTCCGGGAGCATCTACCTAGAGCTCCTCGGTAATGAACCCAATGGAAAGGAGCCAGAGCCAGTGGAAATAGGTGTGGTCACTCCACAGGGGAAGAGAGTTCTGAAATATGTGAACCCGGCAAGCACAGGGAAGACCGATATAGGCACGGGGTACCCCCTCTATAAGGTGACGGCGTCAGTCACCATACCCAACTACGTCGTATCCGCCTCCATCAAGAGGTACGGGAACCTCATCGTGTATATTAGGGCCCACGACGTGCACTTCGACTCAGGCACAATATTCTCTTACTGGGGAATAAGGAACCTCACAATAACAATAAACTATAGAACACCCGCAATACCCTACTACCAAATACCCAATGACGCGGGCAGTGGATCGCCTGAGGACCCACTGAACTCGGACAACCCCCTATGGAGGCTCGCCCTCCTACCATCATACTTCGACTCTTCATCAAACGTCAGGCTGAACCCGCTGGTGGACGGTAACTGTTCCGCAGGTAGCCATTACTGGTGCGACTATATCGATGGTGAGGGGGTTAAGTATGCATTCATCTTGTACCCCTCGGCTGCATACTCTATATTCTATTACGAGAAAGAATACATACTGACAACGTTGCAAAAGGAGATCCGTGAGAAAATACCCACCAGCGCTGAATCAGGGGCGTCATGCAATTCTTATGGCTATAGCGAGGATTATTACTATTACGGGTTCTCAGAAGTAACTTTCCCAACAGTAATCAAGGCCCACTACATAATTGGGGAAGAGTTAGGAGATAGTGGGGGGGTTAAAGGCTTCACTGCATCCGTCGCCATATCCTCTTATACTAGGGACGTATGTGACGGAGACTGCGCAGTGCCCAACTGGTTCCGTAAGTCATGTACCCTAGGATACAATGATTACGTGGGATATGAGGATCTTGTTCTTAAGGCCTACCTAGTTCCTCCGTCGCCGGGGAATAGCGTCGGTGTTAACTGCATGGACAAGTCTTACGCACCTAGAACAGAGACTGACATCTCCCCATCACCAGCGACGACGGCATCAAAGGTCTTGACTGGTCTCGGTATAGTGAGCACAATTGTAGGAGTACTGTTTCCTCCACTCAGCGTGCCTGCTGCTGCAATGTCCATTGCGGCCGGTGTCGGATCGTTGATCCTCGATATGTCCTCCTCTATCTCCATAGGTACAGAAATCAGTACTGATGCTTACTACAATAGTACCGAGTACTACGTGACCTATGACCTCAGCTGGGAATCTGGTAGTGAAGGAATTAAGCTTGTTCCTCTATACCTAGGCATTAGAATCGACCTAGAATATGAGGAGAGGGCGTCCCAGGTGAGCACCGTCATGGTCGCCGTGAACTCGTCATCAGCTGATAAAGTACCCAGCTATTTCACGGAAGCGCGCACCTACTCCTATGCTCACATACCTGTAAAGCGTATGAATACATAACCCATGAGGGTTTGGGGGTGAGCGAGTTGGGCGGTAGAAGGGATTTATTAATCGTATCGCTTTTTTCACCAGTGGTGGCCGAGCTTATCTCGAGGTATGTGATAGTGTCTTTCTTCTATGGCGCGCCCCACACTAATGTTCACTCGCACGTGATAGCGTCCTTTAGTCTCGGGATGCTGATCAGCTACTCCATACTGGTAGCGGCTATCGCCGTAGCAGCGGCCCTAATCCTTGGTGGGGATCCTGTTAGGGCCTTTTACAGGTCTAGGCGGTTCGTAGTGTTTACTGTTGTGTGGACCCTGGTTGTGTTCTTCGCTGTCCAAGCAATGGCTAAGTGGGCCGAGGGAGTGGCGACCTTGCTTATTATCACCGTTGCCCTCGCATATGCAACTACTATCCTGGTGGTTCCGTGCTCTGCCTTAACGGCCGTGGTAGAGGGCAGGGTCTGCAGGAGCGTTAAGGGGATCATAATAGCTGGAGCCGCCGGGATAACTGCGCTCTTCCTATCGCTCATCGTGGGTGGTGTTGCGGTGAGGTTGCTCATGATCTCTCCCGAG
>WAOK01000026.1 GCA_015521325.1 Desulfurococcales archaeon | reverse complement strand
GGCCTCCTCACCTATTGCCCCGACAGCCATGCCCATCGATGCGGCTATGATGCAGAACTCGGCCCTCGGGAACAGCCCAACAGCTACCCTGAGAGCGCCGACACCGCCGTACCCCATGAGGTAGGTCACGAGGCCCGCCCCCGTCAGCTTGCCGGCGAATGCTGCGGCTATCATGAGCACGTAGAAGAGGGTGTACTCCGGCCTTATTGCGGCGACGAGGTTTCTCGAGGCTACTGTGTTGACGAAGAAGAGTGTCGACATGACTATGGCGAGAGATCTTATCGACTCCTTAGCCTTCTGGATACCCCTTGCGTCGCTGAACGCCAGCCCCGCGGCGTACGCTGCCACAAGGGGGGATATCTTGAGGTCCTTAGCCACCACGCCCAGGAGGGCGAATGTAGCGAGTATCCCCGATATAACCGGTTCGGGGGCCTTCATCTTCCTCAGGTACCTAACTATCGGGGTGTTCACCTTATGGACTATGAGGACGACGCCGAGCCAGAATATTGCCGCCATCGCGACTATCTGAGTTATTTGTGTTATATCTAGGCGGTGGAGGACGACTATAGATGTTGCTGCGACGATAGTAAGGAGCGATGTGACGTCGTCTAGGACAGCTACCCCGAGTATGGTCATTCCCTCCCTCGTGTTGAGCTTCCCTATGTCCATAAGGGTCCTAACGCTTACCGAAACAGATGTTGCTTCGAGGATCGCTCCCAAGAATATGGACGTTGTGAGTGGGTACCCGAGTGCTAGACCAACAATCACTCCATACATGAACGCGCTTATTGCCTCGCCGAGGGTGACGATAAAGGCACGCCTGAGGGATCTCATGAACTCTCCGTACCTCGTGTCAAGGCCCGCATAGAAGAGGAGGAGGGTCACACCGAACCAAGCCACGACATCAATGGTCTCTCCCTTCGGGAATATGTGGAGGAAGGACTGACCCAAAATAAACCCTGCGAGGAGGTCGCCAATGACTGATGGGTACCCAAAGCGAACGAATAGTTCCTCAAGTAGCTTGCCTACCGACAGCGAGAGCCCTATGGCCAACAGGAGATCCACTAGTACCTCCTCCGCCGCCACCCTCCCTCGCCGCACTATATGCACAGACATCAAAATAAAACCGGGTCATTAGGGGTGAGTCAACGCAATGGGATCGTCAATGGTTTCTCTGTATATTTAATTAAGAATTTTGATTGTCTAGTGTGTTTTTGTCTTATATCATGGGAATAAGTAATGATTTTTACCGAATCCTGCACAATATTATTCTGAGGTTTAAACAATGAGTTACTGGGAATCCTACAAACGGTTCCCGGTGATCTACAAGATCTTGATCGGCTTCGTCCTCGGCATCATCGTCGGGGCTATCGTCGGTCCGCAGATAGCGGTGATCAAGCCGCTGGGCGATCTACTCATACGCTTGCTAAAGATGGTTGTGGCACCGATCGTGCTATTCTCGCTGGTAGTCGGCGCCGCCTCCATATCCCCGGCGAGACTGGGAAGGATAGGGGTCAAGATCATAGTCTATTACCTCTTCACAACCGCCTTCGCAGTCCTCATAGGGATAGGTGTGGCCGCCGTCTTCCAGCCCGGGAGCGGGATACAGCTCGCAGGAGAGGCCCAGCAGATAACCCCCAAGACCCCGCCCTCACCCGTTGACGTCCTCCTCAACATAGTGCCAACTAACCCGTTCGCGGCCCTCACGGAGGGTAAGGTGCTGCAGATAATCTTCTTCGCCATAGTGTTCGGCATAGCGATAGCGTACCTAATGAATTCCCAGAACGAGAGGATCAGGGCTGCTGGCGAGACCGTCTACAAGGTCTTCGACGGCATGGCCGAGGCGATGTACAAGATCGTTAGGGGCATCCTCGAGTACATGCCCATCGGTGTCTTCGCCCTAATCGGCTACGTGGTCGCGACCTACGGCCCAGGGGTTCTGGGCCCACTCGGCATCGCCGTCCTCGCCCTATACGTCGGCCTCTTCATCCACATCTTCCTTGTCTATGGCGGTATACTGGCGGCGTTCAGGCTGAGCATACTGAAGTTCCTCAAGCGGGCCTCTGAGGCCATGCTCACGGCCTTCGTCACGAGGTCGTCCTCGGGCACCCTGCCAGTGACTATGAGGGTCGCTGAGGAGAACCTGGGCATCGGGAAGGAGGTCTATGCCTTCACCCTACCACTCGGCGCGACAATAAACATGGACGGTACAGCCATGTACCAAGCAATAGCGACGATATTCATAGCCAACGCCCTAGGCATCCACCTAGCCCCATACCAGCACCTTCTAATAGTCCTCACAGCCGTGCTGGCATCTATAGGCACCGCCGGCGTCCCCGGCGCCGGCCTCATAATGCTCGCTATGGTCCTAGAGGGTGTAGGCCTGCCTCTCACTGACCCAAACGTCGCGCTAGCGTACTCAATGATTGCTGGCATCGATGTAATACTCGACATGGGCAGGACGATGGTTAACGTGACCGGCGACCTCGTGGGCACAACCATAGTAGCGAAGACGGAGGGCGAGCTTGACGAGAGCAAGTGGAAATAATTTTTCTTTCAGATAAAACCCACTACATACCAAACACTTCATACATGAGGTAGGCACCAACAGCGATAAGGACGACCCCTCTCAGTGCCCCGGACCTACCAAAGAGCTTTAGGAAAGGTGAGAAAAACGCCGCGAACCCGAGGGAAGCGAGGATGTAGGGAGCGGAGAACCCTAGGGAGAACCCAGCAGCGGTCGCGAGGGCGGGGATCAAGCCCGCTGATAGCGAGAGAGCCGTCATGAAGAACGGCAGAGAGCACTGCAGACCGAGGGCTGGCAGGACACCGCTGACCGCTGTTAGGCCTGAAGAAACCACCTCCCTACCCAAGAACTCGGCCACACCCCAAAGGGTAGAGAAGTATGCTGCAAATAAGGCAACAACATCGACAGCGGGTAAACCAAGCACCGTAACACCGGCGGCACCTACCCAGCCGAGGAGAACGCCAGCGAAGAGGACAGAAACCACGACAACAGCGGAGGCCTTCCCGACCTCCCTCATCAACATCGACTTCCTCGAGGTAGCCCTTAAGGCACCGAACGAGAGCATGAGCGGGAACGAGCAGGGGGAGAAGGCAGCAGCAATGCCGAGGAGGGCAGCTGCCGGCACGATCACAACTAAATTATTAGTGCTCTCCATCATCTTCTCCACCGCACCCTCTCCCTCCTCAGGCACTGCCCTGGACACGAAGTCCATGAGCCCCTCTATCTGATCCCCTGGAAACAGTCCCTCGTGCCTCCCTGCCAGAGAACCGTTGATGAATAGAAGAAGTGTGGGGGTAACCCTGATACCGTACGCCCTTATGAAGGCTAGGGTATCGCTCCGGGAGGCTGTGTAGGCCGACTCTATGTAATAACCTACGACGAGCACGCCGCTTACGCGGTCGGGGAGCTGCTCTACGTAGGGCCTGAGGGCGGCGCAGGAAGGGCACGCGTGCTGCTCAACGAACACAAGGACCCTGGGGGACTCGCCTATGATTCTCTCGAGCGTCGCTGTATCATAAACTACCACTAAGCTTGTTGATTCGCGGCCCGCCAATGACGCGGCGGCCACTGTCACAATCGTGAGCAGGATCGACCCCATGAGGATCTTGGTGAGGTCCGTCCTCTTCCTCACCCTCAGCCTCATCCTCGACATCAAACATTAACGGGGTTACTGATTTATTAGGTTAGTCCGCAACTCTAGCCTAACCTACTTAAATTGCTTGTTAGTTCTTGTTAACAGGGTTAAAGATGATGAGGTACCTCATCGCCATTATAGCGGCACTAGCGACCGCCATCCTAATTGCGGCGCCCTTGGGCCTCCAGCAAGCCGAGAGACAGGTTACCCTGCCAACAACGACGACTTCAGCGATAGGGGCTACTGAGACGAACCACTACCCAAGAATTACGCTAATCTACCCCAGGGGAGGGGAGGTTCTTTCAGGCACGGTAACGATCAGGTGGAACATAACAGACCCCGACGGGGACCCCGTAGCAGTCACGGTTGCTGTCACGGACGATCCGTTCCCCACATGCATTACGTGCCCGCCCCAGGAGTGGCACTACATTGCGGTAAACACATCAAACACTGGCTCCTTAATATGGGACACGAGGTCTGTGGTGGACGGGGAATATATACTGATGATTGAGGCGTACGACGGAAAAGATCTGAGTAGGGCGTACAGCGACTGGTTCGTCATAGAGAACGGCTGATGAAGCACGACGAACCTTCTTCAGCAGATTAATTCCTGTCACAGGCTACGGAGCCGGTTGTGAGCGAGGAAGTTCTAAATTATTACTCCTCCCTCCTCAGCCTCCTCGACGCCGAGCCTGATGCTGAGCTCCTTAATGAGTTCGAGTGCCTTCTCGGGGAGGTTCATGAGGGCCAGTGCCCTGCTGAGGAGCTCGGACGTCTTCTTCGCGAGGAAGCCCTCGTAGTCCTTGTTGTAGGCGTCGAGCCGGCTGCCGTACCTAACCTCCCTCAGACCCGTCCTAATGTCCCGCACCTCGTGCTTGGCCGATATCAGTATGTTCCTGGCCTCGGCTAGCTTCCTAATAACCTCCTCATCAGCCTCCCCGCTCCGGTATAGGGCTGCCTCAAGCTCCCTCACGTCCTCTAGGAGGAGGTTTATTGAGTCCTCCACATCGTTAAGTATTTCCTCAGCGTACTCGGCCGCCGCGAGGTAGTGTAGGGGGGCCTTATCCATAAGCACCACTGTTCGTGATCGGGGGGCTTTGATTATTTATAAGACCTGGCCCAGCCTACCTAAGGCATGGGAGCCTCGAGGCCTCACGCATCCTGCCGCCTAGAACGAGGCCCACGTACTCGTTGAGGCAGGCAGCGGCCTCCTCGAGCCCCGAATCAACTAAACTTGATAGCCTCGCCTCAAGCCAGGCGAAGCCGCCAGCGCCCCACGACCTCGGATCCGTTCTCGAGACCACCCAGGCATTAACGATCGCCCTGCCGGTGAAGCCCTTAATCAACTCCCTAAACGATTCCGCCAGCGGGAATCCCGTCCTCCTTAGGAACGACTTGAGCAGGCCAAGCTCCTCCTCACTCGCCCTGGGGGTGGCCCACGTTCTCGATCTCCCAACGGATCTCTCGCCCTTACCCGGGATGAGGACGTGGCCGTAGGCGGCCTTAACCCTCCACGTTGAGGTATCGGCCGAGTCACCGCCGGCGACGCTAGCTAGGTAGAGCATTATCGGCGAACCAGCGCCGAGAACGTGGATAACTCCCCTCCACACCTTCCTAAGGAGCGCTATCCCGGCCAGGCTCGGGAACCTGTACCTGGTCCGCCTGAGGAGCGGCGGTATTATCCCCCCGTAGGCGACGACCCTCGAGTACCTAGCGTACCTCTCAGCCGCCTCAACCATGAGCTCCACGGGGTAGTAGAAGTGGATGACGGGGACGAGGGCACCGCCCAAATCAAACCTCTCATAAAGCTCCTCGAAGAGGGCGACGTTCCTCTCCATAACCTCCCTACCATCCAGCTCCCTCGGAGGCTCGTCAAGCGCCATATAGTACCTCGCCTCAATACCCCTGTAGGCCTCAAGAACCCTCCCCACATCCAGCCTCAGGCCCCTCATCATGAACTGGTACCCACCAGAATCAACCCAGTCAACCCTCCACAGCCCACGCCTACGGACCTCGCCCCACCTCAGCTGATTAACCAGGAACTCCCCATCAACAAACTCCCAAACACGCACCAATCCGTCATGAACCCCCAGCACCACCCTCATCGAGAGACACCTGTATTAGCGGAACCCTAGTAAAGCGCTACCAAACAATAAATCACGGGTGCCGAAAATAGGGATTGCCGCCGCGGTCAGCGAGAGAGCGACAAAAATAAGGGAGTTCCTCGCTGGGACAGGTGCTGAGTACCTGTGGGTTCCGGTCAGCGGCGGTAAGGACTCGGCGGCGGTTTGGGGCCTCACAGCAGCGGCCGGCGTACCCTATGTGGCCGTGTATATCCAGATCCCCGGGCAGACCGTCGCCGACAATATCCGCGCTGTAGAGCTCATCGCGAAAGCGCTAGGGGTCAGGGACACTACCGTAGTCGTTGTTGGGGAGACGAGGAGGATAAGGGATGAGCTGGGCAACGCCCTCAGCACCTGCACCCTACCCTGCCTCCTGAGGATCGTACCGTTTACCCCGAGAGGAGAGGACTTCTGGGCGGCGATGCTGAGGTACGGGTTCCCCGCACCCCTCGGGCGCTTCGGCAAGGGCACGAGGTGGTGTTGCGGCACCTTCAAGCACAGGGTCCTCAACCGCCTCCCCTACAACGGCAGAAGAAACGGAGAGCCGTGGAAGTACGGCGTGGACGGGACCAAGGCAACCGACTCACCCTACAGGGCGAGGGTCTACCAGAGAGATATCATGACCTGGGAGGCAACGAGGGACACGTACTTCCTCCCCCTGAGGACCGTGACCGATGCTGAAGTCTGGGAAATGCTGGAGGCCATGGGCCTGATCAGCGCCGTGAAGCCTCAGTACGAGAAATGGGGCAGGGCACCGAACTGCTTCTTCTGCCCCATGATAGGAAAGAAATCGGTAGAGAAGGTAGTAAGCGCAATGACGTCGCAGCAGAAAATGCTCGTTATAAAGTACTTAAAGGAAGTACTGCCAAGGTATAAAAAAGAGACATACTCATATAAAGCGATCACAGAATGGTTAACCCTCATGAACTGTACGCAATCAATGACCGAGTAATTAGACTACATGCGCAAGATAAAAAATAATGTGCGACATATCTATAAGGAGTCATGCGACATAACCTTGTCTGAGGGGGTTGTAATGAAGAAGCATCTAGATATCGTTATCGTTGTTGTCGTCGCTGTTCTGCTAGGTATTTATTCGGCGTATCTTAGTGCCAAGCCGGAGCTGGATAAGGTCGCCCCCGCTGACTGGGTGCCTGAGGGGGCGAGGTCGCTGACGAACAAGATGTATGATAAGCCGCTCTACGGGACAATAGTCGTCACAACAATAACGAGCCCAACCAGCTACATCATAACTAACTACTTCGACCACCCGATCGTGATCTACTCCATAAAGGACTTCACGGGCAAGACCTACGTTGAGAACGTTACCCTCGCCCCCGGGGAGTCAATAAGGGTGATGACCGGCAGGCTAATAATTATTGAGACATCGGAGGGGACGTGGTACGCCGCCATCCGTGCCTAGCAAACCACGAAATCTACTGAGGCTGTAGATACGCTCTCTGTAGTTGCTTGTCCAAGCTAAGTATATGTAGTTAGTGTCTAACGCGAAGGCTACTGTATCAACATCGCTTCCGAAGAACAGCGTTCTCTCCGGGTACCCACTACCGTTAAGCCTGACCAAGAACCCCTGCCCAGTATCTGTCCTGACGCCAGCGACGTATATGCTCCCGTTATCCACTTCCACCTGACGAGCTATGCCCGGGTAATCGAACACGACAAGCCAGTACCTGCTGTTCTCGGCAGTGCTTGGTGGAGGAATGATCGCTACGAGTACTAGGAGTGCGAGAGCAATAAACGGCAGTACCCGCGTCATTCATTACCCACGGGTACGGGGTCACGCGCTGTTAAATGTTGTTCTTCGTTAGGCACACCACTACCAGCACAGAGATAACGAGTGTGAGCACCGACACCCCCAAGAGCAGGTTCTCTGAGCCGTCGCCGCCCCTACTGACCGTGGCAGGACACGGCTCCGTTGATACCGCGCTGGTTGTGACCATGTTAGTGTATGTGATCGTGGTCACTGTGGTCGCTGTGAGCACCCTCGTCACTGTTGTCGTCGCTGTCGTCACTGTCTCGTACGTCACTCTCGGGTCGCTTAAGAGCAGGTACTTCCCGGTGTGCCGCAGTAGGGCTCCCTGCCTCACCGTCTCCGGCAACCTCCTAACTATTCTCACGCCGCCTTTGGTCGGCTCCAGCACGGCGACCCAGTAGACCCTCATCCTGACCCCGTACGCCGTTATTATCGGTGCCTCCACCACGTCCTCGTAGTAGTAGACGCTGTCGGGGACGCCGTACATGCCCCCCACTACGTACTCGCCGACCCTCCCGAAGAACAGAACCGCCTTCCCGGCCCCTATCTCGTAGCCGATGGAGTAGAGCCACTTACCTCCCTCCCTTGAGTAGTGCCCCTGGAGCATCACGTCGTACGCCCCCGGGGAGTAGACGTCTATGACCTCTATCCAGTAACCGGCCCTAGGGCATGCATTACCGCATCTTATGGCGTACCCGCCGACCCCTCCGCGTGGCGGCCTCCCTCCGTGGGCCCCCAGTATCTCCACCTTAGCTACCACTACCCAGTAGTCCCCGACGCTGACGTTCAGGTAGACGTGGTAGGTGTTGTTGAAGACCACGGAGCCGCTCGGCTCAAGCAATATTTCGGGGCTCGGGTTGTACCCCGTAGGGACTAGGGCGTCGAGGAGCGCCTGCCCAGAGAGGTTGGCCACGACCCCCCAAACTGGGGCGGTCAGGAGGGTTATGTCGTTCTCCTCACCTGAGGCAGGGGCCGGCGAGGCGAGGGCAACAATCACTACGAACGCGAGGAGTACCGCTCCCCTCACGGCGCACCACGAATGATCTGCGCCCGCGACTTATACTATGTGCGGACACTGATCACTCACTCGTTATATTGTGTTTTGCAGAATGTTATCGGGGGAT
>WAOK01000025.1 GCA_015521325.1 Desulfurococcales archaeon | reverse complement strand
TCTCAAGGTACTCCAGGATCGCCTCGTACACCTTCTTCGCCGCCTCGACGCTCTCAGGGTCCTGGGGCCGCGTATTAGTGTAGACAAACATTGGCACGATTTTTTCTAGCTCCTTATGTTTTGTGAACATGAAATTGTCTATCCGCGCTGGAACCCCCTTGGAGAGCTTCTCTACCGCCTCTACGACTTCCTTGAACAGCTTCGGGTTTGCCAGTATTTCCTCTTCGTTCTCGACCCCCTTAAGGAACATAAATGCCTCGAGGACCGGCCCAATATGATACGCTAGGCGCTTCACGGTCTCTTTGTCTATGAGTCCCTCCTTGTACAACCTGTAGGCGAGCCTCCCCGCGAGGGGATACGCGCCATCTTCGAGATGTAAGATCCCACGTATCATTTTCTCGTCTTGAGGACGTAGTTCCAAGTCGAAGAGCTCTGCGTAGGGGGTAGGCATTGCACGCCACCAGATCCCCTGTTCTCTAAGCCTTCTATTTACTTACTTTCTCTAAAGCATCGGCAGCAAGATCCCGATACATTTCTTTAACAACGCTGGGTTCTGGCGGGGCGCCGCCTTTTTTCTCTTTGGCTTCCTTGTACTTCCTCCTTATGATTCGGATGACCACTCTTTCTCACCTCCGTGGGTTTGGGGTTGCTGTGGTGAGTTCTCTTGGTGGGGTCTTGCTGTGTCCCGTGGGCTGGGCTGTGTGCATGCTTAGGTGCCTCCGTCTCTGTGGTGGGTGATGAGGAAATATAGGTTTGTTTTTCTGTGGTGATTGGGTCCTGGTTTGGTGCCTTCCATGGTTCCTGGGGGCGGGGTCCTGGGGGTCATAGTTCTCTTGCGGCCTCGGCTACTATGGGGTCTGTTATTCTGTATTCGTGCCCGTCTTTCTCTATGAGTGCTAGTTTGAGTAGTGTGTTCAGTATTCTCGATACCTGGGCGTTAGTTATTGGGTGGTTGACCCACAGCTCCATTGCTTCCTTGATGCTCTTCCACCTCCTGCGGCCTGAGGAGATGGCTTTGAGGGCGTAGATGTAGTACTTTGATGGAAGCTTCCTCACCTCGTTAAGCGCTAGTGCCTTCGCCTCGTTGAGCACCTCCTTTACTACGTCGGGGCCTGGCCTCCTGCAGTACCTGTACCCGAAGTAGGTTAGCCAGCCAGGTATTCCGTCAACCCTATCAACTATCTCCTCGATCACCCCGCGAGGTGGCCTGACGCCGCACTCGCTAAATCCTTTCTCGAGGAAGTCGAGGGAGTTCTCCCTGCTGAACCTCTCTATGGTGAGCTCGTCCACGACCCTACCGTATAGAGGGCTGGACGGGTCGTCGAAGCCCAGGAAATCCCTGAGCACGCCCACCTCTGACCCGGTTATGATGAACCTCAGGCCCCTCAGGTTGTCGTAGCAGTAGGAGAGTATTCTAGTAAAGTCCACCCTCCCCTTACCACCCCTTAAATACCTCAGGAGCTGCGCCTCATCAACAGCTATGACGACAGGCCTCCCGCTACTATTAGCCCACTCGTCCAGCTTGGTGAAGATATCGAGCACGGACAGCCTCCTCTCCCTCCAGTTAAGCCTGACGGCGCTCACACCAACCTCTATACCCTCCAACGCCCTGAGATGCTCTAGGACGGAGGACCACCTACCCCTCAACCTATTGAGTCCCTCAGATAGCACCCTGTACAGGGTGTCCTTACTGAAACCGTACTCCTCAAACGCACGGGCGTCGATGTAAATATGGGGTAGGCCGACCTCATTAAGGAATACCTTGAGCACTGAGGTCTTACCTATTCTCCTGATGCCGAGCATGACGAGGATGGGCGAGCCCTTCCTAACAAACTCTTCCATCATCCTCAGCTCCGCGTCTCTGTCATAAAGTTCCGCACGACTAGTCTTGGGCCTGGGATCAAAGAGCGTGAGTATCACCCCCGATACTAAGTATCACCCCTGATACCTAATAAAGACAGGGATAACCCGCGCCACGGCGATCTTATCACCTCTATGTGGAGAAAAGTCACACTTATGTGAGAATAAAGAACGTTCGTTTAGATGCCAGAGGGTGGTGCATAAAACGTAAAGGAACCTAATGATGAGGTATAGATACCAGCGTGGGCATGGAATGGCTATATCTGGGCTGCCCTACTTTCCTCATTATCGGGCCCTGTTATGCGGTGTGGGTTGTTCGATCCGTGGCCACTGCTCGATAGTAGATCCTCTTCTTTCTCTTACCCCTGTTCTCCAGTTTAATGATCTCTATCTTGCCGATCTCGCATGTGTTCCTCACGTGTGGGCCCCCGTCCGCCTGTATGTCTATGCCTGGTATCTCCACTATCCTCAGCTTCTCCACTTCTGGTGGTAGTCTTTCGGCTAGTTTGACTATGCCGGGTATTTTGAGTGCTTCTTCTCTTGGTAGCCAGTATATTTTGACTTCTATGCACTTGCTTATGATCTGATTAGCTTCCTCGACGGCTTCTCTTAGGGCTGCTCTCCAGTCTTTTACCATGCTTAGGTCGAAGTCGTCTCTGGCCATGTCGGGCATGACCATCCCGCCTGTTGCTAGGGCACCGTATTTTCTGTAGAGTACGGCTATGAGGATGTGGGCTGCTGTGTGGTGCCTCATTATGCCGTACCTCCTGCCCCAGTCTATGGTGCCTCTCACCCTCATGCCCTCGGCGAACTTGGTCCATGCTTCCCCGACTACGTGGGCTATGTCGTCCCCCACCTCCTCGGCCTTCTCAACCCTTACCCTCTCTCCGTTGGGGAGGATTAGCCAGCCGGTGTCTGTGTCGAGCCCTCCGGAGGGGCCTGGGTGGAACGCTGTTCGGTCGAGGTAGACCTTCCCTTCCTCGACCTTCGTCACGGTTGCGTCGAACTCCTTCAGGTATGAGTCGAGCTGATAGAGCCTCTCGACCAACTGCTTCACCCCATTAACACGCGGTGCCCGGCATAAAGCGGTGCTGTCGCTCTCCCTACATGATGGATCCTGCCCTTACCCCGCCTCTGTGAGTTTTCTTCGCTTACTACATTATTTTCTCGAATATTATCTTCTTAATCCAGTGGCTAATAGTCTTTTGTTCCGTGTTTCCCTAAAAGTATAAAAATTTCTTCATAGATCATGGTTTGTACGTGTTGAGGTGTGTGTGATGAAGGTCGTACTTTCCTACTCGGGAGGCCTGGACACCTCGGCCATACTTGTTCTCCTTAGGAAGGAGTACGGCGCCGAGGTCGTGACGGTGACTGTGGACGTGGGGCAGGAGGGTGAGTTGGAGGGAGTGGAGTATAGGGCCTACGAGCTGGGCTCGGTGAAGCACTACACCATAGACGCTAAGGAAGAGTTCGCGAGGGAGTACGCCTTCAGGGCGGTGAAGGCTGACGCCCTCTACGAGGGCAAGTACCCGCTGGGCACCGCCCTAGCTAGGCCGCTCATAGCTAAGAAGGTCGCTGAGGTAGCTAAGAAGGAGGGTGCTGACGCCGTCGCCCACGGGTGCACAGGGAAAGGTAATGACCAGGTCAGGTTCGACCTATCGCTCAAGGCGTACCTCCCGCCCGACATAAAGATCTTGGCCCCTGTGAGGGAGTTGAGGCTCACGAGGAAGGACAGCATCGAGCTCCTAAAGAGGCACGGCTACGACGTACCAGCCACCCACAAGAAGTTCAGCATTGACGAGAACCTCTGGTCCAGAAGCATCGAGGGGGGCGTGCTGGACGACCCCTTCACCGAGCCACCAGAGGAGGTCTTCGAGTGGACGAACCCACCAGACAAGGCCCCGGACAAGCCGCTCTACCTCACCATAGGGTTCGAGGAGGGCGTGCCGAAAACAATAAACGGGAAGAGCATGGGGGCAGCGGAGCTTGTCTCCTTCCTCAACAAGGTCGTCGGGGAGCACGGCTTCGGCAGGATAGACCTCATCGAGAGCAGGTACATAGGCCTTAAGAGCAGGGAGGTCTACGAGGCACCAGCTGCACTAACCCTCATAGAGGCTCATAAGGACCTCGAGAGACTCGTCCTTACACCGAAGGAGCTCAGGTTCAAGTCGATCGTGGACACTATGTGGGCCGACCTCGTCTACCAGGGGCACTGGGTAGACCCCCTGAGGGGGCACCTAGAGAAGGTGATAGACTCAATGAACAAGTACGTCACGGGGGAGGTGAGGGTCAAGGTCCATAAGGGATCCATGGCCGTCGTCGGCAGGAGGAGCCCATACTCCCTCTACTCGAAGGAGCTCATAGACTACAACGAGGGCTGGTACCCATCACCGAAAGAGGCGGAGGGCTTCATAAACCTGAGCGGGTTCTACGCACTGACAGCACTCAAGGCAAGGGAGCTAGACTAAGATGAAGAGATACAAGCACCTGATAGGGGCGGAGAGCAAGGACCTGATCGAGAGGTACGTCTCAAGCACCGAATTCGACACAGCCCTAGCGAAGCACGCGGCTGCGGTGATGCTGGCCCACATAGAGGCCCTGGCGAGGGCGGGCCTCATACCGAGGGAGCCCTACGAGGCGATGAGGAAGGCCCTAAAAGAGGTAGTGGCGACGGGAGGGGAGAGCCTCTACTCGTGGATCGGGGACAGGGAGTTCGAGGACGTGTTCGAGGCCCTCGAGCTCTACCTCTACGACGTCGCCGGGCCGGACGCCGGCAGGGCGGCGCTCGGAAGAAGCAGGAACGACCACGTCGCCGCCGTCCTCAGGCTGGCCGCGAGGGAGAGGGTTCTCAGCATCCTCGAGCAAATGCTTGGGGTGAGGAAGGCCCTCATAGAGAAGGCACTGAGTAACAAGGGCGTTATCCTCCCCTTCTTCACCCACACCCAGGTAGCCCAGTGCGGCACTGCCCCCAACTACTTCCTAGCGCACGAGCAGGCGATGGCGGACGCGTGGAGGGCTGTACTGCACTCACTCGAGTACCTGAGGCAGTCCCCCCTAGGGTCCGGGGCCTCAGCGGGGGCCTACCTGAGGATCGACCCGTCGATCGTGGAGCAGAAGCTGTGCCTCGACCCAGACCCCATACCGCCGTACTACGCCACAGGGTCCAGACTATTCCTCATCTACACCGCCTCAGCGGTAGTGACGGCGATGACCGAGCTAAGCAGGTTCGCCGAGGACATGATCACGCTCCTCATCACCGTCCCCGAAGGCGTTGAGCTACCACCAACCCACATATCAACAAGCTCCATAATGCCCCACAAGAGGAACCCCGTCACCCTCGAGGTGGCCAGGGCGAAGGCTGCTGGGGTGATCGGGGGCCTAACAGCCCTGCTAGCGACGTATAAGTCACTCCCCTATGGCTACAGCCTGGACTTCCAGGAAATGAACAAGCACTTCCTAAGGATCCTGGAGGACGCCGAGGAAACACTTCAGGTAATTAGGGACTTCATTGAGGGCGTCAGGCTGATGGCGGAGGGGCTGGAGGGCTTCGTGAGGAGGTTCCCCTGCTGGAGCAGTGACGTCATCGAGCACGTCGCCATAGAGACCGGTAGGCCGCTCAGGGAGCTATACGCCGAGCTAGCCCACGAACTCCACTCCGGGGGCGGGGGAGCAGGCCAAGCCAGTGACTTCCTTCACAAGTACGGGGTTAGTGACCCGCTCGAGGTCGTTAAGAGGAGGCCCTCGGAGAAGGGCATTGACGAGCTCATAGAGAGAGCCGAGAGGAGGCTAAGGGGAGACGAGGCATTACTGAAGACCTTGAGGTATAGGCACGAGGAATGCATGAGGAACCTCATAGGCGAGGAGGGAGCTGGGTGAGGGCCTCACTCACGGACTACGTAGGCGTTTATGAAGAGCACCTTTTTCCCCACCCTCCTCTCTATCAGGCGCACTACCTCGTCATCCTCCACATCAATGACCTCACTACCCTCAACGATATTTAGGTGAGGAACCGTGTTAACTTCTATCCTCGCCTCCCCGTCGTGGTAGAATATGTGCAGCAGGCCAGCGTCCCGCAGGATCAGGACGTTGCTGTATAGGGTCGAGAACGATACCGTAGGGAACTCCTCCCTCACCCTCTCGAGGACCTCCTTAAGGCTCGGATGCCTGGGCCCGAGCTCCTCTATGACCTTAAGTATCTTGAGGCGCTGCGGCGTCAGCTTCCCTCCTCTCTCCCTTATTGCCTCGACAGCCTTCTCCGACCACCTCACCGTGATCGCCTCTTAGTTCTTGCTCTAAAAGATAATAAGTGTGTTTTAGAAGTTACTTCTAGATAGAAACACTTATTAATTAGAAGCAACTACATATACGGTGAACCAATTGGGTAAGGAAATAACCGAGATACTCGAGAGAAAAGGGTGCAACGTGAGTAAGCTCGTCGAGGAACTGATCAGGGCGGCAGCGGCTGAGTTCACGACCTATTACTACTACACCATACTCCGGGCACACGCCGCAGGCCTCGAGGGCGAAGCCATAAAGGAGGTAATAGAGGACGCGAGGCTCGAGGACAGGAACCACTTCGAGGCAATAGTGCCGAGGATATACGAGCTCGGCGGCGACCTACCCCACGACCTAATAGACTTCGCGAAGAAGGCCGCGTGCCTCGACCCCAAGCTACCCGAGGAACCAACCATAGAGAACATACTCAAGGTACTCCTCCAGGCCGAGAAATGCGCCGTAGCAGTCTACACAAGACTGGCGGAGATGACACAGGGCAAAGACCCAAGAACCCACGACCTAGCAGTGGCGATACTGCATGAGGAAGTAGAGCACGTGGCATGGTTCGAGGAACTCCTCACAGGCAAACCCAGCGGGCACTTCAGGCGCAGAACACCTGGAGAGTCACCATACGTAAGAAAATTCCTAAGGGACTAAGACTTAAGCAATTTTTGAAAGAACCTTCTCAACCCTTTTTTGGCCCCGGAAAATATCGTACTTAATCAATACAGCGTTATTAAGGATAGGGCCGGCCAACCCATAATACTTCCTCGGAAGGAAAGCCACAATGAACCGGAAGTAGGGCCTAACACGCGCCCACCAAGCCCTCACAGCACCCCCCACCAATCTTGCCCAGTGATCAGGCACGTCACCAGGCCTTGCCTCATAGCAACACGCTGGCGGTATCCAGGCATACTCATACGGCACAGGGCCTAGGAGGTCGCTTATGAAGACCCACTCAACCCTCTCCCAAGCGCCCGCACGCTTGATGGCAGCCTCGACCTTCCTGTTAATGGGGCTCAGCGGGTAGGGCTTCACGTTACTGCATGGACTGAGAAGAAGAATATCCCCCTCAGGTCTCCAGTACCGGGTAATAAGCTCCATGAAGGCCTCAACCCTGCCGCTGAAGAAAGCTACTGGGGCCGTTAGGTCAGCATCCACCCTGAACCTGTGCTTTCTTGGGAACCCTCCTCTATCCTTAGGAACAGTGTATCTCCTCTGTCTCATTACTCGAGAGCCTCCAGCCACGCCTCTATTGCTTTGCGGGAGTACGTCCCTTCCCTATATTTCGATAGTATTGCCTTGAGGTGTTTGGCTACATGCGTCCTCTGCTGGGGTGTCATCGCCTCTGCTGCCCTCTGCATCGCTGCCCTACCCAGCATGGGGCAGAAGAAGCAGTTCGGTGCCCTGCCCCATCTCTCGTACTGGGGCTTCACGGCGCTGACCAGGCCCATGGCCTCCAGCATTTCCCAGACTTCAGCATCGGTCACGGTCCTCAGGGGGAGGAAGTACGTGTCCCTCGTCGCCTCCCAAGTCATAATATCTCTCTGGTAGACCCTCGCCCTATAGGGTGAGTCGGTTGCCTTGGTCCCGTCCACGCCGTACTTCCACGGCTCTCCATTCCTTTTACCGTTGTAGGGGAGGCGGTTGAGGATCCTGTGCTTGAAGGTGCCGCAGCACCACCTCGTGCCCTTGCCGAAGCGCCCGAGGGGTGCGGGGAACCCGTACCTCAGCATCGCCGCCCAGAAGTCCTCTCCTCTTGGGGTAAACGGTACGATCCTCAGGAGGCAGGGTAGGGTGCAGGTGCTGAGGGCGTTTCCCAGCTCATCCCTTATCCTCCTCGTCTCCCCAACAACGACTACGGTAGTGTCCCTGACCCCTAGCGCTTTCGCGATGAGCTCTACAGCGCGGATATTGTCGGCGACGGTCTGCCCGGGGA
>WAOK01000024.1 GCA_015521325.1 Desulfurococcales archaeon | reverse complement strand
GTACCCATAATAGAGCAGGTCGTCAGGCAGGCCATACTCAAGAGCGCTGCCAGGGTGAGCGGGTGGGGGATCGACTCCTCCCTCTGCGGCGCTGAGGAGGTCTTCCTCAACAAGATCTACCCACACCTTAGGAAAGTCATCGACAAAGACCTCTCAGAGGAGCTGGCGGGGAGGAAGCTGAGGGAGGCCGCGATGATGCTCCCGAAGGAGTTGGTGAGCGTGGCCGATTACCCCGCATTGGCCGAGAAGACTATCAAGGCGCTCAAGGGCGAGGCCCCACCCCTCCTCATGGAGGTAAGGATATACCCGTCTAAGGGGAGGCTCGACAAGTCACAGACGACGATAGCGTACTTCCTCATAGCTAAGGGCAGGGCCGGGGTCTATGTAGAGTACTACAGCCACTCAGAGGTCTTCGAGGCCATCAAAGGAAAGAAAGCTCTGAAGTCCTTCGCCTCACGCGCCAAGGACGACCTACGCAAGAGGAGGTGCGGGGAATACGATGTCTACACATTCGTCACGACGCCCCCAGCAGAGGTGTCCACGAGGACAGTGAGGGAGGGCCCGTAAGAACCAATTAGGGCCCCCGCCCACAATAATGCGGTGCAGGGCGTGAGGTACCTCATACTCAGCGACATCCACGCGAACCCCTACGCCCTAAGAGCGGTGCTTAATGAAACCCCTCAATATGACGAGGTCATAGTACTCGGGGACCTAGTCGACTACGGCCCCAGGCCTGGGGAGGTTATCGACGAGGTCAGGTCACTGGGCGCTGAGGTAGTCAGGGGGAACCACGACGAGGCAGTGGCTAAGGGCATAGACTGCGGTTGCGGGCCCGCAACCCACCACCTCAGCGTCCTGACGAGGGAGAGGATAAGCTACGGAACCCTATCCAAGGCGGACATAGCCTGGCTCGACACCCTCCCATACGAACTGAGACTGGAGTGGGGCACGGCCGTCCACGCCGCCCCCTCCAACAAGCTATACACCTACGTCTACCCATGGATGAGCAACGAAGAAATCTGCCGGGAACTCGTCACCGGCCTTAAGAGGCTCGCCCTAAGGGAGTGCGAGGGAGTTGAGGGGCTCTACCTCCTCGGCCACACCCACCACCAATTCATCAGGCGCTTACCCGGCGGGTCCCTCGTCATAAACCCCGGGAGCGTTGGGCAACCGAGGGACTGGGATCCCCGGGCAGCTTACGCTATCGTGGGGGTCGATGGCGGTGAGGTCGTTGGCGTGGAGTTGAGGAGGGTTCGCTACGATGTTGACGCGGTGTTAAGGGATCTGAGGAACATCCTTGGTGGGGGTAAGGAGTTCGAGGAGCTGGCCCAGATATATGTCTCCGGCTCCATAGACCACCTAATCAGGCGGGACTGATTGGGTGGAGGCTTTTCAAGGTACCCCGTCCCCTGTAGGGTTAAGGGGGTGGGGCCTGACAAAGTTCGAGCTACCTGAGGCTCCCGAGGACATTAGGGAGTGGGGCGTGTGGGACGCGCTTGAGGAGTTCCTAATAGCGCTTGAGGCTGCGGGGGCCTCACCCAAGACCGTTAGGGCTTACCGCGCCGGGATAAGCGATTTCCTCCGCTTCGCCGGGAAGGAGCGTGTCGGGGACCTGAGCCTAAGGGACTACACAAGGTGGAGGGTTGAGCGCCTGAGGAACGGGTTCCCTAACGCTAAGTACCCCGGCGATAAGAGGGGTGCGAGGGCCACACTCCATTACTACTCACTCTACGTCCGCGCCTTCCTCCAGTGGCTGGGGGTGGCCAGCAAGGTACCCGCTGTACCCAGGCCTAGGGGCAGGAGGGCCGTGCAGGCCCTCACACCGGGGGAGGTGATGGCGCTCCTCGACGCCGCCAGGGACGCCCTGGACCTCGTCATACTCGCCCTCTCCCTCGAGACAGGGCTCCGTGCGCAAGAGCTCCTCTCCCTAACTAAGGAGGACGTCGACCTCGAGGCCGGGGAGGTCATCGTTAAGAATGCCAAGTACGGTGAGGAGAGGGTAGTGTTCCTCGGCCCGCTGAGCAGGAGGGTTCTGCAGGAGTACCTACCCAGCGTCCCCCCGGGAGGGAGGGTCGTCCCCCTTAGCTACTCAGGCCTCTACAAGCGCCTCAAGACCCTAGCGAAGAGGGCGGGGATAGACCCGTCGAGGGTCAGGCCACACATCTTGAGACACACCTTCGCAACCGAGGCACTGAGGAGGGGGATGGCCCTACCCGCCCTACAGGTGCTGATGGGGCACAGGGACATCAAGACAACGCAGGTATACATCCACCTACTGAAGGAGGACATAAAGAAGCAGTACGAGAGAGCCTTCAGCCAGGCATGAGACCAGCTGTTCGGGCAGTATTAGGGGCCCTCACCTCGTGGAGGGTCGCCAGGGTTATTGACAGGAAGATCATCCCCGCCCCCAGCCCCCACAGCAGGTCGTGGGCCTCCCCCAGGATCACGTATGAGGCGATAGCGGCGACGAGGGGCTCCCCAAGGAATACTGTGGCGGCCGTGGCCGGAGCGACCCCCCTCTGCCCATAGGCCTGCAGGGAGAACGCTGCGACGGTGCACGCTATGGCTAGGTAGGCAAGGGAGAGGGTAACCTCCGGCGTGGGCGTGTTTAGAGAGCCTGTGAGCGCTGCTGGGACAGCGGATGCCGTGCTGGGGAGTATCATGAAGTAAGCGAGGGCTAAGGGGTCGGAGTGGGAGTACTTATCGACGATTATGACCTGAGCAGCCCAGAAGACAGCGCTGACCAGTACGAGCGCGTCCCCGAGCCCGAAGCCCGTGGTGGGCGCTGTTAGGGCCCACAGGCCAGGGATCGCTAGGGTCAGTGAGGCGGCGAGGTAGGGGCTGTATACCCTCATCCTAAGGGCTTGGTACGCGTGGACGAAGACCACGTTCATCCCCGTTATGAAGGCTGAGTTCGAGGCCGTGGTCATAGATGTGCCCCAGCCCTGGAAGAATATGCCCAGGGAGTACGCCACCCCGGCGAGGAGCCCGCCACGCACCCACTCACCCCTCAGCGAGCCCTTGGCGGCGAGCCAGGCTATGTACGGCCCCAGGACAGCGGCGGCTAGGGAGCCCCTTCCCCATGTGTAAGCGTAGCTGCTGATGCTTGAGGTAACTATCTTTATTGCTGGGAAGGACGTGCCCCAGAGCACTGTGGTCGCTACCAGCGCCGCTATGTGGGCCCAGGCCCTCAACCCCTGCTCACTCAATGATCGGTGCCGGCGGGGTTAAGAAGGTGGTTAGGGCTTGATGGAGCCCGTTACATGGATGGCGGAGTCCTTAGCCCCCTGCTCCTTCGCTAGCCTGATTATCTCGGCCTTGAGGCCCTCTACGGCCCTCCTCAGCTCCTCGGCCGTGGGTGCCTCACCGTATATCCTTATCTTGGGCTCCGTCCCCGACTTCCGCAGGAGGAGCCATGACCCGTCCGGGTAGTCGACCCTCACCCCATCGATCGTGGTCACCTCAGCCCCCTCGGGCGCCTTACTTACAAGCCCTTGAGCCACCGCCTCGTAGACCCTGTCCCTAACCGCCTTAGGCATCCTTATGGAGACCCTTGCCTGCGGGTAGTCAGGTATCTCCGCCAGGAGCTCCCCGATGGTCTTACCCTCCTCCGCCATTATCCTCACTATCGTCGCGGCCTGATAGACCCCGTCTATCCACCTACCCCACGAAGGGTCGATGAACTTCCAGGGCTCAGCAGCCATGACCGCGTCGGGTGCCTCGAGGAGGCCCTCGTGGAGCTTCCCGAGCCTGACGACCTTCAGCCTCCCGCCCATCGACTCCACAACATCTCGCACAGCCCTACCCACATCTATAGAGACTATGACCGTGCCTCCCCTCTGGCTGAGCTTCCACCTCGCCAGAAGGGCTATGACCCTGTCCTGCTTCACGAAGCCCCTAGCCGGGTCTAGCACAGCGAGCCTGTCGCCGTCACCGTCATGGGCTAGGAAGACGTCAGCCCTCAGCGCCCTGGCTGCGGGGAGCAGGGGCTCGAGCACGTCAGCCCTGGGCTCGGGGTACCTCCCAGGGAACCTCCCGTCGACGTTCGCGTTGAACGTGAAGACCTCGGCCCCGATGTCCCTAAGCACCTTAGGGGTCGCCAGCGAGGCCGCCCCATTAGCCGTGTCCACCACCACCCTCGGCACCGCCTTGACCCTTGAGGGCGCCGCCGCGTCAGCGACCTCGGCGATGTACTGAGTTAGGAGGTCGCCACCGCTCAACAGCTTCCCGACCCTGTCCCAGGGCGCCGGCTCCCACGACTTAGTGAAGTAGGTCTCCTCAACCTCTCCCTCCTCAGACCTGGTGAACTCAGCGCCGTCCGGGCGAAAGACCTTGATCCCGTTATCGGTCGGGGGGTTATGAGAGGCCGTTATGTAGATCCCGGCATCCGCGCCCCTCCTCACAACAGCCCAAGGGAGCGCCGGCATAGGCACGAGGCCGGCGTCGACGACGTCAGCACCGACCACCATCGCCCCGGCAGAGGCCATGGCCTTAAGGATCGGTGTGGTGAGCCTCCCATCACCGCCGACGACAACCAAGCGAGCACGCCTAACCCAAGCAACGGAGGCCCCTACACCGAACGCCAGCTCAGGCCCCACCTCGTCGGGGTACCTACCCCGTATACCGGCAGTACCGAAGAGCCTACCCACCCCGGGCACACCATACGTAGAG
>WAOK01000023.1 GCA_015521325.1 Desulfurococcales archaeon | reverse complement strand
GGCAGGAGGCGGACTCCCTGCAGAGATCTCTGCGAGCGCTTGCTTAACCGTGTACAGAAACGCTATCAGGCCACCGATCAGCGCAGCTATGCCGTAAAGTAGCGTGAACACTGACACAGCAATGAAGGCACCTACCCAAGCGGTTCCCCTAGCTATCGACACGAACCCGCCTATGCCGCCGACAATGAACCCGATCTCACCCGTCATTATCACTATGTAATACATGGCCTTCTCCAGTCCTGGGTTCCTAACGCCCATGTTGATCAGTAGATAGTATATGCCGACGAATATTGCGCCCAGCCCGAGTACTCCAGCCTCCATGCCTAGGGAGATGTCGAGGGTGGCGAACCCGTATATTGAGAAGAGGACGCCGGCTATCACCATGAAGATCGCCACTACCATCGGCGGCATCGCGAACATGCCGCGCCAGGCAACGAATACCAGCGCAAAGAATATCGATGCCACTATCAGGGAGATGCCCGCAAGATACACCCCAGCTATAGTGTACGCTAGTCCGGCGAGGAAGAAGTACCCTAAAACTAAGTAGTATAGCAACGTATACCTCCCGGCCCCAGAGAGCACGTCCTCTTTCCTAGGCAATCCCTCCCCACTAATCACGGGCAAAAGAAGGAGGAAGGCAGCCCCTATCTCGGCGAACGCCGCTATTATGGACATGACCCCGGCCCCTATTAACCTGGCTGGAGCGAACGGCCTAGTACCCCACCAGACAAGGATCCCTCCACTAATCATCACGGATATACCATGAAGGATTACCGCCACTATAAGCGCTATCACGGCATACTTGGCTATTTGCTCCAGACTGACCTCCGTAGCATGACCGTAGCCTGCGCTGGGTGATGACACAATAACACCCTATCTTCTTGGTACCCCGATAATATTAATCTGATATCGTCAGGGCAAAAAATGATGTTTACAACACGCAATCATCGCTCTCTCAATGGTTTGACCCATCTCCCCGTCGGGCCGGATATTATCTCGCCTTTCTCATATATGATCTCGCCACGGAGTATCGTGTAATCGATTGAGCCCCTAAATCTCCAGCCCATGAATGGCGTCACCTTAGACCTACTCCTGAACCATTCCTCAGTAACCACAGTCTCGCCCTTAGGGTCAATGATCACGACATCGCCGTCAGCACCTGGCAGGATCCCTCCCTTCCTGGGCCAGAGACCGAGCACCTTGGCCGGGGACTCAGCAACTAGCCTAACAACGTCCTCGATACTTAGCTCGCCCTTTAGGGCTAGGTCAATCATCGATGGGTACAGTGTCTGGGTCCCAGAGAACCCTGAGGCAGCCTCCCATACAGGCCTGTTCTTCTCCTCGGGGGCGTGGGGGGCGTGGTCGGATGCGACAACCTGTATGAGCCCTGTCCTGACAGCCTCCATGAGTTCCTCCTTATGGTGACCGCCCCTAACAGGCGGGTTCACCTTCATAGCGTTGCCGTACTTGCTGTAGTCTTCTATATCGAGTATGAGGTAGTGCGGGCATGTCTCACCAGTCAGGTTAATGCCCTCGGCAGCGGCCTTAGCTAGGGCCTCAAGAACCTCAGCAGCACCTATGTGGACTATGTGTATCCAGCCACCGCTCGCCTTAGCGAGGGAGTAAGCGAGCCACGCAGCAGCCTCCTCAGCCTCCGGCGGCCTTGCCTCAGGCCATACGGCAGGATCGTTCCTACCTGTTGCCTTCATTTTCTTCATGTAGTAATCAACGATTTCAGCGTCCTCGCCATGGATCGCTATCGGGAACCAGAGCTCAGCCGATATCTCCAGCGCAGCGAGCATGTCCTGATTGCTCGGCGGCGGTATATTGCCCGTTGTCGGGCCCAGAAACGCCTTAACACCCACGGCACCAGCCTTAATCATGTCCTCAACATCCGCCGCGTTCCCTCTCGTGAGAACGCCCCATAGCCCGAAGTCCACGTAGGCCTTGCTCGACAGGAGCCTCGCCTTCTCCTCGAGGATCTCCCTATTTTTGACCGGGGGCAAGGTGTTGGGCATCTCGCCCACGGTGGTTACGCCGCCGGCAGCGGCCGCCATCGTTCCGTGGGTGAAGTCGTCCTTATGCAGGAGCCCAGGCTCCCTCATATGGACATGCTCGTCCACGGCGCCCGGAAGCACTAATTTATTGGTGGCATCGACTACCTTGGCACCCCCTGCCGGGAGGCCCTTCCCGACGGCCCTTATCTTCCCTTCAACTATGAGGACGTCGCCCTCGATAAGCCCCCAAGGCGTGACAACGTTGCCCCCGCGAATCAGTAGGTTCGACATAAGATCGCCGATCAACAAGATCTCTTCAAGTTTTAAGTTATGGGCGGCGGTCGGTGGGAGGAAGAGACTCCTCACCGATAGGTGCGACCGAAAGCTCCTCACACCGCCTGTACCCCGCCGGACCGCCCGCACTCATCTTCATTCGCCTCAGGCGTCCTCATGCGGTGTGAGACGGCGGGGCCGTTATTACCTCACTTATCGCCGAATAAAGTCTGAGTACCAATTACCTCGAGCTCCAACTCCTCCTTACCGCACCATGCCCTAGCGGAGCAGTCATTTGCAGAGACTATCACCCACGGTATGGGCCACGCCTCCCAGCCCTTGAGATCTTTCGCTGAAGGTTCGGGCCCGCATGGGTGGGCATGTATTAGAGCTATTATTTCTGTGACCCCCTCCTCCTCGAGCCTTATCGCCTCTATCACGGCCTGAGGGTCAATTGCGAATGATGTCGGTGAGTTGTCGATATTCTTACCGAGGAGCATTGCCTCGGCAAGGGCTTCACCCCCCTCTACCCTGCCTAGAAGAAATCCTGCTTGCTCGATACCTGTTTCTCTGTATAGGTTGCAGATCTCCCAAATAAATTCACGGAGAACGACGAGCCTGAGCTTAGTCGGGGAAGGCCCCGGAGATCGCTGCCCTAATGTCTTTGGGCAGGTCAGCATAATTGACTACCTCGGCGTCCTTGGCCCAGTCGAGTTCCTCGAGTTCCCAGGAGTGTATCTCGTCGCCTTTCTGGTAAGCGCCTTTCAAGGTCTTGTGTATGACGGCGTATCTCTTGCCCTCTCTCGTGGCCACTATCTCGACGAGGTACTCCTCCTTCCCGGACTTCACCTTGTAGACGCCCTGTCTCTCAACCCTTATCACTGGACTCACCCTCTGTGCTAGGGCCTTTCGACTTATAAGCTCGTCTCTTCCTTCCCTTCTGTTGCTTGAATATCTTGTTGAGGACCTTCTGAGGTACCTCGAAAACCTCCCTAGCTATCTTCGCTATGTACTCATCTGAGGGGGTCGACTTCGGTATCCCTACCTCGAGGGAGAGTACCTGCTTCCTTATTTCCTTATCAACCTTGCTCCTTATCTTCCCCTTAGCTATTTCCTCAGCTATCTCGACCGCTATCACGAACTTGCTGAACCTCCTTATCGTCTCCTCGTGCTCCGGGAATGCCTCGAGGAACCTCCTGATCACCGCGACGACCTTCTCCCACGGCTCGAAGTTGAGGTAGTGTAGTGTTAGGGCGTACCTCAGTATCCTCGCCACCTCAGAGTCACTCAGCTCCGGCATGAGTGACTTAATCGTCTCCCTAACCTCCTCGGTGGAGACGCCTGAGAGGAGGACCTTAATCACCTTGTCATATATCTCCTCCTTCTCGAATACCTTAGAAATGGTCTTCCCGTACTCCTCACCTATCCCGAGCCCCCTCGAGGCGACGATGTAGAGGCTGATGAGCTCCTTCTCATAAATATCGTCCGGCTTCGAGGCACCCCTGAATGGCTCGACTCTCTCCCTCTCCAGCTCCTGCCTAACGAACTTGACCGCCTCCTCCCTCGAGGGGTCCTCGCTCAGTATGAGCCTACTTAGAGCGTCGACGTACGCCTTAACCCTCCTCCTCTTTGGGTTCATAACACACACCCCCAACCCGTTGAGGGAACGATCGCACGGAATGACATGACTACTCACATCCTAAGCTAAGCCCTAATCTCCACCAATAAAAGTGGTGTTTTCACAAAAGAATCGACTCAGCGAATGACCTGTCAAGGTTAACAACCACAAGCCCGTTTCCAAGCTCGTAGACCGCGGCGTTCCGCAATATGCCCGCGAAGCCGGCCTTCATCTCGCACCACCTTATGCGGAGACTGTACAGTAAAACGTAACCGAACCTGTCCGTCCACGCACCATAGGTGACGGGTGTGAAGAACCTCCTCCTGTCATCAACTACCTCAAAGAACAGCCTAGGCACTCTCTGCATAAACACCGTGCCAGCACTCACGAACGGGTCGGCCGAGCAGTCAACGAACTTGAGCGTGTAGGGGACGCCGTCGAAGAAGCCCTGGAGGAGCCTCTCCCTAATCATTAACTCGTGCACACTCCATGGAATACCCTCATGAACCGAAGAAACCTCGACTGACGCAAATCCCCCGAAAGGTTCGAGGAACCCGCTCCCAGACACCTTCTCAAGGCATCTTTCGGGTTCATCAACCCCGTAACACACTATGTCGACATCCGACTCCGGTCCCCAGTCACCGGTCAGTATAGAGCCTGTGACCCCGCAGGAAGCGCACACAGAGAGGATTTTTAGGAGCGCCCTACACGCGCCGCCCACACGCCCTTCAGGGCACTCCGTGGAGGGGGCTAAAACACGTTCCACGTCATCATAGGGAACGGCAGGGGCTTCGTCTCCGCTCGGTAATTTAGTGATGTAGTGTCGGTAGTATCGCTTTACTATATTTAGAGAACCCTTCAGAGTTTTGACTTTCCCCCACCACCCTCTTCTAGGAACCGCAACAACCCTGCCCTCCGGGTGCACACACCCCTTAACCGCCCACACACTATTATCAATCAACCTTATCATGAACCCTTCGACAGGACGGGGCAACGACGCAGTCACTTTAGCTAAACCCGTATATACTGAATCGCCATCTAAAGATATAGAGAAAGGGAGGTGATAGGGGATGGTGGGAAGCGGGTACGACTTCGTGATCACGACAGACAGAACCATGATGAGTAACCACCACGGCAAGGAATTCATTGGCTTCCTCGCCACAGGTCCTGCCTATTTCTTCCCGGAGAGGGTGTGGCTGAGGCTCTGTTGCCCGAAGCCCAAGGTAGATAAGGAGGGAAAGCCTATCGAGGCTCCTTACGGGCTAAGGAAGGTTGAGGCAGCCCTGATAGACGCCGGCTATAAAGCGGCAATAATTGACCCCGACCACCTCGAGAAACACCTTAGGCACGCCAAGGCTGTGATGGTAGGGCATCACGATTACTTTGCATATGGTCCGCCGTCATCGGAGTGGTGGTTACTCACCGGAAAGGAACCAGTGAACAGGGTATCACTGATGAGGTTCATGCGGTGGTTAGGGGAGAGGAAGAGGAGGTACGGGTTCAAAATAATTGTGGGTGGCCCGGCAGCGTGGCAGTGGCTGTGGGAGCCGGAGTTCTGGCACTCGGTTGGTGTGGACACGGTCGTAGACGGTGAGGCGGAGATAGTCATTAAGAAGATCGCGGAGAAGATAGTGAACGGCGAACCGCTCCCGAAGTACGTCTACGTCGGTGCTTCCGATGTCCCGTCAATTGAGGAAATCCCTGTGATAAAGGGTGCTTCAGTCAATGGCCTCGTTGAGGTCATGAGGGGTTGCCCGAGGGGATGCAAGTTCTGCTCGGTCACCCTCAGGCCCCTTAGGTTCATGCCGTACGAGAAGATCGAGGCAGAGCTTAAGGTGAATAGAGAGGCCGGGATATTAGATGCGATAATTCACTCGGAAGACGTACTCCTGTATAGAGCTAAGGGCGTCATCCCGCAGGAAGAGCCGCTCATTAAGCTACACAAGCTATTCACAAAGTACACGAGATCGCTTGCGTGGGCTCACGCATCCCTCGCAGCCATAGTGACCGCGCAGAGGAACGGGAAGATAATCACTAAGCTAACGGACATAATTTATTCAGAGAACGAGCAGGACTACCTCGGCGTGGAGGTCGGCATAGAGACCGGCTCGATAAGGCTCGTGAGGCTCTACATGGCTGGTAAGGCGGCGCCATACCCGCCCGAAAAGTACCCGGAGATAGTTGAGGAGGCCTTTGCAATAATGCACGAACATAGGATAGTCCCAGCAGCGACATTCATACTTAACCTGCCGGGCGAGAGGCCGGAGGACGTCATGGCGACTGTGGAGCTCCTAGAGAAACTGAGACCGTACAGGTCACTAATAGTCCCGATGTTCTTCGTCCCAATGGGTTCGCTCAAGGGAGACAAGAGAATAATAGCGAGGGTCAAGGTCACGCCGGAGCACCTCGAGGCATTTAGGGTAGCTGTAAGGCACAGCGCCTACTGGGCGAAGGACATAATGGCTAGGTTCTACCTAAAAGGACCGAAGCACGCCCTAACGAGGTTCCTCCTATCCCGCTTCGTTAACCTTGTGGAGTCAAAGGCTATGAAGATATTGTCGAGCCTGGAGCACTTCGAGGGTAAGGAGCTCACAATAGAGAGAAAGGAATTACCGCAGATCCCTGCGTAAGCACCCCTTTTTACCAACACATAAATAATGATTCCTAGGTGCCGGGCCGTTGGAGGGCATCATTAAGAACTGGGAAGAGCTGGCGAAGGATCCGATGCATGAGGACGCCCTCAGCATAATCCTAGCGGGTATCCGGGCTGCTGACCCGAGGAAGTCTGTTCTCGAGTACCTCAGGCTTGAGTCAGGGAACGTATGTGTCAAGGATCACTGCGTTCAGGCAAGTGGAGGAGTGTACGTCATAGGGTTCGGGAAGGCATCAGTATCGATGGCCAGGGGGGTCATCGACGCGTTAGGGGACGTAGTTGTTAAGGGTGCCGTCATAGCACCTAAGGAGCTCGCATCCAAGGTCAAGGAGGTCGGCAGGATATCCGTTCTGCCGGGAAACCACCCCATACCAGGTGAGGACACCCTAAGATCCACGGAGACGGTTCTCGAGATCTGTGAGGAGGCACGGGCAAGGGCAGCACCCGTAATAGTGCTCATATCCGGCGGCGGCTCAGCACTCTTCGAGAAACCAATGAGTCCAGCGACCCTCGACGACATAGCGTGGGCGACGAGGGAACTAATGAGGGCAGGGGCTGATATAGTCGAGCTGAACACCGTGAGGAAGCACCTGAGCGCTGTGAAGGGCGGTAGGCTGGCGCAGATACTTCACCCCTCGCCCGTCATATCACTCATTGTCTCTGATGTCGTCGGGGACCCTATTGAGTTCATAGCCTCCGGCCCCACGGCACCGGATACTACGACATACGCTGACGCCGCTGAGGTTCTGAAGAGGAGGGGCTTATGGGATAAGGCACCATACGGTGTTAGGGCGGTCATAGAGGCAGGGCTGAGGGGGGAGGTACCTGAGACACCGAAGCCCGACTCCATAATATTCGGGGGCGTTAAGAACCAGATAGTGGCGAGCAACTACAAATCATTGAGGGCCATGGCCGAGGAAGCGGGCAAGAAGGGGTACACCCCCCTAGTCCTAACGAACATGATGGTCGGTGAGGCCAGGGAGGTAGGGAGGTTCCTGGCAGGCCTCGCAGCGTCCTCATCAAGGTTCAGTCTCCCGGCCCAGCCCCCGCTCGCAATAATCCTCGGCGGCGAGACCACAGTAACTGTGAGGGGGGACGGCGTCGGCGGCAGGAACCAGGAGCTGGCGCTCTCCTTCGCCGTACACTGCAGCGAGGACGTTACCGCTGTGTTGGCTAGTGTTGGTTCTGACGGCATAGATGGTGTGAGTGATGCGGCGGGAGGCATTGTCTCGTGCTCGACAAAGCAGGAGGCGGCTGAGAAAGGTGTCGACCTATTAGGTGCCCTAGAGAGGAATGACTCCTACACGGCCTTAAGGAAGCTGGGGAGGGCCATAATAACGGGGTACACAGGGACGAATGTGAATGACCTCGTCGTCCTCCTGGTGGGGTGATCTTTTGGATTTAGACGTCCTCATAGCGCAGGTGCTGACATACATACTGCTGCTTCCGATGACACTCCTCATGATACAGCATAGCGTTTACTACCTCAAAGGGCGGGGAGAGAAGCTCGACCCGCCTCAGGCCCCAGCGGAGGGGCTAAAGACAGCCATCGTCGTCCCGATCAAGGGCGAGCCCGAGGACATAGTGCTCGGGATGGTCGAGTGGCTGGCAACAGTCGTGAGAGATGAGGTCAGGGGCTCGACGCTGTTCATTGTCAGCGACGACGACCCGGAGGACGAGGCCGTAACGGATCTCAAGAAGAGGGCTGAAGAGCTTGGCTCGGGGCTCGGGCTCGAAACACACTTCATAGTGCGGGACAGGGAAGAGGTGAAGAAGAGGAAGGGGCGTGTGGGCGCCCTCAACTATGCCCTGTACGAGCTCACGAAGGGCTATGACGTCATGCTTGTGCTCGATGTTGACTCGAGGCCCGAGCCTGGCTACATAAGTGGGCTCCTTCGATGCATTGCTTCAGGGGCTGACGCGTGTGTTGGTAGGTGGGAAGGTTACTGGGATAAGGCGAAGAGCACGAGGATAGCCGTCTCGACAGGTAAGGTGATGAGGTTCGTCGTTGACTCCATCTACAAAGGTAGGAGGGTGCTCAACTACCTCATGTTCCCGCTCGGCTCGGGAACTGCGTTTAGGCGGGACGCCCTCCTCGAGGTCGGGGGGTGGGACACCGGCATTATTCAGGACGATATGCATATAGGGGCCAAGCTCCTCGGTGCTGGGAAGAAGATTGAGTACTTCGATAACGGAAGGGTGCTCGTGCTCGTCCCCTCCTCATACTCCGCACTGAGGACACAGCAGGCTAGGTGGGCATACGGGGCTGTAGAGGTCATGGTCAAGTCCTTGAGGCAGTTATGGGGAGCCCCTTACCCCGTAACGAAGAGAGTCGAGGCCCTCACGTTCCTTTCTCAGTACGTGCCTCAAGCAATAGCGTTCTTTGCCTCACTCCTCATCCCACTCATGGCGGTTTGGGAGAGGGTTGACCTCATGCTCCTTCACCCGGCATACGCGGCGTTCCTCATCGCTGGGATGGGGGTCTATGGGTGGTGCATATACGACTCCCTAACCAGGAGTGATGTCGACAAGGTGAGGGCGGTAAAGATACTCGGAACGACGTCAGCTATCACCGTCGCGCTCTCACCTGTTGTGATGGCCAACACCCTCTTAGCGGCCTTGAAGCAGACAGCAAAGTACAGGATCACGCCCAAGGGCGCCGCCGAGAAGCCGGAGAGAGGCATCAATGTCCTAAGGAGAATGTGGGTCGAGGCCCTCTACGCCGCCACCATGACTGTTTTGACTGTAGCTAACCTCGTCGTGGGCAACGTATTTACTGCGATGTGGGCTGCGCTCTTCGCCGCAGGCCTCGCCTACGTCCTCGGCGTTGCCTGGAGGCCCGTGAGGTTGGGGCCTGACGAAAGAATTAACCCCATCGAGCGGTACGACGTCAGACGAGGATAGACCTCATCACTGCTCAGCTCGGCTCTTCTTCATCAACCAACCCTTAAACTACTTAAGGAGGAATTAATCCTCGGCGGATGAGGAGGATTTACCGGCGCTGACCCTGTGATGTGCCTAGACCAGCCCGACGCCCTTGGAGGTACCTCCTAAGGTACGAGAACTCGGGGTTCTCCTCGATTATCGAGTCGAGGCGTGCCCAGCAGAACCTGCACACCCTTATTCCAGGCTGGAGCTCGACCGAGTCCTCTCGGCAGACGAGCCTCCCGCAAACAACGCACGCATCAACTGCGAGCTTCCTCCCACAGACCTGGCACATTAGGTCACGGCAGACGGAGCAGACACCGTCCTTACCTACGTGCTTGCTGCAGACCCACCTACCGCAGATCCTGCACCTCGCTATGGCGGGCCTGACCTCGCATACCTCGCAAAGCCTCGTGGAGAGGGCCCTACTCAATCTCTTAGGTCACCCTCAGTCACTACCTCTATCGAGACCCTCAGGTTCTGCTCTATTATGCACTTAACGTACGGAACCCAGGCCTCGGGCCCCTTGTCTGTCTTAACGACTATCTTCACTCTCTTAGCGCCCTTAGCGGCCATCTCAAGAAACTTCTGGAGTGCGTCCTTACAGACCGTGTCCGGGTCACCGCTGGGTACGATCACGAGCTCGCCGTCGAAGCCCTCCCTGAACACGCTCATCCTTACCACCACCCATGATGGTGGGTAACCACATAATAACCTGTCCAGGAGAACATCACCAGGGTCAGCGCCTTGCCCGAGAGATATGATGTCGTGATAGCCGGTGCCGGCGTCGCCGGCGCGACGGCCGCGTACTTCCTTGCGAGGAGAGGCCTCAAAACATTACTCGTCGATGTCAAGCCCTTCGAGAGGGCGGGGGATAAGCCGTGCGGTGATGCCATGGCTAAGCACCATTTCGAGAACGTCGGGATAAGGGAGCCCTCCGGAGAGGAGCTCGAGGGGATCGTGAAGGCCATAGACATCATATCACCCAGTGAGGAGGTCAGGTACAGGGTCGCTGGCGACGGCTACGAGGTCAATAGAGTGGTCTTCACACAGAGACTCATAAACGACGCAAAGGACGCCGGCGCTGAGTACCTCGATAAGACGCAGGTGAGGAAAGCGATAATAAAAGAAGGTGTCCTCCGTGGGGCGATTCTCTGGTCAAGGGAGAGGGGTGAGTGGGAGGTTGCTGCCGACGTACTCATAGACGCTACCGGGATGTCGAGGGCCATACTCAGGTCGCTTCCGGACGATTGGCCGATAAAGGACCCAATAGACCCTAAGGACCTCAACGTAGCTTACAGAGAGATAAGGAAGCTGAGGGCTGAGATAGAGGAGCCGGAGGTACTGAGGATATACCTGAGCCCCAGCAAGGCACCCGGCGGTTACTGGTGGTTCTTCCCCTACTCCCTCAAAGAAGGTGTCGTGAATGTGGGGCTCGGTGTGCAGGGCGGTATGGGCTACCCACTCCCGAGGAACCTACTCTACGAGAAGATCCTCATAAGGCCGGAGTTCAGTGACTCGGCAATCATTGAGTCAGGCGGGGCTGCGGTGCCGACTAGGAGGCCGCTCGATACGCTAGTATGGAATGGGATAGCGGCGATAGGTGACGCCGCATATACGGTGAACCCCGTGCACGGCGGCGGTAAGGGCACGGCAATGATCTCCGCTAAGTGCGTAGCGGAGGCGATAGCGGCTGCGGGCGGCAATGTGGATAACGCATCCCTATGGGGAGCGAATAAGTGCTATATGGAGGCGTACGGCGCTAAGCAGGCATCGCTTGACTTCCTCAGGATGTTCCTCCAGAGGATGAGCGAGGAGGATCTCGAGTGGGTTATGAGGAAGAGGGTGGTTGATGCTGAAGACATAAACATCATGGCTACATCCGGTGACCTAGAGGAGAAGATAGTTGCGAGGGCTCTGAGGCTGATGATGGCCGCCATAAGGAGGCCTGCGTTCATGAGCAGGCTTAAGGCGCTCTCCGACTACATGAAGGAGATAAAGAACCACTACCTTCGCTACCCAGAGACGCCCGAGGGCCTGAGGGAGTGGGCCCTTAAGAGGGACAAGATATATGAGGAGTTCAAGGCTAGGGTTCTATGATTTTTAATCGGTATAAAGAACAAAAACCGGTCAGTTCTCCCCGTCTAGCTTTATCCATGGGTAGAGTTTTGCCCACCTGTGGAGGAACGGCTTATAGGCGTTGATGTATATCGGGTCACTCGTCAGCCTCTTTATGAGCTGGAGGTTCCTCCTGTACTTTACGGCCTCGCCGACTGTGTTCTCTCCCTTCATCTTCTTCCACTCCTCGAGCGTGAACATGTACTTCTTCTGCACGTAGTCCCTGTATAGGTCGTTGAGTACGTTGAATGTACAGAACGGCACTATCCTGCCGTCAGGCATTAGGTATGAGATGTTGCACCTCATCACCCTCTCGACGTCGTAGTTGTAGAGATCCATGAAGTGCATCATGCCCAGGAAGAGGAAGTTATAGTGCCACTCACCCAGGGCGTCGTAGGACTGCTTAGTGAATATCTCCACCAGCATCTTCGGGAGCTTCCTCTTCAGCTCACCGGGCACCTCAGACCACTTGATGTACTTCCCTATCAGGTTGAACAAGATCTTGGTGCCTACAATGAACTTACTCCTCTTATTCTTCAGCTCCTCAGCCTTCTCGAGGAGGTAGTTGAGGAAGCCCTCAATATCGATCATCCTCGTTATGGGTATGAACTCGAAGTCTCCGTTAACCCTCCTCACGTAGACGTAAGTGGCGACACCGCACTCTGGGTGGTTCGCCATCTCGAACTTGAAGCCTCCCGCCAGGGCCTCAGCGAACTCAGATATCGATACGGTGGCGGGAACAGGGAACCAGTCCTTGTCCGTTATCTGCCCGTCCGTCTGCTCCTCTATCTTCTTGATGACGTCGTACATCGTGACCCTCAGTTTCTCCCTCTCAGCCCTCTTGATCATGCCCGTCAGGGATACGGGCTGGAAGTTCACCCCCCTGACGATGTCCATGTTCATTGCGGCGAACCTTATGATGTCTCCGAGCTCGTGTGTGTTAACCCCCTTGATCACGGTCGGCACGAGAACTACTGACGTCATCCCGGCCTTCCGGAAAACGTGGAAGGTGAACGGTACCTCCCAGTGGTTCTTCGGGTTAGCCTTGGGTGAGATGCCGTCGAAGGACATGTACACCGTGTTCACGCCCGCCTCCCTAAGCGCCTTAGCGAAGGCCACTGCCTTCTCCTCGCCCTCGAACAGGTATAGTTTCGTGAACTTGATGCCGTGCGTGTTGAGCTGGATGTGCTTGACTCCCATCTCCCTAAGCATCTTCACAATGTCCACGATGTCCTCCCTGAGGGTTGGCTCGCCCCCCGTGAGCTGTATGACCGGGGTAACGCCCTGCTTCAGGTACTGCTGGACCATGAACCTTATCTGCTCTATGGTCGGCTCGTAAACAAAGCCGAGTTTTTCGGCGAAGAAGAAGCAGTACCAGCAGTCCAGGTCGCACCTATTAGTGAGTACGAGGTTGGCTAGGGCGGTGTGGTTCTTGTGGAGGGGGCAGAAACCACAGGAGTACGGACACGGGGCCGTGAGCTCGGTGTAGACGTACCTTGGGCCTCTGCCCTCAATATACCACTTCTCTATTCTCCTGGCGAACTCTGAGGATCCTTGGTAGAGCTCCTCTATCTCGCCGTGCTCAGGGCAGACCTTCCTAATGTAGAGTTTTCCATCTCTCTCAACGATGATCGCAGGAAGGAGGCGATAGCAATACGGGCATATGGACTGAGTGACCCTATGAAGCCTCTCTCCCTTCCTCGGCTTGGGGAGCGGGCCCCCAACCTTGATCTCCCTGTCGGCAATCCTCACAATGCGGCGGACGGGGTCGTAGGAGGACACCTTAAGCGGTCCTTTCCAAGCTGGTAATGGGGTCTTGACGTTCTCCTTCGGGACTGCCGTGGCTAGACACCTCTAAAAAGACCATATAACAGCGTTAAAATAAAGGTTTGTGACCCAATAAAGCAAAAAGAAATTCCTCACTCCGGAAACTTATAACCACAGAACGGACACACCTTAGCCTCGTACGGCACGAGGTGGCCGTTCGGGCACCACTTCAGCCTCTTTCCACAGTTTGGGCAGAACTTAGCCCCCTGAGGTACCTCGGCACCGCAGTACGGGCAGAAGAACTTCTGTTGCGGTCTCTGAGGAGCGGCTGTAGCGGGGGCGGCCGCTGGCTGCGTCTGTGGCTGTGCTTGGGCCTGCTGCTGAGGCGGGGGCGGGTATCCATACGGGCCGTAGAGGAGTGGGGGCACCATCACCATGCCCGTACCCATCGCAGCGCCTGGGGACTTTCCGAGTTCCTTAGCGACCTGCTTCACTGTCTCCATCTGGAGCACCATCGCTGCCTGGCCTGTCTGCCTTATCCAGAAGATCTTCTCCCTCCACTCCGGCGTTGTGTCAACGCCCTCGAACTTCAGGTCTATGAGCTCCATACCAAGCCTCTTGAAGTCCTCCATGACCCTCAGCTTGACCTCCGTCGATACCTTGTCCAGGTTTAGGAACACGTCGACTATGCTGTAGCCTGCGAGGTACTTCATGAGTAGCTCGTTGAGGTAACCCCTGACGTACTTGTTGACCTCGTCCGTGGTGTAGAGTGACTGCCCGCCAACTACCTCGTTGACGAACACCGCTGGGTCAGCTATCCTGAAGTAGAAGGAGCCGTGGAACTTTAGGGGCGCCATCTCTGTGGTCTGGGTTCTCCCGCCGAACATCCCTCTGTGCTGCCTCAGCGAGACAAACACTATGGTTGCCTTGAACGGCTGGTTACCTCCGTACCCTATCGCGGCGAGGGCCTTACCGAGGAGGGGGAGGTTAAGGGTTGTGAGGACGTGCCTCCCGGCACGGAAGACATCGTATACCTTGCCGTCTCTGTAGAAGACCGCAGCCTCCCACTCATGCACTATGAGAACCGAGCCCCACTCGATGTCCTCGCTCGGATACTTCCAAACGATGTCGTCTGGGCCCGGGTTGGGCCACTCGATTACTTTAGGCAAGAACACCACCCCTTACGGCTTAAGTGGGTGCCTCAGCCTTAAATAGGTTGTTCCTGTCCTCGATAGCGTTGACGAGGTCCTCGACCTTGAAGTAGAAGTCCTCTAGCAGTGACGGGTCCTGCTCCACCTTACCTATGAGCTCGTTCAGCTCCAGGACCCTGGCAGCGATCCTTGAGTCGACCTCCTTAAGCATCTCGAGCTCTCTCTCCCTAACCTTCACTCTGTCGAAGAGCCCTGCATACCCGGCCGGGGCGTTCTTTATCTTTGATCCGGCGAGGTCGAGCGCTTTCCATATCCTGTCGAGGAGTGTGAGGGGGCCTCCGTACCTGCCGTCGAGGGCCCTCAACTGGAGTTTACGGATCCTGTCTTTGAGCTTGCTTATCTCGTTGTAGATGTACCTCCTTATGAGTAAGTCATCCTCTCTGATCAGCTCCTTCTTCTTGTAACCCCTGAAACCGGGTATGATCATCTCGAGCTTCTCCAGAAGCCCCAGCTCTTTACCCAAGATACAAACACCGACTACTATCCGGGTCGGGGAGAAAAAACCTTCTGTTCAGTAGAGCTTCAGCTTCAGAACATGCCTCACGATCAAGTACGTTACACCGGAACCTATCAGCATCACCGCGAGCCACGCCTCAAAACGCTGGAGCAGGCCCCACCCAGGTGGGGCATAGTACGCGGCCATGATGGCTACGGCGAACGAGACGATGTTACCGGCCCAGAAGAGTCGGTAGCCGAGCTCACTAGGAGGCGACGTAGCACCTATAACCACGCCGACAAATACTATGACCGCCGTCAGCGCCGTGAAGGCGTCCAGGTAGCCCATGAGGGAGAGCAGTATCATCGCGCCCACGAAGATGAGTGTAAGCGCTGCCACAGCGCCTCCGTTACCCATCAATGACACCAAATACTTTCCTCCACATTTGTATTAAGTCTTCCCCCGCCAGTTATCTATAATTATTGTGATCCCTTTCTATACACAAAGATCATGAACCAAAGAGTTATTCCCCACTCCAGAAAATGAAGATGGGGATTACTTGCCCGACCTCAAAGAAGCGGACATAAGCGGGAACGCTAAATTCAAGGGAGGGCTGAAGGCAGAGAAGATCAGGCTTGGCGGCTCAGTGAAGGTTGAGGGAGACATGGAGGCCGACGAGATAGAAATCAGTGGAACAGGCACGGTGGACGGCGACGTCGTGGCGAGGAGACTGTCAATCTCGGGCAGGTTGGAGGTGGGTGGGAGCGTCAGGACAGAGGAACTCCAAGTGAGTGGAGTGCTCCGGGGAGGGGTAGTGGAGGCCGGTGAGGCCGAGATATCGGGTAACGCTAAATTCACGGAGCTGACGGCCCAGAGGGTGAGGCTTCGGCACTCAACCAGGGTCAAGGGGAGGGTGATAGCTAGGGTGATCGAGACGGAGAAGAGGGTTCAGGCGGACGAGCTCTACGGAGACCTCGTTAAGGTTGGTAAGGAGAGTAAGGTCAGGGTCGTTGAGGGGAGGGAGGTCATAGTGCAGAAGGGTGCGGATGTTAAGGAAGTAAGATATACCGAGGAGGCAGAGATAGATCCCGGCGCAAGCGTTGGGCGAGCAGTCAGGGTCGCCAAGCTCACTAGGGAACCAGGGTGACGGCGACTGCCTGGAGAGGGTTGGGCGAGTATTCACCATAATAGGTATAATACCAAAGAGGGTGACACCACTCCGTATAGTCCCAGTCGCCGCGGCCCTCATCCCTCTGGGCTGGGTCGTCTACAACCCCGACATCGTGTGTGGCCTAAGCGATGAAGAACTACTTGCCCTAATGGCTCACGAAGCCTACCACCTCACAATGCTCAGGAACAGAAAGAGGCTCGTTAGGGCTGTCCTGCTCAGCGTGCTTAAGATAGGGCTCGCCCTCGACCTAGCCCTTGCCGTCCTCGCTGCAGGCACCCTCTCTGGGGTAAGGCCAGATAACCCTCTAATCGTAGTTCTGGCGGTGTTCGCCGGCCTAATAGGTTCCTCGCAAATAATGCCGAAGCTTGCGAGGCTGGGTGTGCCAGTATTTAATGAGGAGGTCGAGGCTAATACCTTCGCCGCCGCCGTGGCGGGGCATCAAGCGCTTCACTCACTCTTCGTAAAGTTGAGGAGCGTGTGGGGGCCTCAGGCACTGCTCCTCAGGCTCGTTAGGGGGTTCTGATGGGTGTCTGAGCCCTATCCCCCACACCCATTAGCTTCATGGCTCTCTCGACGAGTTCAGGCATCTCCCGGAATACCCCCCTAGCGGCTGTGGTCACCATGTGGAGGGGTTCCTCGACACCCCTAACTAACGCGCAGGTGTGTGTTGCCTCAATGACGAGGAAGAGGCCCTTGGGAGAGAGCTCTTTGTAGAGGAAGTCAGCAACCTGTGCCGTGAGTCTCTCCTGGAGCTGGAGCCGCCTAGCGAAGGAAGAGACAACCCTCGAGAACTTGCTGAACCCCAGCACCTGCCCGTCCGGGATGTAGGCGAGGTGGGCCCTCCCGAAGAAGGGGAGGAGGTGGTGCTCGCACATTGACCTCACTGGCGCGTCCCTTATGACGACCATGTCCCCGAACTGCAGGTATGAGCCGTCGAAGGTCTTTAGATATGTTCTCGGATCTTCCCAGTAACCTGAGGAGAGCTCCCTCACCCACATCCTCGCAACCCTCTCCGGAGTCTCTCTCAGCCCCTCCCTCTCCGGATCCTCGCCAATGAGCGTGAGGAATTCCCTAACAAGCTCAGCGATCCTCGAGACCCTCTCGTCGTCACCCAACCCGGGACCACCGCTTTAATTAGCTTCAAAGCATTTTTGGGTTAGGTGTTTTTGGCATGAAATCCGCTATAGTGTGTCACGGGGACTGTGACGGGATTATTTCTGCCTTTATTTACATAAAGCACTACCTTATGGACTGGTACCCCTCGAGGGTGGACATAGTCTTTACTCAGCCCTGGAGGGCGCACATAGACGCTGCGAAGCCTGAGTACCCCCTGGCGGAGCTCGGCGTCCTGGACCTAGCCCTCAGTAGGGAATTCATCGATTTCCTTGTTTCGGTTAGGGACAAAGTCAGTAAGGCAGTCGTGATAGACCACCATGTATCATCAAGGGATTTTGTTGAGGAGCTGAGGAGGCACGACTCCTTTAAAGTCATATGGGCCAAGGCCCAATCGACCCCGAGGCTGATGAAGGAGGTGCTGAGGCCGGTCATGAACCCGTACGAGGAGTTCCTCGTTGATGTCGCCGACATATGCGAGGGTGGGAGAGCGGTCAGCGAGGACGCCGCTAGGGTGGCTGACATCATAAAATTATCGATAGCTAGGGACCCGGGTGATGCCGAGTTCATGAGGCACATGATTGACAGCATGCTGAAAGGAGTCGACCTTAGGAAGGATGAGGAGGTCGTCTCGAGGGCCAAGATAGCGAAGTTCCTCCTCAATACCTTACTGAGGAAGATGAGCGATAAGGCGATAGACATGTACGGGGTAAAGATAGTGGCCCTAGACCTGGCGGAGTCAAGGATATTCGCCGGGCTCCTCGGCATAGCCTCAACGGAGTTCGCCAAGGCAAGCAGGTCCGATGTCGTACTCATAAGGAAGGAAGAAGAGAAAGTCGTCGTGACGGCGAGATCCCTCAGCGACAGGGCTCTCAGGCTCGTGAGGAAGCTGGCGGAGGTCACGTCCGGCAGGTACGGAGGCCACCCGGAGGCAGCGTCAGCGACCCTCCCTGACATAAGCCTAGAGGAGGCCGTCAGGATCGTCGTCGAGGTAGCTAAGGTGGTGAGGGCGGGGGATAAGAGACGAAGGACAGGGTAAACATCGTGGGCGAGATCGGGGCGGATGAGCTACCCGATACCCTGCGCCCCCTACTCAAGTCCTACACAGTTATTCTGGTTGCCGAGTGCTCAATAGACTATGAGGGCAGGGCAGCCAGTAAGGCTGGGAGGGCCTACCGCCTAATAATAATTAAGCAGGACGGCACGGTGCTCGTGCACGAATCGAGCGGGAGGGAGCCCCTAAACTGGCAGCCGAAGGCCACCGTGAGGGCGTGGTCTGAGGAAGGGGTGGCTTACGTTGAGGCCGTCAGGTCGAGGCCAAGGGAGAGGCTCCTCATCAAGCTATACCCGCCGATTACGGTGATGGCGGCGAGGCTAGGGCAGAGGGGCCTCGAGCTATTCGGTTCGGAGAACGATATTGTGGAGGTCATAGCGATGAACCCGGGAATCGTTGAGGAAGGGGCTAGGCTCGTGACTAGGGAGGCGAGAACCCCTTACGGGAGGGCGGACGTTATCCTCAGGGGGCGTGACGGGGCACTCATAGTTGTTGAGGTAAAGCGCTCTAGGGCGGACGTTCCGGCAGTCTACCAGCTCATGAGGTACGTGGAGTACTTCCGCAGTCTGGGGTTCGATGTTCGGGGGTACCTGGCATCCCCCTCCGTAACCCCGGCAGCTGCTAAGGCCTTGAGTAAGGCCGGGCTGAGGCACGTCCGCGTCGAGCCGCCTAAGAGGAGATAGTGTCGAGTGCCCTCACAAGCTTAGCGGCAACTTCAATGGCTGTAGAGCCGAAAACGTATACGACGGGCTCGATACCCTGCCCACCAACGTGGTAGATAGCGTCGGCGCCCTGGGCAACCGCCTCAGCAACCTGATCCCCGACCTCCTCAAGCCTCTCGGCAGGGCCGGCCACAGCCACGGAGGCACCCGCTGCTTTCAGGCCCTCGATCATCTCTCTGGAACCTCTCGCGACGATCACGCCGCGATATCCTGGCGCAATCTTCATGACCTTCTCGAGCACTTTGGCGGTGTGCCTCGACCCTCCCGGGACAGGGTCGCCTAGGGCAATGAGCCTCTCACCCACCCTCACTATTCTTCCCGAGAAACCCACGAATTCTTCAGCGGACCTCGCCCCCTTAGGGGCCTCAACGATGTTAGAGCCTACCTCCGGTACCGCTAACGTGGCGTGCCTGTGGGCGGCGAGGATGCGGTAGGCGGTCTTCACTGACTCAACAGTGACTAGTACGGGCCCGCCCATCACTTCAACACATATCCTGCACTCCGGCCCTGCCCACCAATCTATGCGCCTGTGCAGCTCGCAGAGCCTGCCGCTGGCGAGGAGTTGCTGCATGTACGATGCCATGAGCTGGTTCGCCTCAATCATTGACCCCCTTCTTAACGAGTCAGCGATAGAGGATGCGACAGCCGACGCCTCCCCGAAGTCTATCCCGGTTTCCTCGAACTTCCTCCTTATCTCGTCCTCGGGCATGCGCAGGTACTTGCTAACCATTGGCTGGGTAACGGAGAGTGCCTTAGCTATGGTGGCCTGGGTGACCCCAGCCTGGGCAAGCTTCTTGGCCACGAGCGCCCTCAGCCAGGGGATCACGTGCTTGGAGACGAGTTCGTGCGGCAGCAACTTACCTCAGTCACTATGTATGTTATTAAGGATTTTATTTTGGGCGATGAAGAATAGGTAATTCAGATTTATCTTCATTCCCTTGGTAGGAGTCTGTGGGGAGGTTGTTGAGTGACGAGTTTGTGGAGGAGTGTATAAGGAGGCTGATGAAGGAGTTCCAGGCCAGGCCATACGACAAGCCCGGCAAGGACTCACCGAACGGCATATACGTCTACTCGCCGAGAACCAGAAAGTGGATGCTGGTCGCAGGCGAGAGTGATGAGGAACCCTTCACCCCCAGGTCGGACGGTTTCTTCGTGATATACTTCGACAACACAAAGTGCCCTGCGTGTAGGACCTACGACGAGGTCTGGTTCCCGTACGTTGAGGAGAAAGCGGCGGAGCTGTGGGAGAGAGGGTACCGATTCATTATCGTGCTGTGTGACTGGTTCGCGAGGGAGTGCAGGTCGAGGGCGGCTGCGGAGAGCTTCCGTAAGTACGGGGTAAGGGCCTCACCCACAACGATACTTGTGGCGGTTAAGGGGGGTGAGCAGGCGCGCCTGGAGAGATACGAGGGTGTCCTTAACGCCGAGGAGCTCAAGCTAGTGGTTGAGGAGTTTCCGGAGCGTGTTGAGGCCTACCTGAGGGGTGAGGAACCGCCTGACCCGAGGAAAGCAATACGTAAGAGGATGCTTGACGAGATCCTCCGGGCACTCCTCGGTAGGTGATCGCGTTGCTCGACCCCTACAAGATCCGAGAGGACTTTCCCATACTTAAGAGAAGAATCAACGGCGTCCCCGTAGTGTACTTCGACAACACAGCAACGACCCAGAAGCCGAGGCAGGTCATAGAGGCCATCAAGCGGTTCTACGAGGAATACAACGCGAACGTGCATAGAGGGCTCTACACACTCTCCCAGGAAGCCAGCGAGGCCTTCGAGGAGGCCCACGACATCATAGCGGAGTTCATAGGGGCTAGGGGGAGGGAGGAGATTATCCTCACATACAACGCGACGGAGTCACTCAACCTCGTCGCCTGGACCTGGGGGCTGAGGAACCTGAGGGAGGGCGACGAGATAGTGATGAGTGTGATGGAGCACCACAGCAACATGCTCCCGTGGAGGAGGGTGGCGGAGCTGACCGGGGCGAGGATACGCTACGTCGGCGTTGACGACTACGGCCGCCTCGACTACGAGGCCCTCGAGGAGGTTATGAGCAGGAGGGTGAAGGTCGTAGCGATGACGATGATGAGCAACGTCACGGGAGCGATCGTCGACATAAGGAAGGTGGCGAAGCTCGCCCACGACTACGGCGCCATAGTTGTTGCCGACGGCGCGCAGGCCGTGCCCCACATGCCCGTGAGGGTCTATGACCTCGGCATAGATTTCCTCGCCTTCAGCGGGCACAAGATGCTGGGCCCGACAGGGACCGGCATACTGTGGGGTAGGGAGGAGATCCTCGAGGGCCTGGAGCCGTTCAAGGTAGGTGGGGACACAATAAAGGATGTCACGCTTGAGGACGTCGTATGGCATGACCTCCCTTGGAGGTTCGAGGCAGGGACACCGAACATAGCGGGCATGATAGGGCTGGCTGAGGCGGCCAAGTACCTTATGAGGCTCGGGATGGAGAACGTGCGGGCGCATGAGGAGGAGCTGACACGCTACTGCCTGAAGCGCATGGAGGAGCTGAGGGACCTCGTCGAGACATACGGCCCGCCGCCGGAGGAGAGGGGCGGCATAGTCCCATTCAACGTCCTCTTGCCGAGCGGTGAGAGACTGAACCACCACATTGTCGGTAAGGCCCTCGACCTATTCGGCGTAGCTGTAAGGACCGGGAAGCACTGTGCCCACCCGCTCCACTACCGCTTGGGCCTCGACGGGACGGTGAGGGCATCATTCTACATATACAACACGAAGGATGAGATAGATTACTTCGTGGACGCCCTTAAGAAAATAGCTGAGAGAGCCGAGGAACTAGCGTCTTTAGAGGCGCCGCCGGCAGAGGTCTGCAGGCCTGAATGACCTCACTGACTCTCCTCGCACTTCTTTGAGTGCCTGTACGCACTACCCAAGCTTATGCCGAGCTCCTTAGCAATCCTCGGGTACGACCAGCCCTTGGCCCTAAGCTCGCAGATCTTCTTCCGAACCTCCTCAGGTATCCTCCTCCCTCCCCTCTTCTTCCTCCTCTTAGGGACGTTGTGGGACTCCAGTATCCTGTAGAAGGCCGCGTAACCCCTTATGTTGAACATCTTCATTATGTCCCTAACGGGCATTCCCTGCTCGTAGAGGTGTATCAACTCCTTAACCTGTTCCTCGGTTAGGACCACTTTTTTCTTCCGGGGCATGTTCTATTCCCCTCTTATTTCCCCGGGAACTAAAAGAAAAACTTGATCTTCGCATAAGCATGCATCAAACTCAATTACTCCCCTGCAGGGGATGGGTGGGTATATACATGAGGAGATTATTTGTTCTGGGCCTGGACTGCGCCCCACCATCTATAATCTACGAGGGCATGGGTAACGTGGACCTCGGCCCCCTCGCCGAGGTCATCGAGGGCGGGGAGAGGTACGTCATGCACTCAACCCACCCACCAATCACCATACCCGCCTGGATCAGCATGTTCACCGGAAAAACGCCGGGTGAGCTCGGGCTCTACGGCTTCCGCCACAGGAAACCCGGAGACTTGAGGGCGTCCTACATAGCTGACTCCACAAGGGTTAGGGCTGAACCAATATGGAGCAAGGTCGGTAAGGCAGGCGGCAGGGTCGGGCTCGTGGGCGTGCCCCCCACCTACCCTCCTAGGCCGGTGCACGGGTTCCTCGTGACGGACTTCATAACACCGGGCCCGGAGAAGCCGTGGACGTTTCCCCCATGGCTTAAGAGGGAGCTCGTCGAGCGCTTCGGTGAGTACGTTTTCGACGTTGTTTTTAGGTCGCAGGACAAGGCGAGGGTCGCCCGTGACCTGAGGCACATGCTGAGCAAGCACCTCGCCGTCGTGAAGTACCTGATGAGTAGGAAGGAGTGGGACCTGATGATATACGTGGAGATAGGTGTTGACAGGGCCCACCACGCCTTCTGGAAGTACTTTGACCCGGAGCACCCGAGGCATGAGGAGCACGAGGAGTTCTCCAGGGTCATACCGGAGGTCTACGAACGCATAGGTAAGTGGTTCGGTGAGGTGAGGGAGCACCTGAAGGACGCCGTCATAGCGGTTCTCTCAGACCACGGCGCCAAGTACATGAAGGGCGCCTTCGCAGTTAACCAGTGGCTCGAGGAGGAGGGGTACCTCAAGCTGAAGGAGAGGCCGAAGAGGCCTGGCGAGGATCTGAGGCCGGAGATGATTGACTGGGGGAGCACTGTGGCGTGGGCATGGGGCGGTTACTACTCAAGGATATTCATCAACCTGAAGGGCAGGGAACCGAACGGGGTTGTTGGGAAGGAGGAGTACTGGGAGGTCATAAACGACCTGAGGAAGTCCCTCGAGAGGGTTAGGGGCCCGAACGGTGAGGTATGGAACACGAAGACCGTTGTTCCGAGCGAGGTCTACCCGGCGGTCAACGGAGACCCTCCCGACCTCATGGTCTACTTCGACAACCTCTACTGGAGGGCCGCCGGCACGATCGGGTGGCCCAGCAAGTACCTCCCGGAGAACGACAGGGGCCCGGACGACGCTGTGCATGACTGGTACGGGGTTCTAACAATCTACGACCCAGAAGGCACCCACTCACCCGGTGACAAGGGCGTGATAAGGGCTGAGGAGGTGTACGGGAAGCTGGCTGGGGTGATGGGCCTCGCAGAGTAAGCCAGCATTCGTCATAACGGGGAGGCCTGGGGTAGGGAAGACGACCATATTCATGGCTATCGTGGAGAGACTGAAGAAAGCAGGGGTATCGGTTGCCGGGTTCTACTGCCCCGAGGTTAGGGCTCGGGGGAGGAGAGTGGGTTTCAAGATAATCAATATAGCGACCGGCGAGGAGGGCTGGCTGGCCAGGGCCTCGAGGGAGAGCTGCAGCATCAGGGTTGGCAGGTACTGCGTAATAGTTGATGAGGCGCTCCGGGTAGGGTTGCGGGCGCTCTCCGCCGCGGATAAGGTCGATGTCCTAGCGATCGATGAGCTGGGCCCTATGGAGCTCAGGATAGGGAGGCTTAGGGAGGCGGTTATAGAGGCGCTGAGGAAGTCGAGGGCGTTCGTGGTCGTCGCTCACGCCCGCCTCCGTGACCCCGGTGTGCTGGATGTGCTGAGAGGCGCTGAGTGGTTCACCGTCACGGAGACTAATAGGGACACTCTAAGGACTGAATTACCCGAGATGGTACTATCTTACCTGAGAGGTGGGTACGATGGGTAGCCTATACACTGGGTACGGCGACAGCGGGTACACCTACTGCGCTAGGATGAGGGCTAAGGTTCCCAAGGATCACCCGGTGATAGAGTTCATGGGAACGCTGGACGAGGCATCATCAGCGATAGGGCTTGCCCGCTCCTTCCTACCGGGTAAGGCTGAAGGGGTTGATGACGTGCTCCGGAGCATGCAGAGGTTGCTCTACAGGGTAGCCTCACACATATCCGGCTATGGTGAAATCACTGAGGACGACGTTTCCTGGCTCGAGGGCGTGGTCGACGAGTACTACGGAGAGCCGCTCAGGGAGTTCATCCTCCCGGGCTCCCCGCCAGCAGCAGCGGCTTTACACCTCGCCAGAACAGTCGTGAGGAGGCTTGAGAGAAGATACGTGGCCGCCGTGAGGAGCGGTCACCTTCAGAGGGATCAGGTAGTCATGAGGGTGCTTAATAGAATGAGTGACGCTCTGTTCGCGATCGCTGTCCACCTTCAGAAGGAGTACGGTGGAGGGCCCGAGAAGGCTAAGGACTCAGATTAAACACGGCTCCTCACCCATCAGGCTCACGGCAGTTTCATCACAGGTGAACAGGCTTGTGCAGGGCCCGGATAGCTGTGTGTGGTGAGGAGGAGTTCCCCGCCCTAGGAGTGCCTGAGGAGGCATTAAAGGAGTTAGGCTGCGGTGTGAGGTATGCAGAGCTTGGATGCAGCACCGTGGCTGTCCTCCTCCGTGGGCACCCCACACCCGCCGCTGACGCATTGCTGGAGGTGTGGGAATGCGGTGACAGCGAGCGCTGGGTTCTTCAATGCGCCATCACTAATGGCAGGATCCACAGCTGTCGCTGCGTCGATGAGTGGTGCGGTCACGCCAAAGAAATCATCGGCAAGGAAGTACTGCTTCAGGGCAGCATCCGCTGCTTCGACGAGGTCCTTAAGCGGGGGCCGGCAGCCCCTTCGTGACGGCCCTATGGCAGGGCTCGATGATCTCCCTTACCTTATCGAGGGATCTGAGGACGTATGAGGCTAGGGCAAGTATCTTCTCGGCGTTCTCGTCTATGCCCTCCATAGTCAGCGGCACCTCTGCCAGCACCCTCCCCCTTATCATGATCTTCACCTCCCCTGGGGTTACGGAGAACTCGATGCCGTCGTAGATCGCCGCGGCCTCATTAGTGCCCGAGCGGTAGGCCAGCCCCCTAAGCCTATCACCCTTACCGAGGAAGGTGACGCCGGATGCGGAGGAGTAGGTTAGGAAACCGCAGGGCTTGGTTAGGGGGAGCCCACCCTTCGATGCCTCGATGTCCTTCGCCATCCCGGCGACCTCCTCGAGCCTCATGAGGGCCTCCTCAAGGACGTCGAAAGCCCTGAACCTCCTCCAGTGCACGTTACCAGCTGCCTGCCTCTTGGCCCTCCTCACACCCCGTATAGCCGTGTCGAGCACGGTTAGTGCATCGGACAGCGCCATCGCAACTACCCGGAACCTCGGCCGCCTTGGGATATTAAGATTTGCTTTCGAACAAACACTTAACGCCTCGCCCCCCTTAAGGTGTTGGTGACGGGAATGCATGCCAGGGTAGGGCCGGACCTAATAAACAGGCACCTTAACACCCCGCTGCTGAGGAAGGCGTGGGACGTCATCGAGGAGGATGAGGAGGTCCAGGCACTGGTGAGGATGTCGAACATAATGGCGGTTGGGAGGCTGATGTACAACGACCACGGCCCGGTGCACTCGAGGATAGTATCTGGCTCGGCCCTAGAGCTGTTCTGGAGGCTCGTGGACGTCGGCGTCCAGCCCACGACGCTTAGGGACGGGACGGCGTCGAGCATCGAGGAGGCGGCGATAGTCGTCCTTTACGGGGCATACCTCCACGACATAGGGAACGCCGTGCACAGGGTGAACCACGAACTCATCGGAGCGATAATGGCTGCCCCAATACTCGACAGGCTCCTAGCTGAGGTGCTCCACGACGAGCCTAGGCTGAAGAGGTACATGCTGAGGCAGGAGGTGATGCACGCCATATACTCGACGGAGATGCACACCAAGGCCCTCACGATGGAGGCGGGCGTGGTGAAGATCGCGGACGGGACCGACATGGCGGAGGGGAGGGCCAGGATACCCTATAGCAAGGGGAAGGCAGACATGCACGCAGTCTCCGCAATGAGCATCAAGGAGGTCATCATAAAGGAGGGGGACGGGAGGCCCGTCAGCATAGAGATAAGCATGAAGGACAGGGCAGGCATATTCCAGTACGAGGCAGTGCTCAGGCCGAAGATCGTGACCTCAGGCATAAGCGAGTACTTCGAGGTATGGTTCCACGTGGACGGGGAGAGGAGGAAGGCGTACCCGGAGGAGTGACGCTCAACCATTTATCCCCCTCACCCGAGTATGGCTAGGGCACGTTGAGGTACCCAGTAATAATAGCCCTCGACCCACCTGGGGGCGAGGACCCGGTTAGCTGGTCAGTAAGGATAATAGACTCACTCCAGGACGAGCCAGCAGGTTATAAGATCGGGTTACCCCTCCTCGTCAGGTCAGGCCCTAAGGGCGCCAGAGACATAGCGTCAGTAATGCCCACCAACACCATAAAGGTTGCGGATCTCAAGCTCGCCGACATAGGCCCGGTGATGGTGCTCACCGCGTCAACAGCGGTCGATGCCGGATACACACACATCATAGCACACCCCTTCATGGGCATTGAGGGAGGTCTCGACGAGCTGATCAAGTACCTGAGAGACGTGGGTGCCGAGCTCATACTCCTCGCGTCAATGAGTAATCCCGGGGCGGCGAGGTACTTCGATCAGTTCATCGACGAGTTCGTGGTAATGGGTGCACGACTCGGTGTGTGGGGATACGTTGCCCCAGCCACGAGACCCCACATCATTAGGAGGGTTAGGGAAGTGCTCAAGAAGACACCCAACCCCGCCGCCAAGATAGTCTCCCCCGGCGTAGGGGCCCAGGGGCAGAGGCCGTGGGCCGCGATAAAGGCGGGGGCTGACTACGAGATCGTGGGTAGGGCCGTTACGAGGGCCGAGGACCCGGCAGAGGCCCTAGAGAGGCTCTACGGCAGGCCCTGATGAGCTGCTCCCACAAGCTCCTCAAGAGGCCTACCTACCTTCCTGCTATAAGAGATGAGTCCCTCAACCACCTCCCTAATAACGTCGAGGCCCGCGAGCGAGAGGGCGGTGCCCACCTGAACAGCCTTGGCGCCTGCGAGGATGAACTCGGCCGCGGCCTCCCACCCGTCTACGCCGCCGACCCCGATGATGTCGACACTACCCCCGAACTCCCTGTAGGCGTCCCATACCGCCTTGACTGCTATTGGCCTGATGGGCGCCCCCGAGAGACCGCCTGTTACCCCGCCTAGCACGGGCTTCATCGACCACACGTCGATGAGCATCGCCGGGATGGTGTTGATGAGTACGACGGCATCGGCCCCCGCCTCAACAGCCGCCTTGACCTCCTTCATTAGCCCCTTCCCATACCCAAGCTTAACCCAGACAGGTATGTTTGCCGTCTTGGCTGCCTCAACAGACTCCTTAACGATCGACGCGATGTCCTCCCATGAAGCAGTCCATGAGACGTTCGGGCAGCTCATATTCAGCTCCACAGCATCGGCCCCCGCTTCGGCGGCCTCGGCCGCCAGCTTACCGAACTCTTCGGGGGTCTCGCCGCCGACGCTGACCACTATGGGGAGGGTTCCGCCGAGCCTCCTATATTCCTCGACGTATTCACGTATGCCACCGATCCCCGGGTTTGCGAGGCCAACGGAGTTTATGAGGCCCCCAAGGTAGGGCACAACCATTGGTGCTTTATTACCCCTCCTCGGCCTGAGGGTGAAGGTCTTCGTAACTACTGCCCCGGCCCCTGCCTTCTCAACCTTGATCGCTCCTGCGGCAGAGGACGCTACCACACCAGAGGCATTCATTACCGGCGGCTCGACCCTCACCCTCCCAACGATCATCTACTAACACCCAAGTACGTCCCGAGATCCTTCATGGGGAGGGCCGGGCCGTCAACGCACAGCAGGTACGGCGTGCCTGGGACCCTGCAGAGCCCGCACGCCCCTGTGCCGCACCTCACCTCAACCTCGACAACTGCATAGGAGGCCTCTAGGGCACCCCTCTCCCACAGAACTTCATACGAGCCCCGTAGCATGGGCTTAGGCCCGGCTATGAGGTAGGACCGTGCACCAATAACGCCCTCCCTTAGGGCCT
>WAOK01000022.1 GCA_015521325.1 Desulfurococcales archaeon | reverse complement strand
TCGGCCTCCCTGAGGAGGTCCGGGAGATAGTGCATCACGCGATGGAGGCGGTGAGGATAAGTGACAGGGCTTTCGAGCACATGGTGGCCCACGGCATCTCGGAGATGTCCCGCAAGCTCGACCACATGCTGGGGAGGCTGCAGGCCGCCTATATGGCCTACATGAGGGGCAGGATAAGCGAGGACCAGTACCTTAGCATACTGAACCACACGAAGCAAGTGCTCGAGACGATCAAGGAGAGGCTCGGTGATAACGCACCTGAATGGCTCATTCAGAAGATCGACTATATCCTCAACTGGATCGAGAACCACATGCCTCAATAATAAAAAACCGTTTTTTAGACTGAACCCTTCTCCTCAATAGCCTTAAGGATCTTCTTAAGGTATGGCGCCTCCTCAGCCTCCCTCATCGCCTCGACAATGGTGTTATAGGCCTCTTCAGGCTTGGGGACGCCGTAGAGCATTAGGAAGGTCCTCGCCCTCGGGACGTTCACGCCCCTACCGCCCATCACTATTACGCCGCCCTTAACGCCCTTACCGCCGCCGACCGCGACGCCGACGTTGGCTGTGTCGGCCCCCAGGCCCAGCCCCGAGCCAGTTATCGGTATGACGTTCCCAAACCCGAATAACTTCCCGAGCAGGCCCTTCTCAAGCACTATGTCAGTTATCTGGGAGTAGAGCACCTCCCTCCTAATAGTCTTCGTCAGCCCCCTGTACTCCATCACTATCCCCCTATCCGTTATGTAGTACACGTGGGCCCTCCTGTGGAGCTCCGTAAACAACGCGCCCAGGACCGAGGTGGCGAGGCCCACGGCACCCAGCCAGGGGTAGGTCGGCCAGCCGAAGTAGGCCATCAGTGCCGGGGCGACGACACCTATTAAAAGGCCTAGCAGGAAGTACTTCCACGCTATCTTCACGACCGCAACAATCGTTAAGGGTATGAGGATAAGGATCCCCCAAAGGATAAGGTGGGCGGCGCCAGCCACTAGCGACCCTATGAGCGGTATGCCGGAGGCGCTAGATACGATCATGTCCTTACCGAGTATGTAGAACAGCGATACACCGGCTATGTAGGCCCAGAGGATGTAGAGTCCCGAGAAGGCGAGAGGGTGGGGCCTGAGCACCATCTTAACATTTGTTTCCGAACTCAATGTTTCATTCACCGTCACAAAGTAATGGGCTCAGCCCTTAATAGGTAGGGCTCGGCGCTCAGCTGGCCTCGTCACCGATGAGGCCTTAATCCCGGCTCCTCATCGCCCCAGAATATATTACTGAATGAACCGGTTTTTGATTTTATATGATGAAATTTGATTGTGTCCACGTAATAATCTTCAAAGATCTATTGGGTAACGACGATCGACGTTTTATCTTAACCGCACAGACTTTATAAACCAGATCCGTCAATTAGATCGGTGATCTCAACTGAAGGCGAGCCTTCGCCGCGGATTATCCAAGACAGCAGGTATTGGTATAATAATCCTCGTCATCCTCATCGCGGTCGGCGCGTTCCTAATATATCAGCAACAGCAGGGGCCCGGAGCAACGACCACATCACCCACAGGCACGACCTCCCCCACCGGCACCACCACGACCAAGTACTGCCCGGAGACAATCAAGATAGGCCTAATAGAGCCCTTGACCGGCTCCCACGCAGTGTTCGGGCAGGAAGCTAAGGACGCTGCCGAGCTGGTGGTGGACATAATCAACAACGAGCTGGGCGGGATTAAGTCCCTGTGCGGTGCCAAGATCCAGCTCGTCGTCCAGGACTCCGGAGAGACACCTGACGACGCCAGGCTGGCTGCTGAGAGGCTGATAAGCACCGAGCACCCGGTCATAGTCATAGGCGCTTACATCAGCAGGAACACAGCCGCTGTCGCAGAGGTGACTGAGAGGGAGAAGGTTATCCTCGTCATGGACGGCCTGGTCGACGACCTGACAAAGCAGGGCTGGCAGTACGTGTTCAGGGCAGCGCCTAAGGCGAGTGCCCACGGCGCCACTGCCGCCAAGTTCGTGATTGAGATGGCCCAGCAGAAGGGCCTCACCATAAACAGCGCCGTCATCCTCAACGAGGACTCGATCTTCGGCACCTACGTAGGTGACGGTGCAAAGATGGAGCTCCTAAGGAACGGCATCCACGTCGCGGCCCACATCACCTACCCGTACGACATAACCGACTTCAGCTCTATCATTAATCAGATAAAGTCAATCAACCCGGACATAATCATATCGGTGCCGTACTTCAACGACGGCGTCCTATTCGCTAAGGCCGTTCAGCAGGCAGGCCTCCACCCGATGTTCATTGCTGGCGCAGGAGGCTGTGGCTACACCGACCCCGACTCGATCCAGGCCGCTGGCGACGCCGTCCTCTACTACACCAACACCTACAGCTACAACTTCGCCAGGCCAACTCAGTGGAACCAGAAGATAGTGAATGAGTTCAAGCAGAGGTACGGCAAGATACCGACTGAGGCTGGTGGCATCATATTCTACTCAATGTTCACCATATACGCAGCTCTCGAGAAGGCTGGTGAGATGTTCCCGAACGACCCGCTCAACCCAGACAACCTGAAGCAGGCGTTCCTGGCCCTAGACCTGACCGACGACAACAGCATCGCTGCCCAGCTCTATCCGTCAGGACACATCAAGTTCGGGCCCGACGGCGACAACCTCTACGCTGAGGCAACAGTTGCTCAGGTGCAGGAGATAAACGGCACTCTGAAGCCCGTCATCGTCTGGCCTGATGCCGAGCCCGGCGTACAGCCGATCTTCCCGAGGCCTGACTGGCAGGGCGCTGACTGAGAGGGATCCGCCGAACCGAGCGGTCGCTGAAGAGGTTTTTTACTAAACATATCTAAAGCTTAACATATTATTTATTAGTCCTCGATTGAACTACATAAGCTTTTTAAGCGATTCCTCACCTAAGATCCGAGAAAAGTGATCGGTGATGGGGTGCATGACAGGTGATCGACCCGGCCCTAATCACGAATAACTTAATAGACGGAGTGTTAATGGGCCTCCTGTACTCCCTAGTGGCCCTCGGGCTATCACTGGTCTTCGGGCTAATGGACATCATCAACTTCGCCCACGGCGACTTCGTCATGATAGCCGCCTACACGACTTGGGTAATAGCGATGATGCTATACGTCGACCCATCGGTGACGGCAATCATAACTGTGCCGCTGTTCTTCGTCATAGGTCTGGCCATATACAAGATAATCATAGAACCAATACTCGGTGCAGAGCCACTGATACAGATAGCCGTCACGGTCGGCCTCGGGTACGTGCTCCAGAACCTGGCGCTGGCGTATTTCCGCGCTGGACCGAGATCCTTCCCAGCGCCTTGGTTCAACTACAGCATACAGATAGGGCCGATAGGAATAGCCGTTTCTAAGCTGATAGCCGCCGCGGTCAGCCTGGCGTCGCTGTTCATAATCAACTATATGCTCGTCAACACCAAGTTCGGGCTAGCGGTCAGGGCGACCTCAGCGAATAGGGAGGTCGCGCCGCTCATGGGCATCAACGTTAGGAAGGTCTTCGCCATAACCTTCGGCCTCGGCATAGCCCTGACGGCCCTCGGCGCTGCGCTGTACATGATGTGGGGACAGACCAACCCGTACCTAGGGCAGTCCTTCAGCCTTCTGTCGTGGGTCATCGTCGCCATGGGCGGCCTAGGGGGCGTGATGGGTGTGCTGTACTCAGGCCTGATAGTGGGTGTGCTGGAGGCGCTGGGCAGCACCTTCGTCTCGCCGAGCGCTAGGCTGGCGGTGGTTTACCTGGCGTTCTTCTTCATCCTGTGGTTCAGGCCGAGGGGCCTGTTCGGGAGGAGGTGATGCGTGGTGGAGTTCTCTAAAGCTGTGAGGAAGGACATCCTGGCCGTTATCGCCCTGGTGCTGGCGATGGCGGCGATACCCTTCGCCATAGGGTTCGAGCGGTACTACCTACTCATACTGTCGACGGCCACTGTCTTCGCTATATATGTTGTGGCGTGGAACATCATCGGCGGGTACGCTGGGCAGCTCGACCTCGCCGCCTTCGTGTACTCCTCGCTGGGGGGCATAGTTGCCGCGAGGCTCATGGTGTACTACGGCATAACGCCGTGGATAGGGATGTTCGCCGGAGCAGGAGTCGCGGCGGCCCTGGCGGCGATAATAGGGTACCCGACCTTCAGGTTCGGGATCAAGGAGGTCTGGTACGCCCTCCTCACGGCGTCGCTGGTCGTCATCGTTAGGGAGATAATGCACATGCCGGAGTTCCTGGGATCCCTGGACTACAGGCTCCCGTGGAAGTACATGGGCTGGTACTGGCTCAGGTTCCCGACGTACGAGCAGCTCTACTGGGTCTTGGTCGCGGTGCTTGGGGCCACGATGCTGATCAACGTCTGGATAAGCAACTCGAAGATAGGGTACTACCTCAAGGCGATTAGGGAGGACGAGCTCGCCGCGGAGGCGCTCGGCGTCGATGTGAGGAAGTATAAGCTCATAGCCCTGGTGACGTACGCCGCTATCCTCGGCTTCGCCGGCTACCTACACATATCACTCAACGGCGTCTACACCTACAAGAACTTCGACTCAGCACAGTCGATCGCCGTAGCGATCATGGGCATCATCGGGGGCCTCGGCTCAATAGCGGGCGCGTTCACCTCCGCGATAACGCTGAAGATAGTCGGTGAGTACCTGAGGTCCTCCTTCGGCGCAGTGATACCGGGGCTCCACCTACTCATCTACGGTATCCTGCTGATCGTCGTGGGCATCTTCAAGCCCGAGGGCCTGGCCTCGGTGATAGAGTGGTTCAAGAAGAAGGTTGGTTGGGGAGGTGAGGGGTGATGGCCGAGCCCATACTCAAGGTTAGGGACGTGGTGAAGAGGTTCGGCGGCATCGTGGCCGTGAACAAGGTCAGCTTCGACGTCAATGAGGGCGAGATACTGGGGCTGATAGGCCCCAACGGCGCCGGCAAGACAACGCTCTTCAACTGCATAACCGGCGTGTACAGGCCCGAGGAGGGACACATCTACTTCATGGGCGAGGAAATAACTGGGTTACCGCCGCACAAGATCGCCGCTAAGGGCATAGCGAGGACGTGGCAGAAGACCAGGCCCTTCCAGAAGATGAAGGTCGTTGAGGCCGTCATGGTGGGGGCGCTCCTCCGCACAAACGACGTTACCGAGGCGAGGAAGAGGGCTGAGGAAGCCCTTGCGCTGGTGGGGTTCCCGAGGGAGAAGTTCTACGTGAGGGGCTCCGAGATCACTCTGCTGGAGCACAAGATGGTCGACTTGGCCAGGGCTATAGCTACTAGGCCGAAGCTCCTCCTCCTCGACGAGGTCGCTGCCGGGCTCAGGCCAGGTGAGATGGATCAGCTGGCGAGCATACTGAAGAGAGTGAACAGGGAGACGGGGATAACCATGATCGTGGTGGAGCACGTCATGAGGTTCGTCATGGGCCTCAGCCAAAGGATGCTGGTGATGCACGAGGGCAGGCTGATAGCTGAGGGCACGCCGGAAGAGGTCGCGAACAACCCGAAGGTCATAGAGGCTTACTTAGGCACGAAGCCAGAGTGAGGTGGTGGGTATGGCGAACACGCACATGCTCGAGCTCGAAAAGGTGGAGGCGGGATACGGCCAGTTCAGGGTGCTTCACGGCGTCGACATGCACGTCGATAAAGGAGAGATCGTCGCGCTTGTGGGCCCAAATGGTGCCGGTAAGACGACGACTCTGCGCACGATACTCGGGATGACCACCCTCTACAGCGGCGACATAAGGTACCAGGGCAGGTCAATAACGAAGCTCCCGACCCACAAGAGGGTCGAGCTAGGCATAACGATGGTGCCCGAGGGGAGGGGCCTCTTCAACTACCTCACGGTCTACGAGAACCTCCTAGCGGGGGCGTACACTAAAGAGGCGTGGGAGAAGAAGGAGGAAACCCTCGAGTGGGTCTTCCAGCTATTCCCGAGGCTGAAGGAGAGGAAGAACCAGATAGCGGGGACGCTGTCGGGCGGCGAGGCCCAGATGCTCGCCATCGGGAGGGCGCTCATGTCGAGGCCGAAGATCCTCCTGATGGACGAGCCCAGCCTCGGACTAGCACCTATCATCGTGCTGGAGGTCTTCGAGATCGTTAAGAAGCTGAGGGACGAGGGAGTCACTATACTGCTCGTGGAGCAGCACGTCAAGCACTCCCTCGAGATATCTGACAGGGCATACGTGATGGAGATGGGCAGGATAGTCATGCAGGGCCCTGCAAAGGAGCTGCTGCAGTCCGAGGAGCTGAAGAAGGCCTACCTGGCCCTCTAAAATTTTTAATCAGCAAAACAAAGGACTCCGATTCACCACCCGTTGAGACCATAAATTGTTTCACCACCCATATTAATGGTGGGATCAGTTGAACATAGACGAGGCCCTCCTCCAGAGGGCCGTGGACAAGGCCCTCGAGCTCGGGGCCGACTACGCTGAGGCGAGGTACCACCTCAATAAGGTCGACTCTGTCGCCGTAAGGAACGGGAAGGTCATTGGGGCCGAGGTGAGCGAGACAGAGGGGATCGGCGTAAGGGTGGTCGTGGGCGGCGCGCTGGGCTTCGCCGCAACTAACAGGCTCGAGTGGGGCTCGATAGAGGCCGTTGTGAGGGCGGCTGTCGAGAGGGCTAGGGCGGTCGCCGCGTACATGAGGGACCCGATAAGGTTCAGTGAGGAGAGGGTCGGCAGGGCTAAGTACTCGGTGGCTGTGAAGAAGCCCTTGGACGACTTCCGCCTCGAGGACGCCGTGAGGCTGGCTAAGGAGACGTTCAGCTCCACCACCGAGGCGGTCGGAGAGCTGAAGGTGCCTGTGTCGATGTTCTTCGTGGAGAAGTTTGTTGAGGAGAAGACCATCATAAACTCCGACGGCGCCTTCATCCAGTCCAGTGTGCCTAGGGTGCTGGTGTACGTGAACACAGTGATAGCTGGGGAGAAGGGTAGCATACAGAGGTTCAGGGAGTTCGGGGCCTCGGGAGGGGCCGAGCTGATCGATGAGTGGGACATACCCACCGAGGTCTCGGAGGAGGCTGCTAGGCTCGCGAAGGTCCTGATGGAGGGTAAGGAACCGCCTAAGGACCCTGTCCCCGTGGTGGTGGGGCAGGAGGTCGTGGGCCTGCTCGTGCACGAGTCATGCGGGCACCCGATGGAGGCCGATAGGATACTCGGTAGGGAGGCCGCTCAGGCAGGGGAGTCCTACGTGAAGTCGGACATGATAGGGAAGTACAGGGTCGGCACCGAGCTCGTGACGGTCATAGACGACCCGACGATACCGGGTAGTAACGGGTTCTACCTATTCGACGAGGAGGGCGTGCCAGCGAGGCCTAGGTACCTCTACCTGAGGGGCGTGCTAAACGAGCCCCTCCACAACAGGCACACAGCAGCGATCTTCGGCACTAGATCCAACGCCGCGGCAAGGGCGATGGACTATAAGTCAGAGCCCATCATAAGGATGGCTAACACCTACTTCGCCCCCGGCGACATGAGCTTCGCCGAGCTGATAGAGGACATAAGCTTCGGGGTCTACATCAAGTCCTACCAGGAGTGGAACATCGACGACATACGCTGGAACCAGAGGTACGTAGGGCTCGAGGCCTACATCATAAGGAACGGCGAGCTAGCGGAGCCGGTGAGGAACCCCGTCCTCGAGATAACTACGAAGGGGTTCTACTCAAGGGTCGTGGGCGTGGATAAGGAGCTGATGTTCTTCCCGGGCACGTGCGGTAAGGGAGAGCCCTCCCAGGGCGTCCCCGTATGGTTCGGGGGCCCGAACGTGAGGCTCGAACCAATCAAGCTGGGGGTGATGCCCGCATGAGCATGAAGGATAAGGCACTGGAACTCGCCTCCGAGGTCGTGAGGAGGCTGAGCCCAGAATTCGATGACGTCGCGGCCCTGGTCTACAGCAGGGACCAGATGATGGTCAAGCTCTGGAACACCCAGCCAAGCGTGGTCCAGTCATGGATCGACACCTACCTCGGCGTATACGTCGCTAAGGACAAGAGGGTCCTCGCGATAGAGCTCAGCGTCCAGGACCCGGCCAAGGTGGAGGAGGTCGTCGGGGCCATCAAGACCAAACTCGCTGCCCTCGAGGAATCGGAACTCTACGCCCCGCTGCCGAAGCCCTCACCCTATGAGCCAGTGCAGCAGGTCATGGACCCAGGCATCCTGAGAGGCATCGAGGACCCCGGGTGGGTGACGAAGGCACTGATCGAGTCCGCGGAGGGCGCTGGTGCTGAGAGGGTCGCCGGGACAGCGAGGCTGGCTAGGGTCGCTAGGGCCTTAGCGACGAGCGCCGGGTTCGAGGGCGCTGAGGAGGGGACGGAGGCCGAGGTGTATCTTAGGGTGTTCAAGGGAGGCTTCAGCGGTCACTGGGCCTTCGGGGCCACCAAGCTCGAGGAGGCTGACCTTAGGCGCGTCGGCGAGACAGCAGCGGCGTTCGCAACCGCCGGCAAGGCTGAGGCGGGGTTCGAGCCGGGGAGGTACGACATCATAATATCACCCCTCGTAGCAGGGAACCTCCTCGCCCAGGTCGCTAGGTCGGCCTCAGCGGGCTCGATGATTATGGGGTTCTCGATGTTCATGCAGAACAAGCCCGGCGATGTCGTCGCCTCCGAGAAGCTCACGATCGAGGACGTCCCGAGGGACACAGAGATAGCCGGGATATCGTTCGACGACGAGGGAGTGCCGACGAGGGACAAGCCAATAATAGAGAAGGGGGTGCTGAGGAACATACTCCACAACACAGCAACAGCCAAGAAGATGGGTGCCGAATCAACCGGTAACGCGGGGTGGGTCTTCCCACACCCGTGGGCCCTGAGGGTATCACCGGGCGATATGGCAGACGCGAGCATAGATGACCTGGCGAAGGAGCTGGGGAACGGCATCATAATAAACAACAACTGGTACACGAGGTTCCAGTCCTACGTAGAGGGCATATTCTCCACAGTAACCAGAGACGCCGCGCTTGTCGTGAAGGACGGGGAGGTCGTCGGCACAATAACCACGAGGATAAGGATAGCGGGGAAGATGATCGAGCTACTCAAGAACATCGACGCTGTAGGCAGGACTATCCACAAGGTCAGGTGGTGGGAGGTAAGGCTACCGACCAAGGCCCCGTACTTGCTGATTAGGA
>WAOK01000021.1 GCA_015521325.1 Desulfurococcales archaeon | reverse complement strand
TGCCTAGGATGTCTGAGTAGGAACTGAGCCCCTCCTGTTCGAGGAGATGCTTGCTCGCACTAGCCATGGCTACGCTGAGGTAGGGTATCAGGGCCCGTGCCTGAGGTAACGAAACCGCGGTCTCAGCGATCTCAGCCGCCACAGCATGGACTGTGTCGACTGATGCGTTGGTTGGGCCCGCCTTAATCATTGCCGCATACACTGCGGCCACCTCCTCCGGGGTTACTGGGTCACCGATCAGTGAGGTGTAGTTGATGACGCCCGCTATGTCCGCCTTGGTGAGGCCTCTCTCGTATGCGTGGGTGTGCGTGAGTAGGTAGTAGTGGATTCTGGCGACATCGAGCACGAGCTTAGTGTATGCAGACGCCGTCAGGTTGTATAGGTGGGCGAACTCCGCCGCCGTATGATTGAGCTCGATTATCTGGGGGTAGAGCTGTTGTGCGCTCGCGTACGCCCTCGAGTAGGCCTCGTCGACCTGGGCAATTGCCTGAGCCAGCTGCCGTACCCTATCCCTAAGCTCCTCTAGGGCTGCCACTGTCTGGTTGTACGCTGTGCTCAGGTTTATGTAGAGCTCCTTCGCCTCCTCGAGCCTCGCAGCGAGCGCGCTGGCCTCGGCCTCGTACGAGCTGAGGTTCGCCTCGGCTTCCCTGCCCCACTCGATGAGGTTATGCACTAGCTCATTCATGAGCCTCAGGTTACTCAGTACCTCCTCCCTGTTCATGTAGAGGTCGTGCAGGGCCGGGTAGGCCTTACTGAGCTCCTCAAACGCCTCATGAGTTCCGTTCTTCACACCCGGCTCAATATCGTCCAGAACCTCCCTAGCTATTCTGTAGGGGGACACGTAGTCGTCGACGTACTCCCCGGAGACCACGGAGAGTTCCTTGTCCCACTCGATGAGGCCCTTGTCACCTGCCCACACACCCTTAACGAGCACTACGTCGTAGGCAAGCGCCCCGGTCCCGCTATCGGTATTCATTATGTGTGAGAGAAGGTCCTCAGCTATTAATGAGTCCGTGCCGTTCGGCAACAACCTCTCCACATTGAATGATGTGACGTTCTCGATCCTTGTTGAGAACGGCGCGGCCAGCAACGCTATGATAATCCACGCGGCCAGCACGACAGTCGCGTGTCTCACGACTATGTTGTGCCTCATGCTCCCACCTATATCGTATCTAGATATGTTATTTTCTGATATATCAGTATCTGTTATATTAAAAACCAACATAAACGTACACACCATAATGCGCCAATCGAGGACACCAGAAAACAGATTAGAAACTATACAGGATACATACACACAAAAACACACTGATAAATCTCATGTGCAGAAAGTAACTAAGAGGAGCAAGCGAGAACCGATTCTAAAAACCTGTATTCACGTACCGATATTAACCTCCATAAACACGACATCAAGCTCTCCCGCTTCCTTAACGGCAGGGTTCTCGGCCAGTATCCTCAAAACCTTAGATACATCCTCATCGCTCGGGTTACTTATGCCGATGGTTACCTCTACCCTCCCCGTCAGGGGGTTATATACCGCAAAGGCGCCCCTAACCACAGGGATCCCCGCATCCTGCAGCCTATCGAAGGACTCACGGTACAGCATCCCACCAAGGTTCATTCCAGTTCTCTCGCCATACGGCACCCTCCTCACAACAACAGAGACAGTACCGTCGTATCCGGTCACGTTACCTATCACCCACCTCACTACATCATCGTATCTGCTGTCATCCGGCACAGCAACGTAAACCGTGCGAAGCCCCGGTATGAAAGCTACCGAGACCTCATCATAGCCCAACTCGTGAGTGAGGTAATAGAAATAGGACTTGAGTACACGGGATAATGCATTATCTAATGGTTCAATCCCCGAAGCATTAAGCTGAAGGCAACTAATCAGCGCACCAGTCGGAGTATACTTAAGGAATGCCTCTCTACCGCTACCGTGCCTGAACGGGAAATACAGGTAGAACTTAACACCGTCCACCACCACTACCTCATCATACACAGGGTACTTTAGGCATGCTTCCAGCTTGTACTGAATTTCCGGACTAATTGTATGGATGATTGTGGTACTCGACTCAACAACGTTCCCAAACATCGTTGTCATCGCCATCACTATAAGAACTAAAGTTAGTGAAGCAACTGCCAGTACAGTAATAACCTTTTTCATCCCGGTCATTACCTATCACCCCATGGATATAGATATAGCGCGGCTTGATTATCCGCGAGTACCCAGTCAATAGGATGATAGAGCGAGTACTGGAATACTTCTGAACCATCCGGAGCAGTAGTGTAGGCGTATCCCCAGTTCACACCATATGCCTTTGCGTGAGGAGCAGGAAGCTCATCATATATGTCTCCAATAACAGGCGAGCCACTGTCACCGCCAGTAGAGTATGCCGAATACCTTACTATTAATTTCTCGTAATATACACCATCATCGGTTACGTTCTCAAATCCTATTATGACACCAGAGGTTATTCCACTACCTACACCAATTTTCGTAACCGGATCTCCCACTCTCTGGAAGTATGTAGACTCTATGTCAACTATGTAGAGAAATGTTGCGCTAGAATCCGATGATGACCAGAACACCTTAGGTTCTACTTCAATGTCCGGAAATATTGGTATAAACGCTGAATCCGTATAATCCCCCTTATAGCTATCGAAAGCATATGCTATTAAGTTATCAGGGTCGTCGGATGTCGGCTGATATATTTCAGTTAAGAGCGCGGTATCAGATATTAGATGACCAGCTGTTAATATACCGTACTCTCTCCCAGAACTGGTATCTCTGTACGCAATAAACCCTAGTGTTCCGAACCGCTCGGTTGTTGTGAAATCAAATATATACCTTGCTGTTATTTTAATCCCTCCTATTAATGGTCTATATACATATACCTGGGCTTTTGCTATAGTACCTGTTATAGGAAGCACAATTACCATTATTACTAGAGTAATCGCCATAGCCCGTATGGTCAGCGAGAACTTGGCACTCTTGTATATAGAATTAAAGGACACTTAGAGTCACCTTCATTCTAACCTCGACTAAGAATATATATAAGGATAGAGGTCATGGCCATAAACTTGATTAACGTAACACTTATATACGTCGTCAACATGCCGCAAGAGAAGTTCCTGCATTTTCTTAACTTTTAATAATTTTATCAGCTCGTCAATAGTGACGGAGATACCCTAACTATTCTGGGTGATTCGCCCTTCCTTATTATTTTTAAGTACTCTATCAGCCGTCCAGTTTCCTCGCTTATTCTGTAGTTGTAGTCTACTATGAGGGTCGATATTGATTGCTGAACCTTCGTGAACTCCTCACTAATTTTTGAGGCGAGCCTGACCACGACGACTCCCCTCTTCTTGAGCGTAAGGAGGAAGTTAGAGAGTACGTCCATGTACCGCCTTGGGTTAGCTCTCCAAGTGGGTTCGAACGTCTCTACTTTCGCGAGTGCGAGTATCTTGGCGTTGTGTTCGTCAACGAGGTCGATTATCTGCATTGCGAGCTCCTCTAGCGACATCCCGTAGGGGTTGAGCCTCTCGAAACTGATGAATTCTTTCAGAACCCTGAGCTCCTTATCGCTTAGGCCGAGATTTACGAGGTACCCGCTCATGAGTGTGCTGAGGACTGCTGGGTCGAGGGAGTAGAGTATTCCGAGGGCCTTTACCTTACCTCTCAGGGCCATCTCAACGAGGAGGTAGCCGAATACGGGGGTGAACGCTTCCGGTGGGTAAGTCAGTAGGACGACGTCACCAGCGTATATGTCCCCGAGCAACTTTGTCGACGTCACTGGCACCTTCTCAAGGCTTATTTCCTCGCTAATGGTTGGCGGGGCGAACACCCTAATCCCCCTACCGCCTACGATCCGGAAGGGGAGCTCGGCAACTCGGAGCGGGGCACCCCTGACCTTCCTTATCTCCATAACCCTGACCAGCTTCCCCACGTCGATCCTGTGCTTGAGCACTATGATCGAGTCGGCAACGAACTCTATGTCCCCTAACGGTATCCTTTCTTCACCGTAGGGGAGCTCCGCTATGAGTACGACCACGCCGTCTAAGAGGGCGGTCAGGTTGTAGAAGAAGTTCTGAAGCCACGCCCTCTGCTCGTTAGTGCTTATGAACATCATGAGCGGGTTTATGCTATCAACCACAACCACTGACGGCCCGAACTCATTAATTAGATCAACGATATTCGAGGCGACGTCCTCGACTGCCGCCGTCACAGGGAAGTGCACGAACCTGATGAGGGCCCTCTCCTCCAGCTCCCCTAACCTCATACCGAGCCCAAGCATGTTCCCGAACAGCTTCTCCCTGGGTTCCTGGAATGATACATATAAGCACCGCTTGCCCCTTAAGGCGTTGTTATAGCATATTGTTGAGGCGAGCGTGGTCTTCCCTGAGCCGGGGTTGCCAGCGATAACGAGGACGTTGCCCCGTGCGAGGAGGCCTGGGAAGTGCTTGTCTATTTCCTTAATGCCCGTAACGAAATTACTTTCTGCTCTCAACCCTAGTGAAGACCCGCCGACTCTTGACTAAATATTTTAAAAGTTTTTACTCAGCCCTTTTATTCCATGACACCCGTACCTCTCGGGGTTCACCTTGAGCAAGCCCAAGAAATTCGGGGTCTATATCCCGGAGGACCTCGCTGATGACCTAGAGAAGTGTATGAGGGTGACGGGCATAAGGAGCAGGTCCGCTGTAATAAGGGAGGCCCTCAGGCTATTCGTGGCAGAGCATGCCTGGGAAGCGGCGGGTAGGGCGGCTGGCATAATCGGTGTCCTATATAACCACACAGCCAAGGGCGTTGATGAGGAACTCACAGAGATCCAGCACCACTACCTCGACGAGATCGTGGCTACGGTGCACGTCCACCTATCGGAGGAGGAGTGCATGCTCGCGATCATAGTGAGGGGGGAGGTCCCCAAGCTCAAGGAACTCGTCCACAGGATCGAGTCTATTAAGGGGGTAATGCTCGTCCGCCCAATGATACTCGAGAAGGTATAACCCACGTCATTCGAGTGGTTGGAACGGCTGTTCCACACCATAGACTAATTCCTTTATTAAGCAATCACCGAGTGAGGGAGAGTTATGAGGTGGCCCTACATAGGGCTCGCCGCCGTCGCGGTCGGCATCGCTATAGTGCTTGGGGTGATCCTGCCCTCGTTCACGGGACCGGGCTACATAGAGGGAGGGCCCGCAGTCGCCTACGCTAGGGAGCTGACCAAGCCGGAGCTGGTTGCGAGAATCAATAACTTCACCCTCAACTTCTACGGCGAGGTACTGAAGGACTACGCCGGCAGGAACTTAGTGCTCTCACCGTTCAGCATATACATAGCCCTCACCCTACTTTATGAGGGAGCCGGTGGCGAGACCCTCGAGGAGCTAGGGAACGCCATGATGCTCCACGACGTCAACGCGTGCAAAGCCTACGGGGAGCTCCTCTCAGCCCTCCCAATAAGTTCCGACAACGACACGGCCCTAATGATAGCCAACGGGGTATGGTTCAGGCAGGACTTCCCTGTGTGGGACGGCTATGTTAAGAGGGTTAGGGAGTGCTATGGCGCTGAGGTCAGGTACTTCAGCGACCCATTCACGGCGGCCGAGGACGTCAATACCTGGGTCAGTGAGAAGACTAGGGGGCTCATAAAGAAGCTCGTAACCCCCAACTACCTCGACAGGGAGCTGGCCGCTATTCTGGTGTCAGCGATCTACTTCAAGGCAGAGTGGGTCACCAGATTCAGGACAGCCGGTACCACCGTCTTCCACGCACCTACAGGAAACGTTAGGGCCCACTACATGGTGGCTGTGTGGGACACGGCAGGGTATTATGATGGGAAATGGTATAAGGCTGTCATGCTCCCGTACAAGAACACCAGCATAGCGATGGTCATAATAATGCCTAACGACCCTTCCTGGCTCACGACAAGGTACAGGGAGATGATCACTGAAGCCCTAAACCACTTCAGGGAGGAGCCAGTATACAACGGCACTGTCATGGTCATGATGCCTAAGTTCGAGATAAGGTTCGGCGAGGACAGCCCGGAGATCAGTCAGTACCTCCATGCGATGGGTATACACGACGCCTTCGACCCCGAGAGAGCGGACTTCAGCAGGATGAGCCCCCGGCGGGTATGGGTTCAGCACGTCCTCCACAAAGCAGTGATTAAGGTATACGAAAACGGGACGGAGGCAGCTGCCTCAACAGCCGTAACAATGGTTCTCAGCGCAGAGCTAGGGGACGTCAACATTGTCATAAACAAGCCCTTCCTCTACATGCTCTGGGACAGGGACTCGGGAGCCATACTCTTTATCGGTCAGCTGATTAATCCGACCGAGTGATTTTTCTCCACCAATCCATCAAAGAAATACCGTCCTCAGAGGAGGGCAGCATAGTAGCTGAATTCCGCTGGCGAGGGATGGTACGCCACCCTCCTGTACTCCTCTCTTTTAATGTCTATGTATAGCTGTATGAGTTCCTCGCTGAAGACCGGCTTTAGGTATTCATGATCGGATTCCAGGCACTCAAGCGCCTCTGCAAGGGTTCCCGGCAAGGACTTTATTCCATTCATCCTCAGCTCTCTCTCCGGTATCTTATATGCGTTCACCGTTATCGGCCCCGGTGACTCGAGTTTTTTGCGTATGCCGTCTAGGCCTGCCATGATTAGGGCTGCGAGGGCGAGGTATGGGTTAGCTGTTGGGTCTGGTGGTCTGTACTCTATCCTCATGCCGTAGTTATTGGGTGGGGGCACCCTTATCGCTACTGACCTGTTCCTCGGGCCCCACGCTAGTATCGTCGGTGCCTCGTAGCCTGGGACGAGCCTCTTGTATGAGTTGACCGTTGGAGAGACGATCGCTGAGAGGGATCTTCCGTGCTCTATCAGCCCGGCGATGAAGTGTCTCGCCTCATCGCTTAATTCTCTATCCCCGAAGATATTCCTCTCCCCGCTCCATAGACTTATGTGCACGTGCATACCCGACCCGTTATCTGTCGGTAGGGGCTTGGGCAGGAATACTGCCGTGTACCCCCTTAAGGAAGCGACCTTCTTCGCTGTAAGCTTGAGTGTCTGGACGAAGTCACCGAGCCTTGACGGGGGATATGGACCAGACGTTATCTCTACCTGCCCACCTGCGGCGACCTCGTGATGCTCTTTAGACACTGCGTAGCCCTGCGACTCTACCGCCTCAACAATCTCCTTCCTCACCGGCTCGACGGCGTCAGAGGCCTCGCTCACGTGGTACGCCGTCTTCGCCGGCGGTGCTATGCCCCCGTTCCATGGGGACTCCTCGGACAGTATCTCCAGATGCTGAGCAACTGGGGACACGTGAACCTTCACCGACTTGAAGATGAAAAACTCCACCTCCGCACCCATGACCGCCTTGAGCCCCATCCCCGCTAGGTACTCCTCAACCTTCTCAGCGACGTACCTCGGGTCTCTCGAGTACCTCTCCCCTCCCGGAGTAACTATTCTGGAGATGGCTGAGTAGGACGACGGATCCCATGGAACAGCTGCCAACGTCTCGGGAACGGGCTCGAGGGCGAGGTCGCCGTCCTCTATGCTCGCTATCCCGAATACGCTGGAGCCGTCGAAGTACGCCCGGAACCCGCTAAGATCTCTTGGGGTCTTAACGGTGAGTGTCCTTAGGACTCCGAGGAGGTCTGTGTACCTCAGCTTCAGGTACTTCCTCTCCATCCGTACACCTACCCTGGCCTATACCTTATCACTTATACGATTTCTTACAGTAATTCCGTAATCTGTACAGCTTACAGCATAAAGTAATTAACAGTCGTACGAATTAAGGCATCGGTGGAGGCCGTTGACCGAACAGGTGTTCATCGACGAGCTGGATAAGAGGATCTTAGCTGAGCTGGCCAGGAACTCGAGGCTGAGCATTAGGGAGCTCGCGAGGAGGTTGGGCGTACCCCACACGACGGTTCATGAGAGGGTTAGGAGGCTTGAGAGGGAGGGCGTGATCCAGGGGTATACAGCGAGGATCGACTACAAGAGGCTCGGGTACATGGTGACAGCCCTCATACTCGCCAACGTCATTGGGAGGCACATAGTCGAGGTTGAGGAATGGCTCTCGAGGCACCAGAACGTGATGGCAGTATATGACATAACGGGTGAGTACGACATCGCGATACTGGCGTCGTTCAAGAACATCGACGAGCTCGACTCGTTCGTGAAGGAGGTGCTGAAGAACCCTTGGATAAAGCAGACGAGAACGAGCATAGTGTTTAGGAAGGTTAAGGAATGGCCCCACCTGCCCCTCTAACCCATTCAGCTGGGCTGAGCCGTTTCTGTGGTCTGTGTCTCGGTAGTTGTTGTCTCCGCCGTGGTTGCTGTGGTGTTAGTTGCTGTTGTGTTGGTTGCGGGGGTGGTAGTGGTTATGGTCATGTTCAGGGGCGGTAGCTCGGTGGTGTTGGTCGCTGTCGTGGTCGTGCTTGTCTGTGCCTTGAACTGCTGGTAACCGAGGATAGAGACAGCGACGGCGAGGATCATTATCGCTATCAAGATGATCTCTCCCCTGAACTTCCTCCCTCTACCCCTCCTGGACATTGAGCGCACCTAATCCGTTGATGAGGAACCGATAATAAATGCTGGTCACGCGAGGAGGGAGAGGGTCAGCGTTATCGCTAGGAGCCCCGCGGTGGTCGCCTGTATCGGTATGTTGAGTTTTTCGAGCCCCAATCTTTTGAGGGCCTCGCGGAGGAGCTGGCCGCCGTCCGTGATGAATATGGGTGCGGCGTTGATTATTGCTAGTGACCCATTAACTATCTCTGACCAGATTAGGAGGCATGCCGTCATTAGTACGTAGTCGGGGGTGCCGCCAGCTATTGCTGGGCCCTCACCGATCATTATGCCTATCTTCCAGCCGCCGGCCGGTTTCCTCACGGTGACGTTTACCTTCTCGCCGCTGAGTTCGTAGTACCTGCACCCGAATCCCCTAGGTATTAGGGGCTCGACGGTGAACACATAAGTCACGTTCTCGTCAGCGTGCGGCATCAGGTAATCCTTTACTGAATCCACGGTCGGGGTGGGTGTGCCGTTGATCGACAGTATCACGGAGGGTGTGGGGAAGCCAGCCTCATCGGCCGGCGTACCAGGCACTGTCGAGATCAGGACCGGGTAAGTGCCTTCGTAGGGTATGGCCGCCGTCGCCGGAACGAGTAGCGCTACCGAGATGAGGAAGAGGGCTATGTTGGCCATCACCCCAGCAGACAGCACAGCTGCCTTCTTCTTTATGTCAGCCCTCTCCATCGACTCCTCATCGACCTTAACGTACGCTACCGGAAAGAACAGGAATATGCCGACGCCCCACTCATTAACCTTTACACCCGCGGCCCTAGCGGCTAAGGCGTGGGAGAGCTCATGAACCGCCATAGCGACAGCCGCCACCACGATAATCACTGTGAACGTCTCCATGGAGACCGTTATACCCGGAAGAACGGGGACGAACGCGGGTGCCGCCGCGGCCTTAGGGTTGATGAGGGCGTTTATCATGCTGATCGCGGAGGGCAGGAGCAAGTAATAGAATAGGAAAGCCAGGACAGCCGTTATGGCGGCCCCCACGACGGCGATCGCCTTTACTACTCCCTCACCAGCCCTCTCAGCCCTCGAGAACCTCGGCACTTTGCCGAGGTCCACAAGGAGGCCATAAGGGAGTACGGATACTCCTCTTCTCTCCAGACCCTCCCTAACCTTGCCTAGGGAGGTGGCCACGTAGAGAAGGAACTCAGCGATGATGACGAAAAGGATCCATAGGGCCGGGTTCATTCCTGGCCGCCGCCTCCCTTACCCTCAGGCGCTAGGGGCCCGCCCAGAACGTCCTCGACGGCGTCAGCGAACTTCCTTATCGCCTCGCTGGCGGGTGAGTCGGGGTAGGCTAGGAGGAAGGGGGCCATCTTCTCTAGGGCCTCACCGACCCTGGGGTCGAGAGGTATCTCGCCCAGGAACCTTATCCCGAACTTCTCCGCTATCACCTTACCCGAGGACTTCCCGAATATCCTGTAGGTGGTGTGGCAGCATGGGCAGTAGAACGAGGACATGTTCTCCACGACGCCGAGAGGCTTTATGCCGACCTTCTCAGCGAAAGCGACCGACCTCCCAACGACCTCGACCGATATCTCTGACGGTATGGTCACGAACACAGCCCCGTCCATCGGCGGGAGCTGCTGGGCAACGGTGAGCGCCTCATCACCCGTGCCCGGCGGCATGTCGACGATGAGGTAGTCGAGCTCGGGCCAGTAGACATCCGTTATGAACTGCGTGACCGCCTTGGCCTTGAGGGGGCCCCTCCAGATGACGGGGGTGGTGTCGTCGGGGAGGAGGAAGTCCAGCGACATTACCTGTATGCCGAGAGGGCCGGTCGCGGGCATTATCCCGTCCGATAGGGCGACGAGGCCCCTGACCTTCATCCCGAGCATCCTGGGGGTTGATGGCCCGTGGAAGTCGAGGTCGAGGACGCCGACCATGTACCCCTTCTCCGCCAGGGCCAGGGCGAGGTTTGCGGCTATGAAGGACTTCCCGACCCCGCCCTTGCCCGACATTATGACTATCTTTCTCTTGATCCCCTTTAGCTTCTCCTCGAGCGCCATCTTCATCTGCTCGATAGGGGACATACCCCTTATCCTAACCCGAATATTTGGTCTCTTACCCTCCTGACTCATCCATACTCACCTCACGTGGGTCTCTGCTCCTGGTAACCGACCGCGAGTATCTCCACGGTCGCTACGTGTGAGTCGTTGAAAACATAAACTATCTTGAACGGGATCCCGTAAACAGGCTCCCTCCACACCGTCACGTTTATGTGCAGGGTCTCGTTCTCACCGACATCGAGGTCGTAGATGAACCTCTCGACCCTGGCGTTCATGTGCCCGAACACGGGGTCATCCACCTCCTTAGTGCCTAAGTCTATTTTCTGGTAGGACCCGTTCGTTATCCTGTCAATGCCCCTCTCACTTACCAAGATCTCCGTGAGGTTGTTAGGGAAGGCTAGTCCGCCGCTGTAGAGCTGCAGCCTTATCAGGGCGAGCGAGTACCCTGTCACGGCGCTGATTACCGTGCCGTTGAGCCTGCTCCCGTTCACGCCTATGATCGGTACCTCGGTGTCGGACGCGTTCATCCATGCCAGGCTCACCGCACCTAGGTCCTTCACCCCCTCGTATATGTCGGGCGTGGGCACGTCCCCCTTGACGAGGTAATATAGGTATAGGGTGGCGTTGAAGTTCTTCTCGTTGAGGAACCTCTGTATCCTATCGTAGTTCTCCTTAACCTTCTCCTCGTCTACGGCGTTGTACACGCTGAGCCTCTCGGCCGCCGAGTATATGGCGAGGTAGGAGAGCACCCCGATGATGACGAGGGAGACAATGAGTATGGCGGCCTCGTATTTGCCTATCCGCATCCGCCCGCACCACACAGTCCTGGGCTATTAAAATAAAAAGGTGTCCTACCTCATCTCCCTAATAGCCCCGACGAACCTCCCCCTAACCCCCTCAACGAGTTCCCTGTCACGGATCACGAACTCCCCGTTGACGAGCACGTGCCGCGGCCAGCCGCAGACCTCCATGCCCTCATAGGGTGTCCAGTCGACCTTGTGGTGGAGCTTGTCAGCGGATAGCTTGAAGCAGTGATCCGGGTCGATGAGGGCTATGTCCGCGTCCGCGCCCGGCTGGAGCGAGCCCTTCCTAGGCCAGAGGCCCATGATCTTTGCGGGGTTCTCGCTCGTCACCTCTACGTAGCGCTGGAGGGTTATGCGGCCCTCCTTGAACCCCATGGTGAAGACCATGGGGAACATGTTCTCTATCGTGGGTATCCCGCCCCACGCGTCCCACACGCTGAGCCCTACCTTCTCATCCCTCGGCGAAGGCGCGTGGTCTGAGGCGACGGCGTCTATGGTGCCGTCCGCCAGGGCCCTCCACAGAGCCTCCCTATCCTCCGGCCCCTTGATCGCTGGGGTTATCTTGAGCAGGTTCCCCCACTTCTCAACGTCCTTCCTCGTGAAGATAAGGTACTGCGGGCACGTCTCGGCGGTGATCCTCGTGCCCATAGCCTTAGCCCTACCCACCGCCTCGGCAGCAGGGCCCGAAGCCACATGCACTATATGTATCGGCGCTCCCCAATACCTAGCTATCGCTGCCACCCTATCGATGGCGGCTGCCTCAGCCTCACCGGGCCTCGACTCGTGGTGCGCCAGCGGGTCATCCCTCCCAGCCTCCTTGAACTGTTTTATGAGGTCCTGGATTATTGAGTCGTCCTCCGCATGTATCATCGTGACGGCCCCGAGGTCCCCGACCTCCCTGATGACGATGGAGAGACCGGCATCGGTCCTGGGGCGGAATGGCTCGCATGTGAATAGCTTGAACCCGAGGACCCCGGCCTTCCTAAGGTCGCAGGCGTTCCTTATGTTGTCCTCGTTCATCATCCCTGCGTGCACGCCGTAATTGACTACGGCGTCCCTCTCAGCGACCTCGACTTTCTTCTTAAGGGACTCGAGATCCTCGACATACATCCTTAGGGGCATGTCGAAGACAGTGGTTACTCCGCCGAATGCCGCGGCTATTGTCCCTGTCCTCCAGTCCTCGTGGTGGGTGTAGTCCGGGTCATATATGTGGGCGTGGATGTCTATCCCTCCCGGAACCGCTATTAGTCCCCTCGCATTGATGACCTCGTCGTAGCCGTCACCAGGCGGGTTCTTCGTAACTGCCTCTATACGGTCACCTGAGATAATTATTGATGCCTCAACTACGTCGTTACCCCCGACCGGGATTGATGCATCGCGGATGAGAATCCTGGGCATGGGAACACATCTCCGACTAATTAGTTTTAGAGGTAGGTAAAAACGGTGTCATGCCTCCCCGGAGCGGACGGCGTAGGCCGTTGCCGCCGCCCCTGCCAGCACTGCGTAGAACCATATGATTAGGAAGGAGAGCCTGACCTCGATCAGGTCAATCCCTATGAACCACACCACGCCGACCGCGTAGGCTATGAGGGTTATTATGCCGTGGACCATCCCGGCGGTCCTGGCCTGGGGGTTCCTCTGCCCCAGCCTCATCCACCCTGTTAGGAGGGGCAGCCAGTCCGGTAGGGCACCTATTAGGAAGAGGGGCCTTATGTCGTAGATGACGCCTATTATAAACAGCGTCCCGGCGGCCGCCACGCAGAGAAGGGTCAGTATCAGGTTCCTCAAGCCCGTGCACCGAGCTTATGGTTATGGCAAGGAAAAAGGACTCGCTTACCTAATTATCTCCTTTATCGGGTCAATTATCTTACCCTCCAGCACGTTCACCATACCCTTATCGGTCACCCTCACCTCGGGAATGACGGGAAGCGGTAGGAGGGCGACGGTCATGAATATGGCGTGGAAGTTGGCGCCCATGCCCTTAAGGGCGTCTATGTAGCCCCTCAGCCTCTCGGCGACCCTCTCCGGGTCCTCGTCGCTCACGAGGCCAGCTATGGGTAAGGGCACCTTCCCAACGACCTTACCTGCCATAACGGCCACCAACCCGCCGCCCAGGTCTATGAGCTCTTTAACTGCCTTAGCCATATCAGCCGGATCCTTCCCGACAGTGACTATGTTGTGCACATCATGAGCTATCGTCTGCGCCAGTGCACCGACCCTCAGGCCGAGGCCCGTGACGAACCCCTTCCCTATATTACCGGTCGCGTGGTGTCTCTCAATGACGGCTATGTGCGCCACATCACCCTCCGGCAGCCTCAGGTACCCGTTGGCGGCAGGAGCCGTTATCTCCTCAGACCTCGTTATCGCCTTCCCTGGTATCGCCTTTATCGCTAGTACCCTAGCCGCCTTAGCGTCCTCTGGCACCTTAATGAGGAGATCCTCCGGCCTCGGTGCTGAGGCGACGTTCACGGTGCGCCTGGCCTTCTCTGGGTACCTGTACTCCCCGAAGCCCTCGATGAAGGAACCCCTCGACCAGACGAGTCTCCCGCCTATGATGACGTCCCTGACCCTGAACCTGAGGAAGTCCTCGAGTATCACTATGTCCGCGAACCTCCCCGGAGCGATCGCGCCTACCTCCTCGAGCTTGAGGTACTCCGCCGCGTTGAGGGTGGCCATTTGAACCGCCGTTATGGGGTCTATGCCATAGGAGACGGCTCTCCTCAGGACCCTGTCCATATGCCCGTCCGCCAGTAGGTCGAGGACCTCTATGTCGTCGGTGGCGAAGGTTAGGTACCTCGTGCTTATCTTCATGAACGTAAGTAGCTTGCTCAGCTCCTCCAGATCCTGCCATGCGGAGCCCTCACGGATCAGTACCCTCATCCCGTTCCTCAGCTTCGTGAGGGCCTCGTCGAGGAAGACTGACTCGTGGTCACCCCTTATCCACGCCACCGCGTACGGGACGAGCATCTCACTCGGGAGCTGTGGGGCGTGCCCGTCGACTATCTTCCCCGCGTTGAGCGCTGCCGCTATCTTCTCCATGTACTCGAGGTCTCCGTTGGTCACGCTTATGAAGTCCATGACCTCACCAAGCCCTATGACCTCCTCGTAACCGATGAGCTCCTTGATCCCCTCAGCGTCGATAACCTCCCCGGGCGTGTCTAGGCCGGCCTTGGTGGGCGGCACACATGATGGGGCGTAGAGGAACATCCTCATCGGGACACAGCGGGACTCCTCGATGAAGTACTTCACGCCCTCAACACCGAGGACGTTACCTATCTCGTGTGGGTCGGCCGCCACCGTGGTGGTGCCGTGGGGTATCACCGCTTTAGCGAAGCCTGTGGGGGTCAGTAGTGAGGACTCTATGTGGACGTGGGGGTCGATGAAGCCCGGCACTACGGCCTCCGCCTTGGAGGCGTCGACCACGATTGTGTCGCTGCCCCTGTATTTGTCGATGTCGAAGTAGCCGACACGGACTATGTGCCCGCCCCAGACCGCTATGTTCACCTTCTCCCTTATGTCCCCCAGGATAACGTCGACGAGGTTAGCACCAGTTATTATTATGTCGGACTTCAGCTCGCCTTTCGCAGCCATTACCAGGTTCCGGAGGGCCTCAGGCGTGGGCCTGAAGCGTAGAGGGAATCCCTTCTTACACGAACTACCCAATAAACACACCTCTGACTCCATTAGGGTGTCCGGGAATCAAAACTATTCCTCTACAAGCCCCAGACCATAAAATTCCTTCAACATATACAGAAGGAACTACAGCATGAACACCACCTTGAATACTAACTCTAATACAGAAAACCTGCGAAGCGATCAAGCACATGGTGCGGCAGTTGAGGGCCGTAGTCATCGCCGCCCTCATCACCCTAATCCTAGCCGCCGCCCCGTATGCCGAAGAAGCTAAGTCATACGTGATTGTGGCGAACGATGCCCCCTACCCCATAATTGCTGAGGTCATGCACAGGCTCGAGGGCACCCTCGCCGAGGTACCCGTCCTCCCCGGTGAGGAGGCGAGAATAACCGTAGCCCCGGGAAACTACGTGCTCGGCGTCAGGCCAGCTGTTCCTTTCTATTATGTTAACCTGCCCGCGTCACCCGAGATACTCATCCGGAACCCGTACGTGATAGTGCCCATCGAGCTGGGGCCCGGAGATGAGTACGCGTACACGTACACACTGGGCAACATAGCGGGTACCGGGGCCGGTATAGTGGTGCTCAGATCCGCGCTCAACATTTCTGTGCTGGTGATAGATAACAGCGTGTTCGTTAGGCCCGGGTCCTTCTCAGATGGCGAGGGGAAATACTACAGAGCAATAATCATGATTGGTGAGGGGAACCACACCTTCTCCGCCGTCTTCAATGAGGAGGAGCCCGTCCTGTGCCTGATGAAGTACAGGCTGGGGCTAAGCATCAGCCCAGGAGACGAGCTCATCATCGACATACCCCGGAACCTCGGCAGATACGTGGTACCCATCAACATAACCAACGAGCTCAGTGAGCAAGTCACTGTAGACATCATCGCCCTCCCCTCCAACGCCGTGACCGAGCCGTCACGAGATGCTTGGGCTATTGCCTACATGCCATCAAGGAAAGTCACTGTACCAGTCGGCTCAAGCACGATCATCAACGCCTGCATTGGGCGGTACCGTGTCAAGGCATGGGGTATGAACTCGCCGAGGAACATCAGCCTAGAGACCCGGCTAAGCATAAACGACTCATCCGAGACAGTCGTCATTACCGTGCCTAACTCCCTAGGAGGGGGCGCATTAACGATTAAGCCTGGAGAATGCATTGCCGCCGTTAACGTCAGGGGTGAAGGTATAAACGTGAGCTTGCGCGATGGGGAGGTTGTCACGATGCTTCTTCCACCTGGAGAGTATGTGGTATCGGCTGAGCTTGGTGAGTGCGGAATAATTAACGCACCCGAGCGCTTCGTGACCGAGGTATCACTGGGGGTGGGTGATGACGTGGTTGTCGAGGCACCCCCGCCGCCTGCCAGGCTCACTATAGGCAACGGTGTCGACTACGAGTTAGTGGTCTCTATAGTGAACTCTTCTGGTGGCATGGCACACGCCATCACCTTGCCGCCATCGTCCCAGTCAGTGCTCGATGTCTGGCCAGGGAACTACACAGTCATTGCCAACCCGCTCACGAGGCCCGACTACTACGTCGGCCCGATATCTGGGCTAAAGTGGGAGGCGAGAATGTCGCTGGGCTGGGGCGATGATGCCGTGCTTAAAGCTGAGCCATCTGCCAGCTCGGTCCTAGAGATTGTGGGGCCGCCGGGGGCGGAAGTGTTCCTGGAGTGGGGGACTTCCTCAGCTAGGTACACGATACCTCCTAGCGGTGTCCTCCGCTTATCGGCGGCGCCGGTGACCTACAACATATCGTCCTGCCCTAACGACATATTCCATTCCTGCTGGTCCACGACGACTCACCTATCGGGTGTGGCCAGGGTAATGATTGAGTACGGGCTAAGGCCCGACACCGTGGCGGGAACAGTAATGACCGTCGCTGCAGTAGCCGTGGCCGCTTACTTTATTGTGCGGAGGAGGGGCTGGTCTAGGAGAACTCGTCAAGGAGTGATGGAGGCCCCTCCCTAACGCCTTCGTATTCCACGACGATCACCTTGTCAGCTATCCTCATCATCAGGTGTGTGTCGTGAGTGGAGACTATGAGCCCCTTCCCCTCATCCCTAAGCCTCCTCAGTAGGTTCAGCAACACACCCCTTCTCCTGTAGTCGAGGTGCGCGAACGGTTCGTCGAGTACGAGCACACTTGGGTCAACGGCCAGTGCCCTGGCTATTGAGACGAGCACTCCCTGCCCTGCACTTAGGTGCCTGACGTCGTGGCTGAGGAGCTCTATTATCCCGAGCTCTTCTGCCACGACCCTAACGACCTCCCTAGCCTCCTCCTTGCTGACTCCCCTGATCTCGAGGCCGAACATCACGTTCCTCTCGACCGTGCCCCTCAGTAGGATCGGCTTCTCATGCACATAGACGATCCTCCTCCTAAGAGATAGCCTCTCACCCTCACCTAGGGCCCAGGGGTCCGCGCCGAAGGCTGTTATTCTGCCCTTTACCGGCTTATACATTATTGATGCTATCTTGAGAAGCGTTGTCTTACCTGCGCCATTAGGGCCGACCACCGCCGTTATCCCTGCGTCACCCATCTCGGCGGTCACGTCCTTAAGCACCCAGCCCCCCTTCCCGTACCTGAACCAGACCTTCTCTAACCTGATGGCGCTCATAGCTCCCACAGCCCCTTCATCAGCCTTATCGCGAGTGATATCACGACGGTTAGGGACACGAGTATTAGGCCGAGCTCGAGCGCTGTCCAGAACTCGCCCTTAGCTACCTCGAGAGCTATTGCGGTCGTCATCGTCCTCGTGTACCCCCTTATGTTCCCGCCAACTATCAGGGCGACACCTATCTCTCCGACAGCCCTCGAGAACGCCATTACTGCCGCCGCGGCCAGGCTCGGTAGGGAGGTTATGAACGCTAGCTCCATGGCCTGGGACCTGCTCGCGCCGAGGGAGAGGGCGAGCTCCCCGTAAGTGTTTATGGCGTTCGCTAGAACCCTATACGTTACCGCCACCAGGAGCGGTGTCACGAGGATGGCCTCGCCCAAGACTATGGCGTAGGGTGTGTATAGAAGCTGGAGAAAGCCCAGGGGCCCTTCGTTCCTCAGTATGAAGTAGAGGAGGAGCCCTATGAGCGTCGTCGGCACACCGACGAGCGCCTCCGATA
>WAOK01000020.1 GCA_015521325.1 Desulfurococcales archaeon | reverse complement strand
CTCAAGAGGCTCCAGAGGCGCTTAGGGATAACGACGATATACGTGACCCACGACCAGGCCGAGGCGTTAGCGATGGCGGACAGGGTCGCCCTCATAAACGAGGGAAGGCTCGTGCAGGTCGGCACACCGGACGAGGTCTACTCCAGGCCAGCCACGGTCTTCGTCGGGGGCTTCCTAGGGAACCCGCCCATGAACTTCATCGACGCCGAGATCGTGGTGAAGGGGGATGAGCCGGTCGCCGTGGTCGGCGCCGCCGAATTAAGGATACCGGAAAGGTACCGGAGAATAATTATGGAGAGGGGGGTGAGGGAGGTGATCGTCGGTATGAGGCCAGAAGATATCGAGGTGAGGGAAGGCCCCGGGGCTAACTGCTTACCGGCTAAGGTCTACGGCGTCGAGCCGATGGGCAGGGAGTCTATCGTCGTCGCGGAGGTAGGGGAAACGCTCATCAAGGCCCTCGCCGGCAAGGGCCTGAGGCTGGCCCTCGACCAGGCGGTGTGGCTGTGCATAGAGCCGGAGAGGCTCGTGCTCTTCGATAAGAAGAGTAAGAGATCCCTCGACTACCTCACCTAGGCCCGAGCCTCTGCCTGAGGAGGAACGTGATGGCGGGGAGCAGTATCTTCACTATGTCCTCCGCAGTGTTTACTGCGTGCCCCATGTCCGGCGCTATGTGGGCCTCGAACGACTTCCCCTTCTCCAGCGCCTCCCTCATGAACCTGAGGATCGGCTGCAGTGGGGTCCTGGAGTCGTTCTGCGGGTGCACTATGCAGAGGGGGTCCCTCATGTTGTCGATGTAGTTCATAGGGCTCCTCTCCCTCCACTTACCCCTGTCCTTGCCGAGGAGTAGCTCTATGAACGCCTTGAAGGCGGGGTCGCTCAGCTCGTACATCTCCTCCCAGTCAACCACGCTCGCCCCTGCCACGCCCGCGGCGAACTTGCCTGGGTGCTTGGTTAGGGCGCACATGGTGGCGTACCCGCCGTAGGAGTACCCCATTATGTAGGTCCTGTCCGCCATGCCCGAGGCCCTCGCCCACTCAGCGGCGGCGATTATGTCCTCCATCTCCGCACCGCAGGGGTCACCGATTATCTTCAGCCTCCAGCCCTCGCCGTAGCCTGTGGAGCCCCTATAGTTGGGCATGACGACATGGAACCCGGATATCGCGAGGGCGGCGGCGAAGACGTTCCAGGCGTCGAGGTACTCGCTGAACGGGCCCCCATGCACCAGCACGACGGTGGGGCCCGGCCTGGGGGCTCTCCTAGACCCTAAGTAGAACGTTGGTACCCTCTCACCGTCCGGCGCCCTAACCCACTCCATGCCAGAGTCACCGATCGCCTCCTTCACGCCTCCCGGTAAATCAGCCGCCAGGATGGTCTCCCAGCCCTCGCCGGGCCTCACCCTAATGATCCTCGAGGGTGTGGAGAGCGATGTGTGGGTGACTACGAAGTCGGGGCCCAGTCTGTAGGTGGCGCTGTGTATGCCCTTAGGTGCCTCAATCCTCGAGCCGTCGACGAATACCTCGCTCCTGCCGTGTTTCCTGGCGACGACTATGAGCTCCCCCTGCGGGGTATACCCCATATAGTTTACGCCGGTGGGGCCGTACTCACTCAGCTCCCTCCCCGGGAGCTCTAAGGGCTCCGGGGACCAGTCAGGCGGCGATGCCTTAACTAGCATGACCGAGTCGGGGCCCTCAACAGCTATCACGGCGTGACCATCGGGGGCAAACCTCGCGTTGAGGACGCTGCCGCCCATATCCTTGACCCCGACCTCGCCAGAGCTTAGGTCGACCGTCAGCAGGGATGTCCTGCCGGAGGGGGTGAAGAGCACGCCAACGCCATGACCCTTGCCCACGTCCGTGAGGAGCCCGAGGCCCGGGACAGTAGCTACCTCCCTCGCCCCGCCACCCGGCTTGGCGGCGAAGACCTTGATCCCGTCTGGGGCGACACCAGTCACGAAGACATCGCTACCCTTATCGACTATTGAGAGAACCCTCATGGGCCGGAGATCCTTTGACAGCGGCGCCTCCTCGAGGGGCCTGCCCACGTCTATTATGTAGAGGGCGTGGAGCTCTCTTCCCTTGGCCACGTCCCTACCTATGACTACCCTGCTGGCCCCGTATGGGGGCTCGGCCACCATCGACACCGGCTCCTTGTTTAGCTTGGTGAGGTCCTTCCCGTCATATACGTAGACGCTTGCCTCACCCTCAAGGAGGGCTGACACAAGGAGCTCCCCGCCGCCGAGGACGCCCCTAGCACCGTAGAGGGGTATGTTGACGAGCTCGATTATCTGTGGGAGAACTCGCTTGAGTTCGGATGATAACTCACTCATTCGCTACACCATGGTAAGTATTCTGTGGCCACAATATTATCGATGAGCGAAACGTTGTGACCAGTTAGTGGTCAAACCCTAAGATCGATCCCAGACATGTCTTAGTACCTCGACCACACTAGCTGTTGCGGAACCTGTCAGTCGCCCGGCATGACGCTATCGTTTAGGCGCTCGCCACTATGTGCCTCAAGGGTGCGTGGAGTAAGCTGTCGTGTTGTCTTGGTCTGCCTGCCATGTGTTCATAGACGAATTGTCTATAAGATTCTTGAGAATTCCTTAAATAATATTTAAGTATTACACTGAATGGTGAGAAAAATATGAACCGAAGGAAAGGCATAAGTCCCCTATCGGTTGCCCTACTAGTAATACCCGTAGTGCTCGGGATCGGTGCATACGCGTTCACTGCCAGCGAGTCCTTAATGACTGGCGTGACCCCATGCCCGCACTGCGGCGAGGACATAGCAGGCAACCGGCACAGAATCGAGCATCACCACGGGGTGTACGCGCACAACTGCTCGATGGGAGAGTGCGGCATGCGCGAGCACAAGCACAATATGGCCTATGAGGATAGGGAGACGGTCTCAGTGGACGGTACCGTAGCGGATGTGTCTGTAGATGACCGCGTGATCGCTGTTGAGGACGTTAACGGTGATGTCTACGACTTCATGGTTGGCGGCAGGTGGGCCAGCGCTGACGGTGAGTGGGTGCCGTACTACTACCTACTCAGCAATATCACCGTCGGAGAAAGTGTACACATCGACGGCTACGTGGGATGTTACGGGGAACTACGAGCTACAAGCATAACGGCCGATGGCGTAACGTATACGTGGGTAACCGGGGGTCACGGGCCGCATGGGTTCGGGTAACCCTAATACATAATGAAGCCCAAGCAGTTTTCCCACCTACGCACAAACATTCCTAACTTACTTAACATGGGGCGTAGCACTTAGGGTGAATGAGTAGGTGACGAGTTAAATGCTGGCGACGGAGGCTGTGACGTACTATGTGATAATCGCGGTATTGAACGCTGTGGCGGCGTCTATAGCGCTGGTGATATCTCTCCGAACCTTCACACTGTACATTAAACTCCGGACTGATTGGTCCCTCCTCACATCAGCTGGTTACATAGTTCTGGCTATCAACTTTGTCATTTCGTCAATATCCTATGTCATGGCATCAGCCAGTGCTGCAAGGTTTACTGCCTGGCACTACTGGGGACATATGGCCGAGAAACCGCCTGCCACCCCGTGGCACCCCCCTCATTGGCCCAGCTATGGTGACAGTGTCGCCTTAACCCCCCTCTCAATCGTTGTCGAGGTGCTCTATGTCATAGCGTACTCCCTCATCTTCGTGGCGATCGCTACGTCATTAACTAACGAGAATAGTGCAACCTACGGCGGCACGAGCAGCTACGCCACGATGCTGGTTCCAGTAATGATGGTGGTCGTGGGGCTAAACGCTGGGTCGTTCATAATACTCACAGCAACCGTTGCCATCATACTGTTCGAGTTCCTGCCCAGGGTACCAACATCTGCCGTAGGGTACGGTGTGCTTGCTGCATCACACGCCATAGAGATATGCTCCGTGCTACTGACCTCGCCACAGCTTATGCTGGTTGCTGAGGCGCTTCGCCCGATAGCGCTGGTGATTGTGGGGGCGGGGATGAGGCGTGCCTAGGAAGAAGTACAGGAGCCAGGCCGGGATAATATATGATATCTTGCGAACCGTGCACGAGCTCGGCGAGGCAGCGCCGACGAGGATAATGTACGGGGCCAACCTACCGTTCGATAGGGCGAAGCTCCTTATAGAGACCCTGGTGAAGAAGGGGCTCCTTGAGAGGGTCACGGTTAAGGACAGGACATACCTCCGCCTAACAGAGAAAGGGTATGAGGCACTGAAGGAGCTGGAGAAATCGAAGCGCATACTTGAGGAGCTCGGCTTCAAGTTCTGAGATAGAGCTAGCCGGGGACACCAGCTATGAGGCTTAATACATCCGAGATCTCGGCCGCAGCGAGCCCGATCACCTGATCGGCAGCGCCATAGGCTACGAGGATGCTGTCATCAACCCTCGCCACTCCGCACGGAAACACCACCATAGGCCTGTCCCCGTAGACCTCGTAAGGCTCCCTCGGCTCCATTATGTATGTCCTCGATACCCCCGCTACCTCCATATCCCCGCCCCCGACCCGAATCAGTGCAGCGAAGGCCCTGTAGGCCCCGATGCGCTTGTCGACACCGTGCAGGATCATGAGGTACTCCCCACCACCTACCTCGATCGGTGGCGTGCCCCATCCTATCTTCTCCTCGAACCGCTCGGGCCCGAGGAGCTCCCTCGTCCCCTCGACAACGACGTCCCCCTCGAGCACCCTCACTGAGCTGACCACAGTCCTGAAGTCGTTCCCGCCGTAATGGGGCCTGTGGAAGAGTAGGTAACGGCCTCCCTCTTTGATAACGAAGGCATCCTTGTCGCTCACCACCCTCTTCTCCCCTGGATGCCTCACCACACCCACCTTAACCCACTCACCGTTCCCCGCCTCCCTCGCTATGACCGGCAATGTCCTGCCGTGGGTGCCGCTGAAGTAGTCCCTCGTCCTGCCCGTGTAGATAACATATCTATTGCCCTCCACGACGGTGCCCCTCGGATCCTCCGCACCCCAGAAATCGAACCAGTCCCTAGGCCAGATAACTATCCTGGCCTGAACCTCCTCGGGCACCTCACCCTCGAGAACCTGGTTCAGGCCCAGCCTGATCTCCGCGATGGCTGAGACATACTTATAGTAACCGAGCACAACCCTCGCGAGTATGAGGAGCTCATCCCCGTCAAGGAAGAGGGCAGGGTTGAACACCGCCACCGGACGCCTCACGGGGTGGTTAACAAGCTTCACTATCTGCGGCGGGATAACAGCTAACCTCCTGAAGACGTCAGATGTTTTATATTCTCTCAAAGTAATCATCGAGAAATCCACCCAGCTAATAACTTGACGTATAGCGATATAATACTACATATAAACCATCAATTTAGCTATTGATTCCTAGTAAGAAACCGCCCAACAGTCTAACACCATACTCACTCAATCTAAACACTGTCGTAGGGATTCACCGGAGCAAAACTCTATCTTTATATAGCAGAATAAGTATCACTGAGACAGGTGCAGACACTGCTAAACTCTTATTCGGAGGTAGTGTTTGAGGCAGTTCAGAGGGAGGTAGTGCTGCTGAGGGCGAAAATCAGGCTGATTAAGGAAAAACTAGAGGAATTTGAAAGAAAGTATGGAATGAAAACAAGTGAATTCATAAAGAGGTTCAACAGTGGAGAACTGGGCGACGAAGAGGACTTCTTCTTGTGGTGGTCGATGCACAGGG
>WAOK01000019.1 GCA_015521325.1 Desulfurococcales archaeon | reverse complement strand
GGCCCGCGGGGACTTGAACCCCGGACCTCCGCCGTGTGAGGGCGGCGTCCTAACCAGGCTAGACGACGGGCCCATTCAATCCTTAATGAAGCGGTTTTTAGGTTTTCCAGCAAGTTGTCGTAATCCTTACATACTGATGCTATATCTTATATCACGTCTCGAGTCAATAACGCTCCGAAACCCTATTGTTGGGTTAGGAATGATTTGATTCCCCCAGTTGGGTGAAGGACGTGAAAAAGCATGAATGTAATTTGGTTGCCCTGTGAGTCCTTCGTAGCTTTTTAGGTTACGTTGGTGACTCAAGAGTCCCGTTCAGTACCATGTTCATTGGTTCCGGTACCCAGCCTGACTCGTAGCACACGCCCCCAGTTGTCAGCACTACCGTAACGTTGATGTTCGCTCCTGGTGGGTCAATACTTACCCCAACTACTTGGTTATCGGGGGTGATCGATACTGTGCCAGTTGGTGCTTCGAGGATTATGTTGTAGTCGACTATGCCTGACCAACCAGGGGGCACTGGTGTCTCGAGCCTGATTATCAGGTTTGAGGTTGTGGTCAGGTTCTCCACTGTGAAGTTTGTGTGAAAGGTGTAGGTCTGACCACATTCTAGGGATCCTACATCAAGGGTTCCGAATGGTATGACCGTGCCCTCTGGGTAGGGTGCATGCTGAACTATACCAGTGATATTGCCTATCTCCCCCTGCCACAGCGTTATCAACTCTTGGGCAAGAATGCCTGCAGCGAACCCCGCCACGAAGAGAATCACTATAAGCCATGGTCTAGGGATCCTGCGCAATGCATGGACCCGTTTGACTTCTTTGATTTATGTAAAAATAATGGTGTATTTTTTATACGTATAATTCATATACAGAACCACCGAGGAGCTATCGAGAGCTCACTTCTTGGACGCTATCTCAGCTGCCTTGGCTATTACTTCCTCGTAGTTAGGTTCGATCGTTGGGTCATCGCTTACCCACTTATACGCTATGAAGCCATTGTTGTCTAGAATGAATACAGCCCTCTTTGGCACATACTTCAGTGACGCTAGCTCCTCGTGATATACGCCGTACTTCCTTATGACTTCTCTGTTGTAGTCGCTCAGTAGGTGAAAGCTTAGCCTGTTCCTTACCTTAAACTCCTTCAGACAGTATGGACTGTCTGCGCTTATTGCTGCCACAACGGCCTCTGCCCTCCCCAGCGACGCCATCCTATCCCGGAAGGTACACAGTTCCTTCGTGCACACGGGGCTGAAGGCGAGTGGAAAGAACAGGAGTATCACCGGCTTCCCCTCGCTTAATAGGTCGCTGAGTTTAACCGTGTTGAACTCCGTGTCGGGTAACTCAAACTCTGGGGCCCTAGCCCCTATGCCTAATTGACCCATTCTTTAACTCCGTTAATAATATAGTAGCTGAGGTAATAAACACCATTCACTCCTCTCGGTAGAGCACATAGACAAACACTGCCCAACCTATCGTCTCAATAGCCTGGGTTATAAGGTAGGGGAGGGTTATCTGCATCTGCCACCCTGACTCTATTAAGGAGCGGGCAATGCTTGCCACGATTATAAGGAATAGGAAAACCGTCATCCCCTTATGGTACCTCGAGTTGGTTATCTCGCCCCATTCATAGAACAGGGCGAACGCCACTATCTCGAGAATTATCTTTAGGCCGAGGAAGTTGAGGAACGCTACCTTAATGAGTAGTTCCGTCTGCGTTATCACTTCCTCCTCACCTCTATTAGGAATGTTGTGCCAGCAGATCTTAAGGTGGAACTATTACTCATGGGCTTCATGAGCTTGATGAGGGACGAGGCAAGTACCTCTCCTACTGACCTGCTGGGCGTTGTGAAGGTAGCGAGAACTAATGGTCCTGAGGACCTAACCTCGTACTCAAGGATCCTGTTCTGGGCCTTAAGCATCGAGAGTACCTCCCTCAGCGCAGCCTCTGGAGGGAAGTCTAGGCCACCGTACCTCCATCTAAGCGCCACCTCAAAGGCCCCCGCCAGCATCTCGGCGTACTCGTCAAGTTTCCCGCACTTAATCACGGCATCAGCGAGGAAGCTAAGCTCATCCCTCGACACGCTGACAGGCCTGCCTAGCCCGGTGTCATCCTGAATGGCCATGGCCTCTATGTAGCGCCTCAGGAGAACAGTTAATCCGATACCGAGCTCCTCAGCCCTTTCACTCAGCCTCTTAACAAGGCGGGCATCAAGCCTTAGGCTAACAAGAACCTTAGGAATGTTACCTACCCCCTAAAGATCGCTGAGCTAGGTAATTATCCCCAGCACCTGAAGCCTTCAAGCGAATAATCTCGGTGACAAGCTCATCAACGCTTAGGACATCGGGCCTTAGGCCGTAGTGTGAGAGCGCGTGGGCGGCCCTCGTCGGCTGGGGCGGCTTCACGAACGCCTTCCTCAAGGTCTCGGCCTCAGCAAATACCTTATTCGTGGGCCCGTCGAGGAGCTTGCGTCCCTCAGCCATCACCACTGTCCTCTCGGCGTACCTAGCAACTATCTCCATCTCATGCGTCACAATGATTATCGTGTGCCCGAGGCCGTTGAGGTGTTTGAGGAAGTCCATTATCTCTATGGACTGCTTCCAGTCCTGCCCGGTTGTGGGCTCGTCAACTATTATGACCTTCGGCCTGAGGGCAAGTATGGAGGCGATGGCCACCCTCTGCCTGAGCCCCTTCGGGAGGAAGAACGGGGACTCCTCCATGTACTCCTCCTTAAGCCCAACTATCCTGGCCGCCTCCTCAACCCTCTCCCTAACCTCGTCCTCGCTGAGTAGGAGGTTCCTCGGCCCGAACGCTATCTCGTCATATACTGTCATGTTGAATATCTGGTGATCGGGGTTCTGGAACACGTAACCAACGCTCGTGGCCAGCTCCCTTATCCTCATCTCCTTCGTGGACCTCCCGAAGAGAAGTACCTCCCCCTCAGTCGGTTTGAGGAGCCCGGCTATGTTCTTCGAGAGGGTTGTCTTACCCGAGCCGTTCTGCCCAATGAAAGCAGCGAACTCGCCCTCATCAATCACCAGGTCAACACCCTTCAAGGCGAGGGTACCGTCCGGGTAGACGAAGGTAAGGTTCCTCACCTCTATCGCGTGAGTCAAGCCCTCAGCACCTCCTCAATTATCTTAACACCCTCCTCGAAGCGGAGGGGTATGGGGCCGTCGTACAGGCCCTCCTCCCTCAGCCTATGCACTGCTATCATGATCTCCGGCGGGTAGACGTAGTGCTTCAGGAGGAAGGGTATGTTGTCAAAGAACTCCCTCGGTGGAGCCACCCTGAGCACCTCACCGTAGTATAGGAGGATCATCTTGTCTGCGAGGTAGGCTATGTCCTCGAGCCTGTGCTCCACAACGATGATCGTCGCGTTGTACGACCTCCTCAGCTGAACGAGCACGTCGAATACCTCGGACTTCCCTATGGGGTCGAGCATCGAGGTCGGCTCATCAAGTATTATGACGTCGGGCTTCATCGCCAGCACCGCCGCTATAGCGACCCTCTGCTTCTGCCCACCGCTCAGCTCGTACGGCGGCTTCTCCAGGAACTCCTCATCGAGCCTCGTGATCTCCATCGCCCACCTGATCCTATCACGGATCTCCTCAACCGGGAGCCCCATGTTCTCGAGCCCGAAAGCGAGCTCCTCCTCAACCGTCATTGTGAGGAACTGGGACTCGGGGTCAGAGAACACGAACCCGACCCTCCTCGCTATTTCGGCCGTGGTGTGCTCCCTCGTATCCATCCCGACAGAGACAACCCTGCCCTTCATGACGCCCCTGTAGTTATTCGGTATGAGGCCGTTCATCGCCATGACAAGGGTTGTTTTTCCCGACTCATTCGGTCCCACGATGCCGACGAACTCCCCTCTCTCTATTGTGAGGTTAACGCCTTTCAGGGCCCAGTCCTTCCTGCCCTCGTACTTCCACCATAGGTCCTCTACCTTAATCGCTGGCTCAGCCACCGCTCCCAACCCCGAGCAACCCACCTATATATTTTAGGAGGAGGGAGTGCTGGGTCGTTATGTAGAGGGTGAAGTACCTCAGGTAGACTAGCACAGCCATGATCGCTAGCATCGCCCCTACTGCGACTGCGTCCTTCCCGCCGAACCTGTACTTGCTGAGGAGGTAGTCTGTCCTCTTATGCCCCTTAAGCCCGGTGAACTTAAAGCCCCTTGAGTCGAGCGCGTTGCTGACCTCGTCAGTCCTTCTTAGAGCCAGCGCCACCATTGGGACAATGTAGAGACCGAATTTCTTGATTTTATGCGTCAGGGGGAGCTCCTTCAGGTCCAGCGCCCTAGCCCTCTCAGCCTCCCTTATTGTGTGGAAGTCTATTATTGAGAGACCTATTGACCTGAAGGCTAGGCCTATCATGTAGGAGACCACGTAAGGTAGCCTGAGCCACCTCAGCCCCAGGATCACGTCCCTCTCTCTGGCGACGCTGAGGAAGTAGATGATGACGAGTATCGCGAAGAACATCCTTAGGTAAACCGTTATCGCCCACGAGACGTTCTCCCAGGATATGAGGACGGGCCCCACCCTCCCGATGATGTGGTACCCGGGCGCGTACCCGCCGAAGAAAGTGTATGCTATGAAGATTATCCAGAATATGTTCAGCATTATGGTCGTGTAGAACTTGAGGATCCCTAGCTGAACCCTCGACGCAATGAATATGATGAACATTGCCACGATGCCAACGATATTCCACTCAGGCGCGTCTATGAGGAGCGGGTAAGTCGAGACGATGAGGAGGAAAAACGTCTTAATTATTGGGTGGAGGGAGTGGATCGGTGAATCGACGGGGAGGTACCCGAGCAGCGTCCTCCTCATCCGCCTTACTCCCTGCCCAGCCACTAACCGCACCTCCTCAAGCCCACCAACCCTTGCAGAACGCCCTATGCCTGATCACCAGCGGGGACAGGGCCTTCAGGAGGATGATGCCGAACACCAGCGCAGGGACGCCGTTACCGATCACCCACCCGCTGAAGAACAGCGGCACGGACGTCACCGTTATGAGGCCGAACCACTGGAGCACCGTAACTGCCCATAAGGCCCCAAGGAAGTTGTTGACAATGACAGCAGACCATATGAAGTGGAACCAATCCCTCCCACTCCTCAGCCTCGGATCGACCTTGAAAGCCCTGAACACCCACGCTGGCAGGAACCCCTGTATGAAGTTCGACGGGAAGTACGCCAGGCTCACGTAGAGGGGTGCACCAGCCAAGCTATTACTGATAAATGGGAACAGCGCACCAGCCAACACACCCCACATACCGAACCATATACCGCCAACAGCCTGCACAGCGACACCGGGCCAGAACCCCGTCACGCCATAACCGAGGGGCACGGCGATGCTCCCGAAAGCTCCGGCGACGGCGCCCACACCGATCAGCAAAGCGAAGACAGCGATGTGCACCGTGCCAGGCCTCCTGACCTCTCCCTCCGCGGTCTCCCAGACACTAAAGGATCTGGTCAAGAGATTGACCTCGTTTAGATTGTTTTACATATGTTAATAACTCTGCGTAATACATCGTAATACAGTAGAAAAAACTACATAAATATATTCACTTAGTCAAACAACCTCATCAACAAAGCACTAATAATCAATAACGCGCACGCTAACTATGTCGGGAGACCGCTTGAGCCACGCAGTATGGTCAAGGAGGGCAGCGATCGCTACAGAGGAACCCCACGCCTCAACAGTGGCCGCCGACATCATTAGGAGAGGCGGCAACGCCGTCGACGCCGCCATCGCCGCTTCCCTGGCCCTTGCCGTCACAATCCCCCACCTCGGGGGGCTGGGCGGCGATTTCTTCGCTTTGGTGAAGGACCCTAAGGGCAGTGTCTACTTCATCAATGGGTCGGGGTACTCGCCAGAGGGCCTGGAGGCTGAGGTGGGGCACCAGCTGAGGGGGCCTGAAGCGATCACCGTGCCCGGGATGGTTGCCGGACTCCATAGGCTCTGGAGGATGCTCGGCTCCCTTGAGTGGGCCGAGCTCGTGGAGCCCGCCTTGAAGCTTGCTAGGGATGGGTTCCCTGCCTCAAGCACGCTCGCCGAGGGGATCAGGGCTGCTGAGGACAGGCTAGCCCGAGATCCCGGCTCGAGAGAGACTTACCTAGCGGCTCGGGTGGTTGAGGGCTCCGTGATCAAGTTCCCCGGACTAGCCAGAGCTCTCGAACTCATTGCCGAGGACCCAAGGAGTTTTTATGAAGGGGACATAGCTGAGGCAATCGCGGAGTACGCCTCGTCGAGGGGCTCCGCGATCAGTATCAGCGACCTGAGGTCGTACGACGCCGAGGAGGGCGCCCCCTTAAGGACGACGTATAGGGGCTGGGTAGTCTATGAGATGCCGCCTAATACTCAAGGAGTAACGGCTCTCCATATCCTGAAGCTCTTGGAGGGCCTCGAGCCGCCGAATGACCCCTTCGGTGTTGAGCGGGTGAGGGCGGTGCTGGAGGCCGCTGCACCGGCGTATATGTGGAGGGATCTGAACCTTGGCGACCCTAGGTACATGAAAGTGCCCGTAGATAGGTTGCTGAGTGATGAGGTGCTCGATGAGGTTAGGCGCATGAGGGGCGTGCCTCGGGTGGGGGGCGCGGGCGACACCACGTACTTCGCTATAGCGACTGCCGACGGCTACGTCGTCTCAGCTATACAGAGCCTCTACCACCCGTTCGGCTCTGGTGTGACGGAGCCGAGGTACCAGATAACCCTCAACGATAGGGGCTCCTGCTTTGACCCGAGGCCCGGGCTACCGAACAGTGTCGGGCCGAGGAAGAAGCCCCTGCACACACTCTCAGCCATAATAATGGGTGACGGCACTAACTGGTACGCCCTGGGGGCGTCTGGAGGGCACCTAAGGCCGCAGCAACACGCTGTCTTCGTGACCAATATCGTTGATTACGGTATGAGGTTCGATGAAGCAATAAACGCGCCGAGGTTCGCGTGGAACCCGGAGACAGGCGAGTTACTCGTTGAGGAGGGCATTAAGGCCCCAGAACTCCCGTGGGTTAAGAGAATTAAGAGAGTTCGCAGGGTAGGCGTCGCGAACGCCGCAGCCTTACTTACCGGTTCCGTGGGTGCCTCCACAGACAGGAGGGGCGCTGGTGCCCCAGCGATCGTTGCGTGGTGACTCCCTTGCTTGCGGACCTCCACATGCATACTAGGGCAAGCGACGGGAGAGCGTACCCAGCAGACATGGTCAGGGCTGCGAGGGCGAAGGGGTTAGGGGCGGTGGCGATAACGGACCACAACACCTTCGCCGGCTCCGTCGCCGCCGCTAGGTCAGGCGTTGATGGCGTTATCGTTGTCTACGGGTCAGAGGTCAGGACTGAGTTCGGGGACGTAGTCGTCCTGTGCCCGTCCCCACCGAGCCGTGAGGCCCCAAGGGAGCTGCTCGACCTCCTGGACTTCGTGGCCGCTGAGTCGTGCCTCGCGTTCCCAGCGCACCCATATGATGTGAGGCGCCTCGGAATAGGGCCCCTCCTCCGCCTGAGCACGTGGGCCGCTGTCGAGGGCTGGAACGCTGCCTCAGACCCCATCAGCAACGCCATATCGTGGCTCGAGGCCAGAGCAGCCGGTAAGGTAGTCCTCGCCAATAGCGACGCCCACGTACCCGAGGCCGTGGGGGCTGCGAGGAACCTACTCCCCGACGCGGTATCGAGTGAGGATGTTCTCGAGGCACTGAGGAAAGGTGAGGTAAGGGCCCTCCCAGGATACAGCCCGGCGGGGTTCGCCTCATCGCTCGCATGGGCCATAGCTAGGAGGGCCTAGGCACCGACCTCCCTGGCGAGCTCGTCCTCTAACTTGCTCAGTAGCATCAGCGCCTCCGTCTCCTCCTTAATGCCCTCGCCACTGAACACTACGCTCCCGTCGGACCTTATGAGCAGGGTGGCCACCAAGCTACTCCTCTCGAACACATCTATCACTGACTCAACAGGCGTGCCCCTTACCTGGGCTGGGAACTCGTGAACAACGAAGGACACTCCCTTGCGGAGGAACCCTTTCCTTATGTACTGTATGTAGCGGATCCTAATCTCGAGACTGCCGAGACCAAGGGTATTGCCTCTCACCACAGCCAGCCTGGACAGCTTCTCCAGAATCGATCTCGCAAGGTTCTTGGCTCTCAGCGACCCCGTTATCACCACCATGAATACATAGTGTTTCAGAGATAATAGAAACTATCAAAAACCTCCTGAAGCGGGAGGGAGCAATTCCATAATATCCCCATCCTTTAACCTAATTCTACGAAGATCATTATCGGGTACGGGCACTCCATTAACCAAAACGATGAAATCATTTCTCTCAATCGCCCTAGCAATAGCAGGATACCTTTTCCCAAGCTCCTCAAGAACATCCATCGGCGTGACCCCCTCCGGGAACTCGAACTCGCTCCGGCCAGCAGCCTCCTTAAAATAGAGGTACAGCTTAACCACGACCAAAAGAGAACCACCCACGTAGGGGGCTTGCTCGGAGTCAAAAGTGTTTTTTCACAAAATCCAGCTAGGTGTACTCACTTAATCACTCCAAACACCCTAACCAGAAACAGGCCTCCATGACAAAATATTGAATTTCTAAGATACTCATTCGTTAAAATTAAATCAACTATATTAAATTAACCTCTGAAAATGCTTAAATAAACGTTCATATAAAATAAGTAATGCGGTGACCACTCCATGCCAGCTGAAAAAATCTCAGCAATATTGCTCCTCATACTGCTCACCCTTGGGGCATCGATTGCTGTAACCACGAAAGCATTCGATGTTGTCGGCGAGGTATCGATCGGGGAGGCGAAGGTCACTGTCGCTGCCGTGGCGCCTACCGTCAGCTTCGCATTCTACAGTGACAGCACTTACTCCACCACAACAAATGAGTTCACGCCTCAGTCACCAACGTACATGAAGATAACGGTGTCGACGGATAACATAATGAGTGACGTGGTCATAAAGGTCGACCTATTCGCAGACACCAACGCCGGCGCAGTCGGTACCCCTCCAGCATCGACTGACCCGGCACTATACGTTAACTTCACAATAAGTTATGACAGCACCTCTGGCCAGTGGGTCCTGACCGCAGACACTGGTGGGTCAACGACCTGGAGCATTGAGCTAGACCCCAACCAGCAGCAGCCAGACCCAGGAGCGACGTCGGGCGACTTCTACGTCGTGATCACGCCGGGTAAGGTGGCTGCTGAGGCCAGTAGCTCTGGTGCTGAGTACGCTGACTGGGACTGCATAGTCACTGCGTCCGTTGATACCGAGTCATCGACGGCGAGCGGTTACGGGTACATTATGTACTTCTACAGCGAGATCTCCACGAGCACCGTAGGTATTGACTTCGGTACACTGCAGCCCGGTTCCTCAGGCGGGATACAGCAAGTCAATACAGGTAGCGGGTACACAAGCGCTAACTCATTCGCCGTGAACATCATAGCGAACGGCCCGTACAACATAAACCTGACGACCTCGGACACCTGGTACCACACCGACGGCGTACACTACATAACCCTCGGCACGGGAACCTCACCTGGCACGGGAGAGTTCCTGCTCTTCGCGGACGACCAGGAGAACTCAACGAATCCGGGCCTACCCCTAAACAAGCACCCGGTAACGAGCACGCTAGCATCGTCCGAGGGAGTCCTTGAGACGCCGGCCTCAAGGACTACTGAGGCCGGTCAGTCCTACAACATATACATGGAGATCGACCTCGGCACGGGCATAGCTGTCGGTACCTACACGGGTACAGTCACCGTAACCGCGACTGACGCCACGTAAGGGTGGCGGGGCTAGGCCGCAACAACCTTTTTTCTTTGTACACATCATCCATTCTGCTCTAGGGTGAGCAAGGTTGAGATCCGCTACTGTAGCTGCCTCCGCCGCCGTGGCAGTGCTTGCGGCCCTAGCCACGATCTCGGCCGTTGCGCAGGTCCAGCCCTACATACCCGTAATAGGTATGTCGAGTAGCTTCGACCGGTTCTCCCCCCTCCTCATACCGAGGGGCGGGATCGTTTTCTCGGACTCGCTCTTCCTGATAATCTACAACCACGCCGATCACTACGTTACTGTGGAGCTAAACTACACAGCCCCTCCAGGTATCTCTATCATTTTCCACCCATCTGAGCAGATCTTCGAGATGGGGCCCAACTCATATAGGAGGATAGTTGTTGAGGTGAGGGCGGCCGAGGACATAGTACCTGGGCCCTACGAGGTGATAGTGACTGTGTCGGAGGTGAGGGAGGCCGAGCCCGGGAAGGTGGTTGTCATACCCGCCGTCTCCCACACCCTCCGCATCATAGTCGAGGGTGAGTACGGCTACATAAACGCCGTGGCGGTGGACCCCGCCGGCAACCTGGTGAGGGAGGCCCTAGTGAGGCTCTACAGGGTTGTTAACGGTACGGAGCTCAACATACTCGACTCCCGGAACGGCTCCATAAGCGCGAGGGTAGTTCCTGGTGAGTTCGTTGTGAGGGCCTACCTCATGGGTGACTTAGTGGCTGAGAAGAGGTTCACCCTAGAGCCTTACGAGAGGGAGAACGTCACGCTTGTGCTACAGATCGTTTTCTTCGAGAGGTTCAGCGTCATACCGGTGCTCAACAACGAGACGGGCGACATAATATCGGCAAGGCTCCGCGCCGTACTCAAGAACGTTTACAGAACACTTAATGACACGAGGATAGTGCTCGTCGTGCGGAAGGACAGTAAGCCGTTGGAGAACAGGACGGTGGTGTCGGCCGGTACACTACCCGTCGGTAGAACGACCTACGAATTCGATTACGTGCCCCCGCAGGGGTGGTTACCGGGGAACTACACCTTCAGGCTCGTGATGTATGGCCTGGGCAACAGGGTCCTCGCCGTCAGCGACGTTAGGTGGGTCTTCGTTAGGGGAGGGGGGCTACTGGAGGCGATTGCCCCGTTCCTCTGGACGGTTCTCGCCGCCGTGGCAGCTCCATCGCTATTCCTTGTCTATCGTAGGTCCAGGAGGCTGGAGATCGTTGACGCCTGGATAGACCCGTACACAAAGACGGCGAGGGCGGTCGTGGTGAATAGGGGGAGGAGGGACGTCACGCTTGTGAAGGTTGAGGTGAGGGCGGGGAAGGAATCGGTTAGGAGGAGGCTGGATACGAGGGTTCCTGGGGGTTCTAGGGCCAGGATATCAGTTAGGGTGAGTGATGAGCTAATCGGCGCCGTGGCGAGGGCCGGGAAAGGGAAGATAGTGGTGTTCGGGGACGGCCTACTGGTTAGGGCCTCCGCCAGCTTGGCGGTGAGGGAGTCCTAGCCTACCTCTATTCCCAGCAAGAGGGAGGCGGCCCGGCCTATGAGGTAGGTTATCGCGGCCGCACCTATTCCGCCAGCAACCATCTCGAGCACCTTCTTCCTTATACTCAGGCCCGCTGAGACAGCTATTATGAAGCCCACGACAGCGAGCATGGCGCCGGCGAAACCGACTGACAGGGGTAGGGAGAGGCTTATCGGCAGGCGGAGGAAGTATGGGATAAGCGGCACCACCGCTCCGAGGATGTAGAAGGCCCCAGTGTACAGTCCCGCCTTCCCCGGATCCTCGATCATCTTCTCCTTTATCTCGTAGACCTCCTCGGCGACGAGCCTCCGCATCAGTGCCTCGTCCTTCGACGCGTCCCTTATGAGGGCTTCCGCAGCGTCCTCGCTTATCCCCTTCCCCTTAAGGGCCTTCCTCAGCATGCCGGTGACGGCTGAGGGTATGCTCCTTATTATGTTCCTCACAGTGCTTAACGTGCCGAGCCTGACCTCCCTCTGTGCCTTCACGCTTATGTATGACCCGATCCCCATTGAGAGCGCCCCGCCCATCCCAACGATTAGGCCGCCGAGTGCGACGTTTATTGGGTCGCCGTAGGCCCCTGCCAGCCCTGCGGTGACGGAGAGTATCTCTACGAGGCCGTCGCTCATCCCGAGGACGGCGTCCCTCACGTGGTCGAGGAACTCCTTGATCTTGGACTCCTCCTCGAGGAAGGTCTCCTCATGCATTAGCTCGTCCTCTATGAGCTTCTTGAGGCCCTCGACCTCCTCCTCGCTCAGGCCCCCCTTCTCGAGGAGGCGGGAGTACGTCGCTATTGCCTGATCCTCCCCGAGCTCAAGGAGCTTTATGGTGAGGCCGAAGCCTATGATGCGGAACAGGATCGTGTAGAGCCTGACCCTCCACCCTCTCGGCCTCACCCTCGAGGGGTCCGCCCCCCTCGCCCTGAGGAACCTGGCCCAGAAAGCGGCGTGCTCGGCCTCCATCCTCGCTATCTCTCTCAGCTTCCTCCCTATGTCCTTCCTCCCGAGCTTCTTGGCTAGTTCCTCATAGATCTTCGCTGACTCGAGCTCGTCCCTTAGGGACTCCTCAACAACCTTAATGACCCATTCCTCGGCGCTCATTAAGTGATTACCTCACAGGGTTCTTACGAAGTTCTTCACCGCCTCCCTTATCGCTCCCCTGTTCTTCTCCAGCTGCCCCGCCCGGAACTCGATGATTGAGTGGATCTTGTAGCCGGCGCCCTCGAGCTCCTTCTTTAGGAGCTTCCCGGCCACTCCTCCCCAGCCGTAGTTGGTTATGACGAGTACTGACTTGTTCTTAGGTATCTTCTCTATCATTAGGTTCACGACGAACCGCATGAGGGGGTGTATGCCCGCCTCGTAGGTCGCTGTGCCGAGTATGATGCCCGAAGCGTTTATCAGGTCCCCCATCAGGTCGCTTATCTCGTCCCTGTGGTTGTCTACGAACCTGTAGGTTACGTGGAGGACGCCCTCCTCCTCAAGGACCTTTATGGCTTCCTTGACGGCTGCCTCAACGAAGCCGTACATGGAGCCGTAAACAACGACCACCTTCTTCACACCGCTCACCGTCTCGCCCGCTGACCATCTCTCGTAGTACTTAATGATCTCTGCCGGCCTCCTCCAGATCAGGCCGTGGGATGGAAGGATCATCCTGATGTCGAGGCCGAGGGACTCGATCTTCTTGATAGCGTTGCCGACGAAGGGTAGGTAGTGCCCTATCACGGTCGCCATGTACTTCCTCGTCCAGAACCTGTACCTCTCGAGCTCCTCCTCGCCCAGCTCGTCGTCGAACGTGCTCGAGGGTATTGAGTACGCGCCGAACGCGTCGCATGTTAGGAGGGCCCTAGCCTCCTTAACGTAGGTGAATATCGTTTCTGGCCAGTGTAGCCAGGGCGCGTATATGAATTTCATGGTGTATTCCCCGACCCTCAGCTCCTCCCCGTCCCTCACTGCCCTGAACCTCGGCTTTATGCCGTAGAACGACTCCAGCATTGACTTAGTCATTGGGTGGCCGAGGACCTCAATACCGGGGTTGGCCTCAAGCAGGGCCCTCACAGTACCCGAGTGGTCGGGCTCCATGTGATGGATCACTAAGTACTTGATCTTTGATGGGTCGACAACTCCCTTAAGGGCCTCCATGAACTCGCCCTCATACCCCACCTTCCACGTATCGAAGAGCACCCAGCCCTCCGAGGTGGGGAGGAGGTAAGCGTTATACGTTATGCCCTCCGGGATGAGCCATAAGGACTCGAAGTACCTGATCTCGTCGTCATCGAGCCTAAGCAGCTTGAAAGGCGGGACATCACGGACAATAACCCTCACCAAGCAACGCACCCCAAACAAGATCGGGGGGAGCCCTTATTTCCTTGCCCTAAGACACGAGAACCCACCGCCGAGCCCCTCAAACGGTTCCTCAGGCCTCGGCTCATCAAGCGGGCCGTAGGTAAGGGTGCTCACCCACCCCACCGGCTCGAGCCCGGCCCCCTCCGCCAGGGCCTCGACCTCCCGGGTCGTGAGGAACCTCGCCACCGAGTAGAACGGCGAGGCCTCCCTAAGGCCCTCATAATACCTACCCCACGCACTCTCTCTAGGCACCACACAAGCAACCACATACCCACCCGGCCTCAGAACCCTCACAGCCTCACGCATGACAGCGGCAGGGTCATCAACAAAGCAGAGAGTTACAATAAGGAGAACACCACCAAACACAGAATCCCGGAAGGGGAGAGCCTCACCAACACCAGCAACAACCTCCACACCCCTCTCACGAGCCAGAGCAAGGGCATTGACAGCCGGGTCAACACCATACTCAACACCCAACCTCCAAGCAAAGAAACCCGTCCCCACACCGACCTCAACCCAAGGCCTAGGAACACCAGACAAAGCCAAAGAAACAGCCCTAACCTCATTCTCAGCAGTCACAGCATTCCTAACATACCAACCATCATAAACACGCCACAAACCATCAAAAACATCGAACACCAACTCCCCCACCAAACCGCGCCCTCAATAACAAGATGATAAATTCCACGTCCACCATACCCCTCACTTGATTATAATACTAAGAATTTTTCAACTCTATCTTAGATTCTCATTTTTTCTCCTCAATTCTACCACCCGGGGCCGTGGTGGCTTTCAACTCTATCTTAGATTCTCCAGAGG
>WAOK01000018.1 GCA_015521325.1 Desulfurococcales archaeon | reverse complement strand
TCTGGATGCGCTGTTTCCCGTGCAACTGATCTATGTCCTTCTAGCCGATGATCGGTTGTCCAGGGTTGCCTCACTGGTTCATTGCCTCACCCACTGACTTCTTCGGTTGGCGTTTCCTGGTTACCCTGTTCTCCGCCCTCCATGCCCTATATGCTAGGGTGGCGAGGCCTGCACCTCCTAAGCCGAGTCCTGCGATCAGTGTCTTCATTACCTTATCTGGTGACCCGATTACGAGGAGGTCGGCTCCCCTGCTCCTTGTGATGAGGACCCTCTTTGGTGCAAGGCCGGCGATGGAACCGTCCCCGAGGTTCGGGAGGGGTAGTGCGTAGCCGTTGGTTCTCAGGAGGGTGTAGGACTCGCTGCGCTTGACTATGATGCCGCCCCCAGGGATCTTGGTGATGTAGGCGCCGTTGAGGGGCTCGGCGACCCCGTTAGTGACGTCGACGAGAGCTGACATGATGCCGAGGTCTATCACAGCTGTTCTGTTGTCGAGCCAGTCGTCGAACCATAGGAAGTGCTCGATGCGTGGCAGGAGGATGTTGCGGCCCTCCCTATATATGCCTGAGGTGAGGCATGATCCGTTGATCCCGAAGATGATGCCTGTCATGGCGACGGCGTCTCCCCCGGCCACGAAGTCGCCGCTGAAGTGGTAGGGTGGGGGTATGGTGCCCTCCGGGACGATGCACTCGAGCCCCGCCTCCCACGCTACTGAGCCATCGCTTACGTTGATGGCGACCACCATGAAGTCCTGGGTCAGTGCGAAGAGGAGTTCGTTGCCCATGTCCGCCGCAGCGGGTTGGGAGCCGAGGTCGGTCTCCCACACCACCCCTTTCCCGGGTACCCACTCCCACACCCTGCCATCCGGCTCGAGAACAACCACGGCATCACCAACGAGCCACCCCCTCCCCTTGAACGTGATGTTCTCCTCTAGCGTGAGGGGCTCCGCCCTGACCACGTAAGCCATACCCTTCCCGTACCCGTGCCCGAATATGAGGGCGTGGGTCCTGTTGAGCCATCTAATGTGCTTCACCTCAATCCCTAACCAGTTGCTCTGGGCGGCGTACCCGTCGCTGGTGTTCGCCACCACTACCCTCTCCAGGCCGGTGTTCCCGATCACGGTATCGCCTCCGGGCCCCCACACCAGTGACGCACCGCTAACGCAGATCGTGCCCACCCTGAGGCGCTGGGTCACCACCCCGTCAGAGGCCCTAACCAGGAGGATCTCCATCCCGACGTGCGCGGCGATCACGCCACCCCTGGGGGAGGGGCTCACAGCGCATGCCCTATCCCCGGGGACAGACCAGGCAGGCGACCCATCCAACCTGAAAGCCTCCAGCCCCTCATCGGTGGCGAGGACGACGAGGCCCACGCCCCCTACGTAGGCGTAGCCGTGGACACGGTCCTCAGTCAACCTAACCACGTACGAGGACGTCCCGGCAGCTACGACGGTGGCGAGCATGAGGGCAAAAGCGAGGACTGAGGCGGCGGCATAGGCCTTCCAGCTGGTTCCCATAAGTTTTGCCCGAAGAATGTGTGTTAAGACCGAATTTAAGACAGTCACATGACTTGGTGGACACCATACTGTGTTAAATGGGATGGGTTTCTTGGCATAATGCTACTTCGGTTTATATACCTCGACTCTGCCGGAGGTTATCACGGCCAAGAAAGGAGCCGAGGAAACGCTCTCCAGAACCTTTACTACATTACTGGCGAGGTCCTTAACGTTTTCCTTCGTCACAGGTTCTCCGACGTATATCACGCCGTACGATGCCCTCTTCCAGAGGTGGGGCCTTATGAAGTCTTCGTCCCTCGTGAGTACTGTTCTTCTTAATTCGTTGGCGAGGATGATAACCCGCTCATCGCTCACTCCCCTCGCGTCGGTCTCAGGTAGCCACGCTACGTCCACACCCATCTTCCTCAGCAGCCTGACCAGTGGCCAGGGTATGTTCTCATCAGCTAGCAGTCTCAGCCGCAATTATCTCGACCTTCTTTAGGGTCTCTAAGGCATATCTCAGGGCTTCCCGAACAGCCTCTATTGGGATCCTATAATTCTCTGCCACCTCTTCGGGAGACCAGCCACTGGCCAGTGCCTCGAGAATATCGTCTACCGCTACCCTGGTCCCCTTAACGGTCGGCCTGCCACCGCGCCTACCGGGGACCACCTCTAACCACTCATAACCCGGTAAGGTCCCCAGTCAGACCACCTAATAATCTAAGGTTCATTCAGCCTTATCAGGCTAGCTCCTCTCGAAGTCAAGCCCTCCCCACGCCCAGCTACCCCTACACACACTACGGCGCAGACAGAACCAATAAACTAAGCAGTGCACCAGAGCGTGCACCACCTAGTGCATCCAAGAACCCGAAAACATACCGCAGAGGATCTAGCTAAAAGCGTCCTACTCTACCGGTTCAGTGCTGGGGGCTTCTGGAACACCTCTTCATATTAAATTCTGATTCAGGTGCTTAACTTCACTGGGGTGGTATTAAGCCCCACTTAACTTCACCCACCCAAACCCACAAACAAAACCAAAATACAAAAATAGGATTAGGTTCTTGCCAGAATCATTACCTATATGAAGAACACAGCTGATTCATGAGAGTCCAGATTCAACAAAATCACAAAGGCACGGATCCAAATGAGACATGTGATAATATTGTCGCTAATTTGATTAAGGTCTTTATGTTGACTATCACGGCTAAGTACCTCTAAGTTAAAGGCACTAGAATTCGGTGTTGGGTAATTCCGGTGATGAGACCTATTTAGACTCACTACTTCATGAGAATTTTATCAGTCCGTGATGCTCTCCAGTGTGGTTCTTAGGCCATTAAGAATTGGTGAGTATAGGGAGATAGGACGCGTTCTACGGTGTCAGTTCTAAAGTACCCGGCGATGAGCCAAGAAGGTATACCGATATAGCAGGCGTTACCCAGGGTAAGGGAAACGTCGACGCGTGCGGGATGGATGTAAGGAGCTTCCTTCTTCGTCAATGCGTAACCTCAGAGAAACATAATATAGTATAGGTATAAGGGGGCAGGCCGCTGAAGGAATAGAATTATAGCAACTCACTTGTTGCATACGGGAGCGAGTGTGTAAATAGGATAAAGAATAGTTAACAACGGCTGAGGAGCCCATCGACTAGTCCTGCCTAGGTCAGCCAACATAACGTGGTTGACAACGCAGGTACTACTCTCAACAAATAACTAATGTTTTTCCTGTTGTCATGATGTGGACGAGGCATTGTTAGAAAAATCGCACGCAGTACTGATCAACATACTTCATAATCTCGCGAGCTGCATCCTCAAAGTTCGAGTAGCGTATTTTTCCTACTCTTCTTCGCCGACCTCCATTAATGTAGTAGACAAGCACGTACATACCCTTCTTGATTATTTCCAGGGAGTCGCAGACTCTCTGGGCCTTGCCCTCCCTAATTAATGCCTTCCCTAAGGCCCCATTGGGCCTGGGAGATCTTGAAGCCCTCGGTGGAGTGGTGCCTAGGTCACGCATGCTTTTGCAGGCCGTGCGGGATGTGGTACCTGGATTACTGATCAGGGTTAGTAACCTATTGACGTAATTTTTCTCCTTAATTTGAGGTACCAATCCGTGTCTTGAACAGAATTTTTGCTCATTCTCTATGTTATCCCTTACGAGGTCAACAATTAGTGATATCCCGTGACCAGCCTTGAGGGGTGACACGCTGCCCCACTTCCTAGAAACTATTCCTCTGTACACGGCGTACTTACTGGGCCCGACACGGGTATCGAGGAAGAGGATGTCGACGTCCATGTGGTCATAGCCCGCTGCCAGGGATCCCGTGTCTATTATTATCCTCTTCAAGTATTTTCCCTCCTCAGCCAAGACTCTAGAGACTTCTTTATCGCTTCTCAAAACAACTACATTATCGTATCCCCTACTCCTCAAGGAAGACGCTATTCCCTCTGCTCTTTCCCTCATATTCGTAACGATTAGGGCTGTACGATAGAGCCAGGTACCACCATTCATGAGTGCTCTCAGGTACCTGTCAACAGCCTTGGCTACGCTCCTGGGCCTGTTGCCTACCTGGTCATCTTTGATGAAGTTCGTGAGGGTGAACATAGAGCACACATCGTCCATTCTTATCTTAGCTATCTCCCTACCAAGGAGTTCTTCCACCTTCTCATTTCCCCAGGCTAAGAACGCGATCACAGAGCCCCCTCTCTTGGACACTAATTCCTTAAGTGCTTTCTCCGTGGTTTTTCTCACACCGTTCACGTCGGGATAGTCTAGGATTATGACCCCAGAATGCTTGGCTAGCGATGAGAGTTCTTCTTTTTTATTCTTATACAAGTTTATGAGCATTTGGTAAGTCATGATAAGTAGCTTCGCTTTACCACTCCCGGAAATCATCTTTTTTAAGTCACAATTGCTGTTACCCGAGCATGTATGAATCCTTACACCGCTACCTAACGGGGGGATCAGAGTAGCGTCCTCAGCAATCTTATTAATGGACATGAGCCTCGGCGTAATTATAACGAATAGGTCATTTCTCAGAACGAATAGGTCACTTCTCTGATCAGCGAACATGAGTAGATGGGGTACCAGAACCTCAATAGCGGAGACGCCCGAGCCCGGGACACATTGCACGTATCCGGTGAGGTATGGGTCACTCATGACCTTCGAGAGGATCCTTTCCAGGATCTTCAGCTGATATTCTTTCGGATGAAGTGAGCCGCTACCTTTACATGAAGCATTATTGCATAATCGACTCGACTTGATCATTCCAGCAAACTCCCTAACTAGCCTAGCCGCGTTCCTGTCAACTCCTTCATGAGTTCGTGGTCGGTGCTTAACCCCCGTGTTGCGGGCCAGCATCACAGGGCATGATGAGTGCCCACTCATTGTACATTCCAATAACCCCTTGTTATCGAGGCTAAAATAGCTTTTTGGTGAAATTTATGGTAAAAATAACACATTAATCCGTTGATTCAGTGAAATTGCTATAGTACGGGCGGGGGGTAGGCGATATTTAACCTGATCGCTACCTTAGCAAAGTAGGGGCACTTATTTAATTCTTTTTCCGTCACCCTTACCCTCTCAATTCTTATTGGTTCGCCAAGCCCTCTAATTAAGGAGCCGTTGAACCATTCCCCTAGTAGGCGGAGATAACTCTTTGCATACCTGCCTGAGGCACCTAATTCGCTAAGTAATTCCTCGAAGCCCTCCCTCACCATTAAGGTCTTCCATCGCCTGGGTTTAGGCACCCTTCCTTCACCGTGTCTCACTTTTGTTCTAATAAAGGCATGAATGGTGTTCGAGATATATGCAGCGATCCTTAGGGCTGTTAGTCCGGAAAAGATTGCGGCAATAATGTCACTGAGCTCGTCACCGTCTCTTCTTAATGACTCAGCGGCTATTGGTTCGAGTACGTACCTAAGGTAACTTATGAAGTCCCTGCTTTTTTCATTCTTTAGTGCCTCAATCTCTAGGAACCTCTGGTATACCTCGCTCAGTAAGCGGATACCTGCAACAACTCGCCCGTAGCCAGCAATGCCCTCCAATTTCATAAGGATCTCTTCATCTGTGTATAACTTGTTGATACTTATTTTCAGTCCATAGCACTCCTTCTTAGAGCCGTATGCATAAATAGTTCCCTGTCCCAGCACACCATTCAGGAGGTCGAAGTACTTTCTCCAGGTTTCATTCAGTAAATCGTTGACTGTTTCATCAATGCCCAGGACTGCTTTGCGTAAGGTGCTGAGAGAGCGTTTAAGCACTTTATCCCTGGTGTTTAGTAAGAAGGCGTCCTCCCACATGGCTATAGCGAGGAGGACGGCATCACCTAGGCCGACAAGCCTCACCCCCTCAGCCAGGGTCAACTCCTTGCTCAGCCTAACCATTAACCTCAGCTCAGGGAGCTCCTTGAGCGCCTTCTCGACATAATGTACAGTACCTATCGACACACTGCGGCCGCAGAATTTCCTCACTATATCGGATCCCCTTATCGACGCCAGCGTCAGGCCACGGCCCTCTCCAGCAAGGAGCCTAGATCGCAGTATCTCGAGAGCAATGGCGTAGACGCACTCTTTGGTAAGACCCCTCACTGAATCACCCATTACTTAAAGCACTACTATTACGTAAAACAAGAACTGGCAGCGAAATGAACTCGATTATGTTTAACTAATATTAGGTCAATAATAACGTAATTAATACGGTGTATCGTTCTTGGAAAGGTTTCTTCATTTCCTCATACTGCACGACCTACCGGGTTGGCTGGAGAGAAAGGGTCTGTTACGTCTACTTCCGGCAAGCGGCACCCCTTCTATTGTTTCATTCAGATCTTGGATAGCCCTAGTTGACGAGTCCACGATTAATGCTATGTGCCCTCCGGAGCCGAGGTGCTATAGTGATGATGTTAGAGAGCTGGCGGATAGGGTGCTCCGGGATGTTTACCGCGAGCTCTCCAGGTTAAGCGAATATCATGAGGGCTGGGATAGGCGGCTTCTTGATAGATTAGATAACATCATTGAGGGAGGGCTTAGGAGAATTGAGCCTGTGAGGTGCACGGAGTTCAAGAACCTCGGTTGCTTCATACCGGCCAGTGAGAGAGGTGGGTCGCGGGAGCCTGAAGAGCTCAGGCAGTACCCTGGACCCCTAATACTCGTGAATATGGAGAGGATAGAGAGCTACAGATCTGACCTAGCCAACAGATATGACGATATACTGGATAAGTGGGATCAGGCGAAACTGGGAGAATACCTTCTAGAGGCGATCATAGCGCACGAGGTCACACACGCCTACACAGACCTAGCTCATGGAGGCGCTCCGGCGGAAGTATTTAAGAAGCATAAACAACGCCTCTATTATGAGGTCATTGAAGAGAGCCTCGCCACCTACTACGGTCTAGCACCGTTGCTGGAACAACTCGGTCTTGTGAAGAGGATCGTGGCCGCGAAGCTACTGAGCAGGGTCCCTATAGAGTATAGGGCCGGATACGCATGGCATACCATGGCAGGAAGGGATATCGCCGACGGCATAATAGAGAGATGGATCACAGGGACCTCCTTGGGCAGACTCGAAACGGTCGTCATAATGTCCTTTCCTTTCTGGCCCTTGCCAAAGTACTATCTAGAATTTCTCTTAGAGTATCGAAGATGGGGCCGGTACCCAGCGCTAGTTTTTGAGGAATTACCGATAACGCTCTGGAAGATTCTGGCGCTAGAACTCATTAGATTGGCGAAGCCGGATTTACTTAAGATTAAGGCACTATAGCCGAAGCCCGTGGCAGATCGTGGTCTATCAGAATGCTGTTTAGGTGATTAGGACCAGTGGCACGGGCTCGCGTAGAATCCGCTCATGAATGGGATTAGCGGTGCAGCGCACATACCTGTAATTATTAGTTGCTTCACGTCTTACTCAGGTCTATTATGATACCTTTGCCCAAGTATCTCTCTGTGCTCCTCCTAAACTCTTTTTCGAGTACGTATAGGCCTCTATCAATCATGAACTGTGCCGCTGCCCCCAGCACTCCGCATCCCTGCGAGCATCCTGGGGTGTGCTTGAGTGCTTCCTCACCCGCTATGTGGTTTCCCGACCGCGTAACTAGTTCATCCACTAAGTAGTCTACTGTTGCCTCATCGAGGTCTTCCTCTTTACTGACGAAGCCTGACGCGTGAAGTAATTCGTGGAGGAGGACGTGGGTGAGGGCAGGCATATCGGCTGTGGCTGCCGCCGTAATCACTATCATGTCACCTCCACCGAACCTTATGTTGAGTGCTAGAGTGACCTCCTGCCGCCCCTCCTTTCGGGAAACGATAACGAAGGGGACGAGGGCAATGAACTTACCCCTCCTCTCCTCGAATAGCCTCATCTCCTCAAGCACGGAGGGTGCTAAATCACTTAACCAGCCTTCGCGGTTGGAAGCAAGAATCTCTAATAAGATGCTTTTAAGATTCTCCCACGCCGCCCTAACTTGCCTAGCTCCCTTAGCTAGGTCATCGTAGCTATTAACAGAATCTTTCGGCAGGATTGATGAATAATCCTCCATCTGACTATTGCCTTATCATACTGTGCCAGAAATAACTAAAATTCTTGGCCCTTAGGCTGTTCGCATTTTGCTTGGTGTGTTAATGCAGCTTACGTACCAGTTGGTTCTAGTTCTTCTTTTAATAAACAAAACATTGTCCCACATTTGCGTTTGCACTCAGTTACCCTGCAACCTTAAATAGTATATCACATATCACTTGTGTTCAGTATTTGCTCATTAGCGCTCTGATATTATTTTGACCCCTTAGATA
>WAOK01000017.1 GCA_015521325.1 Desulfurococcales archaeon | reverse complement strand
GCCGGAGGAGTACGTGGCGGAGTTCATAAGCATCTCACAGGCCGTGGGGATAGCGTCGGTTAGGTACGGCCTGGGCAGGAGGGTCGACCCGAGAGCTACTGAGTCGATAAGCCTGTATAAAAGAGTTCTTAGGGATAGGCTGGGCACGGGTGCGGCCTAGGTTACCCTCACGTATACCATACCTATCTTATAGTAGTTCCCTCCATAGCTGTACTCGGTCGGTGATTTAGCGTAGCTCCACTCGGCACTATTATCTGGCTTAAGCCTGGTGTGGGCCTCCAGCAGCATAAACTCCACATCCTCTCTCTGGACCGTAACGCCTACTGACACGGCCATGATTGGGGCGAGGGAGCCTAGGGGCTGGGGTAGTATCAGTGAGAGGACATTCACGCCGCCTGACAGGGAAAGCAGCGTGTTCAGCTCGTCCTTGACGATGTGTGATGTAAGGGTGACGTTGTCATTGGCGACCCTCTCGTCGTCGTATGTTAGCCACCCGTTGCTCACGAGGCCTATGTACTGCCTCGTCACGGGGTCTGCGTAGTTGTAGAGGCTGGCCTTCCCCCACACTGCTATCGAGTTATTAAGCGGGGCCCCGTTCACAGGCCTCGCCACCGTTATGTTCGCCCACTTATCTAGCGGGATGCAGTCAACGGAGGGCGGTTCGTAGATGTGGTAGCACTTGTAGAGCCTGTACCTAGCGACCGATATGTCGCCCCTGAACCCGACGTATAGCACGGTGTTCGGCGAGCTGTAGTCAACCCCGGGCATGAACCCCTTGCTGTAGCTGAGGTTCGCCCAGGTGGTCGTGTGGGCCACCCATGTGTAGCCAGCTATCTGGTAGCTTATGCCGCCGCCCGAGCTACCTGAAGACACGCCCGCAACCGCCGCGAAGCCTACTGAGACACTCGCTGACGCCCTTGCTTGGAGGAACTCTCTGAGGTATGTGTAGTAGACCTTATCGTAGGCACCGCCTTTGATGACTGTGGCGACCAACGGGATCCGGGTGTTCAGGCCCACGTACGGGTCGGTGCTGTTGCACATCCTCCACTCATAGCACACGTTATAGCATAGGTGGGGACCGTAGCAGACCCTATAACAGTTATTTATTATGGTCGGCGGAGGGAAGTCACCGCTCTGTGCGGCCTTAGTTTGAGCGGCGCTCGCGAGATCCTTCCTAACCTCATCATCGCTGATCACCCTCACCGGTTTCTGCGCGATGACAGCGTTGACGCTGTACCCCTTGAGAACCTTGTCCAGGTTGACTGGTATGACGGCGACTGAGGCGTAGACCCCGTCACTTCTCAAGACGGTCGATAAGGTGATGACGCCGACGTCGACCCCGCTCAGGCCGGGCTTGTTCCCGTATAGCTCCCTCCACGGCTCTATAGCCTTAAGCAGCGACCCCAAACTAATCTCTGTCGCAGATGCTGTGCCGTAAGACCGGCCCAGGTAGGCGAAGCTCCCGTTGGGGAGCCAGAGATATGAGTCCATAGTAACTCCCTCAGTGGGGGATAGGGAAGAGTAAGTGACGATTATTGATGGATTAATTAACTGGTTTTGCGGAGTATAAGACACCCTTATCCCGATATCCCCGTAGTTGATCACCTCTGGGTAGCTCGTGAAGGAGGTGACGCTTACTAGCGAGATCGCTGAGGCAACGATTAAGAGTGCAGCGATTAAGTGGTTCGCTAATGACATATGGCGCGCACCGATTAAATTTACATATTCTTGGCTAAAATCTTTTTTAACGTGAACGTGAAATTGTAACCTAAGACTTAATTTAGGCGTGCATATGAGGCCGCCCACTGACGACGCTGGCCGATCTCAGCGCTCCCTAGTGGCCCTCGCTATAACTAGCGCCATATAGGCAAGGCCCACAAGCATTATTAGGTGGGCTGTGCCGTACATGGCCTCCCTAAGTGCATGATTTCCCATGAATAGGGCCTCGTCAGCGGCAGTCAGCCCCGCACCCGGGTTTCGGGCGTAGTTGTAGAGAACCCCGACACCCTTGTAGAACAGGAGTGAGATCGCCGCGATAGAGCCCACAGCATAAATTACGAACCCCCTCCTCAGCGACCTCACGGCCCCCTCACTGATGCCGTACACGTAGTCCGTGGCCAGGGTAGCGAGGAGTATGGCCGACGGTATGACCACACCCAGAGAGAGTACGTGTCCGTGGACAAGGCTCAGGTAGTAAGTGGCCAGGATGAGCGCCTCCTCAGGTAGACCAGCTCCTAGGTACTTGCTGACCTCCCTATAAACCACACCCATAACCATTACAGTCACGAGCATGGCGAGGATGTAGAGGGTTAGGGACTTAACGAAGGACTTAACACGCTCAGCCGGCATCCTGATGCACCACTTAATAACACGGATACCGGAAATACGGTCAACGTCCAATTAATCGTCTCAGTTCAGTTTAGATCCAGTACCTCATCTATCCTCAAATATGCTACAGACTACCGAATAGGCCGTGTCAGGCTCGGGTTCGGCGGTAAGTGAATAAGCCAGCAACGACCCAGGGTTTCGCCGTCCGGTCTGCCCTTAGGTGAGAAGGGCATGTCGTCGCTGGCGATGCGGTTTAGACAACTTTTATGGGTATGGTGAGCTCGTCTTTCTTCATGAGTCCCTTACTGCATGTTATCTTTAGTGCCCATCTGGAGTAGCTTATCCCTGTGTTGAATGAGGGTACGGCGTCCTCGGGGATGCTTACCCGGAACCTTATCTCGTGCTTCGTCTGGGGCGCCAGCGCCAGATCCCCGGATATCTTCTGCTTTGCCACCGTCTTTGTGTAGGTGATGTAGTCGCAGTCCTCTGCGTTGGGGTCGATCGTGTACTTATCGATGCGCACGCTGTTCACGACCTCAGCAACGACCTCCCTGCATCGGTAGCCGGGCCCCTCCCCCGACCTAAGCTGTAGGATACCCTCAGCCGCTGTGCCGGCCCGGAGGTACTCGGGCATGAGTACCGCCGCCTCCGCGCCCCCTAGCCTTACCGCCTTTCCCGTGATCGGGCCGTGGACACCACTACTGATAATCTCTACCATGGTCTCCGCCTCCGAGGTCCTGAACCCTGTCCTCGCCTTCGCCCACAGGTACCAAACGACCTCGAACTCCCCTCGCCTCCCGGAGTGCGGCACGTCTAGGGGGATGTCGAAGCTCCCGGTGTAGACATGGCTACCTTTCCGAACCCTTGTGTTCTCTATCAGGACGTGCTCCTCCCCGAACAGGGATATGGTGTAGTCGGTGTCCCTCGAGTACGTCCTCTCGTCCTCGTTGTCCCTGTACCAGCAGGTGGTCCTGCCTCTCATGACGCCGTCGAGCCCGGCGGTGAGGCTCTTTATCTCTGTGTCCTTGCTCGCATCAACCCTAACCCTGTATGTGAGGCTCTCACCCGGCATCGCTGATGGTTTATCAATGATTAGGGAGAGCTTCGCGGGGTTCCTAAATATGGACCCGAACACCAACGCCCGCACCTTACCTTATCAGCTAAACGTGTAGGGAGCACTAATAAGAACTGCATTAATCGTTGCTGGGGTAACGGACCCGGTCCGCGGACATCTACGTGTTCATGAAGCAAAGCGGGTGCACGCCCTCGAGCAGTGGTGGGAGGTGTAGTCGATAGGTACGTGAAAAGTTCCTCGGGTGAGAGATAATCCTTTATTGTTTAGGGCGGCGGGATAATTGGGTTCGGTGTTGACTGATTTAAGCGAGAAAATAAAGGAGCTACACGCCCTCCGCGAGAAGGCTCTTAAGGGCGGTGGGGAGGAGGCTATCAAGAAGCAGCACGCCAAGGGGAAGTGGACGGCTAGGGAGAGGATCGATTACCTAGTCGACCCAGGCACGTTCCTAGAGCTCGACATGTTCGTCAGGCACCGGGCAACGGGCTTCGGGATGGAGAAGAGGCTCGCCTACGGCGACGGCGTCGTCACGGGCCTCGCGAAGATAGGTGGGCGGAGGGCAGTGGTCATCGCCCAGGACTTCACCTTCATGGGCGGTTCCCTCGGGGAGATGCACGCTAAGAAGATCGTTAAGGCGATGAGGCATGCCCTAGCCAACGGCGTCCCCGTAATCTTCCTCAACGACTCTGGGGGCGCGAGGATACAGGAGGGCGTGGATTCACTGAAGGGGTACGGGGACATATTCTACATGAACGTCATGGCCTCGGGCGTCATACCCCAGATAGCGGCGATCATGGGGCCCTGCGCCGGCGGCGCCGTCTACTCCCCGGCACTCATGGACTTCATCATCATGGTTAGGAGAACCTCCTTCATGTTCGTCACGGGCCCCAGGGTGGTTAGGGCAGCGATAGGTGAGGACGTCGACGAGCAGTCCCTCGGCGGGGCCGACGTGCACGCGACGAAGTCGGGCGTAGCTCACTTCGTGGCTGATTCGGACGAGGGCGCATTGAACCTGATCAAGGCCCTCATGACGTACCTCCCCAGCAACAACGCTGAGGACCCGCCCTACTTAAACACCGGCGACCCGCCCGACAGGGCTGACGAGGAACTCAACGCCCTAATACCTGCGGACCCGAACGAGGCCTACGACGTCAAGGAAGTCATTATGAGGGTACTCGACAGGGGCACGTTCCTCGAGGTACACGCCGGGTGGGCTAAAAACGCCGTCGTGGGGTTCGGGCGCCTCGCGGGGGCGGCTGTCTG
>WAOK01000016.1 GCA_015521325.1 Desulfurococcales archaeon | reverse complement strand
GGAGGGCTATGCCGAGGTTAGGGAACCCGAAGAAAATAATGAAGAGGAGCACGAGGAGGGGTATCCCCCTGATCACCCGGCCCACCCACCTGACGAGCACCTGCAGGGAGCGGGGACCGAGCACCTCAGCGAATGCCATGGGTATGCCTAAGGAGAACCCCAGGGCTATGCCGGCGAATGTGAGGACTAGCGTGTTTGTGATGCCCGAAAAAATGACTGGGAGGTAGTCCCAGACGGCCGGGGGCATAGCTCATTACCCGAAGTACTTCTGTATCAGCTGATCCCACTCAGGCGAGTTCATGAACTGCTGTAGAGCGTTGTTTAGGGCGTTAAGGAGCTCTGTATTCCCTTTCTGCACGGCTAGGCCGTACTTCTCACCCGTCTCTATCACGCCGGATATCGTCACGGGGTAGGTCTTCTCGAAGGTCTGCGCGACGGGCTTATCCACCACCACAGCGTCTATCCTGCCGTTCACGAGGTCCTGCACCGCCAGGACGTAACTCGTGTACACCTTGATATTGATGTTGGTCCCGTTCCCGACCAGGTCCTCGAGGTAGGACTGCGCCGTGGTGCCCTGCTGAACACCCACGGTCAGGCCCTCCAACTCCTCAGCACTCGCAGGCTTCACATCCGAGTCGTTCCTAACCAGTATCGCCTGGTCTGCCTGCCAGTACGGTATGGTGAAGTCGACCTGCTGGGCCCTCTCCTCCGTTATCGTCATCCCGGCAGCTATCACGTCTATCTGCCCCTGCTGCAGGGCGGGTATGAGGCCGTCGAAGTCTATCGACACTATCTCTATGTCGTCATAGCCTATCATCTTCGCGAGGTGTCTCACGAGGTCTATGTCGAAGCCTACTATTGACCCGTTCTCAGCTATGTATTCGAAGGGGGGGAAGTCGGGCGAGGTCCCCACCTTCAAGACCTTCTTCTGCGCTGTGGTTGTGGTCGTTGTCGTCGTGGGGCTATACGTCTCGCCACCTCCTTTGCCCATGAAGTAGTAGGCCACTGCCCCGACCACTATTATCAGGACGATTATTCCCGCAATCAGTGTTTTGCTGGCCATGTTTTTCGACCGTTATGGTTCACATTGATTACTTTTATACTTTCCTGCTAAATTCTAAAATAATATTCTAAAGAGAGATAATCTGAATACTTGAACGTTTGCATAGTCTATTATTCTCTAAAAATATTTCAAGGCAACCCACATGATCTCATGATGATTCAGATCGTTGTTTTCATTGCTCGAGAATCTTCGGAATCCTGTTCAAAACTTTTGCACCAGACTCGGTCACCAGCACCATATCTTCTATCCTTACCCCGAACCTGCCGTGAAGGTATACACCGGGCTCGATAGTGAACACCATCCCTGGCCTGAGCTCCTCCTTGACCCCAGGAGCTATCCTCGGGGGCTCGTGTACCTCAACACCGACGCCGTGGCCTGTGGAGTGTATGAAGTACTTCCCCAGCCCAGCTCTCCTCAGGTACTCCCTAGCTGCCCGATCGACCTCCTCGGCCGTGACGCCCGGGCCCGCGACGTCCTCGGCCTCCTCAGCGGCCTTAGCCACAGCCTCCACGACCTCCCTAACCTCCCTCGGGGGTTTCCCTACGTAGATAGTCCTGGTCATGTCGGCGCAGTACCCACCGTAGATAGCCCCCATGTCGACTATGACGGGCTCACCTGCCACTATCTCCCTAGCCGTTGGCACAGCGTGGGGGTACGCCCCGTTCGGGCCGGCCGCCACTATAGTCTCGAAAGCGTACCAGTCGGCGCCCCTAGCCCTCATCCCCTCCTCCAATATGGCGGCGAATTCGTACTCCTGCATCCCCGGCTCGAGCTGGCTCATAGCGTGCTTGAGCGCCTCCTCAGTTATCCTAAGCGCCTCCTCCATCGTAGCTACCTCATCAGGTGCCTTGATCTTCCTCTGCTCAAGGATGGCCTTACTGGCGTCCAGGTACCCTACCCTGCCCTCGATCTTCTTAATCACCTGATTAGCCAGTGGCGTGACGGCATCGATCCCGACTAGTTTGAGGCCCTCCACCTGCTTGACGAGCTCCTCAGTTAGGGACCTCACGACCCTGGGGGCCTCCTCCTCAACAGCTTCCAGCCCATACCTCGAGTATGGGATGATCTCCGCATCACTCACGCTGTCCTTAGCCCTCCAGTAATCCAGCCCCGGCACGTAGAGGGTTGCACCGTCCCCTCTCCTGTAGAGGATCACCGAACCGTACGGCCTCGGTAGCTTCGTGTAGTAAAAGACGTTCATCGCTGACGTGATGACTACGGCATCCGTGTCGAGCGACTCCGCCAGCTCCCTAAGACGGGCTAATCTCAACAAGTCACCCGCATCTATTAAGGTATTGATAAGAAAACATTAATCACGGGCCTACCCGGCTATCCTCACAAAAACACATCCCATTCTATAGTAGTTATCGTCCACCTTATACAGCACAGGGGACTTGGCATATGTCCAGTACACAGGTTCTTGACTATCCACGTAAGCGTACATAGAGAGCAACATGAACTCCCGAGACTCGTACCCAGCAGTTATGCCTACAGATGTCGAGAGCAATGGTGAAAAGGATGATGGAACATCACTCATCAACAGTGACAGCACATTAAAGCCGCCAGTCAACGAAATAATTGTGTTCAGCTCCCACTTTATGTTGTATGACGTGAGCGACACATCATTGTATGCTTCCCTAGCATCATCCGGATCTAGCCAATCATTTAGTAGATAGTCGAGGTATATCCGGGTTACTGGGTTATTATAATAGTACAGTGACGCAGTTCCTTGAACAGCAATGGAGTTATCTAGTGGACCACCGTTCAGTGGTCTCGCAGTAGTTATGTTTGCCCACACATCTGTCGGGACGCAGACAAGCTCTCCTTGAATGCACGCATAGAGCCTGTAGGTTGCTATCGATATGTCTCCTTTGAACCCAACATATACGATGCTATTAGGTGTGAAATCGTCGAAACGCTCAAATCCTGCTTGATAAGTGAGATTAGCGGCTGTTACGTCTGAGGCCTCCCAGCTCCTACCTGCCACCTCATATGATATACCTCCAGAGCTTCCGCCACTCGAGATGCCTGCAATAGCCGATATCCCGATTTTGATATTAGCTGATTCGTCGGCTACTAATAACTCCATCATGTGCACCCATTTGATTTTGGTGTACGCTGAATAACCTATGATAGATGTGGCAACTACCGGTACATTTGCGTTGTTCAGTACTCTCGAGTAACCTCCTTCATAGCGCCATTCATAACAAATGATCCTGCACCGAGGATTGCCTGAAGGATCGTAATAGCATTCCATGTAGCATGAGCCCCTTATTGGAGAAGGCGGTGTTCCCTGAGTCGAAACCTGCTCATCGGTTATTTGTTTGGTCTGAGTTAGTTCATTGATTATCTTTTGGATCTTTTCTTTGTCCATTAACTTATGTGGTGGCTTACTTATGTCGATCTCGATGCCGTATCCCTGCTCGACCTTCTCGACATTAAGTGGGACAACCGATACGATGCCGTAAAGTCCGTCATCCTTCAGAACCGTGGCAAGAATCGTCAGCCCTATACTTATTCCTCCCGGATTTACTCCTAGCTTCTGAAGGTGTTTGCTCCATACGGAGTAGGCCTTTCTGATGCTGTCTGTGCTTAGGCTGATGATTCGTCCAGTAGCTTTTGTTGATGCAATTTCGTCCACGCTCCCATTAGGGAACCAGACGTATGCATGTATAGTTACCTTGTCATTCGGCGATAGATTTGATATGAATAGTGTAAGGGTGTTAGACTGACCTAGGGGGGTTGTGAAGTACTTGATCGTGAATCCGTATTGAGGGTAATTAACCTGCTCTATGCTGTGATAGTATATTGAGGGCACTATGACATTCGCTAGTATTGCTATCGCGACAAGGCCGGTGAGAAGGTAACGGAACTTCATTCGCATTCACCCTATCATAATTTTGTTGTAAAAAAACTTTGCATGTGCTGTGCAACGTTGGTAATCATATTTAGTGATTATAGCGATCTATTACATTAGGTGCTTGTTTTGCGTGAGGTCCCGCTCCTTCCAGCTTCTTGGAGGTTGACCGGGTCGGCCATAGGCGAGTACCTCGACTATCTCTCGGAGGCAATAGCTAGGGGCGCGATAGACCTGGCGAGGGGGGTTCCGGACCCGGTGCTTAGGAAGACCTCCGTCATAAAGAGGGCTTTTGAGGAGGTTCTCAGCGACCCAGACATCCCCTATATTTACTCGCCGCTAGGCGGGCCGTCTTCCTTAAGGGATCTCTTCCGGAGGTTTATCGGGGAGCACGCCTTCGAGGTTCCGCCCGGCTACACAGTGATCGTGACTCCCGGAACATTCGCAGCGTTCGATATACTCGCTAAGCTCATGCTGACCCCGGGTGACGTGATGGTCTTCGAGAACCCGACGTTTACGGACTTCCTCCCCCACGCGATCTTTTACGGCGCGTCAACGGCCTCAACCCCCATAGTCGATGGGGAGCCGTCGCTCGAGACCATACGCTCCCATTACGGGAGGGCGGCGGCGTTCTACACTGTGCCCACGCTCCAGAACCCCACGGGCCTCACGTTCAGTGATGAGTGGAGGGCGGGCCTGGCTGAAATTGTTAGGGATCACGGGCTGAGGGTGATTGAGGACATCACCTACTCATTCATACACCCGTCGCCCCCGAAGTCGCCGATGAACTACGTGGGCGGCGAGGCACCGTACGCCCTAGTGGGGTCACTGAGTAAGGTTCTGGCGCCGGGGCTCAGGGTGGGCTTCGCGGTAGTGCCCAAGACCTGGGCCAGGGCTGTCGAGCTAGCGCAGCTGCACGACCTCAGCCTCTCCCCGATTAACGCTGCCGTGACGGAGAAGCTCATACGTGACGGCGTCATCGATAAGCTGGTGCGGGAGGCTAGGAGGAGGTATAGTGAGAAGGTGAGGGCGGCCATAGAGACCCTGCAGGACAGGATGCCTGACTGGGTCTCTTGGACGGAGCCGGAGGGCGGTTACTACATAATGATCTACGCGCCCGGCGCCGACATGAGCAGGTTGCTGGCGGAGGCCCTGATGAAGGGGGTGGCTTACGTGCCGGGAGACGCCTTCCACATACCTCCTAGGGTTGCTGGGAAGCATACGGCGAGGTTGAGTGTGGCTGTGGAGTCGGTGGAGAGGATTGTGGAGGGCATAGGTGCCCTTGCTTCTGTCTTGAGGGATGTTAGGCGCTGATTCCTTTAGTTGCGTAAATCAATTTCTGCCGATGTTAACCTGTGTGTGAAGTTTTCTTGGTTTGTCACCCGATCTATGTTTTATGTGCGGTGATTAAGATCTGTATAATACCTTCAGAGCCGTGGTTTAAGTGGTAATAGTATGAGGGTCGGCACATCCATAATAGATGTGATAGGTGAGACCCCCGCGATCAGGCTCACGAAGGTCATGCCAGAGGGCTTCAAGCCCCAGTTATGGGTGAAGCTGGAGTTCATGAACCCTAGCGGCTCCGTCAAGGACAGGATGGCCCTCTACATGATCCGGAGGGCGGAGAAGGAGGGCAGGCTCAGGCCAGGTAAGACGATCGTGGTCGCGACCACAGGGAACACGGGCATAGCGTTCGCCGCCCTCGGAGCCGCCCTCGGGTATAAGGTACTCATCGTTATTCCGGAAGAGATGAGTGAGGAGCGCTTCCTCCTCATGAAGCTCTATGGTGCGGAGTTCATCACCACACCCGGCGGCGAGTCAGACGCCGGTAAGGCCCTCGAGTACGCGAGGAGGCTGGCGGAGGAGAACCCGGACAAGTACGTATTCCTCGACCAGTGGGATGACGAGGCGAACATCCAGGCCCACTACGAGACAACGGCGAACGAGATAATCAGGCAGGTAGGTAGGGTAGACCTCTTCGTCGCCCATGTAGGCACGGGGGGCACGCTCATCGGCGTGGCGAAGAGGCTGAAGGAGGTCTTCCCAGACGTCATCATAGTGGGTGCGGAGCCTGCGGAGTGCCCCGTGGCCTACGGCTGGTTCCACGAGGGTAAGGAGGGGCCGTGGGGGAGGCATGAGATAGAGGGTGTGGGCGATGGCTTCGTCCCGGCGATAGTGAGGAGGAACAAGCACCTGATCGACGATTTCGTCACGGTCTCGAGTGACGAGGCGATAGATATGGCTAAGAAGCTGGCCCGCTTGGAGGGCCTGGCTGTCGGCATATCGAGCGGGGCTAACGTCGTGGCATCTATAAAGGCTGCTGAGAAGCACGGCCTCGGCAAGGACGCCAGGGTCGTGACGGTGCTCCCCGACTACGCGGCGAGGTACTTCAGCACCAGGCTATTCCGTGAGAGGAGGTTGAGGAAGGCGTAAAAAGATTATGAGCTAATGGGTGGCTGTTACGGATCTGTTTGTGGTACGGCGTTAATCGATCCTTTTTTGTTAATGCTTAAGTAAATTCTTCACTATATTTTCATAAGCGTCTTCGCCGGGAGAGGTGCGCTTAATGCTTTCAGTGACTGGCATACCGCTCGCTATGGCGACTCAGCACCCTGACTCAGCCTCGAGAGCCTTCACCGCCAGGGAGGAGGTTGATGAGGCCGTTAAGGACTTGCTGCCTGTGTGGAAGGGCGGGTTCGGGCTCGACGAGAAGATGATCGATTATGAGGGGAAGCTCACACCCTATCACCAAGTCTCCTGGGTTGTTGAGGCGGTTCTCGAGCACGGGCTCGTGCCTGGTGAGGACTTCCTCATAACGCCTAGGATACCCTCGGAGAGGCTGGAGGAGGCTGAGAGGCAGGTAATGGTTCTGTGGGGTGTCATAGTCGCTAATAAAAAGGCTGTGGAGTCGTCGGGTGAGGCAGCGGTGAGGTACATCATAACCCCCATGTGCTCCAGCGGCTACGAGGTCTACGTCCTGCAGAGGAGAATAATGAAGATGCAGAAGCTGGCGGAGGAGGAGATAGGGGCCAGAACGGGCACGATCGAGGTCATACCCCTCGTCGAGGACATTACCTCGCTCCTCCACGCTGAAAAGGTGGTTGAGGGCATGAGGAACGCCCTCCTGAACAACCTGGGCATACACTACAGCCACTACAGGGTACTCCTCGGTAAGTCCGACACCGCCCTAGCGCACGGTCACCTCGCCTCCTCCCTCGCCCTCGTGACGGCTATCTCCAAACTCCATGCCCTAGCAGATACCTGGGGGACCCCGATCTACCCGATAGTGGGTGTGGGGGCCCTGCCGTTCAGGGGGCACCTCAGCCCATCCGGGGTCAGGGAGTTCGTCAAGCAGTACGCGGGGTACTCAACAGTCACGGTACAGTCAGGGCTCAGGTACGACATGGGCAGGGAAGCTGTTAGGGAGGTCATCGAGTACCTAAAGCGGGGCCTGGGCCGTGCCCCAAGCAAGGGCTTCGGCGGGCCCCTCTCACTAATTGTTAGGGTGGCTAGGCTCGCTACGGCTGAGTACCTTCGTATTGCCCTCAGGCTCGCGGGTAAGGTACTGGCCCTGGCGCAGGCCGTGCCGAGGAGGAGGGACAGGCTAAGCCATAACAGGTATGGGAGGAGCTTCCTCAGCTCCCTCAGGTTCACGGCGGACCACGCCCTGATAACGGGGTTCATAGACCAGGCCAAGAAGGTTAGGGTGCCTAGGGCCATAACGTACTCGGCCGCACTATACTCCGGCGGCCTCCCTCCTTCGCTCATTGGGCTCGGGCAGGGCCTCGAGAGGGTCAGGAAGGAGCTCGGTGAGTGGGTTGTTGAGGAGCTGGTAAAGGCGCTCCCTCTCCTCCGAAGGGACTTCGTTGTCGACACCAGCTACTACGTGCCGTCAGTGGTTAGGGCCTTCTTCGGTGATGACGTGGCGGAGGACGTGGAGGCGGGTATTGAGACAGCGTCCGCGTACCTCGGGGTCGGGCGTAGCGAGCCGCGGGAGGAGTACGTGAAGGCTGTTGAGGGTGTGCGTGAGGCTTTCTCGAGGGGTGACATCGATTTGGCTAAGGAGTACGTCGTGCGTGCGGGTGTCCTGAGAGGTAGTCTTGGGTGACTCTGTTCGGGTTTGTTTGAGAAAGCTTTTCATTACTATTGCGGTCTAAAACAAGGGTGTTTGAGGGTGAGGCGACCCCTGAAGGCGTACCTTGCGTGGTCTGCGGCGGTGCTGGCGCTCGCCTATGTCGTGCCTTACGCCTTCCTTAAGGGTGCTCTCAACCTCTACCTATTCTGGGCTCTCCTCACCCTAACTCACTACGTCGTTACGGCAGCCTACGTGAAGGAGGTGGGTGCCGGTGACTGACCTCCTTTTCTGGTTCACGGCCGTGATCCTTGTATACCTAGTGGGCGGCACAGCGCTTGCTGTGCTGGCGCGGAGGTTAGGGGTGCGGTCATCGGCCGATTACTACGTCGCTGGTTACAGGCTCGGCGGTTTCCTGGCAGCGATGACGTACGCGGCGACGACCTACTCCGCGTTCATGATGGTGGGGCTCGTGGGTCTCACGTACGCTCTCGGGGTCTCCGCCCTAGGCTTCGAGCTGGTCTACCTCCTCGCCACGCTGACCCTCTTGTCCACTCTCGGGCCCAGGCTCTGGGCGATGGCTAGGGAGAGGGGGTGGGTGAGCCCCAGCGAGGCAGTCGTTGACTTAACTGGTTCGGACTCGCTCGGCATAGCGCTGGCCCTGACGTACCTCGCCGCCCTAATACCGTACACGTCCGCCCAGGTGAAGGGGATCGGTGAAATATTCGCTGCCCTCGGCCCCGGTTACTGGGTCGGTGTCGCCGTGGCGACCGCCCTGATAATGCTCTGGGTCGTGCTGGCCGGGGTGTGGAGTGTCGCGGTAACAGACGCGTTTCAGGGGCTGTGGATGATAGGTTCGGCCGCTGCCTTCATTGTGTGGCTCCTCGGCTTCAGCGCCTCCCGCGGCCTGACCCCCGCGGAGGCGTTCGCTGCTGTGGATAGCGCTGGGTTAGGTAGCATATGGCCCGCCACCGTGTTCATTGGCTTAACTACCCCGTGGGCGTTCTTCGCCGTGACGAATCCGCAGGTCCTTCAGAGGGTATTCATGCCTAGGGACTCCGGGGCGCTTAAGAGAATGGTGTACTGGTTCGGCGTCTTCGGCCTGGCGTACACTTTGCTCGTCACGTTCGCGGGGGTCATGGCCAGGGGCTTGACCGCTTCGGGGGTTCTGGAGGCCATCAAGTCCCGGGACGCCGTGACCCCGACACTCCTGACGCTAGCCCCCCACCCGCTCGCTGCCGTCGTCTACGTCAGCATAGTCGCTGCCGCCATGTCGACGGCTAACTCAATAGTGCTCAGCGTCGCCTCCTCGTTCGTTAGGGATATATATGAGAGGAGGTTGGGAGGGACACGCCCGATACTTGTCTCGAACACGGCTGTCGCCGCACTAGCGGTTACCGCAGCCGCCATAGCGTGGTACAGGCCGTCCACAATAGTCGACCTCTCCGTCCTATCATCAACCCTGCTCCTGCCGGCAGCGGCCCCGACAATCGCGGGGGCCGTGAGGCCGGGAAGCCTCGGGAGGTGGGGCCTCGCGGCGTTCCTGGTGGGTGAGGCGGTGGCGTGGGGAGGTTTCGTCGCTTACGGTGCGAGGGCTAACACAGCGGCCCCGGTGCTCGGGCTACCTGTCCCCCTCATCGCCCTCATCGCCTCGCTGGCCGTAACGTTGGCTGGGCTGTTCGTGAGCCGCGGTTCTAGGTAAGCTAAGTTAATTCACGGGTTTTCACAAACTTTTCCTTGATCTCGGTGTTTTCCATGAGTGTGTTATAGCCCACTTAATAATAAGACAAGCATTTGTAGCGTAGGTGAGGCAAATGAGGGCATACGTTCTAGCTGCTATGATCATCGCCGCCACCTTGGTAGCGTCGCTCAGCACAGTAGCCGGTGCCTACACGGTGACGAAGTTCCTTTACACACTCAACACGGACGGAACCGCTGACGTGAAGGTCTTTGTCTCAAACATAACTAGCGATGAGACAGAGGTCATCGTTAGGGCAGATCAAGGAATAATAGAGAGCAGTGTGAGAGCCTATGACAACAAGGGAGACCTGTACCCGACCGAGGTAACGGACCACAGCGTCGTGGTGTACACAACCGGGTCAATCGACTACCTAACCATAGAGTACACAGCGATCGTGGGCACAGCGACAGCCACAATAGTGAACGTCACAATATCGCCGTCCGCACCCGCAACAGTCGAGCTACCGGCGGGGGCGTCACTCATAGACTTCAACGGCTCCCCAGAGATCAACGTGGTGAACAATAAGTTAGTCCTAGAGTACGCCCAAGCCGGTAACTACTACATAGCGTTCAGCAACCCGGCACCCCCCGTAGCGACGACCACAACAACAACAACCACCACGACAACTACGACCACAACAACTACAACTACCACAACAACCACTACAACCACGGCGACTACAACTACCACACCCCCTCAGACAACAACAACCACCACAGCAGCAACAACCACGACAACCACAACTACATCCCCAAGCATAACTACGACAACAACCACCCCCGAAACGGCGACATCCCCGCCACAAACAACGACCACAACGGGAGCAACGACAACCACCGAGGCCACAACAACAGCCCAGACAACCACCACGGCCGCAGGAACTACGACAACACCCACAACAACTACGACCACAACCACTACGGCACCCGCAGGAGGCGGGCTGAGCCCCGCTGTTATAGGCGGCATAGTAGCGGTTCTAGTCATAGTGGTTGCGGCGACGCTCTACTTCCTTAGGAGGGGAGGCCGGGGTGCTGGCCACTCGGCCGGCACCGGCCCCTCAGGCGGTAGCGCCGCAGCAGTAGTTGAGAACCTCGATGACAGGGATAGGGCCATACTCTCCGCAGTGGCTCAGGCAGGGAAGTCGATCTCCGACCTCGCTAGGGAGCTCGGCCTCAGTAAGTCAGTCGTGTGGAGGAGGGTCAACAAGCTCGTTGACCTCGGCCTCCTTCGCAGGAGCCAGGACGGATCCGGCCGAGTGATCATCGAGTTAACGGATAAGGGTAGAGAGGCCCTCAAGTGATTTTTCCCGGAAACACACGCGTCACTCGTCACTGCTTGTTCCGCCTTCCCCGCCGTTCCGCCTCACCGGAACGGGGGAACGGAACCCTCGCGTTCCGGGGATCTGTTCCGGGGGTTCTTAAAGAGCCCCCACACCCCATCCTTAAACGGTGAGCTCGAATGGTGAGAACCCGTGTCATGAGGGCGCTGACAAGCGCCTTCCTGGTCCTGATGCTCGCGTCCGTAGCGGGCGGCTTCTTAACGACTGGGGTGGCCCAGACAGAAATAGGTAGTGGGGCAGCGTGCGGTGTGGACTACGCCTCAATGCTTAAGGTCGCCGTGAACTCCGCCATGTACACGCTGATAGAGCTCAACGTGTCGACCGACTCAGCTTCCTGGTCTCTAGTGATGGAGGCCAACGCCAGTGTGAAGGCGGTGGCCCAGGCGCAGGCAGCTGGACAGTGCACGACGGCACTGCAGATCTACCTAAACGCTACCAAGAAGATAGCTGAGGCAATATCTATAGCTAAGAAGGAGGCCGCCGAGTCAGCCGCCGTTATGGAGGCTCAGGCCAAGCTGTTTACCGAGGTCAGGGCTGAGATAAAGGCCGCGATAGACCTGAGGAGCGAGATCCGCTCCGCGCTCGAGGCCGGGAGGATAAACGGGAGCTTGGAGGCCCAGCTCGAGGCTAGGGTCAACGCGAGTGTTCAGGCCCTGGTGCAGCTCGAGGCAAGAATTAACGCGAGCATCGAGGCCGGCAACCTCACTGCCCAGGCCATTCAAGAGTTCAGGGCGGAGCTCAAGCAGATAAAGGCCGATATTGAGGCGGTGTCCAAGGAACTTGATGAAGCTATCGCCGAGTCGCATAAGGCCGAGATAAGCGCTAGGGTTGAGGCCAAGCTTAGGGAGGCAATAAAGGCCCTCATGAAGACCCAGGCGGAGCTCCAGGCGAGGGGCGTGTGCGAGGATCTCCCGGATATATGCCTGGCGATCAACCAGAGCATAGAGCAGCTGATGAACCTCACGATAGCCCTAAACCAGAGCATCAACGCCAACATGAGTGCCGTAGCTGCCATGGTCGCGGCGGCCCATGCCGACATGGCTGCTAAGGCCCTGCTCGAGGCAGTGGTTAATGTGAGCGCTGAGGTCAACGCTAGCATAGAGCTCCATAACGCCTACATGAACGCCTCAGCCAAGCTCGACGAGCTGAAGCAGGCGATGATAGACCTCAAGAACGAGATGGCCGCTAGGTTAATGCCGACCCAGCAGATAGAGATGCTGATACATCAGGTTGACCAGATAAAGGATGAGATACACACTGGCGTGAGGCACGCACACGAGCACCGCATCGGCGGAGACCTAGTAAGCGATACCTCGGCGTTCTTCAGGGCTGTGGCTGACTACATGGCGCAGCTGAATCAGTCGATGGGCATGGACTCTAGGATGAGGGCGAAGATAGAGGCCGTTATGACAGCACTTACCCAGGCTGAGGTAGCTGTGAACGCCACAATAGAGATCTCGGCTAACGTCTCAGCGACATTCAACAAGACATGCGAGAACAAGGCGAGGGCCCTGCTAGAGAAGTCCATCAAGGTAGCTGTAAGTGCTGAGAAGACGTTCAAGGCGCTCGGCATGGAGGCAGAGGCTAGCGCGGTGGCCCAGGCGATCACGAAGTTAGAGGCAGCGATAAACGCTGTCGAGAGTGGTGACAACGCTACAGCTATTCAGGAAATAGACGCCGCCATACAGATACTCTCAACAATAAACGTGAGCTCCTCAGGCTCACACGCCGCCGTCAGCGCGTCAATAAAGGTCAGCATAAGCATAGAGCTGGCTACAACAGCCAAGGCGGAGCTCCAGTAAATGAAAAACTCGCGTTGAGACTTTTCCGGCTTAATTAAGTGTTTTTATTTCTCGACCTCCACCAACTCCTTAATACTGAACACGTAGGCAGATATCGCGGCAAGCGCAGCTACAGGTAGCGGGACAAGCGGTAGAACGTCACTCCCGCCTATCACGTATAGAAGGACCGAGATCGCTGCACCGATGCCTAGCAGCGTCACCCCGAGCACGGTCTCGAACTTCGGCCTCCTATACTCCAGCTTCTTACCCGATGGGGAGATCGGGTTACCGCAGTGCGGGCACTTCAAGCTCCTGATACTTCTCCCGCAGTGCGGGCACCTCCTGAGCCCGAGAGGTATTGCTGAGCCGCAGTGCGGGCACTTGAATACCGATAGGCTGATCTCCTTCCCGCAGTGTGGGCACTTAGCGGGCTTGCCCTCTATTGAGGCCCTTACATTCCCTAGAGCAGCCATTAGGACATCGGCGTTGCCCTCAGCAACAACCTGTATGTCCCCCAAGGAGAGGGCTGTTATTGTTCTCCCAGCAGAGTTGACCGCGACGAAGCTGTTCTTAACATCGATAAGCTCCCCGAACCTCGAAGCAGACGTAAGGAGATCAGTCGCAAGAGCGATCATCTCCTCAGCACTCTCCTGAGAGAGATTCCTTGACCACTTAATCGGGAGGCCCTCACTCGCTATTACGTACGAGCTAACTCCTTTCAAGCCACCAAGGTACTCGTCTATAAAATCTACGAGACCTTTCGTGGCCATTCCTCGTCCCTAGCTCGATAAAGTATATAACTCCTTTAAAAGCGATACGGTCAGAGAGCACTCAAGAACGATGTTAAGAAACGTCTACATCGCTATACCTAATTGATTTAAATCATATTCACTTAAGACCTAATAGTAAATCTTTTTTTTTTTTTTTGCTCAGTATTTCAAAGATTATTAAGCCGGAATTACTGCATTCTTAGGGGGGTCACGGGGTCAGACATGATCGAGAGGCTCTCCGGTACTTTTCATGCTATGAAGAGGGTCGGTTCAATTGATGAATTTGTTAACATAATAAAGGAGTGTACCCTATGGCCCAAAGACGTGACGTGTAGGCTTCATATATATCCTTATGGTAGAGAATCCCAGCTAATTGTAGTTATGTACGTCGATGACGGCAGGGTATCTCTGCTGGGATTTGACCCCGTGTCCTCCGCTTTCGTTAAGATAGGTAGAGGGGCTATCAAGGACGTTGCCCGTGAATGCTATGTAGAGGTTTACAGGCTTACGAGGGATGCGATATCAATTGATATGGACATAATTGACCATGCCGCAAAGGTTTTTGGGTACGGCAACCTCCTTGAGGAGATACCCTTCAACGAGTTAATTGAGGCTATATTAGTTGATGAGAGACAGCAGCCTCAAAGAGGAATTGCAGACGTAGCTAGTAATAAGGAAGTTGTTAAACCTGGGTCCAGTGAGGGTAGGTGCGAGATAGTTGTCCGTGAGCTCATTAAGTCGTTGGGGGAGTCAGGGTTTAGCGAGTCACTCTCGAGGAAGCTATCCGAACCCAGTACCATAGCTAAGATCCTCCTCTACTCGGAGGAGTACGTGATAACTACCAAGGAATGTAGGGAGCTGACTTCATACGTCGAGAACCTTCTGAAGGAGAAGGATCACGTTGCGATCAAGCTCCAAGCAGGAGATTACAGTGTTTGGCTGGTTAAGTCTGGGAGTGAGTCAGGCGTTCACGATTTCGTTAAGGGTAGACCAGCATCGTATGGTTCGGGTGTTATAGATAATTGGGAGAAGGTAAAGAGTTACTTGAACAGTAAGTCAAGGAATAAGAAGAGGGTTGAGGTGTACGTGTACAGTATGGAGAAGGACTTGCTCGAAAACTAATCGCCATAATTTTTATTGTTTTGGTGGTTTTGCCTCTAATGACATATTTTTGACCTATAATCTCCTCTCCGGTTAAATTTATTAACACTTCCTTTAATCCCGATCACGGGTGCGAGTCATGGCAGGTGTGACACCCCTTAAGAGGGCACTCACTGACCTCTCGAGGGTTCAGGGGGTTCAGGGAGTGTTCGTGGTGAGTAAGGAGGGCTTCACCATCGAGTCAGTGACAGCTTCCGGCGCGTTCGATGAGGAGGCCCTCGCCGCCATGGTTACGGCGGCCATGGGCTCTGTGGAGGCCATGGGCAAGGAGTTGGAGCTGGGTAAGCCTGAGATAATAACTGTGGAGTACAGCGGCTCCCTGACGCTGGTGTCCGACATCGGGGAGCACGTCGTGGTGCTGGTGGCTGAGAGAGGGGCTGTGCTGGGCAGGCTGAGGTACGAGCTCAAGAAACAGCTCCCCAGGATAAGGTCGGCCCTCTGAGGCCGGTCGCCTGGGGGGATAGGTCATGGCTAAGGAGGGTGTGTTCGACTTGGCGGACAAGGCCTCAATCCCGACCGGAACCATAAACGCAATAGTCGCTATGTACCAGCTGGCGCTATCGAAGGCCCTCGGCACCGGGTCGGCGGCGATGACCCAGCTGATACTGCGGGACGCTACGGAGATCGCTGACGAGATGTTCAAGAACCTAGGCGTTGAGATAGGGGAGGACGTGAGCGACATCGCCCAGGACGTCCCGAAGGTCTTCAAGATAATGGGGATCAGCGAGAAGGTCGAGGTCGAGGTTCCGAAGGAGGCGGAGAGCAAGGGCGCCGTATACACGATAAAGGTCTACGACAGCATCTTCAAGCCAGTGGCGATACTGCTGGGGAAGAGGGGCATAAAGTTCACGCTGTCGCCGGAGGCGTTCATAGCGGCCTACGTAATAAGGAAGGCGCTTAGGCAGAAGAACGAGAAGGCCAATGTGAGGATCCAGGTAGAGCCGATGAAGTCGCCTGACGAGCCACTCATAATAAAGGTCATCGTGAGGTAGCTGCTGAAGTAGTTCGGAGGAAACATAGCTTATTTTTTAGTCACACTCTTTAACTCTGTTAATAGTAACATAATGGTAACAGACTTATGCACGGACACTCCCACAGAGGACACGCCGATCACCACGCACACATGCTTAAAGACTTCAAGAATAGGCTTATCGTATCAACGCTGTTAACGATACCAGTCCTTACCCTATCCCCTAGCATACAGGCGTGGCTAGGTTACGAGGTAAGGATCCCTCATAGTGAGTTAGTACTTCTCGCTCTTTCGGGCGCCATATACTTCTACGGCGGCTGGCCTTTCCTAAGGGGGGCGGCCAGCGAGCTCAGGCTGAGGGCACCGGGGATGATGACACTCATAGCGGTGGCGCTGTCTACAGCATTCTTATATAGCGCGTACGCCACACTGGCATCGGCGGGGAGGCCTTTCTTCTGGGAGTTAGCCACGCTCACAGACATAATGCTCCTCGGCCACTGGATTGAGATGAGGAGCGTCCTAGGGGCTTCAAGGGCACTGGAGAAGATAGCAGAGCTCATACCGAAGACCGCTCGGAGAATAGTCGATGGTGAGGTAGTTGAGGTTCCTGCCTCTGAGCTCAGGCCTGGTGACCAAATAGTTGTGAGGCCCGGCGAGAGGATCCCCGCCGACGGTGTCGTGGTGAGGGGCGAGGCGCACGTTGATGAGTCACTAATCACCGGTGAGTCTAAGCCCGTGAAGAAGGGCCCTGGCGACGAGGTCGTCTCTGGCTCCCTCATCCTTTCGGGCTCATTGACGGTTAAGGTCAGTAGGGCTGGGGAGGATACCTACATCGCGCAGGTCATGAGGCTCGTGAGGGAGGCTATGGCGAGCAGGACCAGAACCCAGGATCTCGCGGACAGGGTGGCGAAGTGGCTCACCCTCATAGCTCTTGGCGGCGGAGCCGTCACCGCCGCTTCCTGGCTCTGGCTAGGCTACCCCCTTGTTTTCGCTGTTGAGAGGGCCGTGACGGTGATGGTGATCACCTGCCCCCACGCATTGGGGTTGGCGATCCCGCTCGTCGTCGCTAAGTCGACAGCGATAGCGGCTGAGTCGGGGGTTCTCGTGAGGCGGAGGCAGGCGTTCGAGGCCGTAAAGGACGTTGATACCGTCGTATTCGATAAGACAGGCACACTCACGAAGGGCGTGTTCGAAGTAACCGAGTTCATACCCCTAAACGGGTTCAGTGAGGGCGAGGCTCTCCAGCTGGCAGCGTCGCTTGAGGCGATGAGCGAGCACCCAATAGCTAAGGCTATCGTTGACTTCGCAAAGAAGAAGGATGTCTCGCCCAGGCTCACTGACGTTGAAGGTTTTGAGAACATGCCGGGGAAGGGTGTGAGGGGCATCGTCGGTGGCAGGGAGGTCATGGTGGTGGGTGAGAACTACCTTCTCGAGGCAGGCATCGAGGCCCCGAGGGCGGCGGCTGAGCTGGGTAGGAGAGGTGCCACTGTGGTGTACGTCATCGTTGATGGCTCCCTCGCCGCTCTGGTAGGGCTCTCGGACGTGATAAGGCCGGAGGCTGTTGAGGCGGTCAAGGAGCTGAAGGACATGGGCATCTCGGTCGTGATGATAACTGGTGACTCCGAGGAGGCGGCTGCGTGGGTTGCTAATGAGCTCGGCATAAGCGAGTATTACGCGAGGGTGTTGCCGCATGAGAAGGCCGAGGCGGTGAGGAGGCTCAAGGAGGGGGGCAGGAGGGTCGCGATGGTGGGGGACGGTGTCAATGACGCCCCAGCCCTGACGGCGGCGGATGTGGGGATAGCTATTGGTGCAGGAACCGATGTAGCGATCGAGTCCGCTGACATAATACTCGCCAGTGATGACCCTAGGGGCGTGCCTAGGGTGATCAGGCTCGCTAAGGCCACCTATGCGAAGATGGTTCAGAACCTTGCCTGGGCAACCGGCTACAACTCAGTAGCCATACCGCTGGCTGCTGGGGTCCTCGCTCCTGCGGGATTCATTATGCCGCCGGCCCTAGGTGCTCTATTGATGTCGGTCAGCACTGTCATCGTCGCGGTGAATGCCCAGCTCTTAAAGCAACCTACACGGTCATAACCACATCTTCGGCTCGGCCCCAATGACTTGTTTGCTCTCTCAACGTAAGCCGAACTTATCAATTAATTTACGAATTGATTATGGTGGTCCCCATGCCTAGAAGATGTGGTAAGAGGAAGAAGGAGAAGAAAGAAGAAAAAGAAAAGTGAAGTGATTAGTTAACTACACGGGCATGATCTGGGCACACCTCCCATTTTTCACTCTCAGAACACAATACTATCCCGGGGATGGGGGTGAGGGTACTCAGCTGGGAGGACATCGAGCGCATGCGCCGTTACCGCCGTGAACTAATCAAGCGAGAACTCTCGAAAGTCCCGAGACCTAAGAGGCGGAGGCCGAGGCCCAAGGAAGAGGTACTCAGGCTGGCCGCACTTGCTGAGGAGGCGTTTAAGGCATGGTTTGAGGTGGTGGAATGCAGAGAGAGAAAAAGAGTTCTGAGGATGAGGTTCTGAGGGGGCTTCTGCATGAATTCCCATCTATAGCCTCGAAGGCTACCAGGATGGGCGACGATACTAAGGCTTTCGCCTATCTGGTTGCGTGGCTTAACACGAGGCTCGAGTCATCAGGGCTGGGCAGGGTGATAGTTACGGGCGGGTTCGCGGTGGAGCTGCTGACGGGTAGGGTCTACAGAACCATGGACGTGGACGTCATAGCGGAGGGGCGGGCGGCTAAGGTGCTCGAAGACCTCCTGTCGAGACTCGGCGAGAGAATAGGCAGGGGGTATCTGTTGCCCTCTGATTCGATCCTAGCCCTGAAATCGATAGATATCGTCTCGGATATCTATGACAGAAAAGCACCTCCCCTAAAGCTGGTGATCGAGGAGTTTCACCTATATATCGATCCTCCAGAGTACCTAATCATCACCTACTTGGCGGCGTGGAAGTACTGGGAGAGTGGTGAAGACTGGGAGAAGGCTGCATGGTTGCTCGCGGCCACGAAGGAAATCATTGACTGGGAACTGCTTAATGAACTTGCGTTATCGGATACCCTGTCTGAGGAACTGAAGAAACTAAGGAAAGAAGTGGAAGATTTCCTTAGAACCGCAGACTTTAGTGACTAGGGTTATTAATTCTTCACGAACTTTGTTAGCCTGACCTAGATATTCTAATGGCTTGATCGGCTCGCAGACCAGCTTTAATATGTTTATTATCTGTAAATCTATTGCGAGAACTAACTAATTACTGGGTGCTGAGAGATGTCGAAGCAGGTTGAAGTCAAGGTCAAGGTTCCTAGTGATGTAGCCGCCTTGGTAAGACCTCGTAAGCTAGAGGATGAATTGAGGCTGCTGGTGGCGCTTGAGCTTTATCGCGAGGGAAGGGTATCGTTGGGAAAGGCGGCTGAGGTTGCGGGGCTTAGTCTGAGGGAGTTCCTTTATGAGTTAAGGGTGCGTGGGATACCTCTTAATTATGATCTAGAGGAATTAGAGGAGGATTTAAAGGTGGTTAAGGAGCTGATGAGCAAGAAGGAGGGAGATTAACAGCGTTGAGGGTTGTAGCTGACACGAGTGTGCTGATAGCTCTATCGAGGATAGGGAGGCTTAATCTCCTGAGACACTTATTCACAACCGTTATGGTTCCTAGAGCTGTGGCGGAGGAGTATGGTGTGCCTTTGCCGGAATGGATAAAGGTATGGGGTGTCAGAAACGATCTGCTGATTGAGGTACTGCTTACTGCCCCGATTCATAAGGGGGAGGCTGAGGCAATAGCTCTCGCTATTGAGAAAGGTGCAGACATGGTACTGCTGGACGATAAGAAAGCTAGAGGCATAGCGAGGGATCTGGGCCTGAAGGTTATGGGCACGCTCGGCACCCTAATACTGGCCAAGAAGTGGGGTATCATAGACGATGTAGATAGAGAAATAAATGAGCTTGTGAAGACTTCTTTTTATCTCTCCCAAGACCTGGTCGAAAAAGCACTGGATATAGCCAGACGAGATTGTTAACGCACGCTCATCATATTTAGTGACGCGTGCCTAACGGATTCATGTTCTAAGTGCGTTACTACAAATCTGATTCTAAATAATATCACGATCATGCTCGAGTAGTCTAACGATAACCACAGCATATTGTATGCTTTTATTATTCCGAATGTCTGTTGAGAAGGCGTTTTCCTTTATCCTTACTTAAGGCGCTCACTTTCTATGTCTTCTACTTGTTGTGAAGCTCATGAACTGCCCGAGCCCAGGAACTTTCACGGTCTCCTTCAGCACTTCTCCATATGCGTCGCTCAGCTCCTTCCTAAGGTCCGGTGGAAGGTCCTTCAGCCGTTTCTTGAAGGCTCTCTTGTTCGACCACCTCTTTAACCTCGCTCTCAGCTTCAGGTGCTGCATGTATATGAGGAACCCGAGCAGGCTAACGAGTAGCCTTATGATCCTGTACGCAGTAGTTAATGCGCTGATAAATCTCCCCATGTGGCGGCCTAGGCATCCTAACCTCTCCATATATCTATATAAGGGTTAGTGAATCGACTTGGTAGCTATATCCGGAAACGATTGTTTGAGGAGGTTATCGGAGGAGTTCTGGTATGTTGTCGATATCGTTGAGGACGCGTACACCAGCTCTAGGTATTTCATACGTAGTTACGGGTAGAAGGAATATAGAGCGGCAAGGGGGCTTCTCGTGGATATTCACGTGCTGAATGAGGGAGACGCGGAGGCTTTCATGAAGATGATTAAGGAACTAAAACCTTCGTGATTACTTCAGACCGTGCTCCACTCATTATTTAAGGCCTTGAGGTCCCCATCTAAAAACCGTAGTTGTTCTTCCCTCTTTTTATGCGTGCCATTAGGGCGGCAGCTTCCCTCACTCCTATTGTCCTTAGTTTCCTCTTCAATGCGGCCCTGTATTCCACCATCAGCTCCGCCCTTAGATCCTTAGGCAGTCCCTTGGTCTCCTTCTCGAACCTCCTGGTGTAAGACCAGCGCCTCATCGCTAAGCTAAGGCGGTAGTACTGCATATAGGTCATGGTAGCAGCTGCTGTCGCTATTAGTTTCAGGACCGCGTATACCGCCAATAATTTACCGAGTATTTTACTCAATCAGTTCCGCCTCCCCCAGGCATCTTTTTAGGACATACTTGGGTTTAGGCCCTTCTATCTTAACTACTGCCCCCTTCCTCACCAGGGTGGCGAGCCTCTCCCTAATTATTCTTCTTGACGCTGTCCCACGTATCATCCTGACCCTCCTCGTGATCTCCGACACGCTCAGCTCCTCACAGCCTGAGAGAGTCTCTATAACCGCCTTACTGATGGGGTCCACGGCACCGATCTCCCTCACAGCCTCTACCACCCTCTGCGCTGCCTGTATGGCCGCTGCGGCGGGCACGGAGAACGCCGAGGCTATCCTGAAAGCGGATCTGAGGGTTTCGTCCGTGACGCCGAGGGCGGCGAGGTACGCCTCTATCTGATCGAGTCTCGCCAGTACCTTGGCCAGGAGTTCCTCAACCCTCCTTAGCCTGTCCTCCGGCGTCTCCGGCATACCTCGCCGCCCTCGGCCCTAGTCATGCGTATCTGGTGTTTGGGGAAAAGGTGTTCTTCACTCCTCTTCCTTCTCTTTTTCCTCCTCTTCCTCTAGGGCTTTGAGCATCCTGATGGCTCTCTCTATCTTCTCGGCTTTCTCTGGGTACGCCTCCTTCAGCGCCTCTAGCTGCTTCACCGCCTCCTTCGGCGTCCTGGCGATCATGATCTTTGTGGGGCCCTTGAAGCCTCCCCTGAACATGTTCATTATCGAGCCTATGTTGGGGGCTGACTCGAGCCTCTTCCTGAAGTACTCCCTCGTCATCTCCTTCGCCATGTCCTCCGGTATGCCTGAGTCAATGAGCTGCTTGTAGAACGACGCAACCTCCTTCCCTAGCTTCTCGCCGTTCAGGCTCTGGGCCATTGTGTCCAGGAGCTCCTTTATGGGTTCCTTCAGGCTTGCTATGAACTCGGTTACGGCGCC
>WAOK01000015.1 GCA_015521325.1 Desulfurococcales archaeon | reverse complement strand
TTCGAGGGAGCGAATAAGGCCGCCACGAAGGAGTTCTGGACAGACATACTAAGGAAGACCCTAGCACTTAGCAAGGGTCATCTCTCCCTCAGGTTCAGCCAGGTCATAGGCTTCGCCATAGGGAGGAGGATACTGAAGAAGAGAGTCCCGCTCGGGAGGGGGTACCCGGACCTCGGCCCCCTCGCCGAGGCGATAGCGGAGTTCCTGGTGAAGGAGGTCAGGGGTGTTGAGGGTCTTAGGGCCCACCTCATATACACGGGGCCGCCGGCGACGAAGTACGTCGACACCGTCACGCTGTACGCGGAGATAATGAAGAAGGCAGCTAAGCACCTCTGATGGTGTGTCACCCAGTTGGTCAGGCTGAGGCCAAGGGACTACCAGGTAGAGGCGGCTAGGTGGGCCCTCCGGAAAGGCAGGGCAGTAGTCTGTATGCCGACAGGCACGGGGAAAACCCTCATAGCGGCGATATGGATAGAGGAGCTCCTGCGGAGCGGCAGGGCGAAGAGGGTTCTCGTACTCGAGCCCACGAGGTTCATGGTAGAGCAGACCTCGGCGTACCTAAGGAAGGAGGGGATCGAGTCCCGCCCCGTCCACGGCTCCCTCCCTAAGACGCTCCGCAGGAGGAACTGGGGAGCCAGGGTAGTTGTGGCCACGCCTGAGGCGGTGGTCGCTGAATGGGAGCGGTTTGTGGCAGAGGGGTTCGATGCAGTTGTTATTGATGAGTGCCACCACACCACAGGCAAGGACGCTTACAGGTACGTCGTCACCAACTGGGGCTTCAGGTGGAGGCTGGGCCTCACCCCCCTAGTGCCGAGGTCGAGGAGGGCGGAGATCGAGGAGGCTATAGGGGAGGTGAGGTGCTGGGGCTGGGAGGATCCGAGGATAGCGAGGTATCTCCCGGCATGGAGCGCGGAGGTCTATGAGGCGCCCCTCAACGGGGTCGAGGAGGGCATCTACAGGGAGCTCGAGGACTTCTGGGCCCAGTATGGTGGGAGTGATAGGGCGGCGGTGGGGAACGCGATAAGGTGGTTCGTGAGGGACGGGGCACTAGCGCTCAAGGAGTCCCTAAGGAAGGGGGGCAGGTTATCTAAGGTACTCGGGTGGGTGCTCCCAAAGCTTGAGTCTGCTGGAGTGAGGAAAGCCCACAAGATGGAGGCCCTCGAGAGAGCGCTCTCCGATCACGAGGGCTTCACCAAGGCGATAGTCTTTATTGAGAGGGTCTCGGTCGCGGCCTACGTTGCTGCGATGCTGAGGGCCTCGGGATGGGGCGTTGCCGAGCTCTATGGGAGGCGCTGGGTTAACCCGGCGGAGGCGCTCGAGGCAGCGAGGTCGGCCAGGACCGAGGTCGTCGTAGCGACCTCCGCGGGGGAGGAGGGGATCGACATGCCTGAGGCCGACCTGCTCATTATTTGGTCCAACACCGCCTCACCAATACGCTTTGTCCAGAGGCTTGGCAGGGTGCTCAGGTCAGCCGGGAAGGCCCGCTGGCAGAGGTACGTGGTCTTCATAGTCACGCCGGACACCGTTGACGTCGATTCCTTAATCGATGGCCTTGTCGAGGCTGGGAGGGCTGGTGTGGCGGTCAGTGTTGACCCGGAGGTGGTTAGGTATGTGTGGAGCATAAGCAGGAGGAGGCGCTTCCTCGACGTCATAAGCGAGTCCCCCGCACCTCCGGACGTCGTCGCCGCGGCTGCCGGGGCTCCTAGGGAGAGGGCTGAGGAGGCCCTTAAGTGGCTCGCCTCCCGGGGTTTCGCTGTCTACATACACACTCCCTACGGCAGGGTCTACGCTTCGAGGGACTCCATTGATAAATTATACGGTACGTACGCAAAGTGGCTGACCCCCTCCCACGAGCTTACCGGGAAAGCCGTTGCCTCGGTGAAGAGGAGGAGGGTCGCGTCGGCCGAGGGCACCTACCAGCAGGTTAGGAAGAGGCTCTCCCAAGCACTTAGGAGGGTCGGGTACTTCACCGAGCTGAGGTTCAGCACCCAGGTAATGGTCTCTCGTGGGCTTGTTAGGCTCGTCAACCTCACCTACTCCTTCATAATAGATAATGAAGATGTCCTCGACCTCGTGCTGAGGAACGCGTACTCAGCCGAGTCTATCCTTTCTAAGAAGGAGTAGGGCTGTTAGGGAGAGGAACCCCGACACCGCTAGGGTCGCCTCAGCCCCCGCACCACTCGTTAAGGCGTAGGCAGTGAGCGACCCGCCCAGTGACCCTGTCGAGGACGCTGCGTAGACACCCGCAACCTTAGCTGGCTCCTTTACCCTGTCCATCACGGCCCTCACAGCGGAGGTTATGAGGTATGCCCAAGCTACAGACACTACGAGGGCGGAGGATATGGCGAGGGCGAAGCCGGCAGCGCTACCGGGGTCGGTCATGGCCGGTATCACGGCGAAGCCCCTGCCCGCTGTGGCCGTGGGCAACACCCTCCTATACAGGGTACTGGCCCTCGCCGCCCTACCGTAGAAGCCCATCGGCGCCGCCGCTGTCACGAACCAAACAGCCATCACGGCCTCGTTACCCAGTGTTGAGAGCTTGGCGGTTAGGGCGGCTGAGAACATGGCCCCGCCAGCACTCGCTACGGCTATGGCTGCGCCTATCCCGCCCGTAGGTCTCCTACCTGGCCTGAATATCAGGCGGTGCCAGAAACGCTTGGGCATGGCGCCCGTCATTACGGTGGATGCCGCGGCAAGCCCCGCAGAGAGTAGCGGGGTGATTGCGTGGGCACCGACAGCGGTTAGGAGAGCTGACGCACCGTACCCGCTGAGTGAGCCAGCTGAGAACGCTAGTGAGGAGAGGGCTGGGCCCGCTGACTCGCCTGCGTAGGTTACTAGGGCTGAGGAGGTAGCCGATACGCTGACGGCGAGCGCCGCCCCGCTCATCGCTACCGACGCGGCTGGCTCGGTCTGCGTGAGCAGGAGCGCCGCCGACGCACCTATAGCTATCGAGGTACCGTAGGCTGTGGCTGCCGGGGATAGTCTCTTCATCACCGGAACAGCCAAGGCTATCGCTGAGAGCGCGTATGACGCTGAGTAGACTATGAAGGACGTGAGGGGCTCGCCCAACGAGGCATACCCCATCACGGACGTCGCGGCAGCTACTTGGGCAGCCATTACCGCCGCTGTCGCTGCTGCACGCCCTCTCTTCACCCTCGCTATCTTCATACCCAGCACCGGCTGATAGGGCGTAGGTGCTAGGGGGTTATTAAACACGCACCAGTCAGACCTGGTCAGGTGACCCGTACTCCCCGCTGAACTCGTCCCCCACGTCCTCCTCCTCCCAACCCCTCGGGCAGCCCTTGCCGTACCTTATGATTGGGCCGGGGAGCCTTGTTAGGAGGACGACCCTAGAGGGTCTGGACTCTGAAGCAATCCTGTACCCTATCTCAGCAGCTAGCTTCTCGGCGAACGCCCTTACTTCGGCGTGGGTCGGCATTGACTCCCTGCTGAGTCTCTCGGTAGAGCCGCCGACGTGCATGTACGCCTTAACCTCAATGAACGTTGGCTGGGCAAGCTCCATTAGCTTGGCGAAGCCCTTAACGTCCTCCTCGCCCATGTTGAATCCCCGGATCACGGTAATCCTTATCACTGTCGGGGAGGAGAAGGATGGGAGTATGGATAGGGTCTCGAGGGTCTTCTCCCAGCCCCTCGGGACTAGGGGCCTGTTGAAGTACTCGTACATCTCCTTATTCCACGCCTCCAGCGAGACGTAGAGCTGGGTAGGCTCCTCCTCGAGGGAAGCTAGGACGTCTGGTCTCACACCCCTCGTCACAAGGAACGTTGTCAGGCCCCTCCTATGGAACGCCTCTATGAGCTCACCTAACCTAGGATAGAGGGTTGCCTCGCCCGTGAGGGATATGGCGACATGCTTCGGGTTCATCGCCTCCCTCCACATCCGCTCCGGGGCCTTCGACCTGTAGCCGCTCACCGTCCTGCGGTGCTCCGCTATGGCTGCCTCAACCAGTATCTCGGGGTCGTCGACGTATGGTAGTCTCGTGAGGTCTGAGTAGCTGAGGCCGTAGTCTTGGGGCCTCACCCTCCAGCAGTGCATGCACGCGTTCCAGCACCAGAGGGTCGATGGGCTGAACTGGATGCACCTGTGTGACTCGATCCCGTAGAACTTGCACTTATAGCAGAACCTGCCCTCGACCAAGGCGTTATGGACCCACAGACACTTCTTAACGGCGCTGTGGGCCCCTATGAGGTGGTACTTCTGCCGCCTCAGCCTCCTCATCATGTAAGTGAGGGGCTCGGCCACCGCTGCCCTGGCCTCGACCATCCCCACACCTGTCTCTACGTCCTCACTGGAGTTAATAATGCCCCATACCCGTGTAGCCATAGAGAACAGTGCAGTAAGAGGCTAAGCCGGTTTCCCAATTCTTGAGTAGACCCACGTACGAGCGTATCGCGTCGAAGCCCTCCAGCACGGAGACCCTACCGCCCTCCCTAACCTCGGCGGCCACCCCTGCCTCGTCGTTGCTGAGCTCGAGGAATAGGGTGACCACGGTATCCCCTGCGGCGACTCTGGAAGTGAGTATCATTGTCGGCATTGAGTGCCCGGCAGGACCTCCCCTTATCTCGTCGGCCAGTATAGAGCTCACTCTACTGGAGTGTGCTAGGCATGTTGCGGCCATGAGCGAGTGAAGGAATAGGTTGAGGGCTGACCTACTCCTTGACGGGCAGGCCGCAGTCCCTATCGCTTTGGCGGAGTTAGCCATTCTCGCCAAAAACTTCTCTATGTCCATCTCCCCATCACCCACACACCGGGTTCCGCTGTTTAGCTTGCTCGAGAGCCCAGCTACCCGCTCAGACAACTTTTCCTTATCCCCCTTCACTATCTCGGCATAAGAACCCCTGAGAGCACTAGCCGCCAGCACCGAGCCTATAAGGGAGGGCATCTCGGCAGCGTTAGCCCCCATACCGCTCCCGTCAGCCTTGACAGCGAAGACCGTGATAGAGCACCGCCTGTTTTGGTCACAGAGGAACACGAGGTCTACATAGTCTATGTCTCCCCCGCTCCTCGGGTATATGATTGCCTCGAACGATGTGAAGGCCTCCCTCGCCAGCTCGGATAGCCTCCGGCAGAACCCAACTATATCGTTGTCGAAGACCTCGACAGTATTAGCTCTCTCTTTTTTAGTGGTCAATAAGCATCGACCTCTGGTTCCTAGTGATCTCCGGCCGCTTTTTAGGTAGTGTATGATTTGTACATGCTCAGGTAACTGCCCTGACCCACTCGAGGCGCCTTATGACGGCGTCGCTTATGTCCTTCGGCCCCACAGCGATCGCCGGTATCCCCCTCCTCCTCAGCTCCCTGATAACCTCATTCCTCTCCTTTATGCTGGCGTACGCCCTCAGCCTGTAGACTGCGGCCTCGAGGCCGCTCAGCCCGGCGAGCTCGAAGAACTCCACCAGCGGGGCGACGAGCATTACGTAGTTGCCCTGTTTCCTAAGCCTCTCCAGCGACCTGATCAGTTCCTCCGAACCCTCTTTGTGCGGGAGGCTCGTGAACACTATGATGGTGTTCCTCTCCCTAGGCAGCACCTTCGGAAGACCCCTCACCAGCGTCTGTACCAGGGATACGTAGGGTGGGGGGACGTGCTCAACCATCTCCGGCCACGTTATGCTTGAGAGAACCCTCAATACGTTGCCGAGGTTTGCCAGGCCCCTAACGGGCACGTTCTCGTGCGTTATCCCCCTCCCCGCGTAGAGCACAGCGACCGAGTCACCCCTCCTTAGGGCGTACGCCGCTATCTCCGCGACCGACCTCATAACGTACTCTATTATTGTCGAGCCCGGCGGCCCAGCAAACATCGAGGGGTGGGTATCGATGACCATGAACACATTGACGCTGGACTCCTCCTCGAACTCCTTAACAAAGAGCCTCCTCATCCCGGTCCTCGCCGACGCCTTCCACGCTATCCACCTGAACTCGTCCCCCGGGACGTACTCCCTTATCCCGTAGAACTCGACCCCCCTACCCCTCCTCTTCGTCCTCGCCATCCCGGCGGGCCTCGAGGCCAGGGTAACGCCGACCGTCGGCACATGAACTATTCTTGGGTAGACCCTCAGCGTCGGCCTCGGGGACGCCACCGCCTCCACCCTCATGAGGCCGAGGAGGTCCTTGACAACGATCCTCGGCTCCGGGAAGACATGGGTTCCGGCCCTAACCCGGACGTAGTAACTGAATGAGGCCCTCTCCCTCGGCCCGAGCGACATCACAGCCGTTGTCGAGCCACCAACGACCTTGAAGTACGGTGAAGGATGGACGGTGACCTCCATGAGCTCGAAAGCGGCCCTCGACCTGTTCTCTACCTCAACCCTCACCTCAACGACCTCGCCCTCAACGGCCGGCTCCCTCACGAACACCCTCAACCTAACGGAGTTCAGGCCCTTGAGTGCGGCACCTATGTAGATAGCGGGCGTTATGCCGACAACAGCTATTATGACGGAGGCGGCCAGCAGCGGCCCCGTCTCGTGGAGGGAGAGGATCGCCAGAGCCGCCATAGTGCCCGCTATCAGGGCTAGCCAAACAACCCTCCTTGTAGCGGTTGCGGCGAGCGCCGTTACCGATAGCTCAGTATCCCCCATGGCTCAGACCTACGGCGTTGGTACAGGTATCTTGGCCAGCACCTCCTCAACGACCTTAGCCGGGGTGACCCCCTCAAACGCGTACTCGGGCTTCAGTATTATCCTGTGCTGCAGGGCCTCCCTGGCAACGGCCTTGATGTCGTCAGGTATGACGTAGTCCCTCCCACTCATTATGGCCCACACCCTCGAGAGCTTGTGGAGCGCTATCGCGCCCCTCGGCGAGGCCCCCAGCCTCACGGCCGGGTGCTCGTGGGTGCCTTTCACGATCCTCACTATGTAGTCGAGGAGTGAGTCGTCGATGAAGACCTTCCTCACCTCAGCCCTCGCATCGATTATGTCCTTGCCGGAGGCCACCGGTGCTAGCCGCCTGAGCTCCTCCTCTATCTCGTCGGCCCTCTTCATGATCTGTATGAGGCCCTTATCGCTTGGGTACTCCACGTTTATCTTAACAAGGAACCTGTCGATCTGTGCCTCCGGCAGGGGGAATGTGCCCTCCATCTCTATGGGGTTTTGGGTAGCGATCACTATGAAGGGGTCCTCAAGCCTCATCGTCTCGCCCTCGATCGTTACCTGCCTCTCCTGCATCGCCTCCAGCAACGCTGACTGGGTTCTCGGGCTGGCCCTGTTTATCTCGTCTGCTAGTACGATGTTAGCGAATATCGGCCCTGTGCGGACCTCGAAGTCCGAGGTCTTCGGGTTGTATATCTTGGTCCCTATGATGTCGGCTGGGAGGAGGTCGGGTGTGAACTGTATCCTCCTGTACTTGAGGTTGAATAGCTTCGCGACAACCCTCGCTGTGAGGGTCTTCGCTATGCCCGGCACGCCCTCGAGGAGGACGTGCCCGCTGACGACCATGGAAGCGACTATGAACTTGACCTCCCTCTCCCTCTCCACCAGTATCCTCGAGGACTCGGAGAGAACGGCCTTCATTATGTCCACGAACTTACCCATAACGCCGGACCTGTGAGTATTCTCTGTGAGACAGATATTAATGGTGCGTGTCCGCATCCGTTATTTGTCTTGAAGGACGTTAATGGGTAGGTGCGGGGGTTGAGGTGGTTAGCGGCGGCAGCGCTGGCGACTGTTCTGGTATCTCTTCTGGCGTACCCAGTGGCAGCTGTTGAGCCTAGGCACTCGCCGTACGCTATAGCGATCATTGAGCACCTGCTTAAGGGTGGGGCAATAAAGATCAATGAGTCAGTTATTGAGGTCCCGGAGCCCATAGTAGTCAACGTCACCACGCCAGCCAATGTCGGCGGGGGCGGCGGCAACGGCTCTGGTGTGGCGGTGCCAGTGGAGAACGGCTCGGCAGCGGTCTCTCCTGAGCTACTGATTATGGCGTCACTTGAGGAGATGAACCTCTCGGAGACATCCGCGCTGATCGTGGCGATAGCCTCGAACGCCACCGGCCTTCCCCCGCACGTAATAATCGCTCACATAGCCATGTACGACGGCTCCCCAGAGTACGATAAGTGGGTCACCACCGCTAACCTCACTGACCCCGCGGACGTGATGAAGGCTTACCCAGACCTGATCAACGACACCTCCTACCTCCTCGTCAGGCTGACCGCATCCGCCTGGTACTACCCACCCCCGAGGGGGGCATGCGCCATCAGCTACGACCCAATATACTACACCATAAGCGATCCAGAGCTCAGGGGGAAGACAGTGGCGACCGTGAGGGACGCCTGCGCCAGGAGGGGGTCCGGGCCAGCTGTCGAGGCATACCTCCCTCCCCCCAATGAGGCAAACCGCACGCTGGCCACCGACGCCTTCGCTGCGTACGCGGCGACGGATCTCTGGTACCACACACATGGGGCTCCTACGGACTATACGAGGAAATACATCGAGGAGGTTGTTACTCATTACGGTAACGAAGGTAAGAACGAGTTCGTCCTCGCGATACTGAGCACTAAGTTCGGCGCCGCCAACGCGAACCTCGCCACCGTGGCCCTCCTCAAGCAGTACCTGGGCCTCTCCCCGGAGGTATCCCTCGTGGACGCTGTTGCTTCCCAGGCCTCAATGATTAAGGACGAGACGCTGAAGGAGCTCCTCATAGCAGCTGCTGAAGCGTACGCCAGGGGTGACCCGACACTGGCCCAGCAGCTCGCGCAGATGCTCGAGGAGAACCCGTGGATGTTCGACCCGAGGGACCTGGCGCTGGCTAAGTACATACTGAAGACACTCATGCCCGAGGCGGCTGAGGGGCTCCAAGTAACGCCGGAGGAGGCGGCTGAGGTGGCCCACGCATACGAGGACCTGAAACAGTACAGCCTCCTAGACGACGTTAGGGAGTCCCTCGACGAGCTGATCAAGTCACTCAACTCCCCCACACCACCAGCTAACGCCACCTCGGGGGCTTCGGTCCTCACACTGTTCCAGAACCTAGGCAACCTCGCGCGAGCAAGTTACAACCCCTCAGGAGCCTCAGCGCCCCTGCCGCCACTGGCGATCCCAGCCGCGCCCGTCATCGGTAGTAACATACTCCTCGCCGCAGTCGGGCTGGTCGTAACGATTGCTGTGATCGCCTACATTATGCGTGGTGTTGGGAGAAGAATAATTAGGGCAGTAAGGGAGCGCTACCCACCGCCACCACTCCCCTCACGCTATCCCTCACCCCGTGACGCAGTCATAACGCTTTACTGGCATGCTGTGGGCCTCCTGAGCCGCTCAGTGCCCAGGGCGCCCAGCGAGACGCACTGGGAGTACCTAAGGAAAGTTAGGGGGCCCCCGAGAGAGCCCCTCAAGGGCCTTACGGCGAGGTACGAGGTAGCGAGGTACTCACCCAGGGAGCTCAGTGAGGAGGAGGTTAAGGAGGCGTACAGGCTCGCATCAATGATTAATCGGTTCCTCCGGGGTGTTAGCGAGTGAGGAGGTCCTACGCTATCGCTGCGGGGCTGAGGGCGGCTCTCCCATTAGTGGCGGCGCTACTAACGGCTGTCCCAGCGTATAGGATAGTAAGTTCTTACCCGCTCACCACCCTTGTATGGAGCCCGCTGCTCCTTGCCCAGACATTCCTGCCCCTGCTATTCCTGATATCCTCGTTCACCGGGCTAGGCGTCTTTACTGCGTCAGTCATTGTGTACTTGCTGGTCTCCTCTTATACGGGCACGGATCCGTATGTCCTCGCCCTCGTCGCCTCCTTAGTGGTTCCGTACTCGATAGTAGATACCTGGGCGACGTCGCTGAAAAGCCCTGGCTCGGACGTGTCTAAGGTCTCACCGCTCTCCATCACGATAGCCCTTAGTTACAGAGTAATAGTCCCCCTACTTGTTGCCCTGGGGGTTCTGGGGGCTTACTCAGCCATGAAGTACATGGCAGCAACCACTACGGGCCCAGCCTCCATGGCGATGACCTTCCTCGTCAGTGCCCTGGCTGGGAGGGTGCTCCTCCTCGCAACCGCCCTCGGCGCCGCGCTGTACCTCTCAAGGGAGCTCTTCTCAACGATCTCGGCCCTCTTCGCTGGCACCGACCCCTCCCTGCTCGAGTCCGTGCGGGCTGACCTGTCGAGGCCGCCGACGGTGCTCTCTGGCCTGCTCCTCATCGGGATCAAGGGCTCTGCCTTCGTCGTTGGGGAGCTCGTTGTCCTCCCAATAGTCTATGGCTCCATAAGGCTGGTGTTAGTCCCCACTCTCCAGTCCACGGCGTTGGGTGGTGTCGAGCTACCCTACGGGTTCACGGGCCCGGAGATAGTGGCTCTGGCTGCGGCGTTCGTCCTGTCGATATTCGTTGTCTGGGGGTGGATGGTCGGTGCGTTCACCATGGATCCGCTTAAGAGGAGGGGGCTCCTCGGCTTCTATGTCGGTAACGCTGTCCTTGCCGGTATGCTACTCATGATGATGGCGTACCTCGGTGATAACCCCCTGTACCCTGTGAGGACGAGCCAGCACCTCATGACCTCCTATTACGGGGTCTACTCCTCCCTGAGGCAACTAATTAACTCAGTCCTGTATCTACTCGGGGTGACGCCTTGAGGAGGAGTTTAAAGGAGCTGGTCGCGATGGGTGCAGGCATAGTGTCGCTGGGCGTGGCAGTCTACTTCTACCTCATAGCGGTCGGGCTCATGGCGAGCGGGCTGGTTGCGACTTCGCTCCTCTCAGCCCTCATAGGCTTCACCCTAACAGCAGCTTCCCTCCAATTCGTCAGGATAGCTATCGTGGCGAGGTCTCTGGAGGATGAGGGGAGGTAAGGCAGCCTTCTTAGCTGCTCTGGTGTTCATAGCCATACTCGCCCTCCTGCAGTCCCCTCCACGCTACCTCACCCTACCGGCCGGTGCCTCCCCCCTTAACCCTGGGTGGGACGGGTCGAGCGAGCTGGTTAGGCTGATGGAGGAGAAGGGGATAGATGTCTTCATAGTTCATAACTGGAGCGAGGTGCCCTCAGAGGTACTTAATGGGAGGGATGTCCTGTTCGTCTTCATATCCCCCGAGACACCCTTCACGCCGAAAGAGAATGGGGAGATAGGTTACCTAATAGCTGAGGCCGTTAGGAGGGGGGCTAGGAACATCTCGTTCCTCATAGCGGATGAGGGTACCCAGCTAAAGCAGACGATCATGGCTGAGCTCTTCTGCGCTAGGGTGAATGGCGCGGACCTCGACCCCCTCAACCCCTACCCATTTGTTTTCATCAGGGTGCCGGGAGGGGGCACGTACGGGATAGTGCTTGATCATGCTTCATTCCTCGACGTCTTCGGAAAGAAGCCCCAGACTGCTCAGGTCTGGGACTTCGTGTGCCAGCCAACGGGCTACTACGGGGATAAGGTCGTCAGCCTCTACAATACTTTCGTCATGAACCTCAGCGGGTACCCCGTCAGGTTTAAGGCCATGATATTCTCGGACGGTTCCATCTTCATTAACCAGATTCTCAGGCTGAAGGACGTCCCCGAGTACAGGGAGCTCGCGAGCGACGTCCTCGACTACCTAGCCGGGGAGGGCTGGGTCGCGCTAGTCGATACTGCCCACTACAAGCCCCTAACGCCTGAGGAGGCTGTGCAGAGGGCGGGTCTTCAGCCGGGCACAATATTCGGTGACGCTGCTCAGGTCGCCCTAACGCTTCATCCCAGCATGTGGCTACCGGTTCTTCTATCGTACTATTACGACATAGAGGCCGAGGTCATCACCTTGATGGCGGGCAGCTTCATAGTGTATGCGCTCTTCGTGGCTGGGCTCGCGACGATATTCGGGAGCGTGCTTGGGAAGGTCTCGTCAATAGGTAGGAGGGCACCAGATAGGCCTGCCCCGCCGCCGGAGGAGAGGCTCATCGCCGTCGACACCTACCTGAGGAGGGCGGTAAAGGAGAGGCTGAGGCTGGGTAAGGAGGACGTCGTCGCCCTCTATACCGTGATGAGGGACGTGATCAGGAGTATCTTCGGCGTCGACGTAAGCGACCCGAGGGCTCCGGACGTCATATCGGCCTCCACGGGTGTGCCGAGGGATGCCGTGGCGAGGGTTATTGAGGACGTCGTGAGGCACTACAGGAAGGCGGTCGGGAGGAGCTTCAGGCCTATAGTGCTCTCATGGAACAGGAGGGCGAGGAGGCTCATAATGGAGGCGGAGACCCTCCTCAACGCCATGGGCACGGGCCTCGCGAGGGAGGAGGGCGTCGAGTACCTGATTAGGAAGTGAGGCGTAGGTGCCTGCCCCTCCACCTCACCCCCTCCCTAGAGTATTTGATAGCCTTCACCAACCCCGCGCTGAGGACGGGCCCGAAAATAGGTGAGGTGAGGGCGTAGCCCTTCCAGTACCTGTTGAGTTCAGCGCCAACGACGTGGGCCGCCGCCTGGGATGCGTAGGAGGCGGCGGCGACTGCCACGGCGATGGGGCCGGTGAAGGCAGCTAGTAAGGCCTCCAGAAGGGGGGATAGGTACGCTGCCCCCACGGCGATAGAGGCCCCTAAGGCCTTGCCGGTGCCCGAGCCGAAGGTATGGAGGACCCTCCCCAGCGTGGACACGGTATCGGACACGCTCCCGTACCATAGGGTCTCTACATGATCGAATCCTTTGAGCACCGCGGGGATAATGCCTCTCTGCTTGAGGAGCCTGGCTATCGCCTTGTCCTCAACTATCTCAGCCTTAATCGCGGCGTGCCCACCGAATCGTTCGTAGAGCCGTCTCTCGACCCCCCAGCAGCACCCGTAGAACCAGGCGAGGCCATGGCCCGGATCGCTCACCTTGTCGAAGCCGAGGAAGGCGTGGGAGAAGGTAGTCAGCGCTGTCTCGACCGCCCTACACCTCCTGGTCGGGCAACCGAACCTCGGGGCCATTGAGGCGATCCCGTACTTCCTCGCGGCGCACGCGAGGGCCCTTAGGGCGTTGGTTCTCAGGAACCACGTGTCGGCGTCGAGGAAGACGAGCACATCACCGGATGCTCTCCCGGCCCCTACCCAGCACGCCCAGTTCTTCGGGGACCACCCGTTGGGTGTTGAGTCTACCCTCAAGTACCTTAGGCGTGAGTCACTATACCTCCTGACTATGTCCGGTGTCTCATCAGTGCTCCCGTCATCAACGATTATTACCTCCCTCAGCCCCTCGCCTATGTCCTGCCCCAGCACTGACTCGATGACCCTCCCTATGGTCTCGGCCGCATTCCTCGCAGGTATTATGACCGAAGTAGCTGGGGGGTCGGGGCACGGCACGGGCTCCTTAAGGGAATTAATGCTTTTCTTCGCCCGGAAGCGCCCGATTACCCAGGCACCGGTGCTCGCTAGGGCGAGAGCATGAACTATCGCCGCCACTACCTCAGTGAGCAGGTGGGGGCACCTCAGTACTTAGTGATGAGGCAGGGAATAATTTATTCAGTACCTTCCTCACACCGCCATTTCTGTGCAACGCCGAGTCCGGGAACCCATTACTCTATCACTGCATGAGGAGGTCGGGGAGTATCGGGGAACTCTGTGCCACAGCCCTCGATCGTGCCTGAACGCTTCCGGGAAGGAATTTGTTTGGGGGAGCGGTAGCCACGTAATTAACTACTCGCGCCACCATATTCGGGGCAATCCTTGTGGCGCCTTCGGTGCCCTCGCTGCGGGTGGGAGAGTGAGGAGGGCAGATACTACCCGTTCTGCCCGAGATGCGGTTCCGCGTTAAGGCTTGAGGGTAGGCTCGAGAGCCCAGGGAGGAGCGTCCTGGGCGAGGGCAGCACCCCCCTCGTCTCCAGGGGAGGGGTGCTCTTCAAGCTAGAGTACCTGAGCCCCAGCGGCTCATTCAAGGACAGAGGCACGGCGGTGTCCCTGTGGCTCGCTAAGCGCCTCGGCTACACCACTGCTGTGGAGGACTCGAGCGGTAACACAGCCCTCTCCGTAGCAGCCTATGGGGCGGCCCTAGGGATTAAGGTGAGGCTTCACATGCCCGCGACGGCAGCGCCGGGAAAGGTCGGTATTGCGAGGGCCCTCGGGGCCGAGGTCGTCGCCGCTGGGAGTAGGGCAGACGCTGCCGCTAGGGCAAGGGCGGAGGCGGGCAATAGCTTCTACGTAGCGCACCTCACATCACCGGTGTTCATCGAGGGGATGAAGGCCGTTGGCCGCGAGCTCTGTGGGCTGAGGGGATACGACATACTCGTCCCTGCGTCCTCGGGGACGCTCCTCATCGGTGTCTGGGAAGGCCTCAGGGAGTGCGGGGGTGACGCACGCTTAATCGCTGTTCAAGCAGCCGAGGCGGCATCCCTGAAGGGGCGGGTGAGGGTGCTGGCGGAGGTCGGCGGGCCGAGGTCTTCTCTGGCTGACGCGTTAGTGGTTAAGTCGCCTCCGAGGATCAACGAGATGATCGACGCCGTCAGGTCGGCGGGCGGTGGTGTGGTTGTTGTCGGTGACGAGGCCCTTAAGCCAGCCATTAAGGAGGTCCTGAGGATGGGCTTCATCGTGGAGCCGTCATCGGCGGCTGTCTGGGCTGCTTACAAGACCCTTAAGGAGCTGGGGGACGTCGGCGACGCTGTCCTCATACTCACGGGCTCGGGCCTGAAGTACAGGCTCTGGGAGCTGGCCTGATCCCTGTTTTATTGCCTCAGGTCAGAATAGTATGAGGTACCGAATTTGGATCCCGTGATCGAGAAGGCCTTAAGGCTTGCCGAGGCCGCCGGGGCCTCATACGCGGAGGCAAGGCTCACCACGACAATGACAGAGGTCATTGAAGCGGAGGACGGGAGCATAAAGGAGGTTTCGAGGAACACCATCAAGGGCCTCGGTGTAAGGGTCTTCGCAGGGACTTCCTCAGGCTTCGCAGCTACCTCAGACCTGAGCGAGGACTCCATACGCTCAGCCGTAGAAGCAGCGGTAGCCGCGGCGAGGGCTGTCGGGGGCGGGCCCCCGCTCGCTGAGCGGAGGGTCTGGAGGGGGCGGGCGTCCTCTAGACTCGTTGTTGATCCCTTCGAGGTTGATTTCAGGGAGAAGGTGGAGCTCGTGCTAGATGCTAATAAGGCGGCCCTCGAGGTGGGGGGTGTTAAGTCATCCCTTACCTACCTAGGGCTTAGGAGGGAGGTCAGGGAGATCGGGACGAGCGACGGGGCCGACATAGTCGTGGACGTCACCATGACGGGCCTCGTGCAGACGGTCTCCGTGGCCGATGGTGCATCATTGGAGAGGGTCTCCGACAGTGACTCAGCGGTTGCTGGGTGGGAGTTCATGGAGGGGAGGGACTGGGCCAGCTTCTCTCGCTCCGTGGCCGAGCTAGCTGTTAACGCCCTCCATGCCGAGATACCGAAGGCCGGTAAGTACAGGGTTGTGGCTGACCCGAGGCTCATAGGGCTCATACTTCATGAGGCTTTCGGACACGCTCTGGAGGGCGACCTTGTCTCCTCGGGTGCCTCAGTGCTTAAGGACAGGATCGGTGAGGCAGTTGCTTCGGAGC
>WAOK01000014.1 GCA_015521325.1 Desulfurococcales archaeon | reverse complement strand
GCCCTCGCCTGGGTGATGATATCACTCATTTCTGCGCTGGTTCTTCATGTTGAGACCGGCTACAGCCTAGTTGATACAGTGTTCGAGTCGGTGAGCGGTTTCACCGGAACAGGCTTTACTGTTTTCAGCGTCGACGGGATGAAGCACTCGATAATATGGTGGCGCTCCCTAATGCAGTGGAGCGGCGAGCTGGGATTCGTCGTCTTCGCTATGGTGCTCATACCTTATTTCTACAGCGTTGCCAGGAACCTCTACGGCATCGAGAGGCCCATCAAGATTGAGGCATCATTTTACAGGACCGCTCTCCAGCTAATCCTCATATACGTTGTCCTAACAATCATGGGCACGCTTGCCTACATAGTCACGGGGATGACTCCATTCGAAGCAGTGAACCACGTGATGACCACCGTCGCCACAGGAGGTATGTCTACCTACGACCAAGGATACCCAGTTATCTTCGCTAGAGCGCCACTAACCTACATAGCAGTCTTCATATTCATGATCCTCGGCGGCATGAACCTCTACGACCTCTATAAGTTACTCGGCGGTAAGCTGAGAGAGCTCATCTCCTCCGAAGAGTTCAGGTACTACATATACTCCCTCGCAGCCATATCATTCCTCGTCTTCCTCTCGTACGTTCTCGTAGACAAGGTAGGTGATTTATGGTACGCCTTCTACGCATCAATATTCAATAACGTCTCAGGAATGACCACGACAGGTTTTAATATAGGAACAATTGCGGGGCTCAGCACGACGACAAAAGCCCTGATCACGCTTGGCATGTTCATTGGCGGAATGACGTTCTCAACGGCTGGCGGGATAAAGACACTCAGGCTAGTCATTGTAATAAAGAAGTTCAAACGATTCGTCCTCTCTATGTTCCTTAGGCAGAACATAGTGAAGCCCATAACAATAGATAAGAAGGTCGTGAGCGATGCTGAAGCGTCATCGGCGCTCCTATTCGTAATTCTTCACGCGTTCATGGCGTTTACAGGCGCAGTTCTTCTTTCGGCTTACGGTTACACTTTCATAGACTCCCTCTTCGAGGCGACGTCGGCGATATCGTGTGTCGGGCTAAGTGCTGGTGTAGTGAGTCAAGCAGCGCCAGCAGGTGTCAAGATAATAATCTCGGCCCTCATGTTGCTCGGGAGAATTGAATATCTCCACATCATGCTGTTCTTCGCCCTTATATTTAGGCGGGGAGCCATGAGGTTGCTTGCACCCTAGTTACTGAAACGAGATATTAGGTAGGTGCCTAACATAATGACTTAGGGTCGGTGATTTGAAGATTCTGATCACCGGAGGAGGGTCTGTGACAGAAGAGTTGCTCAAGCGCATAGACCTGAGGAGTAACCAGGTGATAGTCGTTGAGAAGGATCCCGACAAGTGCTCCCAGATAGGGAGCAAGTACGACGTACTCGTCGTGAACAAGGACGCCACCGACATATCATTGTACACGAGCGACATCAGCTTGAGCGACCTTGACGCCATACTCGCCCTAACGGACAGGGACGAGGTGAACATATTGACGCTGACAATCGCCAAGCTCTATAGGGTCCCGTTCAGGATAGCCAGGGTCAAGAGCCCCAAGGTAGCTGAGCTAATAACTGACCTCAACCTCGGGATACCGATCACGATGCCCAGCGTCTTCGCCGACGTCGTCAGCGGATACCTCGAATCAGTTAATGAGCCTAAGGTACTAGGTAAGTTCGGAGAGTTTGTCCTGTACAGAATAACTATTAATGAGACGGACAGAGCCGTTAATAAGAAGATAAACGAGCTGGGCCTACCAGAAGCTGTTAGAGTTATACTGATGTTCGATGGCTCATCGCTCTATTTCCCCAGCGGAGATGAGAGATTAATGCCCGGACACCAGTTAATCGTGATATCCCCGGAAGGCTTCGACGTGGTCAAGGCAATCAAGGGGTGAAACAATGAATACTACCACTACACTCCCCAATGGCGAATTAACAGGCCCATTCTCTAACGTACTCTCTCAAATAACTCCCCAAACCATAATCTCCATAGCACTGTTCATCGCCATCGCCATACTCATAAGGTATGTTCTCGTCTGGTTCATCACCACGCTCATGAGGAGAGGGCTCATATCCGTAGGTACTAAGATGATCATGTCGAGAATTATTGATATAATAGTAATAGTGACCGTCTCCCTAATACTGATTCACATAGTGACCGCGTCGTTAGCGCCGTACGTCATCATGACAGTACTGGGCCTGCTCGTGCTGGTCATGTTCTACTACGAGATAAGGGAGTTCACGGCATTCATAACAATACAGATGCAGCGCTACGCGAGGGGCACATGGATAGAGGTCTACCTCCCCGGTCACACTACCCCTGTTACTGGCAGGCTTGTGGATGTCCAGCCGTTCAACTCTATACTAGAGGATGTCTACGGAAACAAAATCTATATGGCTAACTCTGTCTTGGTTAACTCGCTCATAAAGGAGTACAATCCTAGCGTGATACTCCAGCTGACAGTGAATACGTCAACACCCACAGGTGAGCAGTTAAGGCTCTCTGCGGTGTTCGACGCAATTAGGGAGTCTGTTGAGAATTCGCCGTTTAGGTTTGATGAAACATACACGCCGATCAAGTCCATGAGCATGGGGAAAGTATCAATACTGATCAGACTCGTGCCACTGACCACTCCGGTGAGGGCATCGGATCTTTACAAGATAATGAACCAAATAACTATGAATTTGAAGGAGTTCGACCCTATGATAGAGGTGCTAACTGTCTAAGCAACGACCCGATGCCCTCAGTGCCTCAAGTAGTAGGTAAGCACCGTAGGAAAGCGAAGCAACCGTTTCCATCCTCTCCTTAAGTTCCTCTATATTTTTCGGAACATTCATTAAGTTACTAATATCGATACTGAGAGCAGCAGCGATCTCCTCGAGTGATATCGGGCCCTTAACACATCTCTCCAGTTCACTGAAAGGATTGATTATTCTGGACTCCGAACTTAGCCTATCTATCAGGTCTTCAACCATTCTTTTCATAACATAACGCCTTAGATCTGTTGCTGTTGCAATGACTGCTTCCTCGTATTGAGCGTTGCTTATAATATTATAGATAAGTCTCTCAACAGGCTTGATAGGGTCGGTGGGGCCTAGCCTAACGATCTCAACAGCCTTTTTCTCGTCATTAACAATTGTAGACACTACGACAATGCTACCATTAGGTAGTTCAAGTTCCCCGATTTCCATCACATAGACTCTCCTCCCGGCCTTGGCCGGAAGGATAACGTCTGTGCCGAGTAACCGGACGAGCTTACCGCCAGCTATAGCTGCTGCTAATCGAGCCCCCAGATTAGCTATCTCTTCCCATGTCTTACCCGTTGAGACGACGTCCGCAGCGACCTCTGGATTGATTAGCCACAGAAGAGGGAGCCAGAGGGGACTCTCTTTAACATCCTTTATCTTTGTCGCGAGACCTGCCCAATCAATGACGTTTAGTATACCGGATGCCTGGGTCTCGAAGAAAGCTATCTCGTAAGGTCTGAACATGTCCTGCACATAAATCCCTAGCTCGCGCGGTGATATTGCATACTCCTTGCTCAGCCTTAGGTAAAGCAGAATAGCAAAGGCCGCAGTCCTCAACTCACTCGGTCTCATACTTGGTACAGAGACCCTCACGACATTCGTGAAGTCTTCGTACCTTCCTTTCACCGGTGCCGCTAACTCGAACCCTTTGCTCTCGTAGACCTGGATTAGCTTATCCCCGTATCTTATGATTCTATATTTATTTCTTGACTCAACTCTCCACGAAACATCGAGCGGTAACTCGACATAGGGTCCGAAACCCTTAGATGGGAGCATAGTAGACAATATGACGGTCGTATCTATTTTGCCGAGATTAACATCTAAGGTCATGTCGGGTCTTTCGCCCCATAGCTCCCTCAGCTCCCTGTACTTGGCTAGGGCATCGCGCAGGTACTGCGGTACGGGAACGTTCCCTGTGACTATATCGGCGATCCCGGCCTCGATTACTTGGGAGACCCTCCGGTCACCGACCAGCTCCACCACTATCGCCTCTTGTGAATAATCGATCATCCCTGGCTGGAACTTCTCTACGAGATCCTTCCTCGAAACGCCTTCAACAGGTTTCCTCCCCTTCCTCCCTACGATATACCTGGGTATGTTGTAGGGAGGGCCGAACTCGTAGAAGCCCAGGTTCTGCCAGACGTACAGGCCCTTGCGGGTGAGTTCATAGTTGGTTAACCCCCTAGATCTCCTAATCAGGCCTAACTCCAACAATAGCTCCAGCTCTTCTCTCGAGAGTTCAGTGCCCGACACGACTTTCATCAGGCCCATAAACATTCTGACGTACTCATTGCTCACTACGTAGACTTTCTCAAGATGGAGCCCGGCGTACTGCCTAAGCGATGTCGGTCCTCCGGATATTATTATTCTATCCCATCTAGTTACGGGAACTATAATCGTCTCGGTAAAGCCTAGCTCCTCTCTCCTTCCTTTCCTTCCTTCACGCTGGTGGTACTCCCTGACATCTTGGGGGAGTCCGTAGTGGACTATTCTGGCAACAGTTCCTATGTCTATTCCTTGAAGGAGAGTCCTTACCGTGACTATTACCCGCACAGCAGGTGGGGTTGAGCGGGCGAGAGACTCTATCCGTTCCCTTACCTCTTTCCTCACGAGATGATGATGTTCGGCTACCATACCTCTCTTTTCCTGAGGAAGAAGGGCCCGGATCTTACGGACGAGCTTTGAGGCTGACCTTATGCTGGGCGTGAATACTATGGTGACTACCTCATCGTCGACGTACCGCGCGAGCAACTCCGCTGGGTCGAAGTAAGGTGAAGGAACCGTGATCCTGAGCTTCTTAAAGAAATCTATTATAAGGGATGCGTTAGCCTTAAACTTCTCCGGGTCAAGTACTATATCAGCCACATCGGGGGGTAATCGCTCTATATGCTTCCTGACAATGTCTCGAAGCAAGTCAAGGTTCTTTCCTAGCACAGCGTACGTGCAGTTACGCACCCTGAAGGGCCTACCGCGGATGACTACAGTCTCTCTTCCATTTATCTCGGTAAGCCTTCTAGCAAGCTCTTCTTCTGAGCCGAGGGTCGCTGTCATTACCACTATCCTGGGCTTCGTTGACTTTGAAACAGCACTGGTTATGAGTTCCGTCATAGCTATGAGGAGTGAAGCCCCGTGAGATCCGTAGTAGTCGAATTCGTCAATCACTATTAGCTCGAGACCTTCTAGATGTGGAGGCAGGTGAGCCTTCGTAGGGTTGGTCGCCCATCTCTTGAGGTCAGCCATTAGGAAGGCCGGGTTTGTGATAACAATTAACCCTTTACTGAGTGGTCTGACCTGTGTCTTAAGCGATATTCTATCTATTCTAGTGACTGAGCCGGGAAAGTAGTCTGCGAGCCTTGAGACCTGGTCTGCTGTGAGAGCTAGGTTCGGGTAGATGACAAGGGTCTTGGCTCTGTTTCGGAGGGCAAAGAGCGCCCATGCTTCGGTTTTTCCCGAACCGGTTCCAGAGATAAGTATGACGTTCTTTCCTTCTTCAAGTGCCTTCAGGGTTTCAAGCTGGTGCCTATATAACCTCTTACCGAGTATCTGCTTGGCCTTCCGGCCACCCTCTGCTAAGCCAGGCGCCACATCAGCGAACGTTAATTCGGAAAGTTCCGGCTGTGAGGGCTCGGAACACCAAGACCAGTAATCGATCCCTAGCTCCTTAAGCACTGAGTCAGAGCGCAGCCTCAGCAACACACACCATAATACTCAAACACAGGCGTTAGTTAATGCTTACCCAGCCCCCACACGAACTTCTTACTCATCGTATAATTCACAACGAAGCCCAGCACTATGCCCACGAGCTGAGCAATAAGGGAGTTCTGGAGGAGTTCGTAGTATATGAGGTTAGAGACACCCCACTGGACAGCTATCCCAGCCGCTGAGGAGAGGTGGAACCTCGCTAACCTACCTAACCTACCCCCGCTTCTATGAGCCCTGAACGTCCACCTGTCATTCAACTCGAAGTTAGACAATACGGAGGCTTCTATGGCCGCGGCTGAAGCCACCGCATGGATCAGGCCCACAGCCCTGAGCGCCAACAGGACTCCTAAGTTCACGAAAGTCCCTATACCACCAACTATCATGAACCTAACGTAGTGCGGCGATAGGTTGAGGACGTGCACAATGTAGTTAATTATTTCAGAGGTACCGAGCTTCGACTTCCCCGCTAACCTAGTGCCGAAGATGTAGGGTACCTCACACACTCTCCCGTAATTACCCCTAACAAGCACCTCAAGAAGTATCTTGAACCCTCTCGGGTTCATTTCATCACCGCTCTCAACGACCTCCCTCCGGAAGGCGAAGAAACCGCTCATGGGGTCCTTAACATGCCTTGCCTGAGGTAGGAGTACCCTAGCTATTAGGGTGGCACCCTTTGAGATAAGTTTACGGAACGCGCTCCAACCCTCGACGGAACCCCCTCTCACGTACCTGGACCCTATCGCTACGTCGCACCCCTCCAGCACCGCTCTAACAAGCCTCGGCACCGCCTCTGGGGGATGCTGAAGGTCAGCATCCATGACGACTATTATCCTGCCCGCCGCCACCTTAACACCGTCTAGGACAGCTGAGGAGAGCCCGAGTTTTCCTGGGCGCCTAAGGACCTTCACGGGATACTCCTTTGAGAGTTCCTCAGCGACCTCGGCCGTGCCGTCGGGGGAGTTGTCGTCGACTACCACAACCTCATACTCTATGCCCGCTTCACTCATTGCTTTATCCAGTCTCCGCACTAGCTCGGGGATGTTGTCACGCTCGTTATATGTAGGCACTATCACCGATACTGTCGCACTCAACGAGCCTCAACCTCCTGGCGAGTGACTCGATCTCACTCCATAAAATCCATGGAGGTTCCTTTTTAGCTAACCTTATGCTGCCTGCTGCGACGCCCAATAACAAGGAACGCCTGATGTCATAGCCTGAGGCCAGGTAAGCAGTCAGTGCCGCAAGCATGACGTCACCAGCACCGGTTGGGTCACCGATTACTTGAGGGGGCCTAGTTAGCCAGCAACCGAGCTTCGTTGAGAGGGTTACTGACTCACCTCCTCTAGTGACAATTAGTATGCCCCCCGACTCAATGAATCTCTCCACAGAGCTTGGGTGAGGCAGTTCATCATGCGATGCCTTAATCACGACGGTGGTACCTCTTTCCTGCATGTCTGCACCCGCTTGGAAGAGCTTGGCAGCTAATTCCTTATTATTGAATACTACGCCGTCCTCGCCTACGTCCCTTACGAAGCCCTGTGCGTCTATTATCAGGGTCTCCGTGCGCTTGGCTACAGTATCTATGTCGGTTAGGGGTGCCTCACCCATTGTGAGGGAGATGAGAGCTACCTCATAGTCTTCGGAGGGGAGGCCCCGGATATTGTTAAAGCATCTGTTCAGGAGGCGAAGTAGCCTGGGCTCGGTACTGATGAATCTGAAGGTCGTTGGGTGGCCGCAGAACGTGTTTACTGTATAACCGCTGTATTCAAGGACTGTCCTCATGACGTTACCGGTTAATAAGGCGTCGAACTCGGCCCCCAGCGATAGGAGAGTAAGTGAGGAGTAGTACGCTGGGCCCCCGAGTCTCTTATGCTTCCCTATCTCGTCTATGGTCTCTGCGAGCACTGCGAGCACTTTTCCTTTCAATCCTCTTCATCACCTCTTCATAGAACCTTAGGAGGAGGGCTCTCCTGTCCTTCATCCTCACGATGTCGCTGTAGCCGTGTGCCACTATGTTGTGTGCAAAGGGTGTTGGGGGTTCCGAGTTCCTTAGGAACATCACCTTTACCTCGCCGTCTCTCAGCTTTCTCAGCATTTTCTCAGCATTTATGACGTCCATGTAGTCCTCCATGATCTCCCTATACGCCTCCTCGAGTATGGGGAAGTTCTTGAGCCTCTTCGCGAGCTTGAGGAGTATCTCTGAGTTGAACTGCCTCCTGTTTATTGAGGTCTCCTCCCCCCTATACCTCCTGAGGAGAGCGAATGAGCGCTCTGCGCAGTGCCTGAACCTCCTCTTCAGGATCTCCGAGCGCTCGAGCGCCTCCCTCAGTACTTCACGGAGTTCTCTCCTGCCAGCCTCCGCCACCAGCTTCCGCAGGTGGGCTATCCTTAGGCCGGTGCCCAGAGGCACTGTGAGCATGAACCCATTGTCCGTTACTGTCACCCTGACGTTATACCCGATCATGTCACTCAGTATTGTAGCGAATGACCTGGCAAGGGCATCATTAACTCTTCTCCCGTAGAGCGCGTGGAAAATGACGTTCTCCGTGCCACCGCCGCGGTCAATCCACAACTCTATCAGTAACACCTTATCGGAGGGCACGTCCTTTCCGCTGTACACCTCCTGACTCCACACATACTCAGCTATCATCCTGGCTGCCCTCAAGTCAAGAACATACTCCTTAGCGATTACCTTGGCAGCCCCCTCAATCCCTTTCTCTTTTATGAGTGAGGAAACCCATCTACGGAACTCACCCACCTTAAGGGCTGAGTCATGGGCTAGTGGCAGCATCTCGCTGAACCAGCTTGGGACAGTCGGTCTCTGCCCCTCCGCGTTCCTTACAATGATCTTCATTCCCCTCGACTCAATGAACTCGAATGTCCTCCCTCCTAGAACGAATATGTCGCCGGGGTACAGATTCTCGACGAACTCCTCCTCAAGGTCGCCCACGTACCTACCGTTAGTTGTGAAGACCTTTACCTTCGCCTCATCAGGTATGGCGCCCTGGTTTAGGTAGTATATCATTCTGGCGCTCCTCTTCCTCCCAAAAACGCCCTCCACCTCGTCGAGCCATATCTTGGAGTACACGTTGAGGGACTCAAGTTCCCCGCCGTACCTGCCGCCCAGGTACCGCAGGACAATCATGAATTCGTCCATCGTGAGGTTCCTGTAGTTATAGGCGCGCTTGATGACCCTGTACGCTTCCTCTATCCTCCACTTCTTCTCGAGCGACATGCCGACTATGTGCTGGGCTAGTATATCGAGGGGCTTGTTCGGTACCTGAATCCTATCAAGTTTCCTCTCTCTTGCCAGCTTAGCCAATACTGTGCACTCGACCATGTCGTCCCTGTCCACGACTATTATGTAACCCTTACTAACGTCCCAGACACTGTGCCCGGATCTCCCGACCCTCTGTATCAGCCTTGTGACGGACTTGGGAGAGCTCAGCAACACTACAGCATCTATGCTCCCTATGTCTATCCCGAGCTCTAGGCTCGTTGAGGATACCACAGCCTTTAACCTGCCCTCCTTCAGCCTATTCTCTACGTTGAGCCTTACCTCCCTACTAAGGGAGGAGTGATGCGCCTCTATCTCGTCAGCATCTAGTACGCCTTCTTCCTTGAAGTACTTCCTCAGCTTGTAGACCACCCTCTCAGTAGCTGACCTCGTGTTGGTGAAGACCAGCGTCGTCCTATGCTTCTTTATTATACTGACAAGCAACCTGTATATAGCGTCGTTTATCTTCTCTTCCGGATCCCGTATGATATCGACGTCCGGTACCAGAACCTTTATCTCCATAGGTTTCCTAAACCTGGCGTCAACCACCTCAACAGGTCGCGGCATGCCATTGTCATAGAAACCCCCGAGGAAAGCCGCTATGAGCGGGAGCGGCTCGATCGTGGCGGAAAGACCTATCCTTATTGGCTCCTCATCGGCGAGTTCCGTGAGCCTCTCGAGGGACAGGGCTAGGTGTGCACCCCTCTTATTGCTGGCTAGCTCATGTATCTCGTCTATTATGACCCACCTGACGCTCCTCAGTCTCTCACGGAACTTCGGCGCCGAGAGTATTATGGCGAGGGTCTCCGGCGTCGTTATCAATATGTGAGGTGGTTTCCTCAGCATCTTCTGCCTCTCGCTCTGTGGTGTGTCACCCGTGCGGACCGCCATGCTCAGCTCCTCTAGCTCAAGCCCCTCCTCCCTAGCCTTCTCGGCTATCCCCTTGACAGGTGGGACGAGGTTCTTCCTCATGTCATTGTTCAGGGCCCTCAGGGGGGACACATAGAGGACATATATCTTCCTCTCCAGCACCCCCTCCTCCTGCATTCTGTAGAGGTCATCGATGATCGGGAGGAACGCGGCTAGTGTCTTGCCAGTACCGGTGGGTGAGGTTATCAGCACGTTCTTACCCTGCTTGATGAGGGGTATGGCCTCCTTCTGAACGGGGGTGAACTCTCCGTACCTCTCAAGAAACCACTTCAGTGTGTACGACCTCAGCAGATCTGCTGGAGGATGGCGATGCTCACTCACTCTCTTATGAACCGTGGTAGTCGCCATCCAATCACCTAATCTGTTATCTCGCGTTCACGAGTTATACGTTCGTGAACGCACCGTTTTTACCTCTCCCTAGACCTTTGTTTGGATCAAGCATGGACGTAAGAACCTGGCTGATAGTGGGAGTAGTGTTGTTCATGGTGTCCACTGCCGTGAGCTGGGCCCTTTCGGGAGAGGAGAGCCACTTATCACCGGAGGATATGTTTGGGCCAGTGAGCAGTATAGCGGAAGCTAAAGGGGTCTGGGCGATTGTCGGGCTAGTCATAGGGATATGGATTAACAACTTGGGTGTGGCCGCCCTAGCCATGATCGGTGGGCTCGGCGTCGTTGTCCCGATAATATTAATCGCTGTGAATGGAGGGTTCACGGGCGCTGCCCTCGCCGCTATGGGTGACCCAATGGCCGTGATATTTCTCATACCACATGGTGTCCTCGAGATACCCGCTATCGCGTTAGCCATGGCATACGGTATGAGGGTTGGTGAGGGAGTGATTAAGTGGTTGAGGGGCAATCGCGAGGCACTGAGGGTGGAGGTGCTTAACTCCCTTCTTGGGTTTAGGAAAGTACTAATACTCCTTGCTATAGCAGCTGTTATCGAGGTCTTTATCTCGTCGACCCTTTACTTCGCTTACCAAACCTTTACGGGTAAATGCTCGATAATCAATGGAACGGTGAGCTGTGGTGGGTAAGGAAATATGTGTAGCAGCAGCCTCTGCCTTTGCTGAGGCCCTCTCCAGGTACCTTATGACTAACGCCAGAAGGACTATCTCTATAGCTGAGATCATTGGTCAGAATACTGTGCGAGTGAGTGTGAGGGTGTTGTTTCGGGGTCATAACCCCCTCTATGGTTTTCCTAGGGCTGTTGACGCGCTCTCATACCTCATGAGCGTTGGGTTCAGTGAGTGGGCGAGTAAGCGGTGGGGCTGGTCATTTAGGGAGATCGATTCCGGTTACTTGATAATTCCTCTGAAATGGTTGCGGACATATCTTAGTAGGGACTCTAATGACCTCGTCCTCGAAATTAGGGGGTTCTGCGAGGAGTTAGTCGAGGAAAAGGAGAAAACTGGTTGAGCCTATGTTGTGATGGCCAATGATTACAGTCATGCCCTCTGAAGCATGATGAAAGCCTTGGGGTAGATGAGGCTTCTCCTCACGCGAAGCCGAACTTCCTCGCCTGCCTCAGTATGTCGGGTTTCTCCGATATCAGCGCGTCAGCACCTGCCGAGACAACCCTAACCGCCGCTGAGACGTCGTTGACTGTTGCGGCGATCACCGCTATCTCTCTGGCATGTGCTTCCTTGACCACTCTGGGCTTGATGAGGGTGTAGGGCATCACGATGGCGTCTATCCCGCTCTTCCTGAGCGCCTCCACGTTCGGGAAGGGGTGCGTCACTGTTAAGGCGATTAGGCAACCTAACTCTTCCTTGAGCCCCCTCGCTGGTCCGGGCTCCGGTATATTGAGAATGATCTTCGGGAGAGCAACGCCTTTCCCAGCCAGCTCCTTCGCTACAGCGTATGCGGTGTTCGGGTCGGTGGACGTTATCATTAGGTATAGGTCGCCCTGCTCCTTTATCTCGTCGGCTGCCCCCACTATGGCGTCCTTGTCGCTGGGCTCGGCTATCCTGACCTCGACGCCAACTAGTTCATCCTTTGCGGCCTGTCTTAGAGAGTAGCTCAGCTCCGAGGGCAACGACTTGAGAATTACTCTCTCCCTATCACCGAAATCTATCAATTCATCACACCCCGGGTAAGCCGTTGGCGAGTTCTCTGCTGGCTTCTTCGACGTCCTTCATCGTGTCTATTGACCTCCAGTACACGTCCCTGAAGATACCTGCGTAGAGCCTGCCCTCCTTCGCCAGCCGCGGGAACGTTGTTCTCTCGATATCGCCTTTCTCGGGTAGATAATCGAATATCTCCGGCCTCATGTAGTAGACACCCGCGTTTATGAGGTGCTGGTGCAGTATCGGCTTCTCTACAAACCTGACTATCTTCCCTGTCTCGTCTACCTCAACGATGCCGTAGGGTGAGCGCAGCGGGACGAGGGCCATCGCCACGACAGCGTCCCTGCCCTCTATCACCTTCATCAGCTTGTCGAGCGGTATGTTAGTTATTATGTCACCGTTCAGTGCCAAGAAAGGCTCGGTCCTCAGTATTGGCTCAGCGTTCTTTATCGCGCCCGCTGTGCCGAGAGGTTCGTCCTCGATCGTGTAGACTATTTTCACGCCGTATTTGGTACCAGAGCCTAGGAACTCGATCATTTTCTCTCTCTGGTACCCGGCTAGCACTACGATCGTGTCAACTCCGTATTTTTTGAGCCACTCGATCTGCCACTCAATTATGGCCTTACCTGCCACGGGAACTAGCGGTTTGGGTCTGTCCTGAGTGAGGGGCTTCAGCCTCTTGCCAAAACCTCCCGCAATGATTGCTGCCTTCACAACAAGCACCTACGTAAATAGATTGAGCAAGAAAAAAGGGGTTTCGTGCCGGTATCCTGTTACGCTATGCGGGCTTATGCAGCGCTAGCCTTCCTGAACATCAGTAGGGTGACGATGGAGCCGATGAAGGCTAGCAGGGCGAAGATGACGGCCAGATAGACGGCCGTCTGAGTGGTATCGACCTTGCTGCCTAGGTCAGTCTTCAGTGTGTCAATGGCGCTCGATAGCTCAGTGGCCTTCGTGTTGATCGCGTTGACAGCCGAGTCAGCACTGGACTTGGCCGCGTCGGCACTGGACTTGATCTGGTTGAGTAGGCCGCTTAGTGAGTTGACCACGTCGCCAGCGATGTTGTCGACCTTAGAGCTTATGGTATTGACTGCGCCCTCGATGCTGTTGACCTTGCTGGCGATGTTCGGTATGTCGGCTACGAGGTTCTTCACCTGTGCGACGTCGTTGCTGAGTGTTGATATGCTGCTGGATAGCGAGTCTACCTTGCTGCCGACGTTGCTTATGGCGTCAGACAGGCCGCTGATGGACCCTGATAGTGAGTCTACCTTGTTACCGACGCTGTAAATTGCTGCCAGGATGTTGGCCGGCACGGTCTCTATCTTGTTCCTGATGGTGCTGATGTCGAGCTGCATGGAGCCTATGGCTGTCTGGATGTCGCTTAGGGTCGTCATTATTGGGCCTAGGTCAACGCTGACGTTGATGTTGGATATCTGGTCACTGATCTGGTCGAGCTTGGTGTTGAGGCCGCTTATACTGGTCTGTATGTTGCTGAGCTGGGTGGCCATCTCATTGAACTTCTGGTCGATGTAGTCGGTCGAGATGATCTTGGTAACATTGTTTATCACGTAGACAGTGGTCGGGGCAGTGATGGCGTAGTCGCCGGTCGATGTGATCCTGTAGACTAGCTGCACCTCGTAAGCACCGGGCTCGAGCACCGGCAGGTAGATGCCGGGCTCGATGTTGATGCTGCCGAAGCCTATGGAGGTCAGGGTGCCGTTCGCGTCAATGGTCCAGGTGGCGAGTAGCCTCATGTGGAGGTTGACACCCGCGATGGCGTCGCTGCCGTTCAGTATCGGCGCTATGAACTCGATGGCCTCAGCGGCCGGGAAGCCGTAGCCCTCGACCTTTAGCATGGCCGGGCCTACGACCACGACCGGCTCAATGTACAGCTTCGGCACGACTGATAGGTTAGTGTTGCCCACTGGGTCGAGGCCGCCCTGGACGTCGGACTCAACGGTTATCTTGTACTCACCCTGCGGCAGCGGTATGGTCGCTAGCTTGACACATAGGATGTTGTTCTCATATCTCACATTGAGGGCGTAGGTACCGCTCACGGTGTTGTCAGAGTTGATAGTACCCTTCCATAGTAGCATCCTGGTAGCGCCTGGGTGGGCGGTGTTGAAGTACCACCAGTAGCTGACGCCGAGGTCCTTGGTGGTGCTGTAGAGGCTGTAGAACCTCTCTAGGTAGATGCTGATGGTCTCGCCGGGCCTGACGCCGTAGACTACTACCTTGAAGTAGCTGGAGGTGACGGTCATCGGGCTGGCGGTGACGGTGGTGTCGCAGGAACCGGTGCCGGTGCAGCTGCAGCCAAGGGTCTTGCTGTAGAGATCCGAGTAGACAGCGCCCGTCTCGCTGTCATACTGAGCGTACTCAGGCGGCGGCGGGGAGACACTTATGTTGTCCTCGGGTAGGGCTGGCTCTGGCACGATGACCTCGTAGCCAGAGCCGACGACGAAGTTGTCTAGGGCCTCTAGGACTAGCTGCGGCGTGACCTCCTCAGTGACCTTTATCTCGTGACCACCGTTCGGCATGCTGAGCGGTAGGGTTATGCTGAAGTAGAAGGTACCGCTGTAGTTGCCGGTCGGCACGTTGTTGGTGAGGTCTAGGTAGAAGCTGGTGAAGTACGCTCTGTCAATGAAGACCTTAG
>WAOK01000013.1 GCA_015521325.1 Desulfurococcales archaeon | reverse complement strand
CTACGCTAGGTTCTACACAGGCAGGGAAGAGGTTAGGGAGAGGTGGGGGGAGGTAGTACTGGTGAAGGTAAACCTGATAGAACTCCTCAGGCGGGAGGCCTCCAGCGTGAGGGGCGTTGTGGGGGTCGGCACCGTCACGGACCCATACCAGCCCGTAGAGAAGGAGTACGGCCTCACCAGAGAGTCCTTAAGGGTTCTCCTCCGGAGGGGTCTGAGAACCAGCATACAGACGAAGTCCTGGTTAGTCACTAGAGACAAGGACATACTCGTGGAGTATAGGGGCTCGGTGGATGTGGGGTTCACCATAACGACCCTTGACGAAAGGGTGGCGAGGTGGTTAGAGCCCGGCGCGCCTCCCCCAAGAGAGAGGGTCAGGGCACTTGAGGATCTATCATCGGAGGGTATAAAGACCTGGGTGTTCTACGGGCCGGTCATCCCCGGAGTAAACGATGGTGACGACGTTGTTGAGGGACTGCTTAGGCTGGCGGCCTCAACCGGGTCTGTGCTATATTACGACTCACTCCACGTGAAGCCCTTCATGCTCGCTCCCTCGCATCCGCTGCGTGAGGCATCCCTGTCCGCAAGGAGATATGATTGGGGACGCTTCTGGCGAAGACTAAGGGAGGGGTGCGAGAGGTTCGGTGTCGTTTGCCGCGAGGGCTTCACAGGCGATGCCGCTGCTGTGAGTGGTGAAGGGCTGATGAGGTGGGCCCGTGGGACGGGGTGAACTGCCCTACACCTTATAACTTAACGCGGGCCAGCAAGAATTAATGGGTTGGGTGAGTTGTCAGCGAGTCCTTACGTACTAATCGCGGCGTCGACAGCAGTTGTCGGAACGCTCCTGGTCACGGAACTCATTAGGAGGAGGATCGGTGTCGAGGAGGTCGATGAAGAAGAGCTAGCTGTCCTACCCCCTCAACCGGCCCCCTCCATTGAGGAGATAGAGGCCGAGAACTTCAGCTTCTATGAGAGCGTTGCTGAGGTGCTATCTATTCCGCAGAAGCCTGCTGAGGTGCGTAAGGCCAGCAGACCGAGGAAGCAGAGGAGGCGCAGGATAGGTAAGAGGCTTGAGAAAAAGATCATTAGGATGTGGGAGAAGGGTGTCCCAGTAAAGAAGATCGCTGAGGAGCTCGGACTATCCTACTCTGCTGTCTATAGGAAAATAAAGAAATATAAGGAGAACTCCAGCAGGTAACCGGCTGTTTTGGACTCACTTATTAGTGGGTGCTTGGTATTAGCTGGGCTCTATAAATGGATCTGAACAGTACATACCTTGGCTTCCTAAACACCCCTATACCCGGCACGCCAGTCACTCTAGCACAGATCTTGTGGTTCGTTGCTGCACTGATTCTCGGCTACGTAGTCATAAAGTTAGTTATCAGCGCCGTCAGGCACGCCATGCTGAGGGCAGGCGCGCCAGAGCTCGTTGCTGGTCTAGTGGCGAACCTTGTGAAGGCGGTAGGCTATGTCATCGTAGTGCTCGCAACTCTCCCACTAATCGGGGTCGACACAAGCACTGTTGGACTCGGCCTATCGGCGATAATGGCGTTCGTGATAGGCTTTGGCTTACAGGACACCTGGGCTAACATGGCAGCCGGCATATGGCTAGCGACTATGAGGCCCTTCAGCAAGGGCGACTTCATAGACGTGGCGGGTTATTCCGGTGTGGTTGAGGAGGTAGGGATCATGTCGACTAGGCTTAAGACGTTCGACAACGCAGTCATTACCATACCTAACCGCTCCGTGTGGGGGTCGCCCATGACCAACTACACCAGGGAACCCATAAGGAGGGTAACGGTGAGTGTGGGTGTAGCGTACGGTACAGACCTGAACAAAGCGATCAGTACGTTACTGGAGATTGCGAGGGGCAATGAGTCAGTGCTGAAGAACCCGGCCCCTCAGGCGGTCGTCACAGAGCTCGCGGATTCCTCGATAAACCTCCAGCTAAGGGCGTGGGTGAGAAAGGAGGACTACGGTAGAGTTAGGTCGGAACTAATAAAGGCGGTGTACGAGGGCCTGACGGAAGCTGGGATAGAGATACCGTTCCCACAGCTCGATGTACACATAAGGGGTCAGGCCTGAATCAGGCGATCGTTGCTAAGAGCGCGACGATCACCGGCGCCGTCCCAGCGGCTATGTTCGAGAAAGCGTTGACTAGGGCGATGCCGTGCTCCGGCCTGCTGGCGGCGTTACTGACGACCCCCCGGAGCACGGGCCTTATGACCCTGAGACCAACGGTAGTGGCTGTGAGCACAGCGAAAACCGTGACCGAGTCCCTAGCTACGAGCATTAATGAAGCAGAGGCCACCAGCGCGGTAGATATCGCTAGCACGGCGCGGGTCCTGCCCATACCCTCCTGCACGTAGGCCAGGAGGTAGCTCAGTACCAGGCCAGCGAACCCTATCATTGACCAGTAGTTCCTCAGCGTGGGCTCGTCCATCCCCGTCACCTCCTTCGTGTAGGCGAATAGGTAGTCCTTCATCAGCCCGTTCACCCCGCCGACCAGAAGGATAATGGGCACGTACGCCCACACCCTACCCAGGTCGGTGAAGACCTCCCGAAACCCCGGTGAGGAACCTTTCCTCACAGAGACCCTCTTACCTGGGGCCATCAGGGCGTAAGTAATAATGAACCCAACACCTGCACCCACGCCAGCCCATATTATGAGGCCTGGCCCGAGGAGGGAGTACACCAGCGATCCTATGGCGTAGCCAGCGTAGCCAGCTACCGCGCCCGCTATGAAGTATATGCTCATCCAGCGACTCCTCCACCTAGGGTCTACGGAGTCAACGATCAGTGTCTGCATGAGGGGCCAGAAGAGCCCGGCGGCGAAGCCCTCAATGAGCTTAATGGCCGGGTAGATCACCGTAGGCGAGAGGGCGTAGAGGGTGTAGCTCCCCATGATCGCTGATAAACCAATTACCCCCAAGGCCTTGACGGATAGGACTCTGTAGAGGGCAGCATGCGCTATGGAAGCAAACGCCCTGGCAACCATGTACGCTAGTGTGAGCAGGGAGACCCAGAGAAGGCCCTCGTTCTCAAGAACCTTTATGCTTAGGTGAGGCGTCACTACACCAACAATCACCATCAGGGCCACGACACTGACCATCGAGGTGGCAAATGCTCTCTCATCGGTGATCGACCGCAACCCGCCTTACCTTATGGTCTTGCGGGGACGGCTTTAAGGACTCGGCCGAGCCTCTCCCGAATACTCCTCTCCCTCTCCTCAAGGGCCTTGAGCCTGGCCTCTAGGACGTCCTTCTTGTCGAGGAGGTACTGCCTGGCCTCCTCAGGCGGTACCTCGATCAGCAGGCCGGCGAGGAGGCGGAAGAACCTCCTGTCCCACCCTATCCTGTCGAGCAACTTTATGGCTTCCTCGACCTCGGTAAGCATCGAGCGAACTGCGCTTATTTCCTGCTTAAGGACGCGTGCCTCCTCAATCAGCTTAAGCGTTTCTTCAGTAAAAGAGCGGGTCAAGCTCGACACCCCCTAAAAGAGGAGGTTTTTACTTACCCTCCTCTGACTTAGCCAGTTCCTCGACCTGCGGGAGGATCTCGTTGATCCTCCTGTTAACCTCTTCGAGCTTCTTGAGGAGGTCTAGCCTCAGCTCCTCAAGCACCTTCACCCTCTCACTCAGCATGTCCTTGGCCTCCTTCACGGAAGCTTCTATGCTAAGCCTACCGCCAACACCCATGATGACGGTGTCCACCTTCTCGATCCTCGCCCTTATGTAGTTGCCAGCGCCGAGCGGTAGGAGCACGGTCTTGCCCTCACCCCGCTTCTCCAGGTAGGTCAGCGTCTCGATCACGGAGGCCAGCTCTTGAATCGTCGCAGTTATTGCATCCACCTGATCCCTCAGGTACTCGGCCTGAGCTATCAGGGATCTGAGCTCATCCTGGAGACTGAGGAGCCTCTCGTGGTTCTTGACCTTGGGGGCCTGCTCGGCCATAACACTCACCATCTGCATTCGCGTGGATACTCATAAATATTTTTGGTAATAATTCATTATACTTATAGAAATAAGTATCCATACTATTTTGGGAGATATATCCTAAAGAGCTGGTAAATAATTCATGAATAACTAGCCAGTAACTCCTGCACCGCTGCCCTAACAGCCGCGGCGAACTCGTTCGTCGAGGCTGACCCACCTATGTCGGGAGTTAGGGATCTCCTCTCCTCTATGACCCTCTTAATACCCTCCTCTATGGCGGATGACGCCAGCGTGAGGTATCGGTCACCGTGCTTTGTGCCTAGATAGTCGAGCATCATCGCGAGTGCCTTCATAGCTGATGTCGGGTTAGCTATTCCCTTACCCGCTATGTCGGGTGCGGTGCCGTGCACGGGCTCGAATACTGCCGTGTCCTCACCCACCTGGGCCGAGGCGAAGAGACCGAGGGATCCGGCCACCCCAGCCGCTAGGTCGCTGAGTATGTCCCCGTAGAGGTTGGGCGTGACAATAACGTCGAACCTGCCGGGGTTCTTGACCAGGAGGTACGCGGCGGCGTCAACGAATACTTCGTCATGGGCTATGCTTGGGTACCTCACCGCTTCCTCGTGAAACACCTCCCTAAACAATCCGTCGCTCTCCTTCAGTATGTTCGCCTTATGCACGGCGGTGACCTTCGACCTCCTCCTGCTGGATGCATACTCGAACGCAAACCTCACGATCTTCCTCGAGCCCTCCTCCGTGATTACCCTCAGGCTGAACGCGGAGGAGGAGACCCGCCACTCTATACCGGAGTAGAGGCCCTCAGTGTTCTCCCTTACTATGACGACGTCGATATCCCTGAGCGAGAGGCCCCTGTAGCTCCGGAACGGCCTTACGTTGGCATAGAGGCCCAGCCTCTTCCTTAAGTACACGTTAACGCTCCTGTACCCCTGCCTCCCTGGGAGAGTCGTTATTGGGCCCTTAATCGTGGCGTCCAGCCCCTTCAGAACGGCTACGTCCTCCTCACTTATCGGTATGCCCTCCTTTCTGTACCTTCTCAGCCCTGCCTCTATCCGCACTATATCGAAGTCCGCGTTTACTAGGTCGAGCAGTGTTAGGGCCGCCCCGACTATCTCGGGCCCTATGCCGTCACCCTCTATCACTCCTATCCTGTACTTCCTTGCCATGGGAAACCCCCGTGTTTCTTTATGTACTCAATAATGCCGCCAGCGCGCAGTATTTCCATAACCTCTTTCGGGAACGGGCGGAACCTCTCCCTAACGCCCTTACTGAGGTTAGCCACCACACCCTCGGCCAGGTCAACCACGATTACGTCACCATCCTCAGTGATCGACGGTATCTCCTCTGCCTCGATCACGGGCAGGCCTATGTTGATGGCGTTCCTGTAGAATATCCTCGCGAACGACCTAGCAACCACCGCCCCCACACCCGCCATCTTAAGGAGTCTCGGGGCGTGCTCCCTGCTTGACCCCATCCCGAAGTTCTTCCCGGCGATTATGACATCCCCGGGCCTCACCCTCTCGCTGAACCCAGGTATGACCTCCTCGAGAAGGTGGGGAAGCATTGCCTCAAGGCTCGATATCGCCTTGAACTTGTACTTCCCCGATATTATGTGATCAGTGCTCACGTTATCCCCGAGCACCCAGGCCCTGCCCTTGACCCTCACCATACATCACCTCACGAAAGGTACTTCCTAGGGTCAGCTATCACACCCTCGACAGCCGATGCGGCCGCCGTCGCGGGTGATGCGAGATATATTCTTGAGTCCTTATGACCCATCCTCCCAGGGAAGTTCCTGTTGGATGTCGACACAGCGACCTCCCCGGCGTCGAGGATCCCTAGGTGTGCCCCTATGCAGGGCCCGCACGTCGAGTGAGCCACGAAGCAGCCTGCCCTAACAAGCTCCTCCACGACCCCCTCAGCGAGCAACCTCATATAGACCCTCCTTGATGCGGGGACAGCTATACACCTCACGCCCTCCTTGACCCTCCTACCCCTCAGTATCCTCGCAGCTGTCACGAAGTCTTCGTACCTGCCGTTGGTGCACGAACCGATGAACACTTGGTTCACCTCAATACCTTCCAAATCAGTCACCGGCCTGACGCGGTCGACGTTAGGGGGCTCAGCCACCATGGGCTCGAGGTTGCTCAGGTCTATCACGACTTCGTCAACGTACTCAGCCCCTGGGTCCGGGCGGAGGGGCTTCGCGCCGTCACCGAGCCACGAGAGGAGCACCTCGTCAGCAGGGAAGATGCCTGCCTTAGCACCCGCCTCCACCACCATGTTGCTAACTGTCATTCTCTGCTCGACGCTGAGGTGCCTTAGCCCGTCACCAACGAACTCTATCGCCTTATACGTTAGGCCATCGGCCCTCACCTGCCTGAGGAGCTCGAGCACCGCGTCCTTCCCGCCCACGGCTGGGTGGGGCTCCCCGGTTATCACACCCCGAACGGCCTCAGGCACCCTCAACCACGTGGCACCGAAAGCGAAGACCAGGGCTATGTCCGTTGAGCCGACACCCGTAGCGAAGGCCGCTAACGCGCCCAAGGTCACGGTGTGGCTGTCGGCACCGATGACCAAGGAGCCGGGCCTCACGAGGCCTGACTCAGCTATGACTTGGTGACATATGCCCTCCCCCACGTCGTAGAGCCTCGTGCCAAAGCGCCTCGCGAAGCGCCTCATGAGCGTGTGCACCCTAGCCGCCTCGACGTGAGGTGGTGGGGAGGCGTGGTCTATGACCAAGACAACCCTCTCAGGGTGGGCTACCCTATACATGAAAGGGTTCTCCTCCATCACCTTTATCGCCAAGGGTGCCGTGCCGTCGTGGGCATAGGCGACGTCAGCCTCAGCGAGTATGAACTCCCCGGGGCTCACAGGCCTCCCTGCCTTGGCTGAGAGTATCTTCTCTGTCATGGTCTGGGGCAATGCTCACACCCCCTGAAGCTCCGGGAAGTACTTCGACGCTATCTCAACCATCTCGGCGTCGGTCATGGGTGTTGCCCTGCCGCGCCTGAAGATCTCGAGGATCTCGTTATAGATCGCCATTACTCTAGGGTCGTTCTTGAGACTCATAACGTCCCTACCGCGCCCGTTGCCTAGCCTGTAGGAGAGCCACAGGGCTATGGCGGCCCTGCCCGAGTACGGGTTTATTGCGACACTGTAGGGTATGCCCAGCACCTCGTAGGGGTCGAAGGGGAGGTAGACCCTCGGGTTCTTTATGAGCCCATCCACGTGTATACCTGCCTTGGTGCGGAACGCGTTCTCCCCGACGAGGGGATAGAACTCAGGTATGTTGAGCCCTAGCTCCCTGAAGAGCTGGGCAGCCTTCTTTATTGCCTTAAGGTTTGCCCTGCTCTCCTCACCCATTATGCCCGCGTAGTGGATGAGCATGATCTCGAGGGGGCAGTTCCCTGCCCTCTCGCCTATGCCGAAGAGGGTGCAGTTCGATAGGGCGGCGCCGTAGTACCACGCAGCGAGGTGATTAGCCACGACGAGGCCGAGGTCGTTGTGGCTGTGGAACTCAAGCCTCGAGCCAGGGAACCCTAGCTCGTCGGTGAGGTACCTGATCAGTGCGGGGATCCCCCTGGGCGGGGGGACCTCGGGGAACGGGAGCCCGACCCCGAGGGTGTCGGCCAGCTTAATGATTATCTCGGTGCCGTACCTCTCCTCGAGCCTCATGAGGGCCTCGACGAAGGGCCTGATGTTCTTCTCCGGGCTTGCCCTAGTGACGTCCTCTAGGGTGACCTTCACCCTGAGGCCGTGCCTGAGGGCGTCCTCCACGACCTCAAGGTACTTCCGGAACGCTGTCTCCCTGTCCACGCCGAGCTTGAAGAATATGTGGTAGTCCGAGATCGAGGCAAGTATGGCCGCCGTATCCAGGCCCGACTCCAGCACCAGCCCCAGATCGGATCTGGTAGCCCTTATCCAGGCTATGGGCTCGGGGTACCTGTACCCGTAATCCCTTATCCTCCTCGCCAGCTCCCTGTCCTTATCGGTGTAGAGGAAGACCTCGGTAGTGAGGATCGCGCCGTCCCCGCCGAGCTCCGCGAGCACCTCATATATCCTTAGCCCCTCCTCCACGCTCAGGTAGCGCCACCCCTGCTGCCCGTCCCTCAGGGTAGTATCTGTTAAGGCGACCTCGCCCCTAACACCGACTATCCTGGGGGGTGCGTCGAACGGGAATATGTCCTCGTATAGCTCGGGCCCGTCCATCATCCTTCATCGATACACGCCTTGTTGGTACAAGTCTAATAAGCATGATAAGGGTCTTCATAAACGATTCATTAAACATCACGGGTACGGAACACATCACTTTTCACGGCTATCGGTGCGGATTCGTTCCGCGGGCTTGAGTTCAGGTCCATACTCTCATGATTATCATGGTGTTGGTGCTGGCCACGCCCTCAACGGACCTTATCTTGTCCACGCACCTGTTGATGACCTCTATATTGGGTGCTCTCAGGAGGACGAGTATGTCGTTCTCTCCCGTGATTTCGTAAACTATGTCGACGCCCTCGATGTTTATGATCTCCCTCGAGATCTCCGGGACTGGCTTCGGAGGCACCGTCTTAACGAGCACCGCTGCCCTGACCTCGTTGCCTAGCTCGTACTCTATGGTGAACCTCTTTATTACGCCAGCATTGATTAGCTTCCTTATCCTCTTCCTAACAGCGGACTCACTAATCCCAAGCTCCTCCGCTAGTCTGGCGTAGGACATCCTAGCGTTTATCTTGAGGAGCTTGAGGAGCTGGAGGTCGAGCTGGTCTATGTTGGCTCTCATCACGCATCACCTATGACCGTGCCACCGCCGTTTAATGCGTTCGTCACCGGCCTCTTCACGAGGCCCGACGCTATGACTACCCTCCTGACCCCTGATTTCAGGGCCTCCCCGGCCATGATTAGCTTCCTGTTCATCCCCTTGCCTACCGAGCGGGCGAGCGAGAGGATCTCCTCTGATCCGATCCTCTTAATTACTTCCCCGTCCACGATTACGCCCTCGACGTCGGATAGCATTATTAGTGCATCCGCTGACAGCGCTGACGCTATGGCCGATGCCGCCTGGTCAGCGTCGATGTTGAGCATCGTTCCGTGTTGGTCCATGGCTATGGGGGCAACAACGACCACGTACCCGGCGCCGATGAGGGTTCGGATGAGGTGCTTGTTAACGGACACGACCTTGCCTGTGTAGCCGCCGGGGATGACGCGCTTCCTCCCCCTCTCATCAATAATGATCACTCTCCGCTTCCTCTCAGCGAGGAGGAGGGAGCCGTCGACGCCGCTGACCCCCACAGCCTGTGCTCCTAGGGCGTTCAGTGCGGAGACTATTTCCTTGTTGAGCTTGCCAGCCATCACCATGACGAAGACCTCCAGCTCCTCCTCGTCAGTGTACCTGAACCTCACTCCGGAGGCGGAGACCATTATCTTCGGCTCTATCCCCATCCTCCTAGAGTAGTCTGTGACGACGTCCCCTCCCCCATGCACGAGGATGAGCCTCTCCTCCTCGGCGAGGGATGCAAGATCCTTGACTATCTCCCTCATATTGGATGTGAGGGCCCTCCCACCGACCTTAATGACTAGCACCAACTGGGACACCTCAGGCAGGCCTTAGGGGAGGCGCCCTTAGGCCGTCTGCCTCATCGAACCCGGCCGCCACGTTGAATGCCTGTAGGGCCTGCCCAGCCGCTCCCTTCATGAGGTTATCGATAGCGGCGAAGGCCTTCACGATGCTCCCCTCTACAGCGAAGCTAACGTCGGCGAAGTTGCTCCCTATCACGTACTTAGTGCTCGGGTACTTGAGGGGCGTGTTCCTAACGATCCTCACGAAGGGTTCCCTGCCGTACATCCTGGCAAATGCCCGGAGGACGTCCCTCTCCCCGACATCACCCACCCCACGGGAGTAGGCTGAGGCGAGTGCCCCCCTAACACTGGGGACGGCGTGAGGTGTTAGGGACGCCCTCACCCTTGAACCAGCTAAGGCACTGAGCTCCTGCTCCACCTCCGCAACATGCCTATGGCCCTCCCCAGCATAGGGCCTGATGGAGCCTTCCCTCTCGGGGTGGTGGTCGTGGGGCGCCGGCTTTGAGCCAGCCTCGCTGCTCCCTGCCTTTACATCGATAATTATGCCGTCAGTCTCTATCAGCCCCTCCTTGATGAGGGGGGCTAATGCCAGGATCGAGGCAGTAGCGTTACAGCCGGGAGAGGCGATGAGGTCAGCACCCCTTAGCTCGTCTCTGTGGAGCTCGGGCATCCCGTACACAGCCCTCTGAAGAAGGTCCGGGTAGGGGTGCTCGTACCCATACCACACCCTGTACAGCTCGGGGTTCTTGAGCCTGTAGTCCGCGCTTAGGTCAACTACCTTGAGCCCGACCTCTAGGAGCTCCGGAACCTTGTGGAGTGAGGACCCGTGCGGGAGCGCGAGGAAGACCGCGTCAGCTTCCTTACTCACGGTGTCGAGGCTGTACCTTACGAACCTTAGGCCGGGGTAGTAGCCCTTGAGGTTGTAGTGCACAGCATGGATCGGTCTCCCGTGATTGCTCTCAGAGGTCACGACTGAGACGCTCAGGCCGGAGTGCATGGCGAGGAGTCTCAGGAGCTCGCCCCCGACGTACCCGGACCCGCCGACTATGGCTACCCTCATCCCCCCGCACCTTCACCATGGTTGGTGGTGCGGCCTTATTATGGCTAAATTATTTGCGGTGTTCGGATTCCGTACCGAAATAGCCTTCCACGGTTCGGCATGCATCCACGAAGATATATCCCCAGTCCGCTTTCCGAACAAAAATATTTTTATGGAACCCCCAAGCGAAGGAACCCGGTGATCGATGTGAGGCTCGAATGTCCTGTGTGTGGTCTACCGGTCGAGGTACCTGATGACGCCCTCCCCGGAGAGGTCATAGAGCACGACTGCGGCACGGTGTTGGAGGTCGTGCACGACGGTGACGGGGTGAAGCTCAAGCCCCTCGACGATATCAGGGAGGACTGGGGAGAGTAGCTCATGGCATCTATTGGGGTGGCGTACGACATACTGAGGTGGGAAGAGAGGGCAATAATTGATGCCCTCCGCGGCCACGGCACAGACCCGGAGCTCATCCACCTCAAGAGCATTTTCATTGAACCACCCAATGGTGAGTGGCCCGGCGTAGTTCTCCAGAGATCCATAAGCCACTACGTCGCCGAGGAATCCACGGCACTCCTTGAGGCGTCCGGGAGCAGGGTAATCAACTCATCCAGCGCCATAAGGACAGCGAACGATAAGCTCCTAACGCACGCCACGCTCGTGAGGGCCGGCGTGCCCACACCTAGAACGGGGGCAGCGTTCACGCCTGAGAAAGCCCTTGACCTAGCCGCAGAGATAGGCTACCCGGTCGTGATCAAGCCCGTCAGCGGGAGCTGGGGGAGGATGGTGGCGGTGGCCAGGGACGAGGAGGAGCTGAGGGCCCTGCTCGAGTACAGATCCTACTTGCCCGGCATAGACTCCAGGGTGTTCGTTGTTCAGGAATTCATCAAGAAGCCGGGGAGGGACATAAGGGTGTTCGTTATTGGAGGGGCGGCGGTCGCGGCGATCTACAGGACTAGCGAGCACTGGATAACAAACACTGCGAGGGGTAGCAGGGCCGTCCCCGCGGAGGTTAATGAGGAGCTAGCCGAGGTAGCGGTGAAGGCGGCTGAGGCAGTCGGTACGGAGATCGCCGGTGTCGATGTGATGGAGGACCCGAGGAGGGGTTACCTCGTCAACGAGGTCAACCCTGTACCGGAGTTCAAGAACACCGTCAGGGCGTCGGGGATCAGCCTTCACGAGCACATAGCTGAGTACGTGGTGGCTGTCGCTAAGGGGTAAGCGCTTTGCTCAGCCTTATCAGGTTCTACGCGGACAGGGGCCTGAGAGTGGCTAAGGCATTCATGCAGTACGTCTGGGACGAGGGAGGGAGGAAGTACATCGATGCACACACGGGGCATGGCGTGGCTTTCCTCGGGCACAGGAACCCGGCGGTCGTGAAGGCGATTAAGGAGCAGCTGGAGGAGCTCATGGTACTGGGGCACGGGTTCGGGGCTAGGGTCGTTGATGAGGGACTGGACGCCCTCTCGAAGGTCACCCCAGGTTGGGTCACCCACGCATACCTCCTCAATAGCGGGTCAGAGGCTGTTGAACTCGCAATAAAGCTCGCGAAGAGAGCAACAGGGAGGAAGGGACTCGTAGCTTTCACGGGCTCGTTCCACGGCAGGACGGCTGGGGCCCTCTCCCTAACCCATAACCCGAGGTATAGGGCCCCGTTCGAGCCCCTGCTTCCGGGGGTCAGGTTCGGGAGATTCAACGACCCGGGCGACGTGGACAAGGTGATAGACGAGGGCGTAGCGGCCGTCTTCATAGAGCCGATCCAGGGTGAGGGAGGGGTGAGGCCAGCGACGAGGGAATTCATCCGCGCTGTTGCGGAGAGGGCAGCCGAGGCCGGTGCACTACTCGTCGTCGACGAGATACAGACAGGGTTCGGGAGGACCGGGGCTTTATGGGCCCATGAAGCGTATGGGGTGAGGCCCGACATATTGCTTGCCGGGAAAGCCATAGGTGGGGGATACCCCGTCAGCGCTGTCCTTACGGATGAGGACGTGGCCTCGTCAGTGAGGAGCGGTGACCACGGGAGCACTTACGGAGGTAACCCCCTCGCGTGGGCCGCTGTTAAGGCTACGGTCAATGTACTCATCCGTGATAACGTGCCACAGAGGGCCGCGGCCGCTGGTGAGGTGCTTAAGAAGGGACTAAAGGCACGGCTGAGGGGGTCGAGGCTTGTGAGAGATGTTAGGGGTGCTGGGCTAATGCTCGGTGTCGAGCTAAGGACGCGCCCCAACCAAGTCCTTAGGTGCGTTCAGGGCAAGGGAGTACTCGCGCTCAAGGCGGGCGCGACTGTCGTCAGGCTCCTCCCGCCGTACATGATTAACGAGGAAGACGTGGAGGCGGTAGTGGATGCCGTCACCGGATGCATTGAGGAGGCTTCTCCTTGAGGGCGCTTACCAGTTACTCAGCGCGTACAGCCCCACCTACGAGGAGTCCAGAGCCGTTAGTGTCTTGAAGCGCTTCATTATGTCACGCCTCAGGTATGATAACGTGTCAACTGACTCAGTCGGTAACCTCATCGCCTCATACGGCAGGGGCGACGCATCTATCGCCCTCGTTGGGCACATAGACACTGTCCCCGGCCACCTACCGGTGAGGGTCGAGGGAGACACCATAGCAGGTAGGGGGGCGGTCGACGCTAAGGGCCCGCTCATAGCCGCAACCATCGGCGCGTCCTTGGCGAGGGACGCTGTGAAGGACAAGCTTAGGGTCTACCTCATCGCCCTGGTCGGTGAGGAGGGCCCAAGTCACGGTGCCTGGGAGCTCGTCAATAGGGGGGAGCGCTTCGACCACGTGATCATACTCGAGCCCACAGGTGGGAGCGGCGTCGTTATCGAGTACAGGGGTAGCGCGTCCGTTACGGTGACCTGCCGTGCGCCAGGAGGCCATACCTCCTCGCCCGGCCTTAATGTTTCGGCGTGTGAGAAACTATTCCAAGTGATCGCCGCCTTGAGGAGCGGGCTCGGAGACGGTTTCTCAGTAGCCACTACAAGAATATCCTGTGGAGACGGGGGAGGCATCCTCCCGAGAACCGGGGTGATGAAGGTTAATGTGCGCATACCCTGGGGCTCCGGGTTTAGGGAGCTTGATAAGGCACTAACTGAGTCCCTGATCAGCGGTTGCTCCTACACGATCAGCAGCTACATCCCGCCAGCAAGATCGAGGATTAACTCGCCACTTGTTAGGGCGATCTTCCGCTCACTCATAAGGTTGAGTGTGAGGCCTTCACTCTCGAGGAAGGCAGGGACAAGCGACATGAACATTCTGTTAGGTAGGGTAAGCGATGACGTGGTGGCGTTCGGTCCAGGCGACCCATCCCTCTCTCACACAGATAAGGAGCGGGTCTCGTTAAAGGAGCTCTCGACAGCTGCCCTCGCCTACGCCAGCTCACTGAAGGAGCTGGTCAACATTAGGCACCGCGGGCGAGAGAGCAGATGAGGGTGGCTGTCTCCCGTATTACTTCGATGAGTATTGTCGGGTCATCGCTCGCTATCTCTTTAGCAGCTATTTCCTCGAATCTGAGGGAGTCCTCGAAGCCCGCGAACCCTTTAGAGGTTATGACATCCCACACGTTCACGTACTTAGCCCCGAGCGCCTCAGCTACGCCTCTCACGACGTCCTTGTGACCGTAGTGCCCGTCAACTATGACCACCCTAGGCGCGCCCATCCTCTTCTTAAGCGACGTCACAACCTCAGCGACGACCAGGGTCAGTGACTCCCTGCTAAGCCCCGCCCACCTCTTATGCATCGGGCTGTAGCCGAAGCTCATGGGAGGCGTGACAACCAGCCCGCATAGCCTGCTTGCCTCGCAGGCAGCGGCAACCGCCATGAGGGTGTCTAGGGCGGCAGGCCCTTCTGGCCTGTCTTCGAACGATCCTATCGGTAACGCGACGGCCTTTCTCCTGACTTCTCTATGGTTGTACAGCATTCCCGGGCACCGCTCTCTTAAGCGGGCCAGCAATGCATTACCTCCCCAGAGGTTTTTCGCTAAAGAACCTATAACTCAGGCTAACATAATACGTTGGTGAAGTCACGGATTGGTCACCCTGGTTGAGGCTTTCTCCAGAAGGCCTTTCGCGGTGGTCGGGCATAGGGGGTCTAAGGGAACTGCACCTGAGAACAGCCTGCTCGGGCTTAGGCACGCCATAGATGCTGGTGCAGACATTGCCGAGTTCGATGCCCAGCTGACCGCTGACGGGGTACCGGTTGCCTCACACGACCCCCAAGTAAGGGCTGACTCAGGTGAGGTAGTGGATATTAGGGGCACTACCTACGCCGACCTCAGCACGGTCACTGTGTCGGGAGAGAGAATACCTACCATTAAGGAGGTGATCGAGTTCGCTAGAGGTAAGATAGCCCTGTTCATAGAGGTTAAGAACCCCAGAGATGCAGGTGCAGTAATATCATTAATTAAGGATCTGCAAGCAGACGAATTCGCCGCCGTCATAAGCTTCCACAAGGAGGTTGCCGCCCTAGCGGCGAGGGAAGGTCTCTGGGCCGGGATCGTGTACTTTCGCCCGCCAGGGGCAATAATAGACGCTAAGAAGCTCGGCTGCAGGATCGTACTCCCAAGATACCCCCTAGCCACGAGGAAGGCTATAGCATTCGCCCACCGCCTCGGGCTAAAGGTTGTAGCGTGGACAGTTAACGACGCTGGTAAGATGAGGGAACTGGTTGAGCGCGGGATCGACGCAATAGCGACGGATTACCCCGAACTCGGCGTTAGGGTTAGGGACGAAATGAGCAGGAACATATAGTGACCACATTAAGGATAAGAACGGAGGCCACACCCGATCACTCGACGGTGATGAATACCCCCTGTCCGACCGATGAGGAGAACTTACCCGTCTGAACCAAACGAAACCACTCCCATACATTTACATCCAGGGCACCACATCCCTGTACTCCGGCATCGATCAGCCCGCTCATTTACGTACAATAACTGAGGATGTCTTGTACCGTGCTGCTTCATTTAGCCAGCGTTATCCTGGCCACCGACCACCACGGGGAGCCTCAGCAGTGCATGTACGGCTTCCGGTGTTATGTACCTCGTCTTCAGGTTCCTCGCCTTAAACGCCTCTCTTAGGGCCTCGATGTCGAGGGCTAGCGGGTCGTGCTTAAGCGACCCTATTATGAAGTTGCAGGCGTAGCCGAAGGACGGTACCCAGTTCCAGTACTCCCTAACTATCGGGAACACCGCCTTCACGTTGTTGAGAACCCAGGTGTAGACCTTGGGGTAGAAGAACGAGTTCCCTGCCTGAGTCACCATGATGCCGTCGGGCTTCATCACCCTCTTTATCTCGGCGTAGAAGGCGTCTGAGTAGAGCTCCCTAGCGAGTTCCCCGGCGTACGGGTCGATGAGGTCTATGACTACGGCATCGAAGTACCCGCTCTCCGCCCTAGCAACGTACTCCTTACCATCAGCTATGACGACCTTCGCCCTCGGGTCGCTGAAGGAGCCTTGGTGCATGAAGTCAAGGTACTCCTTAGCGAACTCCACGAGCTCACCATCGATATCGACCATCACCGCCTCCTTGACAGTGGGGTGCCTCAGCACTTCCCTCAGTGTGGCGCCCTCACCACCGCCTATGATTAAGACCCTCTCTGGGTTAGGGTGGGTAAGCAGTGCAGGGTGCACGAGGGTCTCGTGGTATATGTGCTCATCCACCTCCGTCGACTGGATGAAGCCGTCGAGCACCAGCGCCCTCCCAAGCTCAGCTAGCTCGACTATCTGGACCTCCTGGTACTTAGTCTTCGTTGCGAGGATCAGTCTCTTCATTCTTGTAATGAAATCGCTGTGCTCGGAGACCGGCTCGATTATTGCTGGGCCATAAACCATAACGACACCCAGAAGAAACACGAGCAAAGCCCTAATATCTGGAAGAGGCAGGCTATCGCCCACTCTCGGAAAGATTAACTATTGATGCCTTGAAGGTAATGGTGTAGCCTTCTTAGGGTGAGCGCGTTTGCAGACAGAGCAGTACGCTGTGTTGGCGATAGTGGTGACCCTAGCCTTTGCCCTAGGCACTATCGCAAGGAAGGTGAGGATGTCCGCCGCCGTCGGTTACCTGCTGTCGGGTATAGTTGTGGGACTCCTACTACGGATCCCCGAAGACGTCGTCACCGCTCTAGATATTATCTCGGAGATCAGCATAGCCCTCCTCCTTTTCGAGATAGGTTTCGAGATACATGTGAAGAACATCCAGCAATTGAGGGGTAGCCCCGCCTACGTTACTGCATTAGAGCTCACCATGTCACTGGCACTAGTGGCTTCAGCTGGGTTCGCTTTAGGTATCGACACAGGTACCTCAATCGTTTTCGGCGTGTCAGCGGCGTTCGCGAGCACCGTCTTCACATACAAGCTAATGGAGGAGGTACCGCCCACAAGGGAGGACGTGAAGAACCTCGTCCTAATGACCCTCGCCGCGGAGGACGTCGCCATAGTAGTTACACTCACAATACTCTCGAGCAACGCGAGGGGGCCGATCGACGTCGCCGAGATAGCCGTCATAGCCATGGCTGTGTCCGCAGGGATTTACTGGGGTGGGGGCATCATTCTGCCGAGGATCATAGAGGGGGGTGAGAGCGGGCTCATACTGCTCATATCATACGGCCTCGTCGCCGCGTTCATCTCCTCAGCCCTTGGCCTATCCCCAAGCATTGGGGCCTTCGTGGCCGGCATCACCGTATCGAAGATACCTAAGGCTGACGAGGTCATGGAGAAGTTTAGGCCTGTCCGTGCCGTGTTCATCCTTTTGTTTCTCATATTCATGGGCTTGGAGACAGCGGCGGCGATGCCGGGCACGCTCTCGCATCCCTCAGCAATTGTTATGGGCCTCCTCATTGTCCTTATCCACATAATCTCCAAGGGGATGGCGACACTCATCGGTGGGGGTGTGGGGCTGAAGTACGGCATTGAGTCAGGCCTGTACTTATCAACCATTAGTGAATTATCGCTGATAATCGCTTACACCGCAGTGACCGCGGGCACCGTGGAGCCCTACGTCCTCCCGGCCATAGCAATAGGTGTCTCTGTTGCCTCTATGACCGCCTCCTTCCTAGTGAATAGGAAGTACGCCGTCGTGGTTCACCTGCTTAGAATTATTCCGAGGAAGCTGAGGTGGGTCATAGATACGATATCGTTGTCAATCCAGAGGCAGTCGAGCTCGAGATTGCACGGAGTATCATACGATCTCTTCCACATAATAACGCACAGTGCTGGTGAGGTGGTGATAGCCACTGCTATTGTGCTCGAAGTCCTGAGGTACCTGCCATCTGCTTTCCCGGCCTATAAGGCAGTAGTCCTCGTGGCCGTATTAGGTACTTACCTTGCCGCGGCAGCGAGGCTTATTGGGAGAGCCGTCAAGGCATCGGGCAAGTTGGCGGACATCCTCGGCGCACCTAAGGGTCTAAAGAAGATTGCTGAAGCGAGTGTAGCGGCGGTAATAGCTGGTATATCCGCTGAGGTCGCTGCGATAATCCTTGTCTTCAGATACGGTGAAGAATTATCCAACGTCCTCGGCCTCAATTACTCTGTCTTAGCACCAACAATACTTGTTCTCCCCCTGGCGGTGATGCTTACCACCGTAGCGATTGCTACGGAGGTTATCAAGACCTAGGAACAAATACGATGAGCTGCGCACCCGCTTACGACGCTCCCCCGCCCCTCCCCAGTCTCTTGGCCGCCCTCTCGTAGACCGGGTCGAGGAACTCATAATTCCGTATTATCGAGAGTCTTTCGAGCTTCTTAATGGTCCTGGTCAAGGATGCCTTGGGTATCGTGACGCCCTCTACCCCCTCTACGTAATCCCTAACACTGGACCAAGTCCTCGCACCCTCCGCTATAGCCCTAAGTACGAGCCTCTCCCTACGCCTGAGGTGCCGCAACTCCCTCAAGGCTGTCTCAACGGCCGCCTCAACGATCCTGCCAAGGTCTCTCATACCGTCCACGTAGAGGCGGCCGAAGTAAACGAGCCAACCAACTATTCCGTCGAATTCGGCGACCGCCTCTTCTATGATGCCCCTCCCAACCTCAACACCCTCCTCCCTAAATCCCTCCCTAAGGAACTCAACCGACAGGTCATGGCTGAACCTCTTCACCTCAACCTCGAGGGCGTACCTCCCATACAGGGGTGAGTCCGGGTCGTCGATGCCGACGAAGTCCCTTAGGAGGCCTACCTCAGAACCTGACAGGATCACGGAGACAGACGAAACGTTGTCGTAGGCGTAAGCTATTGCTTCCCTAACCTCTACCGAGATCGGTGGGCGGAGGGACTGAACCTCATCGAAGACAACCAATACCCTCTTACCCGATCTCCCAAGCTCGTGGAGGAGGCCTGCCAAACTAATAGAATCCCTCCCTCTCCATTTAATCTCGACACCCGAGGCACTAACTCTAACGCCCCTAACACCCCGGAGCAATCTCCTAACCCGCTGTGAGAAGCTGAGACCCTCACCCACAACCCTAAATAGGTCCGCCCTCGTCCTAACTCCCCTAGCATCAACGTAAACCCCTATCCAGTCGCTGAGGAAAGACCTTACGAGGGATGTCTTGCCGATCCTCCTAATCCCAAGGACGAGGACGAGAGGATCACCTCTCTCAGCAAATCTGTCCAGGGTTCTCAGTTCATCCTCTCTATCAAATAACTCGGCCCTACTCGTTTTGGGCCTCGGGTCGAATAGCATTGGTTCCGCACCGGAACTCAGTTCCGCACCGGAACCAATAAACACCTCGCCTAAAGACAAATCAACAACTCTTAGCCCCGCTTACATAGCAGTACGAGTCATGTAGCACCAATCCCCTCTCGCTCATGTCATTATGTGTTCACGCTACTAGCGACTCCTCTTATAGCCGAGTTTATTGAGCTCAAGGAATCTAACTTAAGCATCGAGAGCTAGTAATAGCGGTGGCTGAGTATGGGGAGGAGGGTTAGGCTCGGTATAATTGTGTATAAGGAAGTCGATGAGGATGGCAGTGTATGGTATGTCGCTGAAGAGCCGCAGTCGGGTGCTAGGGCTCAGGGGGAGAGCGTTGAGGAGGCTGTGAGGAGGGTTATTGAGGAGATACCCAAGATGCTCGCTAGCTGGTGCGAGTCCGAGGTGAGGGAGGCGGTGGACGCCAGGCTTGTTGAGGTTGATGTTGAGGAGAGAGCCGGAGAGGAGCTTACCTGAACCTCGTGTAGGTGTCGCCGTAGTGGAGGTATAGCCTCAGCCAGGGGAGCCTCGAGGATAGGTACCTAAGTACTTCCTCATCGTCGTCATGGTGCTCCATGACCCAGCACAGTTTTTTAGTAGCGGCCTCGAGGTGCTCGGCCTTAACAACCCCCGCTGGCCTGAAGTCCCCGGGATGCCTAAGGAGAACGGCTAGTGGCTCCACCCCCGTGAACCTCACGAACTGCTCTATCGTGACCCTCCTCAGCCTAGCAGGCCTCGCACTCACGACAATGACCCTCCCATCCCTCGCCCTACTCCTAACGAGTTCTACACCGACATGCCTCGGCATGTCGAGACGCCTTATCAATTCCTCATCGAAGAAGACGTCCTCAAACCTAGCCCCTAGGGCCTCAGCCCTCCTCGCCTCCTCAAGCCTAAGCCTCACATCCACAACTACCCCGTCCACATCGAAGGAGTAGCACGACTCACTCGCCAACGCCTAAACCTCCGCATACCGGGCAGTCAGGCCTCCTCCTCACCTTAACGACCTCGAAGGCCCCGGCGCTGAGGTCCATTATGAGGAGCTTCCCCGCCAGCCCTGGCTCAAGGCCCAGGAGGATCCTTAGTGCCTCCGCTGCCTCAATAGCTCCGAGCACCCCGGGAGCAGGCCCTATAACCGGTATTGGGGACTCTGACCTCATTCCCTTCGGGTAGATACAGGCAAGACAAGCGGTCTTCCCCGGTATGACCGTCGTCGCCTGTCCGTACCATCTCGCTACCCCAGCATGAACGAGGGGCTTCCCATACCTCACAGCCAGTCTGTTGAGGGCCTCCCTAGCAGGCCAGTTGTCGAGGCAGTCGATAATTACGTCCACCTCCTTAACCAGCTCCTCAAACTCGGGTGAGTCAACACTTACTGTGTGAGGAATTACATCAACATCTGGGTTGAGCCTTGAGAGTCTCTCAGCCGCCGCCAGAACCTTGGGCCTGCCTATGTCCTCGGTCGTGTAGAGGATCTGCCTGTTCAGATTGCTCACCTCGAGATAGCCGGGATCGACCAAGTGTACCCTGCCCACACCGGCCGCCACTAGGTAATATGCGACAGGGGAGCCGAGGCCTCCCACCCCCACGACCAGGGCTGATGAGTTACTTAGTTTACCCTGCCCCTCCTCCCCTATCATTAAAATCTGTCTCTCATAACGCGGGTTCAATACTATAACCCCCTTAAACAGAGTTAAAGCGAAATACGTTGCTAAATAATAAATGTTTTGGTGGAATTAATGCGTTTCCCGATCGACACCAATGACAGGAAACCCATCGGTAGGTCAGGGGAGACCGTCTCTGCCATAGGTCTGGGTACGTGGGCAATAAGAGACTACCGCAGGGCTGAGGAAGTGCTTGCCGCCGCACCGAGCTACGGAATAGACAACATCGACACAGCCGAGATGTACGGCTCGGGAGCAGCTGAGGAACTCGTTGGGAGGGTGATCAGGCGGGTGGGTAGGGAGGCCTACTTCATCACGACCAAGATGCTACCACACCACCTGAGGTCGAGGGACGAGGTGCTTAAGGCCGCGAGGGCGTCACTCAGGAGGCTAGGGCTCCCATACGTCGACCTCTTCCTAATTCACTGGCCGGAGCCCACGCTACCGATAAGCACCCAAGTAAGGAACTTCGAAGCAGTCTATGAGGAGGGCCTCGCTAGGTACATAGGCGTGAGCAACTTCAGCGTAAGGGAGATGAGGATTGCCATGGAATCGCTGAAGTCAGCGGAGATAGTTGTGAACCAAGTTCACTACAGCATCCTAATAAAGGAAGTGGAGCACAGCCTTCTGAAGGAGGCAATCAAGGAGGGCGTGACGATCCAAGCATACACACCGCTGGAGAGGGGAGAGGTAGCTGAGCACCCGGTTGTTAGGGAGGTGGCCAGAAAGGTCGGAAAAACACCTATCCAGGTGGCCCTAAACTACCTCATAAGCAGGCCGAGAGTAGTGGCGATACCGAAGACCGAGAGGATAGAGCACCTAGGGGAAATAGCTGGCGCAATGGGTTGGAGGCTTGGTGAGGAAGATATAAAGTTATTAGAAGAGTGTTGTTGACCGTGCCGCGCTTAACCCTCTCTAATCCTTTTAGCAACTTCATCAACAAGCCTCTTAATGTCCTTAAGCGTCGATTCAACATCCTCCTCAGTGCACCAACCCTCATAGAAGCACACATGCATGCTTTGTCCTCCGTTCCATGAACTATTGACCCATTCGCCGAATTCTTTCATCATTTTCCTCTTGTATTCCCAGAGGTCTGCATGACTTCTCAGTACTTTGTCATATTTCCAAGAGGCATAAGCCTTAACAGCTAGGGCCGTCGCCCCCATAGCTTCTCAGCCGCCTGTCTAGCGTTATCCCTTTCGAGTTCTTCCCTGGCCTGGGAGAGCAAATCCTTGGCTGCTTCAATGTATTCTCTCGCCCTATTCTTTGGATCTAGGCCCTGGGCAACGAGTTCAAGCACATACTCCTCTAAACTCATTCCTAGCTTCTCCGCCTCTTTTTGCATTCTCCTAACTATCGACTCTGGCGATCTAATCGTTGCGTAAGTCAAGGCAGTGCTGCCCAGTCAAGGAATAGTGTCACGGAAAATAAGGGGGCGGGGTCAGGCCTTAGGCTCGAAGACCACGACCTCGTACTCCCTCACACCTACCTTGGCGGCTACGTAGCCCCCGCTCACGAAGGTCTCGATCTCCTTGTTCCCCCTCAGTGGTAAGTAGGCCCTCATTTTCTCTGGCTCGTCAATGAGTACCTTTGCCGTCACCTCGCCGACCGGTATTATCTCCCTGGGCGGGTGAACCGCCTCTGCCGTGCTGTAGGGTGGGAGGGGCTGCATTACTGAGCCTATGCTTGTCGCTAGTATTCTCTGGTTGTATGAGTGGTTTATGATGTGTATTATTGTTCTCTCTCCCTGCCTGAAGTACCCTGCGTGAACTGTTGATGGTCCCTCGAGAAGGGCGGGCGGGTCACCGGCTACGTAGGTGATGGAGTTCCTTATGAGGCCGAGGTATTCGGGGAGACCTGTCCTCCAGTAGTGCCTCCCGAGTTGCCCGCTGAAGTAGACGCTCGAGCCGACGCCATACTTGCTCGTGGTTATTGCTGGGGCCCCGGTCTCGCTCGATGCGGGGGGCGGTGAGCGTCCGAGTGTGTATTCGTACCCGAACCTCCCGCCCGGCAGTACGATCCTCGCCAGCACCTCGGTTGGGGAGCCCTCGGCGGGCTGCACGACCGTGTGGTAGCCGAGCATCGGCGCGACCCTTAGCCTGACGAACTCGTAGCTCATGTCTCCCCAGAGGATCATCTCCTTGAGAACGCCGTCGAATATTGGATGGGCCTCCTCCACGGGCTTGATGTAGGTCCACGAGTGCCTGAGCATCCCCGTCCTCTCTATACCGAGAACCTTCCTCAGCCCTATCTCATACCTCCTAACACATCCCTCGCCCCTCGTGGAGGTTAGGTAGGTCGCGACGAGGCCCCCGCCCTCTTTGACGAACTCCTCCACAGCCGATATGGCGGCGTCGGTCATGCAGGCGGTGTTCGCGGCTATGATGACGGAGTAGCCGCGGAGGTTTGCCGGGTCCTCGATATCTCTGTCAGCTATGTACTCCACCGGTAGGTGGGAGTGTGTGAGGGCGTAGTAGAACCCCCTCACCTCATCAACGTAGTGCTGTGGCCTCTCCCTGCCGTAGTGATCCCTCGTCTTGTTCGAGGCTATTATGGCGGCGTACCTTATGGGTTCGGCACCGTCTAGGTACTCCTCGAGGATCATGTGCTCACGGAATACCTCCTCAGCCGCCCGGAGGGCCTTGGGATCCTGGAAGTACGAGATCGAGAATATTAGGAGCCAGGGGGAACCCCCGCCCACTATGGCCTCCCTGAGGCCCTGCCTTATGGCGAGGGGCGTGGTGGACTGGGTAGTTCTGTAGAGGTGGAAGTAATTCCTGGAGGCCCAGACGGGCTTCCCGCCCGCCATAGCCCTTGTGAGCTTGACCATCTCCGTCACGAAGCCGGGCGGCTGATGATCTACCTCGCTGCACTCAGCGAACACGACGTCTATGTTCTCCCTCGATATCTCGACTATCTTGTTCGTCCTGCCTGCCCACCCGCCTGGGTGGCTGTTATACATGAATAGGGTACCGGGCGACCTCTTCTTGACCTGCTCACCGAGCTCGCTTATCTTCTCCTTGACGACCCTGTACCTCCACTCCCACAGGGTCTTCCAGACACTGTCCCATCCGTCCATCTCTGTTGGCATATCGTATCCGGTGTCCTCCTTGAACTTCCTCCTGCACCACTTGCAGTAGCAGGCCCTCTCTATGTCCGGTTGGTACCTGAAGCTGTCGAGAAAGACCCCGTCGACGCCTATGTCGAGTACCTCCTCAACCTCCTTCTTTACGTGGTCGAAGAACGGTGAGTTGATGCACATCTGAGGCCACTCTGGTTCGTACCTCTTCGGATCCATCCCTGCGGGGACGTGCTCAAGTATTATGACCTCGCCGTTCTTATTGACCTGCGCCCAGTCCTTGTGCTTCTCGAAGAGGTGCTTGTTCGCTGTGTGCCCAACCATCACGACGACCTTAACCCCTAACCTCCTCCCCTCCTCGAGTGCCTCCCTCACTATGTCGCCGATCATCTTTGGGTGCTCCGGCCCCACCTTGGAGCCCCTGTAGTGCACCCTGCCCCACGGATCCCTCGCGAATATCACCAGTACGTTGGCGCCCACTCTCTTCGCGAGCCTGGCTAGTTCGTATCCCCGGATCTTCGGTACGAAGACACCGTACCTGTCCTCGATGTTGAACTGGAGAACCCTTACCGGTCTCTCCCACCAGTTCCTGCTCCGGGGAGCTCCGTCCCCGGCCCGCTCCTCACCACCCTTCAAGGACATGCGACCACCAGCGGGCCAACCGCCCACATGCCTTAGGGGTTAAATATCTGACGACCCCTTACCGCGCTCACGCAGCCACGCCAGCTCGGCCTCGAGCTGCTCTATGAATGATTTGACGTACTTCACCCTCTCCTCAGCCATCTTCCTCCCTATCTCGGTACGCATTAGTGATGGGAGTCTCAGGAGCTTCGACCTCATGTGCTCGAGTGTCTCCTCGATTCCTCTCCCTATAGCACCACCGTACATGAGGGCCCTTGCAACGCCGATAGCCCCCAGCGCGTCTATTTTGTCCGCGTCGCTCAGTATCTCGCCCTCGAGCGTGGTCGGCTCCCGGCCAGCGCTGTAGGAGTGTGCGAGTATCGCGTCCACGACCTTATCGATCCTCTCCTCCGGCCACCCAGCAAGCTCCAGGATCTGTCTAGCAACCTCGGCAGACCTTAGGGCGTGATCCCCAGACCGCACCCCGTTCCTTGCTATGTCGTGGAGGAGCGCCGCGACCTCTAGGGCCTCTAAGTCGACGCCCTCGTACGACTTAGCTATCTCCAGCGCTATCGCCCGAACCCTCTCAACATGGGGCCAGCCATGTACAGGGTCATCGCTCATCACCTCCTTCACTATCTTCGCTATGTCGTCAGCTATCACTGCCCGCCCCCATCGGAGTTTGGGGTCATCACATCGTTAAAAGGGGTGAATCACTTACACCGGCCCAATAGGGGAGGCGTTGCCGTTGTACGGTGTCTTACCCTAGAGGCGGGTGTTCCCTCGGTATCACGCTTCGGCGGCTTTACCGGTCTTTTATGGTATCAGCTGTCCTGGAATGTAAATGGTGTGGTGTATGGGCGCCCCTGCCGTTGTTGATCGGTCAGTGCCGTCGTCCACATCCCTAAGTGACCCACTGCTCGGACCCGAGGACATAGAGTTCTCTGCCGTTATGATCGTTGACAGCAGGACGGGGAAGCTTCTAGACATGAGTGTGTCGAGCCCGCTGGCGGGTGTGGGGGATCCGGAGGCCCTCGCCAAACTCGCCTCCCTGATGGTGTCGGCCGCTAGATCCGTTGCCTCCAAGGCCGGCTCGCCCAGGATCCTGGAGCTCGACCTTGTGCTCGAGGACAGGATCGTGATCGTGATTGATGACGGGGACATTATCCGCATAGGCTTGACGTAGGCTCCGAATAATTTTTAGTGCCCACACGAACCCCCTTTAACGGGCGTGAGGCTTGACGACAGTGCAGGCCGCCGCCGAGGGCGGCGGGGAGGTTGTTGAGGCCGATAACGGGAAGTTCCGGGTCGTCGTTATTACGGAACGGTGCAAGGAGTGTGGGATATGCATAAGCGTCTGCCCGACGAAGGTGCTCGTCAAGGGCCCTAAGGCGAACAGCAGGGGCTACAGGTACCCAATACCGGAGCACATCGAGAAGTGCATCGGGTGTAAGATGTGTGAGTGGTCCTGCCCCGACTTCGCCATATTCGTTGAGAGGGTTGGTGGTCGGTGATGGCGCGGGTCGAGTTCATCAACGCCAACCTCGCGATAGCTGAGGGAGTGATGGCCGCCGGCCTCAGGTTCTTCGCCGGGTACCCCATCACCCCCACCTCAGACCTCTTCGAGTACCTAGCCGTTGAGCTGCCGAAGAGGGGCGGTGTGGTGATCCAGTTTGAGGACGAGATAGCATCAATCAACGCCGTCATCGGTGCCTCATGGGGCGGGGCTCCCGCCATGACCGCTACCTCCGGCCCCGGGTTCTCGCTCATGCTCGAGGGCCTCTCCTTCGCGATAATGACTGAGACCCCTCTTCTCCTAGCATATATTATGAGGGCCGATCCGTCAACGGGCGTTCCCACGAAGTCTACGCAGGCAGACGTGTTTCAGGCAAGGTACGGCGCGCACGGTAACTACGAGATCCCGGCCCTTGTGCCGTGGTCGGCCCAGGAGGCGTACGAGCTCGGGGCAAAGGCCCTCTGGGTTGCTGAGAGGCTCAGGGTACCGACCATCCTCTTGAGCGACGCGACGCTCGCACACACCTTCGAGAGGGTCGAGTTCGTCCCCGTGAGGAGGGCGGAGAGGAAGAAGCCGAGGGTCCCGCCGGAGGAGTACAGGCCGTACGAGCCCGAGGACGACCTCGTCCCGCCGATGGCGTCGTTCGGCGAGGGCTACAACGTGATGGTTGAGTCCCTAACCCACGACGAGCGCGGCTACTACGCCCCGACCAATGAGGCCCACAGGAGGCTCATATGGAGGCTCGTTGAGAAGGTCAGGAGGAACTGGCGCCTCATCCACGACACAAAAACCTACTACATGGACGATGCCGAGGTAGCGATATACGCCTACGGCTCCACTGCAAGGGCTGCCTACGCGGCGGTGAAGGAGCTGAGGAGGGAGGGCCTTAAGGTAGGGTTAGTGAGGCCGACAGCGCTCTGGCCGTTCATAGATGAGGACCTGAAGAGGGCCGTAGGTGGTGCTAGGAGGGTGTTCGTGGTCGAGAACAACATAGGGCTGATGTACAAGGAGGTTGCCAGAGCCCTGAGGGATAAGGAGGTAGTGTCAGCGCCATTAATAGACCTAGAACTCCCCACGCCCGACCAGATTATTGAGGTGGTGAAGGAGTGGAGGCGGTGAGAAGGCTTAGGAAGCACCCCTTAGACGGCCTCCTCAGGCCTGAGAGGCTGCCGCATCTCTGGTGCCCGGGCTGCGGCCTCGGCATAGCACTAGGGGCCATACTTAGGGCTGTCAAGAGAAGGATTGAGGAGGGGTACCTACAGAGGGAGAAGACAGCGTTCATTGGCGGGATAGGGTGCTCGGCCAGGGCCTCCCTATACGTAGACTTCGACTCAGCCCACACAGTCCACGGGAGAGCTATACCGTTCGCTACAGGGCTCAAGGCAGTGAGGCCGGACATGAAGGTAATAGTAATCGGGGGCGACGGCGACATAGCTGGGATAGGCGGTAACCACCTAATGCACGCCGCTAGGAGGAACATTGACCTCTTGGTCATCATGATGAACAACATGGTCTACGCTATGACGGGCGGGCAGCTCGCCCCCACCACACCCACTGGCCTGTACACGACTACCACACCCTACGGGAACCCGGAGAGGCCCATCAATGTCGTGAAGCTCGTGGCCACCATGGGAGCTAACTATGTGGCGAGGGCAGCAGTAACGCATCCACCTCTCATAGAGAGGTATGTCTACAAGGCGCTGGGGAAGAAGGGCTTCGCGTTCATCGAGGTCATATCGACGTGTCCGGAGGTCTTCGGGAGGCATATAGGGATGAGGGACGCTGTCGACCTCCTTAACGCCCTTAGGGAGAGGGTCGTGGTGAAGCAGAGGCCCCACATCGACGAGTCGTACTATGAGTGGGAGGGAGGGAAGTTCGTTCTCGGCGAGTACGTAGACAAGGATGACCCGAGCTACCTCGAGAGGATAGGGGTGATCAAGGGGTGAGGAAGGAGGTACTCATATTCGGTAGGGGAGGGCAGGGAATCCTCCTCATGGGCCACGTCATAGGGGTCGCGGCGGCGAAGCACGCGGGCCTGTACGTCACCTCCACAGAGAGCTATTCCAGCGAGATGAGGGGTGGCGAGTCCCGCTCCGACCTAATAATAGCTGATAGTGAGGAGGAGCTGGACTACGTTAAGGTAAGGAACGCGACTGACGTAATAGCGATGTACCCGCCGAGGCTGGGTCTCTATGAGCACCTGATAGGCGAGGGGGCGTTGGTGCAGTTCGACACGTCCTTCAACATACCCAAGGACACCTTAAGGCCGTCATGGGTCAAGGTGGGCGCCCCATACACCAGGATAGCTGAGGAGGAGCTCGGTACCCCGAGGGTAGCTAACATGGTCGCCCTAGGCCACTTCGTCAGGCTCACTAATTTCCTAGGGCTAGAGGCTGTTGAGGCAGCGATAGAGGAAGTAGTGAAGAAGAGGTGGATAGAGATAAACAAGAAGGCACTGAGGAGGGGCTATGACCTAGGCGGGGTTGAGGAGTCCCTCCTCAGGTAGCGAGCCTCTCGTAACTTGGGAGGAGATAAATAACACCGTCGCTCCCCCATACCCTCTCAGCAACGCCCCAGACGTAGGCAGCCGCAACAAGTGCGGCGGTCAGGGCATCCTCCAGATCCTTCCCAGCCAGCCTCGCACCCACCCTCACGCCCATAGCACGAGAAGCCTCGTACGGGTCCCCATATCCCCCGTTCTTCAGGGCGCTCCTTGGGTGTGTCTCAATCGCTGTCACACCCATGGATCTGAGTGTGTAGTAGATGCCCCAGCCCCTCCTAGTTAATTCCCTCATGTGGGAGAAGGACGGAGGGAAAACCCGGAACCCAAGGGAGATCATTTTCCTGTCAACATCCCTCATGACGGGTTCGGGGGCTATCGGTGCGTCAATGGCGACGACCGCTATCTCCTCCCTAACGATCTCATTGATGATCTCGCTATCTCCCCCAAGGCACTTAGCCGTCAACAGGACACCGTCACACCTGCCCCTGAGATTAATTGATACGTACCCCGAGCACCTTGAAGGGCTAGCCGCTAGGTCGAGGCCCGCCACCCTCACGGGGGATCACCGTGCACAAGGGTTCTTTATTAGGGGCTCTGGGTCGGTGTCCTCTAACTGCACGTACGTTTCGAGGTTATTCACGAAATCCCTTAGGTAGTAGATCGGTACGATGAAGGAGCCGCCGAAGTATCCCCTGACGGATTCCTTGAGGGTGACCACAGCTGAAACGAATACCTTACCTATCCTGATCGGTGGGTGCTTGCTCACCAGGCCCCGACACGCTTTCAGCATCTCCTCGGTCCTTCTTCTCTGCTCTGCAGCAACCTCCCTTATTCTGTGCGTCTTTCTCCACTTGCCTCCCCATCTCTTACAGTCTATTGATAGGCCCAGCCCCGAGATAGGGTGGGCGGCCACAACATCCACCTCCCTCCTGCCGAAGCGGAGGTTCCTCTCAACGACCCAGCCGGACGCCTCGAGGTACCTGGCGAGAAGTTCCTCGAAGCCCCTCCAGTCGAGGGCCTCAGCAACCCTCTCAACATCATACCCCTTCTCAGCCAGCCTGAGGGCGTCCTCGGCGAGGGACTGAGCACATACCCACCCCCCGAGCCCCGGGGTTAGTCGGATCCCGGCATCCTCCAGCAATGTTGCCTCGGGGGAGCTCTCCTTAACGCACCCACCACCTTCTCGGAGGGTCCTGAGGGCTGAGTAGAGGCTTTGGGGGTCGGGGAGACGCAGGGGAGTCCTCATGAGTCAGTGATCACCTCCCTCCTCATCCCCCGGGATAGGTCGTGATTAGGGATTAACTAGTGTTAGGTGCTCTCGCAACCCTCCTCAGCTTGATTATTTGCTCGTCACCGCTTATCCCGTAAGCCATCGTAACGAGGTCTCCGAGCCTCAGCTCATCCGACGCCAGAAGGGTCTCGTAAGCCCTTTCTAGGCCCTCCTCATACGTCCCGGCCTCGACCACGACAGGCCTTATACCCCAGAGTATGGTGAGCCTCCTAGCGAGGCCCCAATTCCCGACGGCGACGTAGAACGGGGTTCTCGGCCTGAGTATGGAGGCGTTAACCGCTAGCCTGCCGCTGAAGGAGTATATGAGGAGCTTGGAGCCGAGGTCCTCGGCCAGCTCTACGATACCTTTGGCGAATCTCCTCCTGAGGTCCCCCACCTCCCTGTACCTCCTTATCTCACCTCTCTCAGCCGCCTTAGCTATCCTCGCCAACCACTTCACCGCCTCCACCGGGTACTTACCTATCGCTGTCTCCCCGGTCAGCATTAGTGCGTCCACCCCCTCCCTAACCGCTACTGTTACATCGACTACCTCTGCCCTGGTGGGGACGGGTGATGAGAGCATTGACTCGAGTAGCTGGGTAGCGACTATGACCGGTGTCCCTGCCCTCAGGGCTGCCTCAACGATCCTTGTCTGGGCCTCCGGGACTCTCTCTAGCCCTAGGTTCATGCCCAGATCCCCTCTCGCGACTAGGACCGCGTCAGCCGCCCTGACTATCTCGTCTATCCTTTCCACGGCCTGCGCCGTCTCTATCTTCGCTATGAGGCCTGCGGAGCACCCTATCTCCTTCATGACTGACTTCAGTACCTCGACGTCGTCTCTCCTCCTCACGTAGGAGAGGCCTATGTAGTCGAAGCCCTTCGAGCAGGCGTATCTCAGGCAATCGATGTCGTAGTCGCTGAGGGTCGGGAGCCCAAGATCCTTGCCCCTAACGACAAGGCCCTTCCTGGATCTTATCACGGCGTCCGTCACCGCTACCGCGAGGAACCAGTCCGCGCCAACGTCTATGACCCTCAGCATTGAGCGCCCGTCATCCATTACGATGAGATCCCCGACCTCGACACTCTCGAATACCTCCCTAACCGGGAGAGGAATGGAGCCTTCCTCGGGCTTCAGGCTGAACTTGACGGCGTCACCCTTCCTCACAATTACTTCTTTCTCTAGATCACCTATCCTCACTGACGCACCCCGAAGATCTCCGATGAGCGTTATGGGCCTGCCAACAGCCTTCTCAGCCGCCCTAACACCTTCTACGAGCTTATCCCAGAACTCCTTGCTCCCATGTGAGAAGTTTATCCTAAATCCCGAGGCACCCGCCCTAGCTAGTGCCTCGATCGTCGCTGGCTCCGCTGAGGAGGGCCCCAGTGAGGCTATTATCTTGACATTGAGTGTCCTTATCACTCCTCCCTCCACCACCTACGCTTCCTGAGCGAGGTTAAAGCGTTGGCACCAAGTTATTTACTGCTACCATGAGATTATTCGTGGGTCGTTTTATTTGAGGGAGGAACTGACCAACAAGCTGATCGAGGTCCTGGAGGACCTAGGCGATACCTCTGTAGGGGAGATAATAAGCCAGTACCCAGACATCGTGCCCGTCCACGAGGTCGTCGGTGAGGCTGTAAGGGTTGGGGAGCTTCTCCGGGAGGCGCTGAAGGGTATCAAGTACTTCGTCGTCGTCTCGAGGAAGGGGAAGATAGTGGGGCTGGTCAGCGACCATGACCTAGCGACCCTTCTTCTCTCAGGCTACGTCAGGGACGTGTCGGTTCTCCCGCCACTAGTGACGATCCACCTCCGTAGGACGAGGATACCGCCCGCGATTCTAGCTGATATGGCAATAGAGGCGATTATGAAGAAGCACCCACACATACACTCCCAGGACGAGCCGCTAAAGGAGGTCGTATCGAGCATGGGCAGGACAGACACTAGGGCAGCAATCATCGTGGGGGAAGAGGAGAGCAGGGTCATCGCCGTCATAGATGAGGACTTCATAGCCGAGCTACTAAGGTTCGTGGCCCAGGGAATGGAGGAAGGAGAAGAGGAGACCTAGCTCAGGCCCCTCAGCATGCTGAGGAGCTCTAAGAAGGTGGTGGCCTCGCCCTCGGGGGGTACCACATCTATTATTAGGTGCTCTACCCCCGGCTCTACCTTCTTCACGGCCTCCGCTATCTCCCTCTTCACCTTCTCCACCTCATCCACCGTCATCCCCTCCCGGAACTCTACCTTCATGATCGCTAGGTACTTACCTGGCTCAAGAACCATTGTCCGGACATCGTCAACATCGACCACATCCGGGTGAGACGCCGCGACCTTTATGAGCCTCCCCACAACGTTCCTCGGTGCGGACACGCCCACCAAGACTAGGAACGACCTGTAGGTGAGTGAGGCGGAGGATGTCGCTAACAGGGCGGCTATGGTGAAGGACGCGTAGGCATCTATCGTGGGGCTGAGGAGGGCGAGCGAGGTTAGGGCGGCAGCGTTCCCTAAGAGGTCCATGGAGTTCTCGATGAGTACCCACCTTGTCGAGGGGTCGAATACTCCTCTCCTGTATTCCTTGATGCCGAGGTACAGAACCGCCGAGTCAAGGGCCGTCGCGGCTAGGAGTGCGGTGGTGGCGTTGCCAGCAATTACAGGTGATGAGGTGGCGAGCTTCTTGAGCCCGGCTACGGCCGCTAGTGCGGAGAGGAAACCGGCTATGAGGGTCGAGGCTATGAGTGATAGGGCATAGACTGCCCTACCCAGACCGAAAGGGAACCTCATGCTCGGGGGCCTGGTGGCGGCTATGTATGCACCCAGAGCTATGAGGGACGACCCCGCGAGGTCGCCGAGGGCGTGGAGGAACTCAGCGTCAACAGCTGCCGAACCTGAAGTTATTACTGCCACCGCCTTCAGTGCTAGGGCGGCGACGTTCATTGCTGTGGAGAGATAGATTGCCCTCATTACTTGGTTTCCTTGATTAAGCCCACAAAAAGTTTTTTCTCTGATAAGGTATCTCAGAGGGTGCGCGGGCTGATAGGCAGTAACTACATAATCATCAAGGACCCTGTGCACGGCTACATAAGGGTCTACTCCCACGAGAGATGCCTCATCGACTCCCCACCGTTCCAGCGGCTGAGGCGGATGAAGCAGTTGCCCGCATCCCACTACGTCTACCCGGGCGCTGTGCACACGAGGTTCTCCCACTCCCTCGGCGTCGCGTACGTTGCGGGTGTGTTCGCGGAGCACCTCTACGGCAGGCTCGACGGCGTTGATAGGGCGGAGAAGGAGAGGCTCTACTACATAGCCCGCCTGCTCGGCCTTCTCCACGACATAGGGCACGGCCCCTTCAGCCACACATTCGAAGACCATGTCCTAGCTAAGTACAGCACGAACCATGAGGTAATCGGGGGTAGGATAGTCTCAGAGCATCCTGACGTAGCCAAATGCTTTGATGAAGTTATTGAGAAGGAGCTAGGCATCTCCGCAAAAGATATGGGGAAGATGATAGAGGCACCGAACACGGAGACCTGGCCACTCCGCTCCGTCATCGCTGAGGGTGTGAGCGAGAGGTCCCTTTACTACATAATCAAGGGGCCCTATTCAGCCGACATAGTGGATTACCTGCTAAGGGACTCCTTCTTTACCGGCGCCTCCTACGGTGTCGCCCTCGACTGGGAGAGACTCGCCTACCACTCCAGGTTCGTGAGGGATAGACCCGTACTGAGCTATAAGGGGAAGGACGTGCTCGACTCCCTCCTCATAGCGAGGTTCTTCATGTTCAAGAACGTGTACTTCCATAAGACTTCCAGAGCATTCGATAAGGCGATGGGCGACCTCCTGGTGAAGGCGGAGGACATACTCGGGTTCCGGGAGGCGGTGGATGACGTCACCAAATATGTCGAGCTCGACGACGACTACGTCCTATCCCACCCGGATGTCAGGGAGCTGGAGGAGGCGAGGTACCTCCTTAACAGGGTAGTGCCCTATAAGCTTGCGTACGAGGTGATGCAGTCCCTCGAGCAGCAGGTCAAGACCCTCATAAGGTTCAGCCTCAAGTTCCTGCAGGAGTCCATCATCGACAACCTCCGCTCAGTCGCCGAGGAGGAGGTAGGTGAGGACGCTGTGTTCATCGACATGCCCAGGTTACCCACGAACCCGATGTTCGAGGAGTCGACGATACCGATCGAGTACGCCGACGGCACCATAGAGAACGTGCCGGTGAGGAACACGATCGTTGGGATGATGCCGTCGGAGGTGGCTTTCATGAGGATATACGTGAAGAGGGAGTACGAGCACCTCGCTGAGAAGGTCAGGGCGATAGCGATGACGTTGTTCCAGGGGAGGGAGTCCAGGTCATTCTTCTAGGCACTCACAGAAGCATTAGGGCCGGGGCGACCACGTTCGAGGCGAGGGCAAGCACTAATATACCCGCCTCAGCGACCCTGCCGAGGCGGTCAAGGCCTTCCATCATCCTCCACACACCCTCACTCATTATCATGTAGGGTTCGTATACTCCCGTGAACGTCTTGACCCTAGCCGGGCCCTCGGAAGCCACCGCCTCACGCACGGCCTCGGCAACGGCTTCCTCCAGCGCCTTGCATGGCCATACGGAGTCGTAGGGCGTCTCCCTGACCGAGGCAGCACATGAGTGGTCGTCCGGTGTCACGATAACCGCTGCCTCTGCCCCACCGACTTCTCTGGCGATCCTCTCTAGCCTGTCATGGGCCTCGCTCATCATGTTGTTTCCGAAGACGTAGACAAGGACGTACCTCCTCCCTTCAAAGACGAGTGTGACGACCTTGACTGCATCTTTGCAGAGCCCTCTACAGAAGCCCCTAACCCTTGCCTCGCCGAATCCCGCCACGACCCCCCTTCCTCTGGAGGAGCATCTCAAGCCCTTGACTATCTCGTTAATGAGTGGTTTAAGGGGTTCGGGGTCGGTTACTTTTTTCCCTACTCTTGAGTGGGCGTCCGCGAGGGCCAGCGCTACCGAGTCGCTCCTACCCACGGCTTCCTCGGCAATACCCCATAGTTGGTGGGGCAGGTCATCGTTCCCGTCCCTGTTCTCTATTATCGCTACCGACACGGTCTCCGTCGGTAAGACGAAGGCCTCCCAACCTCCCGGGGCCCTAGCTATGAATGGCTCGCAGACAGTAACAGGCGCGTTCTCCTTCACCACTCTCTCAGCGTCACTAGCTATCTCCGCCGCCAGCTCCCTCGACTCCCTCTCGCTCACTAGGTTGTGCTCGTGCGAGCCGGGCGTGTGGAACGCTAGGGCGTCCATGCCTCTCCTCCCCGCGCTCTCCATTAAGTGGTAGATGAATGACGCTGAACCAACGTGCCATAAGGGGCCGTAATGTATTGAGGGGAACGCTAGGAGTAGGCGCTTATTACTCGACTCCAGGATCACTCCATGAACCTTCACAGAGGCGATCTCGCCGTGCTCTCCGAAGAACTTCTCGAAGTCCTTGGTCGAGCGAGTGAACCACACCTTAAGGAATGCCCTCACAGCCTTAAGCGGCGAGTACCCCATGCCCCTACCCCTCGCCTCAATGATGATCAGGTAGGCCGCCCCCATCACCACCGAAGCTATGAGCGCCGCGAGGACAGCGTTCATGTCGTACGCTGAGCCGTAGTTCGCTGTTATGAAAGCGAGCACTGACCCAGCCACAGCTAGGGCGAACGCGAGCGGTGGACTATGGAACGCAGTGAGTATTGATGCCGTGAAACCAGCGGACGCAATGGCCGAGGCACCCCTGAGGCCGGACAGCCTGTACACCGCTACCTCGGCGGGTAAGGCGGCGATGAGCGACACAAGCACCAAACCCACGACCCTCTTAGGGTTAAAGACCCGGGCAATCATGAGCGATGAGTAGATGAGAGTCATCGAACCAAACATCACAGCGTACGAGGCGAGGGAGGATACGAAGCCGCCGATGCTCGGGGGCCACGGCTCATTGATAGCCGCGAGGAGCACTACGAACGCCGCCGCTATAGCGCCTACGACGCTCGCCCTCGGGAGGATGAAGAGCCTGCTGTAGAAGTCCTTAGCTATGTCGCCAGCGTCCCTTATGTACTGCTCCACCTCGCCGCTACCCCTATTTTACTGATGCTTTGGAAAAAATGGTTCGGTGAGCGGAGCTGGCGAGGAGCAAGTTGGCGGTTGTACTGAGCATATTATTCATCACCCTATACACGGTCTCCGCACTCACGCTGGTGGCGCCCGTCCCCAAGCGGGTGACGGGCATCGATGACCTCGTTGAGCTGGGCGACATCGTCGACACAGTGAATAACGCGTGGAAGGATTACACGGTCTTCCGCGCCCTCAACTTCACGGTCCTCGATACGAAGGAGAAGGTGATTGATGGGGTGAGCCTTAACATAACGGAGTACGTCTACGATGTACCCATATCGGGTGTAGGCACGTTCTACGCCCACGCCTGGCTCGTCCTACCCGAGTCCAGCAAACCCGTCCCATGCGCTATACTGGTTCATGGTGAGGGAGCCGACCACGAGCAGATGATGCCCCTAGCGTACGAGCTAGCAAAGAAGGGGATGGGGGCCTTAGTCATTGATGGGGCTGGACACGGGAAAAGCGGGGTGGTCGGTAACCCCTCCCTCACTCTATCACCGGATGAGCTGGGGAGCCCCGACGCTGCAAGGCGCTCACTCCTCTTTCAGTTCTACAGAAGCGCCGCCGAGGCAGTGAATCTAGTACTCCAGATACCGGCATGCAACCCAGGGCCGGGCATAGCTATGATCGGGTACTCCCTAGGCGGTATGGCGGCTGAGGTCGTCGGGAACGTGGTCGGTAGGGTGAGGGTCGTTGTCTCGATAGCCGGGACCGGGTGCATAAGCTGCGGTGCTGAGCTAGGCGGGCTCATATCGAAGGTGCTCCCACCAGGGACGGCGATAAATGAGTCGACCATGAAAGCCCTAATACCTATCGACCCGGCATCGTATACATTCATGTACTACAGGAAAAAGCTCAAGATCGTGATGCCCACGAACGACGAGGTCTTCCCACCGGAGTCGCTTGACAAGTACCTCACCCTCCTGATATCCTTCGGAGGCAAGTTCGAGACACTCTATCTCCCAAATAGGGGGCATGACGGGGTTCTGAACGATGGAGCCGTGATCAATGAGGTCGTTAGGTTCGTGAAGAACTCACTCCTCGGGACTGAGGTGGTTGAGCCCCTTAAACCAGCGATCCATGCGTTCCCCTTCATAACCCAGGCATCTGGAGGCGACGTCTGGTGGAGACCTGCCTTCGCGGGGTCTCCATATCTCCCAAGCCAGGGCGCTGTACCCAACCTATTCGCCTCGGAGTTCTTCCTTACCAAGTACACTAAGGAGTACACCAGCTCACTGCTATTCATCACCACGAGGACATTCTCCCTCATAACTGCGGCAGTCTCTGCCGCCCTCGTCGCCTACGCACTCTACGTAGTACTAGGTAAGCGGTTCTCCATCCCCGCCACCGCCTCTGCACTCATTGCGCCTCTACTCAACGCAGTACCCTTCGCGATTACCCATGTAGACACTAACCTGTCGTTCCTTGACGTAATAGAGAGGTATGGAATATCATACGCGGGGCCCGCCATAGCCTTAGTCATCCTGGCCCCATCATTGATGCTTCTTGAGTGGGTGTTAGGAGGTGTCCGGCGAAAAATACTTGCCGCTGCGTACGCCGTCATAGCTACTGCACCGGTGCTGATTGCTAGAACCGTGCTTGCGAAGAGATACAGCTTCTGGGGGAGCCCCGGCCTCGGAACATACCCTGTCGAGGTATTGTTCGTTGTCCTAGCCGTCAGTCCCTGGGTAACTGAGGCTGTCGCACGATTCGTTGCTCTCAAGACAAAGCAGGACCGGGGATAATCGAAATTCATTTTAAACTAATTTTTACTTTTTTAATTAATAAAATATACGCCTAATAATTATGTTTATATGCAAGAACTATTCATTATAATCATTTGGTGGAGCCCATGGTTCTGCCGCTACCACTCATAGCGCAGACAGTCAGCGCTATCGACAAGCTCTATGAGTCACTAGCACAGATGATCAGTACTATAATACTGTACATACCGAACGTTATCGCCGCCGCGATCATCATAGGCATAGGGTACTTGATAGGTGAGGGCGTTGCTAGGGCAGTAAACAAGCTCATTGATAAGACCCTAGAGCCGTCCTTCGACAAGACAGATATCGGGAGGGCGTTCAAGGAGAGCGGGATAGACCTCTCCGACCTCACAGGCATGCTAGTGAAGGCATTCATCGTCGTGATCGCTGTTGTGATAGCTATACCGGTACTGAACATAACGGGCTACGCTGGCGAGCTCCTCTCAGCGATAGCCGTCTACCTCCCGAAGCTGATAGCCGGCGTGTTCATACTGACGTACGGCATCATACTCGTATCGATCCTCGCCTCCTATGTCGGCAAGCTCGTCATCGCCTCCCTACCTAAGGAGCAGGCCGAGGTCGGGCAGATGCTGAAGAACGTCCTCCTGGTAGGGCTAGTGGCGTTGGTTATCGCTATAGCGCTTAACACTATGGAGCTGAGCGGGCAGTACGTCTACCCGCTCATCCTCGGGTTCATGGTGATAGCGCTCGGGATCTTCATCGGAACGACAGTGATAAGGAATATTGAGGAGGATCACCCCGAATTCAGGGAGTACGCCGCCTTCGCCAAGTTCATGGTATACATAATGTTCATCATAGTTGGTATAGCAGCCATATTCAGTGCCTTTCCGGGGACAACGGTCGTCATAGCTAACATTGCTTGGGGAGTTGCCATAGCCTTCGGCATAATGCTAGTACCGATAGTGTACGCGCTCGCCAAGAAGCTAGTTAGGTAAGCACCGTAGGAAAGGACTCAGTATTTTTTACCGAACAGTACCCTCCCTATCATGTCCTCCGTGGCCAGCGGCCCACCTATTACCTTCCCAATGGTGTTGAGGCCGGTGTCCTCCTCGGCCTCGAGGCAAGCGCCCTCCTCAAACTCTATATCTAGGAGCTTGGCGTTCTTCTTCATGGACTCCAGAACCTTCTCCTTAGCCCTCTCCCACATTGCCTCCAGGTACGCTCCCCTAACCACGCTAAGGGCGTCCCCTAGCTCCTCAAGCTTTACCTTCCTCCTCTTCCTCTCCGCCCTGCTGAAGAGCGTGACCGAGCCCTCCCTCGCCTCCCTGGCGCCGACCTCTACCCTGTACGGGACGCCTCTCTTCTCCCAGTGGTAGTACTTATTACCGGGTGTCTTCTCGCTTGTGTCAACGACGAATGATAGCCCTGCCGACCTCAGGGCGGGCACGACACTCTCCTCAACGTACCTCATCACCTCCTCCTTGGTCTCTTCCTTGAATATCGGTATCACGACAGCATCGAGAGGAGCTATGTCGGGGTGGAGAGTGAGGCCCCTCTCGTCTGCGTGGAGCCATAGGTGCGCGCCGAGAACCCTGTCTATGCCTATGCCGTAGGTTATCTGGTGCACGAACCTGTTGACCCCGTCCTCCCCCATGTACCTTATCTCGAAGGCCTTGGCGAACTTATCCCTGAAGTTAATGACTGAGGCCAGCTCCAGTATCTTGCCGTCCGGCATGAAGGTTATGAGGTCGACGTTCCTTGAGGCCCCAGGGAAGAGGTCCCAGGGAGGTGTCTCGACTATGAGGTGAGGTATCCTGGCCCACTCGAGGTACTCTGAGTAGAGCCTTATCGCCTCCTCGAAGAGTGCCTCCGCCTCCTCCGGCCCCTTAGTGAAGACGTGCTCCTCGTTGAAGAGAGTGACCTCCCTCAGCCTGAAGAGGGGTGCGGTAGCGCTTGTCTCGACCCTATAGACGGTGACTGTCTGGTAGACCTTCTTCGGGAGGTCCCTCCAGGAGTGGATGAGTTGAGAGAAAACGAAGTATATCGGGACCTCGCTCGTGGGCCTCAGTATTAAGGGCTCGCCGAGCTCCCTTCCGCTGAGGGTCTTCTCAGCAACGAGTGCCTCGGGTGAGAAGCCCTCGAAGAAGTCGACCTCCTTGCGGAAGAGGGAGAGGGGTATGAGTGAGGGGAATATTATGGGCTCGTGCCCAGACTCCTCCAGCCTCCTCTCGAGCTCCCTCTGAAGGGCCCTGGCGAGCTTAGCGCCGAAGGGTAGGTAGGGGTAGGACCCGGACACAGGGTAGTGAATGAACACGATACCTACTTCCTCGATCAGGTCGTTGAACCACTCCCTACCGCCGACCTCTCTCTCGCTTGACAACCCGGGCACCTAAGGCCCTATTCCATTAACTCTTTAAATAAGTCGCCCCCGACCCTCGCCCTTATGACCCCGGCCCCGAGTCATTAGGGGGGTCTGATGAGCGAGGCCTGGCACGCCCTCACCGCCGATGAGGTGCTTAAGAGGCTCGGGACGAGGAGGGAGGGCCTAACAGATGAGGAGGTTAGGGAGAGGCTCGAGAGGTATGGCCCCAACGAGTTATCGACTAAGAAGAAGTCACCCCTCATGATGCTCCTGAGGCAGTTCACGAACTTCCTCATAGTGATCCTCCTCGCCGCTACCGCGGTATCGGCGCTCCTCGGGGAGGTGATTGACGCGGCTGTCATAGCGATAATCGTCGTCATAATGGGTGTCGCGGGCTTCGCCCAGGAGTTCAAGGCTGAGAAGGCGCTGGAGGCGATCAAGGCCCTGGCCTCGCCTAAGGCGAGGGTCATCAGGGGCGGGAGGGTGGTCGAGGTCGAGGCGAGGGAGGTCGTGCCCGGTGACATACTCGTTCTGAGGGAGGGTGACAGGGTAGCCGCTGACGCGAGGGTGATTGAGGCGTGGAACCTGGAGGTCGATGAGTCACCCCTAACTGGGGAATCTGTACCGGTCAGCAAGGACCCCAACGCCGTCCTCGACCCCGATACGCCTGTTGCCGAAAGGAAGAACATGGTGTTCATGGGCACCCACGTGGTCAAGGGGAAGGGCCTCGCGGTAGTGGTCGCCACTGGTGCCTCGACCGAGCTAGGAAAGATCGCCGCTTCCCTAACGGAGATCAAGGAGGAGAGGACCCTCCTCGAGAGGGAGCTCGACACCCTAGGTAAGAAGATAGGTGTGGTTATTCTTGGGATCAGCGGCATCGTGTTCGCCACCTCAACGCTGGAAGGTATACCGATCATCGATTCCTTCCTCCTCGCCGTATCCTTAGCCGTGGCCGCGGTGCCGGAGGGCCTGCCAGCAGTCGCGACCACGGTCTTGGCAATCGGTGCGAGGAGGATGGCCCAGAGGAACGTTCTCGTGCGCTCCCTCTCAGCGATAGAGACGCTGGGAGCGTGTAATGTCATAGCCTCCGATAAGACCGGCACGATAACGAAGGGCGAGATGACGGTTAGGCGTGTATGGGTGGGGGGCTCTGAGTACGAAGTAACCGGGGTCGGGTACGAGCCGCGGGGTGAGGTGCGCCTGATTAGGGGTGAGGGCGCGCCGGTGGAGAGGCTTGCGGAGTATATAATCAGGCACATCGCCCAGGACGTCCAGCTCGTGAGTGAGGGAGGGCAGTGGAGGGTGCTCGGCTCACCGACGGAGGGCGCTGCCTTAGTCCTAGCGGCGAAGATCCTGGGGCTCGATGCCGTGAGGCCGGATGAGTCCATCGTCAAGACAATACCGTTCGACAGGTTCAGGAAGAGGAAGACCACCGTCCACCACCTGGGCAACGAGAAATATCTAGTAATAACGTCCGGCGCCCCCGAGTATGTGCTTGCCCTCAGCAACAGGGTCCTGGTGAGGGAGTCGGAGGCGCCACTGAATGAGTCAGTGAGGAAGGAGATAATGAAGTACATCGAGTCCCTGGCATCGAGCGGTTACAGGACTTACGCGCTGGCGTACAAGGTCATGGACAGCCTGCCGGAGAACGACGAGGCGATAGAGGACAGCCTGGTATTTATGGCTGTGATGGGCATCATCGACCCCCCGAGAGAGGGGGTTAGGGATGCCGTTGAGGAGGTGAGGAAGGCGGGGATAAAGGTGATAATGATAACCGGTGACCACAGGCTCACGGCTGCCGCGATAGCGAGGGAGATAGGGCTCGAGGTGGGAGAGGGCTCTGTCCTGGAGGGGAAGGAGCTGGACAGGATGAGTGATGACGAGCTCTACGAAGTGGTCGATAGGGTTGTCGTATATGCTAGGGTCACACCAGAGCACAAGAGGAGGATAGTGAGGGCGCTGAAGAGGAGGGGCTACGTCGTCGCGATGACGGGGGACGGTGTTAATGATGCTCCCGCCCTCAAGGAGGCGGACATAGGGATAGCTATGGGGATTAGGGGGACCGACGTCGCTAAGGAGGCTGCCCAGCTCATCATACAGGACGACAACTTCGTCACGATCGTGGAGGCCGTGAGGCAGGGGAGGATAATATACGAGAACCTGAAGAAGCCGATAAACTACCTCATACCGGCGAACATCGGCGAGGTAGCCACGATATTCCTCTCGCAGGCGATGCTCATGCCGCCGGCCCTCAAGCCGGTGCAGCTGCTCTGGATAAACGTGACCACAGACTCCCTCCCAGCACTAGGCCTATCTGTCGAGCCCCCGGAGCCGGACATAATGGAGAGGCCGCCGAGGGGTAGGGAGGAGAAGCTCCTCACTAACAGGAAGCTGGGGTACATGACCCTGCTCGGCACCCTCATCGGTGTGGTGAACATAGCGATTTTCAGGTACCTCCTCCCACTGGGCCTGACCCTTGCGAGGACGGCGGTGTTCACGGCGATGGCGTTCAGCGAGTTCGGCCGAGCACTGGCGGCGAGGTCGGAACGCATAAGCTTCCTAAAGCTCCCATGGAACCACTGGCTCGGCGCCGGGCTGGCGGCGTCCGTAGCCCTCCAGCTGATGGCTGTCTACCTGCCACCACTCCAGGCAGCGTTCTCGACCGTCGCGCTACCGGCGTGGGTGCTCGTGTTAGCCCTCGCCTCGGCACTACCCGTGCTGGTCGTTGATGAGGTTAGGAAGGCGCTGAGGATCGAGGTCTGATGCCTCGATTTATTACCTCGTGCCGTAACCAACATGGTTTAGTGGGTGCGGAATATGAAGGTGCTCATAATCAACGCCTCTCCGAGGAAGTACGGGGGAGTGACAGCCTTACTCACCGTCGCTGAGGAGGCTGCGAGGGCTGAGGGGGCCGATACTGAGGTGATTTACCTCTACGACCTAGACATCGGGCCATGTATTGGGTGCGTGTCCGACGTGCAGGAGGCGTGCAGGTACCCCTGCGTGATCGATGACGACGGAAGGGAGGTACTTAGGAAGATCGTTGAGGCCGACGGCGTCATCGTCGGCACCCCTATTTACTGGTACGGCCCCTCAGGCCCGCTGAAGAACCTAATAGATAGGATGACATCCCTAGAGAACATGGCCATAGTCGCTGGGCGCTCCCTCGTGGAGGGGAAGCCGGCCGGGTTCATAGCGGTTGGGAACGACTCAGGCGCTATAATGACGATAGCGTACCTCATGGTGACCTTCAACTCGATGGGGTTCACCATACCGCCTTGGGCACTCGCCTACCATCACTCCATGGACGATCCCTTAAGCAATAGGTCGGCCGTCGAGGACGCAGCCAACGTCGGTGCTCTCGTTGTCAGGATGATTAAGTCGCTGGGCGGCCTCGCACCAGGGTATGACCCAGACCTCCTGAACAGGCTGGGGGGCGAGGCTTTCATAGAGAAGGTGAGGGAGAGGCTGAAGTCCATAAGAGAGGTTGAGTGGAGGTTGAGGAAGCCCAGGGTAATGAGGCTTCTCGGTGAAGAGGGCGGAGGCAATGAGTGAGGGCCCCAAGCCGCATAAGGGCGTAGCCGCCTATCTCAGGTTCTACGTTCTCGCCACCCTCATATTCTCGATCGTCGTGATGATAGTCTCGGGGCTCCCGCAGGCCGAGGTACCTGAGGAGGTGCTGAATGCCCTCAACGGCACGAGCGCCTCCTCCACAACCATAGGGGCTTGGGTGACGGACGCCATCGTCACACCGAGGATATGGGAGCTGTGGGGCGTGGGAATAACGACGGCGA
>WAOK01000012.1 GCA_015521325.1 Desulfurococcales archaeon | reverse complement strand
TAGCCGGCGGGCTCGCCGCCTGGGGCGTACGCCACCGCCACTAGGACGCGCCCGTACCTCTGGAACAGGTCGGCGTAGTAGGGTCTCAGGTCATCAGGGTCAACGGGCTCCCATCCGTACTCTGAGAAGGCCTCATTCCTGACCTTGACGATAGCATCGAGCGCATCACTGTCCTCATGGGGCCTCACAGCCCTCACAAGGTAACCAGGTGGTGGCGAGCGCTTAGCAGGGTTCTCGAGGACCATGAGGGCCCCGGATACCTCCTCACCCAGGGGGTGGGTGACCCGCTTAATGAACGAGTGCCTGAACCCGTCCAGCACACCGCCAGACACCTTGATCAGTCCGCCGCAACCCATCCCCCTGAGCGCCGATGAAGCAAACGCCAGGAGGGCGCCAGCGACTCCATCAGCTAGCCAGGCAGGGGCGACGGGATCCACCACCGGGGTCACGCTACAGCCCCACCCATTAATCAAGGCGAAACCCACGACCCCACCGCCCTCGGTCACGGCAGCTACTAGGCGGAGCATCCCATCCTCTTCCTCAACCCAGAGCCTAACCATGTCAGCGTCCCAAACCTCGGAGAAGTCGCTGAGCCCAGAGTATTCATTCTCTTTGTTGATTAGGTCAGCGACACTTCCCAGGAGCCGTTTGTCGACGGCAGAGATGGCTAAGAGCCTCATGAGATACCGCCCAGCCACTATGACGTTACTTATCAACGAAAATCGCTTTGGGTGGGCTCTCCTTATACTATTCTTAGGTTCGCTGATCAACCTTTCTTAGTTTTCTTGAATCAACCGCCCTTATTGCCTTTATTAGCGCCTCACGTATGACGTGATCCTTCCACATCGCTTTATCGGCTTCGTAGGATCTGGTGAGCCACTCGTCCCTAATCCTGAACCACTCCTTCCCCATCTTCTTCACCATCTCCGCCTCCCACCTAGCATGCCTTACCAGGTCTTCCAGATTTCTCCTTCTTTCACCCTCGATCTCAGCTCTCACGGTCCCGGAGCTCATTACCCACCAGCCTCCACTATATCATTTTTATTTCTAATGGAGAATACGCTATTACATCTAATGAGTTCTCTATGCCCGAGATCTTTTGAGCGATGTGCATTGCGAGGAGGGCATTACTCGCGCCCGTACCCGATCCTTGAGGAAGAGGTTATGTGGGCGTACTTAGGACCTCAATGAGCGAACAAGATCTTGCTGAATTGTTAGAGAACCGGTTTATGTGAACAGCGCTACGGCTTCCCTGGAACCCAATTAATCCGCTTCACCATAGACTGTGTTATGATGTCCCAAGCCCCTAGGGCTCAGTACCTTCATAGGCAATGGTTTTAGGCACACACGTAAGGAATGGGAACGGCTTAGGGTGACTCTATTGCGGAGGAGAGTAGTCGTCATCGGCGCCGGGATCGTGGGTGTGTCGGTAGCGAGGTGGCTGACGAGGTTCGAGGACCTCGAGGTGGTTGTGGTTGATAAGGAGCCCGATGTCGGGTGGGGCGTGACTAAAGCGAACACCTCGATCATTCACCCCTGCCATGAGGAGGACCCGGGCAGGTGGCCCGTGAGGGCCAGGCTATGTGTGAGGGGACACAGGCTCTGGTATGACTGGGTTAGGGAGCTAGACATACCTGCTAGGTGGCCTGGTGAAGTCATAGTTGCTAAGACTGAGGAGGAGCTGGCCCGCATCAGCAAGTACGTTGATGTCGCGAGGGAGCTAGGGATACCGGGAGTGAGGTTCATTGATAGGGAAGAACTCATCAAGATGGAGCCAGCTGTCAACCCCGACAACGTCGGGGGCCTGCTGGCGAAGACTGCTGGCCTGATCAGCCCTATGAAGGCGGCCGTAGCTATTGCGGAGAACGCCGCCGCTAACGGCGCGAAGTTCCTCCTGGAGGCGAGGGTGAGGGACATAATCGTGGAGGGCGGCGCCGTCAAGGGCGTCGTCACGGATAGGGGTGTGCTGGAGGCCGACGTCGCCGTAAACGCTGCGGGGGTGTGGGCCGATAAGGTGGCCGAGATGGCGGGGGTTAGGGACTACCGCATAAGGCCGAGGCGCGGGCAGTACGCAGTCTTCAGCGACAAGGTCGGGCCCAAGCCGGGGCTAATACTCCACACAGCCCCGACACCGAAGACGAAGGGCGTCTACGCCATCACGACCGTGGACGGGAACCTCATGGTCGGCCCGACGGCTGAGGACCTACCCGATGAGGGGAGGGAGGCGAGAGAAGTGACTGCTGAGGGCATCAGATTCGTCCTCGAGCAGGCCGCCAAGATCCTTAAGTCCCTCCCCCCAAGGCGGAAGATAATAAGGACTTTCGCAGGTATAAGGCCCGAGCCAAGCGGCGGCGACTTCATCATAAGGTTCCATGAAGAGCCCTGGGGCTTCGTTGAGGCGGCGGGGATAAGGTCGCCAGGCCTCACAGCCGCCCCCGCAATAGGTGAGGAGGTAGCGAGGCTCGTTTCCGAGGCCCTAGGTGGGCTGAGGGAGCGGGTCGACTGGGTCGCGGTGAGGGAGGGCATACCACACCCAGCTGCGATGCCTAGGCACGAGAGGGACGAACTGATTAGGAGGGCTCCGGAGTACGGGAGAATCATCTGCACCTGCAGGAAGGTCAGCGAGGGCGAGGTCATCGAGGCAATAGAGAGGGCGAGGGCCCTGGGGGCGAAGCTGACGCTCGACGGCATAAAGTTCCGTGTCGGCGCCATGTACGGTGACTGCCAGGGCTCGCAGTGCAGGGCGCACATAGCCTACCTCATATGGAGGAGGTACGGCGTACCGCCCTGGGAGCTCACCCTCAATAAGGAGGGCTCGAGGTACGCGCTCGCCCCCATAAAGGCTCTCCTAAGGGGTGGTGAGGGATGAGTGAATCCTACGACATCCTGATCATGGGGGGAGGCCCTGCGGGGCTCGCCGCAGCTGTTAAGGCGGCGGAGCTGGGGCTGAGGCCCCTCATCATCGAGGCGAGGGACAGGCTGGGCGGGATACCCCTGCAGTGCATCCACCCCGGGTTCGGGATCCACTACTTCC
>WAOK01000011.1 GCA_015521325.1 Desulfurococcales archaeon | reverse complement strand
CTATAGGACACCCGCAATACCCTACTACCAAATACCCAATGACGCGGGCAGTGGATCGCCTGAGGACCCACTGAACTCGGACAACCCCCTATGGAGGCTCGCCCTCCTACCATCATACTTCGACTCCTCATCAAACGTCAGACTGAACCCGCTGGTGGACGGTAACTGTTCTGCGGGCAGCCAATACTGGTGCGACTATATCGATGGTGAGGGGGTTAAGTATGCATTCGTCCTGTACCCCTCGGTAGCATACTCTATATTCTATTACGAGAAAGAATACATACTGACAACGTTGCAAAAGGAGATCCGTGAGAAAATACCCACCAGCGCTGGATCAGGGGCATCATGCAATTCTTATGGCTATAGCGAGGATTATTACTACTACGGGTTCTCAGAAGTAACTTTCCCAACAGTAATCAAGGCCCACTCCATAGTTGAGGGAGAGTTAGGAGATAGTGGGAGGGTTAACGGCTTCACTGCATCCGTTGCCATATCCTCCTATACTAGGGACGTATGTGACGGAGACTGCACAGTGCCCAACTGGTTCCGTAAGTCATGTACCCTAGGATACAATGATTACGTGGGATATGAGGATCTTGTTCTTAAGGCCTACCTAGTTCCTCCGTCGCCGGGGAATAGCGTCGGTGTTGACTACATGGACAGGTCCTACGCACCTAGAACAGAGACTGGCATCTCCCCATCACCGGCGACGACGGCATCAAAGGTCTTGACCGGTCTCGGTACAGTAAGCACTACTGTGGGAGCACTGTTCCCTCCACACAGTGTACCTGCTGCAGCGTCCATTGTGGCCGGTGTTGGATCGTTGATCCTCGATGCGTTCTTCTCTATCTCCATAGGTACAGAAATCAGTACTGATGCTTACTACAACAGTACCGAGTACTACGTGACCTATGACCTCAGCTGGGAATCTGGTAGTGAAGGGATGAAGCTTGTTCCTCTATACTTGGGCATCCTTATCTTCCTAGACTATGGGGATAGGGCGTCTCAGGTGAGCACTGTCATTGTCGCCGTGAACTCGTCATCAGCTGATAAAGTACTCAGCTACTTCACGGAAGCGCGCACCTACTCCTATGCTCACATACCTGTAAAGCGTATGAATACATAACCCATGAAGGTTTGGGGTGAGCGAGTTGGGCGGTAGAAGGGATTTATTAATCGTATCGCTTTTTTCACCAGTGGTCGCCGAGCTTATCTCGAGGTATGTGATAGTGTCCTTCTTCTATGGCGCGCCCCACACTAATGTTCACTCTCACCTGATAGCGTCCTTTAGTCTCGGGATGCTGATCATTTACTCCATACTGGTAGCGGCTATCGCCGTAGCAGCGGCCCTAGTCCTTGGTGGGGATCCTGTTAGGGCCTTTTACAGGTCTAGGCAGTTCGTAGTGTTTACTGTTGTGTGGACCCTGGTTGTGTTCTTCGCTGTCCAAGCAATGGCTAAGTGGGCTGAGGGAGTGGCGGCCTTGCTTATTATCACCGTTGTCCTCGCATATGCAACTACTATCCTGGTGGTTCCGTGCTCTGCCTTAACGGCTGTGGTAGAGGGCAGGGTCTGCAGGAGCGTTAAGGGGATCATAATAGCTGGAGCCGCCGGGATAACTGCGCTCTTCCTATCGCTCATCGTGGGTGGTGTTGCGGTGAGGTTGCTCATGATCTCTCCCGAGCTCATCTACGGGAACGCCATAGTGATGCTAGCGAACTGGTCTCTCCCTTTGGTTGCGGCGGAGGTCGTTCAGGTCCTGACATATGAGATCTGTGTTCTGGGGGTTGTCTGGGCTGCGTTTAAAAAATAGGTCTCTACTTTAGGAGTGCCTCCTTGGCCTTCTCTATTGCTTCCTTTACCGGCACACCGACTAAGGTGCCGAGTATCTCTATGCCGAGGTGCTGTAGGGTGGCGTGAAGGCACTCAGGCCGTTGCTGACGCTGGGGCAATACTATATAGGGCCGGGGCCCGGCCCGAATGCCTTCGCCGCTCTACAGCTCCCGACGACCTTGGTGGCGATACCGTGCATGTCCATAGCGGCGGTGATTGGTATGAGGGTGTGCAGGTTGGTTAAGTGGTTGCTCTTTGCTGGGGTCCAGGGGATCGTTGCGGTGATGCTTTCTTCTGTGGCTGGTGGTGTCGCTACCCGCGTGATGCTGAACCCCAAGATTAGTACCGTTCTCTTCACCCATAGAGGTGTTTACTGACTTGAGCGCTCCTATGGTCGTCGGAGTGTCTTAGGTTATCGCTTACGTAATAGGGGTTCTCGGGGTCATGTGGGCGATACTTAAGAAGTGAGGTAGTACTGACCCACACATATTTCTGAGGTTAGTTCGTTCGGAAGAAATTACTCAGTGCTTTCCCTACTCTCAACAAGCTTTCCTCATCGAGTGAGTGGGTAACGGCTCCGCCACTTATTCTCCGCCACTTTATCACCGTGCCGGGCCATAACGCTGGCTTCGGGTCGGTCTTCAGGAATTTCTCTCCGTCGGTGCTGTAGCTGCTCGCGATGACTTCGAGAGGCGGGCTCGGGGGCCTCGGGTGTATCGCCCACTCAACAGTATCTAATTCCTCGATTGTTGCCGGGGTTAGTGCTATGTGTGGGCTCTCAGCGCTCTGGGTTACTGGGCACCGAAGATCCGCACCCGACACCGCTACTGCCACAGGGGCTGATCTAGGCCCGAGAACCGCGTTGAAAGACCTCTCCCTCGGGTGAGTGCACCCTGTCAAGGACACGGCTATTGATGGTCTACCTGTGTAGTCGATGAGCGAGTTGCTCGGCGACGCTATACCTTACCGCCCGTGTGCTTTCAATACCCGCATGGGCTGAGAACAAAAATGTTAAGATAATGGTTCGGCTTGGTCGGGTGCCTCATTTGACACCTCTATTCGGGCGTTCACGAGGAAATGAGGGCGTCTACGATACTTTTTACGTCATTCTTTCTTATCTCTACTTCTTTCTTTAATGCATCATTGATACATGAAGCAAGATTACCTTCGCGGTAGTATCTTGCTCCTTCATAGTAATATTTTGTTTTTTCACGGCACTTATTCGCAGTTACGGAGAAGACGAAGAGGTAGTAGTAAAGAACGGCTACTGCATCACCTAGTGACGGACAGAGCGGAAGGTATGCACTGGCACCACGTTTGCTCTTGGCTACCGCCCTAACTAGGCTTATGAACCATTCATACTTCTCATAGTCATAGTATTCGGCTTCGCATATATCTGGGCAAGCATACGCAACCATCAATAGATAAAGGAACTTTCTAAAGAGCTCTTCGCCGCCGTACTCATTCTTTAATAATTCCTTGATAGAATCAAGAGCATTCTTTAGTGACTCCCCTTTCTTATCGTCATAGCATGTGTTAAGGACGTATGCCTTCTTTTCGACAATTTCGTCGCATCGTTCCCTATTTCTGCTATGAAAGCTCCGCGTGTCCTTAAGCTTTACCAGTATTTCACCAAATTTTCTCTCATCAGTGAGACCTAATTTATAGGTCTTTTCGCAATCTCCTATCTCAATCATTAGTCTAATAACGTTCTTATTCTCTGATTCTGCTTTTATACTAACTTTAGGCTCCAGTCCTTTAGCGTGAATTATATCGTAAGGCCCTATTTTGGCGCTCCCCTCCTCGCTTCCCGGAATTAACAGCTTGACTACTTCTTTAATCTTCTCTTTCGGATCATTTTCTATATTAGACATTAAAATCATCCAAATTACGATTCTCCCGACTTACTTAATATTTATGTTTGTCTGTACTGAGCTACTAAAACGCTTCATTTGTTTAGGAGTGTTTTCTTTGCTGTTTCTATCGCCTTCTTTACTGAGACGCCTACTAGGGTTCCGATTATTTTTATGCCGAGGTGCTGTAGGGCTGCGTATGCGTTGGGTCCCGGGCTCGGGCCTATGTAGTACTTCGCGCCTGCGTCCGCTACTGCTTGGGCCGCCTTCACTCCTGCTCCGGAGCCGGAGGTGTGCCCGGGGTTCTGAACGACCTTTACTGACTTGATTTCTCCGTCCTCACCTATCTCCACGATGGTGAAGGTCGGGGCTCTTCCGAATCTTGAGGCGACCACGTCGTCGAGGCCGCCTTTCTCGGTGGGTATGGCTATTACGTACGTCATGACCGATCCCGTCATAAGTTTTAGGTGGGGCGAAATAAATTGGGTGCCTCAGCGCCTCACTAGGATGGGGGCCGCCTCTATACCCACCGCGGTCGCAGGCGCTATGTTTGCTGCTATCGCGTGGGCTGCGTCGGGCGGTAGCGTCCTTGAGGCCGCTGCCTGCAGAGCCGCTAGGGGTGCGGGGAGGGCGTAGGCCGTGACAGCGTAGGCGACCCCTCCCGCCAGGACACCTATGAGGGCCGACCCTATGAGTCCGTGCCGGTGGCCCAGCCCCTTAACAGCCAGTGCCGCCGGGGCGAGGAGGTAGGTGAGGACCCTCTCATAGGCCACGCCAGCCCTAACGACCAGGATCGCCTGGTTTATGGGGAGGTCCCTCCACAGCAGCAGGTAAGCGATCAGGGCGAGGTACGGTAGGGTAGGGGCGGCAACAAACCTCATGACCCACTCAGCCCCCACACCGACCCCGAGGAGGCGGGCCGACACAGCTAAGGAGGCAAGGAAGGCGGCTGAGTAAGTAGCGGCTATGGCCACATTATAGGCCGCCCTACCGCCCACGAACTGATACAGCAAGGGCCCGGCGGCCGAGCCCAGCAGGTAAAGCGCCGCGAACGCACCCAGATGAACAGCGTAGGCCAGGCCCACAGAACCGCCCCATACCACGAACCTCCTCAGACACCCCACCAAAGACCGGGCCATACACAAAAAATAAGTCATCTTGGAGAGTAGCGCATGTAATCAGTGTTTTGGAGAAGAAAATTAGGGATTTAGTGTGTACTGGAATGTAGGTTACTTCGTGGCGGGCCTTATGATTATTGGTGTGTATGGGTGGGGTTCCTTGACTCTGTACTTCTCGTACCATTCGAGCCAGTTCGGCAGGATTTCTTTGGCGACGGTCTCTGCGACTTTTCTTATTGCTTTGGCGGCGGGTGACCCCGGGTACGCCTCGGTCACGGGGGCGCCTTTGGCGACTGCCTTCGGTACGGCGTCGTCGTAGGGGATCTCGCCGAGCACGGGCATGTTCTCTTTGTCGGCGTACTCCCTTATTTTGGTTGCCCACTCCCTGCTTAGGTCGGCCTTGTTTATGACTACTGCCGCTGCCATGCCGAAGTGCTTCGTCAGCGCCCTGACCCTCGCGAGGTCGTGGAGGCTTGCCGGGGTGGGCTCGGCAACCAGAATAGCTATGTGGGAGCCTGTGAGGCTCGAGACTACCTGGCACCCGATACCTGCGGCGGCATCGATTATGAGCACTCCCTCGCCCCCTAGGAGTGCCTTGGCCCTGTTCTTCACCTCGGTCACTAGCTTGCCTGAGTTCGGCCTCCCCGGCACTATCTCGCCCGAGACCAGGCGGAACCCGTACTTCGTCACCCCAACCCTTAGCTTGCCCGCCAGCACGTTAACCCTGTACCTTATCGCCTTCTCCGGGCACGCTAGGGCGCAGGTGAGGCATCCCTCGCATATCATCTCGTTTATTACGTGGTGCCCGTTAACCACCTCCACAGCCCTGAACGGGCATACCTGCGCGCATATGCCGCACTCGGTGCACCTTCCCCTGTCTATGTAGGCTATCCTGCCCTCGTGGAAAGGTTCCTCAGACTCCCACTCCCTCACACCAAGCACTATGTGGAGGTTCGGGGCCTCAGCGTCCGCATCAGCGGCGACGACCTTATGGCCTGCCCTGGCCACCTCGATGGCTATGGCGGCCGAGATGGTTGATTTACCGACGCCGCCCTTACCACTGGCTATGACGACCTCCGGCGGACCGAACACCGCGGGCATCACGACCACCCCATAGAGGAAGCTACCTCCTCACCCAGCTCGAGGAGGGCCCTAGCTGCGGGGTCGTCCCTGTGCCTCAGTATGACCGGCTCGCCGGCGACGTAGGCCTCTACAGCACCCCTCGAGTACGGCACCCTAACGACTCTTTCCACGCCTGCCTCCCTTATTAACTCGTCCAGGCCCTCGCCAGCCCCTATGCCCCACCTGTTCACGACGACCCACGCCCTAAGGCCCATGGCCTCCGCGAGCTCCAGGATCGCTGAGAGGTCGTGCACCCCCAGTGGCGTGGGCTCGGTTACGGCTATGAGTAGCTCGGCACCCCTCACCGCTACCGATACCGAGTTCCCTGTCCCGGCGCCGGTATCGATTATGAGGACGTCCTTCCCACTCGCAACCCTCTCCGCCCTATCCCTGGCCGCTATCACCGCTGGCGGGGTGTGCTCCTCGCCCTCCCTCAGCACCCCGGTCACGAGGTCCAGCGACGCTTCCCCCTTCCTAACCGGTGTGTGGTAGGTGTACCCTATTACCCTCCTGCCATCAGGCGATATCGCCTTGAACGGGCAGACGTAGTAGCAGGCCATGCACCCACTGCACAGTCTCGGCATCACTATCGGGGGCCTTCCCCTAGCCCCTATGAGGGCGCCGGTGTCGCACGCTTTCACGCACGCGCCGCAAGCCGTGCACTTGCTGTAGTCGATTATCGGCAGGAACGTCTTTATCGGCTCCTCATTCATTAGTTCCTTGACACCCAGGAGGATGTGGTCGTTCGGTGCCTCTACATCGACGTCCGCCAGCACGACGGACTTACCCAGCGACGCTAGGTAGGTGGCTAGGTTAGTGGCGACGAAGGACTTCCCTGTCCCTCCCTTACCGCCGCTCACCGCTATTACCCTGGGCACCTCAGCCACCCACAAGCTTCTTGAACCTGGGGTCCTCCACGACCAGCCTATTCAGCTCCATATCCTCTATGCCCGAGTACTTCTGGATGACCCCATCGACCACTTCCTGCACATCCTCTGGTAGGGACGGCGGCTCGCACACGTACTCGATGCATCCCTTCCGCCCCGTTGAGGGGTCTCCTTCATGCTTTATGAAGCAGTGATCATTCTCGATCATCTCCTTTATTCCTTCGATAAAGAAGACGCCTGGCCCGGCCACGTACTTGAGTTTGGTGAGCCTCTCGCCCCTCCTCTCGAGCCACTCCATCTCGGCCAGCGCTAGGTACCTGGATACGCGGAATGGGTGGGTGCACCCGGCCCTCGCCAGCACGTAGGCCACTATTTCCTTCTCCATCACATTCACCCCAATCAAAGGGTTAGACACAATAAAATAAGGGGTTAATCAAGCCCCAATCAAGACAGCTTTATTTGCCGATCATGGAGGACGTTATGGGCTCCTTTGTGGTTAGAAGCCCTTGGGCTGGCGCTGGCGGCGTACATAGCGTGGACAATAGGGGCTAACGACGCCGCTAACCCCACCGACACAGCTGTGGGTTCGGGGGCCTTAAGCCTTAGGAAAGCACTCCTCCTCTTCTCAGCCTTCGCCTTCGCCGGGGCAATGCTCCAGGGCTGGATGGTAATGAAGACTTTCGGTAAGGGCGTCGCCGAAATAACGGAGCTGTGGGACGCCGTCGCGGCCGCCGCGGCGACAGCTGCGTGGGTCACGCTAGCGTCCCTTAAGGGGCTCCCGATCTCCACCACCCACAGCGCCGTCGGGGCAGTGATAGGTGTCGCCCTAGCCAAGATGCTCTTCCTAGGGTACCCCGAAGCGATTAATCTGGGCGTGCTCTCAGCAGTCGTCCTCTCATGGGTAACCTCCCCGCTCGGGGCAATGGCCCTAGCGGCCCTCCTCTACCCCCTAGCGAGGAGGCTCTACACCCACCTAGGGGAAAGGGCTGACGGCGTGTTCAGGTGGCTCCTCATAGGCGCCCTCGCCTACAGCGCCTACTCGTTCGGAGCAAACGACGTCGGTAACGCCGTCGGTGTCTACTCAGCGTTCGCCCACGTCACTGGGGCGGCTTGGTTCGACCCCAGGGCCCTCGCCGCACTAGGGTCGGCCGGGATAATGCTCGGCGGCCTCACGGTGGGTAGGAGGGTGATACAGACCGTCG
>WAOK01000010.1 GCA_015521325.1 Desulfurococcales archaeon | reverse complement strand
GTAGGGATCGTAGTCCATGCCTCCGTACGTCTTGACTGTGAGGATGCGCTTATCCTTGCTGCATGCGTGTTTTTCGGCTGCTTCAATGAGGGCTGTGCCGATCCCCCTACCCTGGTACCTCCTCTCGACGGCTAGCCAGGCTATCTCCATGTAGCACTCCCTCTCATCAAGCAGGATGAACCCCCTAATGACCCCATCGACCTTAGCCACGAACCCGGGCATTCTCTTGGCGTCCCTCACGACCTCCTCCACAGCGCTGGCGGTGAACCACTCAGGCAGGGCCATGATGATCTCAGCAACTCTGCTGATGTCGTCCTGATGGTGTAGATGATCAATGAGCACGTTATGCCTAGGCACTGGCTCGGTCACCAGGAACTGAAGTGGCTGTCTGCTCCTTTAAGAATTCCTAAATGTTGAATAAGCCTTCTTGCCCCTTGATCGTCTGATCGTTTAGATAAAGGTGCGTTCGTTCCTTTTCTCAGCTATTTTTGGTGTTTCCTATGTTACGTGGATGTGGTGGTATGGGTAAGGGGTTGTCGATTGTTTTGTTGATGTTTCTGTCTTTCGCTATTCCGGAGCTCCTTACGGGCAGCACCCCTTTCTGGATTCTCGCTAACCCTGTCTCGCTGTCCGTGTTACTGGTTGTGTATGGGTTTCCTGCCCTTCTGTATAGGGAGGTTAGGCTTAGGTACGGTCTGCAGGGTGGGGGCTTGCTCCTCCTGGGCCTTTGCCAGGGGCTGCTTGTGGAGGGTCTTGCGGTGAATACTTTCTACAGTAATGACGTGGGGAAGCTTGGCGTGTTCGCTCGTTACGGCAGGTTCCTCGGCGTTAATTGGCCCTGGGCCATCTACCTGACGATGTTCCACAGCATATTCAGTTTCAGTGTCTACGTACCCATAATGGTGGCTGAGTCGATCGTGCCCGAGCTTTGGGGGAGGTCGTTGATTGGGTGGAGTAGGAGGAACCTCGCCGTGTTGGTCACGGGCACGGCCTTTGTGGTGGTCCTTTTCCAGTTCGGTGAGGGTGTCTATCACCCGAACCCAGCATACCAGCTCGCGGCGCTGGCGGTTCTAGTGCTCGCGGGCGCAGCATCTATCAGGGCGGGCCTCAGACCCCCGCCCACGAGAGCCCTCATACGCTACCCAGACAACGGGGTGGCGATAGCGCTGTTCCCAATAGTGTTCATCACCGCAGAATTCTTCGCCGCCTCCACCATACTCCCGCCATCTCTCCACATACTCCTTGGGGCCGTCACCTACTACGCTATCTACAACCTCGTATCCAGCTTAGACCACCGCCGGGAATGCGAGGAAGCGGTCCTAATGATGGCCGGCCTGTCAGTGAATGGCCTGATTGTCGCATTCATTGATGCCCAGTACCACATCATTCCACCAGCTCTAGTCTTCCTAGCACTCACAGCGTTTCTCTACCACAGACTCCGAAGCTGACCCTAACCCCGTGCCCCGCCAGAATCGAGCCCTGCCCAAGGGAGGCGCTGGTGAGAGTAGGCTCCGGTGTTCTATTCGGGCTTATTGTGTCATTCCGTGGTTTCAATGAAGTGATGATTTATAATTTGAGGAGCCTTTTTAACTGATCCCATATCCTCAGAATATAGGTGTGCTTGTTGAGGACAACCTTACCCTACCTGATCGCTTCTGCTGCACTAGCTCTATCCGCTGGCATCACATACGGCTACGGCGGTGGATGGGGCCTCCCACCGCTGGCGGTGGCCGCCTTAACTGCACTCCTCATAGTTCCGTCAGCGGCCCTCTTCGTCTGGTACTGCCTCCCTAAGTACGCCGGGCACAGTAGGGCATTCTTCGCTCTATTCGTGGCCCTCTTCATAATCACCCCAGTAGCCACGTACTCCCTCAAGGGGCCTGAATCAAGCGCAGTATTCCTCGCATCATCTGTTTTCCTCTCTTACGCACTCATCGGGTGGGTGTACACGGCCTCCCTCCCAGCAATGACGACGTCCTCCCTAAAGCAACTCATAGTCGGGCTCGCTGGGGCGGTCGGTAAGGTGGTTGCCGCAGCCCTCATAGTGCTTGGGGTAACACTAGCTACCTCCTACGCCCTCATGCTCGCGAATAACTCGCCGCTACTGGCAGGGGATGAGGTGGTTCTCCCCTCACCCCTGCCTCAGCCGGTTCCTGCTAAGGACGCCGTGCTGGGGATAAATGTGAGTGCGAGCAACCTAGGAGCCTCGGTGTTAGTGTTAGGGGAATATATCGTGAGGGGCGTGTTCCACGGTAACATCACGGAGCCACTGAACGCCGTCATTGACACCCCGGTTGGTGAGCTCCACCTAACGAGGGAGTTGATCGGGAGGGTGAGTGTCGTAGAGGAGCCCATAGAAGTAAGTAACCAGGCCCTAACCCCCTTCATAAAGCCCTTGGTGAACATCCTCGCCTCTATATGGGCCACCTACGCACCACTTCTCGATCCCAGGGCCCTCACGATCATGGTCGGGATTGTTCTCCTAGGTATAGGGACCAAGCTAACTATGGGGTGAGGAGGATGTCTCGGCAAAAGACACTCGGCAGAGCTCTTCAGTTG
>WAOK01000009.1 GCA_015521325.1 Desulfurococcales archaeon | reverse complement strand
TCTAAACCTTAAAACCCCGCACCTCAACAAGCTTATTGGCGGCGGTCGTCTAGCCTGGTCTAGGACGCCGGCCTCCCGAGCCGGTAATCCCGGGTTCAAATCCCGGCCGCCGCACCAACCCCTTCTGTATCAAGTTATGGAGTGCGCTGGTGCCGTACCATGCCGAGGATCCTGAGCAAGGAGTTCTACTCTCGAGACCCTTCACCTGTCGCCATAGAGCTCCTAGGGTCCCTCCTTGTTAGGGTACTGAGTGACGTAGTCGTTAAGTGCATGATCACTGAGACCGAGGCCTACTACGGGAGACAGGACCCCTCCTCCAGAGCCAGGAGGGGAGGGGATCTGGCTAAGAGGCTCTACGGCGAGGTCGGTCTCGCCCTGGTCTACGGAATACATACGCAGTGGATGTTCAACGTAGTAGCTCACGAGGACGGCGAAGGAGGCGCCGTGCTCATCAGGTCGTGCCTACCCATCGTTGGTGCGGACGCATTGGGCGTCAAGAAGGTCACTGATTATCTGAGAGTAGCGTCTGGGCCCGGCAGGCTCAGCCGAGCCCTCCAAATAGACAAGTCATTTCACGGGATCCCAGTCTATGTAACCGATCATGGGTTATGGATAGAAGAAGGAGCCCGACTCGACAGCGAAGATATCTGCGTCGGGCCGAGGATCGGTGTCAAGGACGAACTCCCCCTGAGGTTCTTCATGAGGGGTAACCCGTCGGTCTCAGCGAGGAAGAGATGCGTTAAGACACTTGCGTCAAGGGGTCAGGAGGGCTCTCCGCTCACCGGTCGCCAATCCGTTAACTCATCATCCCTGCCCAACAGGAACTAGCTCCTCAACCTCTATGAGCCTATCCCTAACAAGCTCGAACGGGAGCCCCACAGCCTCGCTGCCGCAACGCAGTATTAGGAGTCCCGTAAACGCTGCTGAGACAGTGCATTGCCTGCCGCCGAGTAACCTATTCGCCTCCTTAACGCTGTGCACCATCAAGATCCTCTCACCTATCTCCTCACCTACGGGCATCAGCGAGATGAGCTTGTAGGGTTCCCCGTACTCTGTTGCGTGACCACTGAGTGCTTGCTTGAGCACCACACTTATGTGTGTCTTGAGGGAGTGGAGAGCACATGCAGCCCTCGGCACCCACCTTACCCTATCCCGGAGCATGCTCACTAGATTGCTGAGTCTCTCAGTCTGCTTTGGTGCCTGGGTGACTGACCTGTGCCTCGATATGCCTACCTCAGCCTTCCTCGCCTCAACTATTGACGGCGCGATCACTAAAGGCGACGCTATGGGGGACGGTTGCTCGAGGAATCTCCTCATCCCCTTAAGCACTATCGTTGTCCCGACCTTCAGCCTGCTCGAGCCGTAGTATATCATATAGACCAGTGCGGGTAGCTTGAAGAACGGATTCCCGGGATCAGGTCTTCCGGAGCCAAAGACGTACCTTATGTACCTCCCGTAGTTAGTGTTAAAGTGCTTCGGGCAGAAGGGCATGCCCTTCGGCGGCACTTCCCAGCAGGGTTCGCGCCTCATAACGATCCTATCGCCGCTGATCACTAACTCCTCAGCACCGGGGCACACCTTCTCCCTGAGGGGATCGCCACCGAACTTTACCATAGTACCTATACCTAACTCAACGAACCCTCCCTGTACCTGTGTAATCACTCGCCAGTCACTGACCTCGTATGTGGTGAGTCTGTAGCGAATCTTCTCTCTGCCCATTAACCCTGCCCAGCACTGGGCGCTGTCCTCCACGATATCAACTACCTTGAAGGACGCGTACACAGTCCTCGGTACTAGCCTCAACCACCCCAACCAAGTGGGTGGTCAGTCAGGCTTTATTCATCATTTCGGGTTTCAGAGCCGGTAGTCCTCATCAATCCTCTACGGTGATCGAGGCCCTCCTGAGCTTAAAGTAATTCTTCAATAGGGATACTTCTGCATCACCCAGTTTTCTGTCAAAGACTAGCCTTATCACGAAGCCCTCACCGCTCGGGCCGGGGCCTCCCTCTATGTACGTTGTGAAGCCATAACCCCCATCCAGGAGGAGGTCGCGGACATCCTTCATTATCTGCTCAGCCGCTATGTGGGTGTATACGTTCGATATCTTTACATACTCCCGGTTGATCACGACCTTCAAGTACCCCCACCTTCCCCGCTGGTTTGGTCTAGTGTGTAAATAAGCTTATGATTTATTTAAGTGTGCAAAAAAGGTGTTGAGGTAGTCAGAGCTTTATTTTACCAGCCCTCTTGAGGCCTAGATATATTCTCTCCGGGGTCAGCGGTATCTGCGTGAACCTGTGCTTGGTTGCGTGGTTTATGGCGTTCACTATAGCAGGCGCTATCGCTACTATTGAGGGCTCGCCGAGACCCTTAGCACCGAACGGGCCGCGCTTGAAGCCTGACTCAACCCAGATCGGTATGATCTCATCGGGTATGTCATCGATTAGCGGCGTGTAGTAGTTGCTGAGGTTGTAGGTCCTCACCACGCCGTTCTTGTCGTGCACTATCTCCTCCATGAGCGCGTAACCAAGGCCCTGTATCGCACCGCCCTCAGCGTGGAGCTCCGCACCGACCCTGTTGATTACCTTACCGATGTCGTAGGCGGTGACCATCCTGTCAACCTTCACCGCACCCGTCTCTATATCCACAGTCACCTCGGCCACCATGGTGCCGAAGGTGTAGGTCACGTACGGCGCTCCCTGCCCGGTCTCCTCGTCCCACTCAGCCTTCGGCGCCCTGAAGAAGCCGAACTCCTGCAGCGGGACACCGTCCCAGAACGACTGCTCCACGACGTCAGTCCACTTCACCTTCTTGCTCGGGTCACTCTTGCAGAACACCTCCACGTCGCTCGGCTTGACGTCCTCCTTCTCCGGCGCCCTGATCACTATCTCGTCGGGGGAGCACCCGAGCATGTTCGCAGCCAGCTCGTTGATGCGCTTCCTCAGCTTGTAAGCGGCGTTCATCGTGGCGGCACCACCCATGACGGTGGACCTCGACGCCACGGTCGGGCCGGCGTCGGGTGTTGAGGAGGTGTCAGGCGGCTCTATCCTGAACAGCTGCGGCGGCACACCTAGGATCTCGGCAGCTATCAGCACCAGGCCCCAGACAGCGCCCTGCCCGAAGTCCGTGAGGCCTGTGCGGAATGTTACGGTGCCGTCCCTGTTGATGATTATGGTTGCTGAAGAGTAGTCAGCTCCCTCAACACCTATGGAGTTACCGTGCCAGAGGAGAGCAAGGCCTATGCCCTTCCTTAGAGTGCCCTCAGCGAACTCACTGTACTCTTTCCTCTTCCTGTACCAGTCAATGACCTCTATTGCTCTCTTTAAGGTCTCCTCGAGGCCGACGCCGTGCTCCTTTGTGAGTAGCTGACCGTGAACTGTTCTGTCGCCCTCTCTCAGTATGTTCTTGAGCCTCAGGTCGACCGGGTCCATGCCGAGTTCCTCGGCTAGGGCGTCCATCTGGAGCTCGAATGCGAATGTCACCTGCGGGTTGCCGAACCCTCTGAACGCGCCGGCGTAGACGTTGTTAGTATATACCGCCAGTGTGTCAACACGAGCGTTCGGAACCTTGTACGGGCCGGTGGAGTGCACGATGGCTCTCCAGGCAACGAATGGGCCTAGGGAGGCGTACGCGCCGGTGTCTAGCACTATGTTCGCCTCAACCGCTAGGAGGGTGCCGTCCTTCTTCGCCGCGTGCCTGTACCAAGCCACCATTGGGTGCCTCTTGCTGTGCCCTATCATTGACTCTTCTCTCGTGTGTATCACGACAGCTGGTCTGCCAGTGTAGTAGGCTGCCAGAGCAGCCTTTGCACCTATCTCGTTGACGACGTCCTCCTTACCGCCGAAGCCTCCGCCGATGGCAGGTACAATCACCCTGACCTTGTTCTGGGTAACACCCAGAACCCTGGCGACGGCTTTCCTCACATCGAACGGGCACTGTGTGCTAGCTATTATTGTGACACCTCCGTCTGCCTCAGGTATTGCTATCGCTGCCTCCGGCTCAAGATAGGCGTGCTCCTGCATCCCTGTCCTATACTCGTTCTCTACGACGACATCCGCCTCTTTGATTGCCTTCTCTACGTCGCCTTTCCTTATCTTGAAGTGAGAGATTATGTCGGATTCCCTCTCCTCGTGGATCCTTACATGCTCCTTCTCCTTCAACGTCTTTAGGTCCACTACCTCGAGTGGGTCGGTTATGACCGGGAGGGGCTCGTACTCGACATGCACGAGCTCCGCCGCCTCTGCAGCGACGTATTTGTCCTCAGCTACTATGAGGGCTATCGGGTCGGCTATGTACCTGACCTTCTTGTCCGCGAGGAGTGGCTGGTCTGGTATGACGTAGCCTACGTCGTTCACGCCGGGTATGTCCTTAGCGGTGAGTACCTTAATCACGCCTGGGTACCGCTCTGCCTCGGTAGTGTCGATGGACTTTATGTAGGCGTGCGCGTACTTCGGCCTGACGGTGTAGACATACACCGGGTCCTTGTAGAACTTCAGGAAGTCAGCGGTGAATAGCGCCTTACCAGTAATTTTTGACACTGCGTCCCAGCGCTGGATGTACTTGCCGACGTATATGAACTCCTTATACTTACTGAAGAGTTCCTCCACAACCCTTACGTATTCGGGTACCTGAGCCTGCGCCATCACGATCACCTCTTAACATCGAAATAGATCTTGCCCTGCCTCACGTACTCGGAGGCAAGCTTTGCCGCCTTGATTAGGCGGTAGTATGAGCCGCAGCGGCAGAGGTTGCCGCTCAAGGCCTCCTTTATCTCCTCCTCGCTCGGGTTCGGGTTCTTGTCAAGCAGGTGCTTTATCGCTATAGCGAAGCCTGGGAAGCAGAAGCCGCACTGGACGGCGAAGGTGTCTAGGAACGCCTTCTGGACGGCGTGGAGCTTACCCTCCGGTGCGAGTCCCTCGACAGTTATTATTTTCTTCCCGTTCGCCCTGACGGCAAGGACGAGGCATGACGGCACCAGCTCCCCATCCATTAGGACAACGCATGCACCGCACTCGCCCCTACCACAGCCCTCTTTCACACCGGTGAACCCCAGCTTATATCTGAGGACGTCGATGAGCCTCTCGTATGGCTTCACCTTGACCTTGTAGTTCTTCCCATTGACGTTAAGGGTTATCTCTATGTCCGGGTAGGTATCCCAGGACTTGGATGGATCGAACGCCATCTCGATCACCTCGACTCGATTCTCTCCTTAGCCCTCAGGAGGGCTCTCTTCATCAAAACTTTCGAGAGGTCAAGCCTGTACTCAGCGCTTGCCCTGTAGTCGCTTATTCTGCTCATCTCTGTAGGCAGGACCTCGTTGTAGGCCTTCCTTATGTTCTCTAGGCTGAACTCCTTCCCCTTGAGGAAGGACTCAGTCTTTACTGCCCTCTCTGGGTAAGGTCTCCCGATACTGTCGAACGCTATCTTCACGTCCTCTATCACGTTGCCCTTCAGAGCTAGGTATGCAGCGACGAGGACGTAACCCATTGAGTGCCCACGGCGCCTGTCAAACTTAATGAACGCTGTCGAGGAGTTCCCTGGGGCTTCCTTGAACCTCACCTCAGTTATGAGCTCGTTCGGTTTCCTGTTTATCTTTCTCTTGCCTAGGTAGAACTCCTTAAGCGGGACTATCCTCTCCCCGTCCGCGCTTAGGAGAACGACTTCGGCATCGAGGGTGAGCAGGAGAACGCCGATATCTGATAGCGGATGCCCTGTCCCAATATTCCCTCCTACGGTTGCGAGGCTCCTCAGGTACGGGGTTGCGAACCCTATTATGACGTCGCGGAACCCTGCGTAGCGTTTGTCGTTAACTAGCCATGATTTCTCGAGCTCTGTTACGGTGGTGAGTGCTCCGATCTTGACGTACCCGTCCTCGCGCTTGATGTAGCTGAGCTGGCTCCGAAGCGGCCACAGGTCAAGGATCTTCTTTACCTTGATTACGCCATCACGTATCAGTATCATCACGTCTGTGCCGCCGGCCATCGGCGTTACTGACTCACCCTCCTCGGCGAGAATCTTCAGCGCCTCCTCGAGGCTTGATGGCTGCACAACATCAAATCTGTGGATGAATATTGTGCTCACCCAACCTACTACCTGGGGATATAAGATAAAAACCTTTAACGCCATTAATAAGGGAAATAAATTTACTTAATCACTCCAACGAGGGTTTACGGTAACAAATTCATTTTAATCACGAATGTCCTTGATCCCTTTTCAACACGTTCTTAGCTACTTCAACGAACTCCGCTACCTTGGATAGCGAGCGCTGATTAACACCTTTCTTTAAAGCTATTACCTCTGCTGCGACGCTGACCGCTATCTCCTCCGGTGTACGCGCGCCTATATCAATACCTATGGGGGCATGCAGTTTCTTCTTGATTGTCTCGGCATCGACCACACCCTCGGAGAGGAGTCTCTTAATTAACTCCATTATCTTCCTCTTGCTCCCAAGAAGGCCTACATACCAGGCCGGTGACTTAATGAATTCCTTTAATGCTGCATAGTCCGGCTCTGGTGCGCCGTGAACCACTAACGCTACATCACCTGGCCTTATGTAGGATGCGAGCTTTCTCACTACCTCCTCGAGGGGGCCGTACACCCGTATGTCAGCGAAGGGTAAGGCCTCCTCGGTCAGGAGTTCCTCGACCATGTCCCCTACCACGACCTCGTAGCCGAGCATGCGGAAGACCTGGGAGATAGGTCTGCCGACGTGCCCGGCGCCCATTATGACGGCCCTTGACTTGGGTTTAAGCACGTCTATGTACACGGTTATGATCCCCCCGCAAATAAGGCCTGTGCTTATGGCGTCCCCCACCCTTTGCTTGCCTAGGAAGGAGTACTTCACTGTTCTCGGCTTCTCCTCCTTAATCGCTTCCAGCGCCTTCTGGATCACATCCCTCTCGAAGGGGCCCCCGCCGAGGGTTCCGACGATAGAGCCGTCCTCTCTCACCAACATCTTGGTACCGGGATCTCTGGGGCCTGATCCCTCCTTGGAAACAATGACGCATAAGGCGGCCTTCCGTCCCTTCTTTAGCTCCTCGAGTGCAGCTGAGAGGATCTCGTCGTCATGGACCCCTACTCGGCGGAAGTACTCGCTCATTAACCCACCGATCAGTCATCCTCGCAAGAGTATTAACCTTGGCCTTAGTTCTACCCTTATATTCCGCTCGCCAATGATGGGTTGGTGCAACGAATGATCTCAGCAATAATACTGGCTGCTGGCGAGTCCAGGAGGTTCCCAGGTAATAAGATGGTTCACGAGCTGAGCATTAAGGGGGTTAAGAAGCCACTAATAGCTCACACAGTCGATACGTTCCTCTCGATCGATGATATCGATGAGGTCATCGTTGTACTTGGTAAGAACCCGTGCAGCGTCGTGGAGGTCCTTGAGGGAGGGCCTAGGCTGAAGTTCGTGGTGAACCCTAATTATAGAGAAGGTATGTCCTCATCCGTTAAGACCGGTGTTGCTGCCGTGGCTAAGTATGCTGACATGATACTCATACACCCAGGGGACGTACCGTTCATCTCACCCGAGAGCATCAAGGCCCTCCTGAAGAGGGCGAGAGACCTTGAGAGGGTCGGGATAAACTCCTTCGTCCTCGTGCCTGTCTATGGGGACAAGGGTGGTCACCCATTACTCATCTCTAAGGAGCTCATACCGGAGGTTCTGGCGATAGGGGAGGAGACAAGGGGGCTCAAGGGGTTCTTAAGGAAGGCGAAAGCGGCTGGCTATGTGACAAACGTGTACCTCAACGACGTCGGTGTGCTGTTCGACATAGATACGCCGGAGGATCTGGAGAGGGCTAGGTCGTTAGGGCTTCTTGATCGTGAGTGACACAATATTTATCGTGCTATATGAACTGTATTGAACAATCTCTTCTGTTGTTTAAATGCTTTTTAACTACAGAATGAAGTCTTCTTACGGTGAGATTCTGCCACGCGATAATAATATGATCGAGATCCGTTTTCACGGTAGGGGAGGGCAAGGTGCGGTAACAGCTGCGAACATATTAGTGATGGCTGCCTACAAAGTGGGGCTCTGGGGACAGGCCTTCCCGTTCTTCGGTGCAGAGAGGAGGGGTGCCCCTGTCAAGGCGTTCGCTCGACTGAGTAAGTCGAGGGTCAGGATTAGGTCAATGATAAGGCACCCAGACGTAGTGGTCGTTCTCGACCCTAAACTTCCCGAGATAGTCGACGTTTATTCCGGCATAAAGGACGGGGGCGCTGTGGTTATGAATACCCCCGGCGAGTTCAGGGGGCCTAAAGGACTGAGGTACTACCTCGTGAACGCTACCAAGATCGCCCTTGACCACGGACTGGTCCTCGCTGGCTGGCCCCTAGTTAACACCGCGATCTTGGGGGCGCTGGCGAGAGCGATTGACATCCCGATAGAGGCTGTGAAGGAGGCCATCATCGAGTACCTGGGCCCGAAGGTCGGGCCCAAGAACGCGGAGGCGGCTGAGCAGGCTTTTCGTGAGGTGGTGGTCGTTGAGTGAGGAACACGTCCTACCCCTAGCGAGGCCCCAGGTGGGGGTCTCCGGTAAGACAGGTACGTGGAGAGTCATGAGGCCCGAGGTCGACCACAGTAAATGCATTAAGTGCGCCCTCTGCTGGCTCCACTGCCCGGAGTCAACGATCGATATAGTTGAGGAGGGCGAGGCGTACATCAGGATCGACTATGACTACTGCAAGGGTTGCGGGATATGCGCTGACGTATGCCCGACTAAAGCGATCAAGATGATCCCGGAGGGGTGATGCATCGTGGTGGTCAAGCCCTTGACAGGTAATTACGCAGTTGCCTGGGGAGCGAGGCTCTCGAGGGTTAAGGTCGTCGCCGCCTACCCGATAACCCCGCAGACAACGATCGTGGAGAAGCTCGCCCAGTTCATTGAGAAGGGTGAGATGGACGCCAAGATGATCAGGGTTGAGTCGGAGCACTCGGCCCTCGCAGCGACCTTCGGCGCTGCAGCCGGTGGCGTGAGGGCCTTCACCGCGACCTCGTCCCACGGGCTGATGTACATGCACGAGATGCTGTGGTGGACCGCCGGCGCAAGGATACCTGTGGTGATGGC
>WAOK01000008.1 GCA_015521325.1 Desulfurococcales archaeon | reverse complement strand
TCATCTACGTGCCCCCACCAGACAAGAAAGCAAGGCTAGAGATACTCAAAGTACACACAAGAAAAGTACCACTAGCCAACGACGTCGACCTCGAAAAAATAGCAGAACTAACCAAAGGATACACAGGAGCAGACCTAGAAGCACTAGTGAGAGAGGCGGTCATGATAGCGCTTAGGGAGAAGTTCGAGGTCAGGCCTGTGGAGATGAGGCACTTCCTCGAGGCCCTCAAGGTCGTGAAGCCGTCCCTAAGCAGCGAGGTCGCTGAGAGGTACAAGAAGACGTACGAGAACATTAAGAAACTCGTGATGTAACCCTAAAAATGGGTGTTTTTCTGTGAGGAAGCTCCAGATCTTGATAGTCGTAGCGGACGGGTTAGGGGACAGGCCCGTCCCTCAGTACGGTGGGGCGACACCGTTAGAGCTAGCGGTAAAACCTAATATTAATTCTTTATTACGCAATGCCGTTCTCGGACTCTGGGATCCGATAGCTCCAGGCATAAGGCCTGGGAGCGATACAGCGCATCTCTCGCTGTTCGGAGAGGATCCGCTTAAGAAGTATCCGGGCAGAGGCCCCTTCGAGGCGATCGGCGCTGGAGCAGAGCTTAAGCCTGGCGACATAGCCCTCCGCGGGAACTTCGCCACGGTGGATGAGAACATGGTCATACTGGATAGGAGGGCTGGGAGGAAGGTTCCGGAGAACAAGGAGTTCGTTGAGTACCTAAACAGTAACCTGGGCGAGGTGGAGGGGGCCGAGGTCAGGTTCTACTCAGCCACAGAGCACAGGTTAGCGGTCGTCATAAGGGGAGAGGGGCTCTCCCCCGAGGTAACGGACACAGACCCTCACGAAGTCGGCGTAAAGGTCCCTCCATCGAGGCCCAAGGTCAACACGCCTGAAGCAGAGAAGACGGCGAGGATAGTAACGGAGATAACATTTCGCTCTCACCAGCTCCTCAAGGATCATCCCCTTAATAAGGAGCGGGTCAAGAGGGGGCTTCCACCAGCCAACATAGTGCTCCTTAGGGGAGCTGGGCAAATGGTTAGGTACACACCCATCACTGAGCGGGCAGGTATCAAAATAGAGAAAGCGGCGGCAGTCAGTGCCACAGCCATGATAAAGGGTGTGTGCCGCCTCCTCGGCATGGAGGTCTACACACCGCTGGGGGCAACGGGCGGTGTCGACACCGACGTCATAGCTAAGGCGAGGAGAACCGTGGAGCTGATTAAGGAGGGGTACGACCTCGTCTACCTTCACTTCAAGGGCACCGACGCTGCATCACACGACGGGAATCCGGACCTCAAGAAGTCGTTCATAGAGAGGGTGGACGAGGCCATAGGCTACATCGTCCAGAACGTCGATACGGGCAATTTAGTGATGGTGTTCACAGGAGATCACACGACACCGGTCAGCGTCAGGGATCATACTGGCGATCCGGTACCGGTTATGATTGCGGCGCCTAATGTGTTCTCGGACAGGGCGAAGAACTTCAGCGAGAGAGATGCCAGGCTCTTCGGGACTCTTGGGAGGCTGAGAGGGAACGACCTGATTAGGGTCGTCCTAGACCTGGCTAACAGGGTAGAGAAGTTTGGGGCCTGATATGAGCGATGGGGCAGCCTCCCTCAGCGGGAGGGTGCTCAAGCGCAAGCTGCAGGAGGTCCTCACGGACGACTACAAGCGCTTAGTGAAGAAGCTGTCCCCCGACATCAAAGTAATTGCTGAGGCGAAGGAACGGAGGCTCATCGTTATCTCTGGCGAGGATCCCCTTAAACAGGCTGTCGTTTTAGCAGACCTCATAAAGAGGTACAGGAAGAGGCTGACCTCAATAAAGGCGATGAAGAAGGACGAGACCCTGAAGGTTCTGTACATATACCACGATGAGTTCCCAGACGCCAGACTAAGAGTTGAGGCCGTTAAGAGGCTGCTCAAGACTAAGGACATAGAGGTCGAGGATGCCGTTTACGAGATAAGTGACAGGTACCTCGGCACAACGTATAAGGTGCTGGTTCTCGACCTCGTGAACGACCTGAAGCCGGACGACGTCGGGCGACTCACTGGGATAGTCGAGGGAGGTGGACTAGTCTTCTACCTAGTACCCCCACTCGAGAAATGGCCCGATCACATGACGATCTTTAAGCAGAACCTGATAGTCCCCGGTCACCCAGAGCCAAGGCATATCTTCATAGGGTGGTTCGTGAGGAAGCTGATGAAACACCAGGGCATATACGTATTCGATGTCGACAAGGGATCGTTAGTAAAGAGCGGCTTCATATTGAAGAAGCACAGGAAGGGGAAGGCAAAGAAGAAGATAGTGATCCCAGAGAACACGCTCTTCCCGAGGGAGGTCTACGAAAAGGCTCTGACCCAGGATCAGGTCAACGTAGTTAAGCTGATCGAGAGGCACATCCTCCAGCAACATATCAAGAAGAGACTTGCCATTGTCATCACAGCCGATAGGGGGAGGGGTAAGTCGTGTGCGGTGGGAATAGCGCTCGCAGGCCTTGTACACGACGCCGTTAAGAAGGGTAAGAGGTTCAAGGCCGTTGTCACAGCGAGGAACGCCCTCTCGGTTCAGTCAATGATGGAGATGATCGTTGACGTGCTGAAGGTGCTCGGGATACGGTTCAAGCTGGTGAAGAGGAACTCAATGATACTCGGGATAAGGGGTGAGAGGTACTCCATCGATTTCTGGGAGCCCATGCTCACCCTGAGGCAGAGGGCCGACATAGCCGTCGTGGATGAGGCAGCGGGAATACCTGTACCGATGCTCCACAGAATCTGGAAGTCATTCAAGAAGACAATTTACGCAACAACGATCCACGGCTATGAGGGGGCTGGCCGGGGGTTCTCGGTCCGCTTCCTTAAGGCGCTGAAGGAGGATCAGCAGACTCTACTCGTCCAGTACGAGATGGAGGAACCGATACGGTACTCGGCCACGGACCCCATAGAGAAATTCCTCTTCGACGTCTTCCTCCTCGATGCCGAGCCCGAGAAACTCGATGAGGAGGATCTCGCGGCGATCAGGGACGGGAGGCTCAGATACCTCGTGCTCGACCCCCACGAGCTATTCACTGATGAGGGCGAGAAGATCCTTAGACCACTATTCGGTATATTCGTCCTAGCTCACTACAGGAACGAGCCCGACGACCTCGCCAGGATAGCCGACGCCCCCCACCACAGCATAAGGGCGGTGGTGACCGAGACGGGGAAGATCGTCGGCGCCGTACAGGTAGCTGAGGAGGGCAACATACCTGACGAGCAGATAGAGGAGCTGATGATGGGCGGCAGGATACCCGGGAACATAATCCCGGATAGACTCCTCAAGCACCACAGAGAGAGGGAATACGGAAGGGGGAGGGGTTGGAGAATCGTCAGGATAGCCGTCCACATAGACGTGCAGGGAAGGGGAATAGGCTCCTTCCTCCTCAAGGAGCTGGAGAAAGAGGCCAGGGAGAGGAGATATGACTGGGTCGGCGCGGGTTTCGGTGTAACTGACGAACTCCTCAGGTTCTGGATCAAGAACGGGTACGTACTCCTCCACTCATCGCCGGACAGGAACCCTGTCAGCGGCGAGTACACGGTGTTGGTGCTGAAGCCATTAAGCCGGGAGTGGGAGGAGCTCGTGGCGCGGTCTGCTGAGGAATTCAGTGTTAAGCTGGTAGAGAGCATGCACGCTGTTTATAAGGACCTCGAGCCTGACGCCGCGTACACGATGCTGGCCAGGACTGTGAAGGCCAGGAACAGGGCAGCGTCCATATACCTCACGCCCCAGCAGATAACCAGGCTCATCGTCTACGTCAAGGGGATAATGACCTTCGAGTCCGTCTGTGACGCCGTAAGCCTCCTAGTGAAGAAGTACGCTTACATGGGCAGGTTCAGCCACCTTAGCAAGGAAGAGGGCATGGTCACGGTCATGCGCGTGTTACAAGGGAGGGACTGGGGAAGCGTGTATGATGAGGTAAGGATAGGTAAAGGAAGGGCCACGAACATACTCCGCTCGGCCGTATCGAGGATGCTTAGGGAGCTATACGGTATAAGGGTCGAGCTCCCCGATTATGGCTGAATCAAGGAACCTCGTAAGGTGGCGCAGTTAGGTCATACTTCTTCCTCTCTCTTAGGGTAAGAACAGCACCAGCTATTGTGGCCCCTGCCACCCCACCCAGTAATCCGGCACCTAGGGGCGTTATTATGAAGACCTCCTCGCTCTCACCCGCCTCCCACACGATCCTTATGGTCAACGTGCCCGTTCTTGTCCCCACCTCAACGGTTTTCTGACCCGAGGGCGTCTTCACCATCTCTTCAGCCATGTCTGGGACAATACTGCCCACTATGTACCTAGCGAGAGATGCTGCTCCCGGAGGCGAAGCCCGGCAGTATATGCCCGTAACTAGTGTTGTATCCCCTAACTGGACAACGTCCACACTGCACAGTGCCTGGAACCCCCCACCCTCTAAGTAGATGTTGTACGCTGTCACGTTCACTGGTGTGAGTAGGCTTACCGCCATAATTATGAGTAGAGCATGCTCCATCATAGGTCCATCAAGCCTAATACATTCTTGTGGAGGGTGGCTAAATACTCTGACACATGTTTAAAGCACGTACATAAGTCTTAGACTCAGTTCGACTCAATATTATTATCCTTACCCGATCACTCAAACCGGGACAGGGCAGTGGATGAGGGAGTTAAGGCACTGTTTGAGCCCAGGTCTGTGGCGGTGGTGGGGGCCTCACGGCACCCCGGAAAAATAGGTTATGAGATACTGAAGAACCTAATCGAGTACGGGTTCCCAGGCAAGATCTACCCAATCAATCCCAAGGCCGAGGAGATACTAGGCCTCAAGGCGTACCCCAGGCTCTCCAAGATACCTGATACAGTAGACCTAGTCGTGGTCTCTGTGCCGGCTAGGTTAGTGCCCGACATCATAGACGAGGCAGGTGAGGTAGGCGCGAAGGCGGCCGTAGTCATAGCCTCGGGCTTCAAGGAGGTCGGTAACGAGGAACTCGAGAAGGAACTCGTCAAGCGCGCGAAGAAACACGGCATCAGGGTGCTCGGCCCCAACGTCTTCGGGATGGTGTACACACCGAGCAGGTTGAACGCTTCCTTCGGCCCCACACACGTCATACCCGGCTCTGTGGCGTTCATAACTCAGTCCGGTGCATTAGGCATAGCTCTCATGGGTATGACAATAGTTGAGAGAATAGGTGTATCTGCGATAATTAGTATCGGGAACAAGGCAGACATTGATGACGCCGACCTCCTAGAATACCTTGGCGAGGACCCAAGGACACAGGTAATACTGATCTATATGGAAGGGTTAAAAGACGGGCGCAGGTTCATGGAAGTCGCCAAAGAGGTAACTAAAAAGAAGCCGGTCATAGTCATTAAGGCAGGGAAGACCGAGGCCGGAGCAAGAGCGGTCGCTTCACACACTGGGTCACTAGCTGGTAACGTAAAAATATATTCGACCGCGTTCCGACAGACAGGCGTCATTGAGGCCATGACCGTCGAGGAGGCCTTCGACTGGGCGAGGGCGTTCTCGTACCTACCGAGATATAAGGAAGGTAAGCTAGTGCTGGTAACCAACGGTGGAGGGGCAGGTGTCCTCTCAACCGACACTCTCGTGAGCAGGGGTGTTAGGCTATCACCGCCGCCCAAGTCCCTGGTGGAGAAGGTTAGGGATTACTTGCCATCATTCGCCTCCCTAGGCAACCCGATAGACGTGACCGGCCAGATAAGTAATGAGGGGTTCGTGCGCGCCGTAATGGACGCCCTAAACAATGACGAGGTCGGCGCTGTTCTCGCGATATACTGCCAGACAGCAGTCACCGATCCGATGGTGATAGCGGGTAAGCTCGTAGAGAACGTTGAACTTAGTGGCGGCCTGAAGAAGCCGTTCATTATTACGATGATCGGTGGGGAGGAAACGTATTGGGCGATCCAGCGCCTCAACAAGGCCAGGATACCAGCATATCCGATGCCCGAGCGCGCGGCTGCCGCGATGGCTACCGTGATAAACTACGGGAGATATGTTTATAGGGTGAGGGCATCCGGAACGGTTAAATAATCCAGATTACCGTAGTCCTAGGTGCTCTGAGGATGGAGTACGTGTACGCGTCCCTACTACTCCACTCCGCGGGTAAGGAAGTGAATGAGGAGAACATAAAGAAGGTTCTCGAGGCCGCGGGCGTGCAGGTCGACGAGACCAGGGTGAAGATGCTTGTTGCGGCCCTAAAGAACGTCAACATCGACGAGGTCATCAAGTCAGCAGCTGTAGGCGTTGCAGCAGTGCCCGCGGCTCCGGCGGCGGCAGCTGCTCCACAGCCAGCTGGTGGTGAGGAGAAGAAGGAAGAGGAAGAGGAGGAAGAGGAGAAGACTGAGGTCAGTGAGGAGGAGCTCGGCGCCGGCCTCGAGGGCCTATTCTTCTAAAGGTATTTTTCACTCCGTTACTTTCGCCGTCATAGTGTTTGGGGGACATTATCTTTATTTGCTCAGTTTGCTTCGCAAATTACAGTACCGCTTCGGTGTCAAATTTTTATCTATCGTTGATAAAGTAAACTTTCTAAGTTTCAAGACTTAACTCTTATGGGGTAAGTGATGGAGCAGGAGGCTTTCGATAAGAAAGACCTAAAGCTAATAGCTGAGTTGGCGGAGAACGCTAGAAGGAAGTTCACAGACCTTGCAAAAGAACTCAATATATCGAACGTAGCTGTGAGGAAGAGGCTCGAGAAGCTGGAGAAGAGGGGTGTCATAAAGGGTTACAGGCTTGTGGTTGATCCAGCGGCCCTCGGGTACGGCGCAATAGCCCTCGTGGGCCTTAACGTCAGCCCCGACAAGATACTGACCGTTACCAGGGAGGTCGTGAAGAGGGATGACATAGTATTTGCCGCCGTGACGAGCGGGGATCACGACGTCATGGTCGAGATATGGGCGAAGAACACTGAGGAACTACTCCGGAAGCTGGAGGAGCTGGGCAGGATAGATGGTGTGGAGAAGATATATCCCGCAATAATCAATGAGGTTATCAAGGAATACAGCTCCGTCCCGAAAGAGCTAGTGAAGAAGGCGAAGGACGACTGATCATTATTTTTGATTTGTTGCCCAGTCATCTCTAGGTGTGATGCATGGGAATTAGAGTTAGGCCAATAGCTTACGATAGTCTCGGAGTGAGGTCAATGGCTACCCTTATCGATACTGATGATTTGACAATATTTATTGACCCGGCAGCATCCCTTGCCCCTAAACGCTTCGGGCTCCCCCCTCACGAAGAGGAGTTAAGGAGGCTTAACGAGCTGAGGAAGAGAATCGCTCTCGAGGCAAAGAAGGCGGATGTCATCGTAATTACTCATTACCACTATGACCACCATGACCCAAGGGGTGCCGTAGACCTAGAGATCTACAACGACAAAACAGTGATAATAAAGAATCCGAGGAACAAGATCAACGTGTCCCAAAGGATACGTTCTTCAAGGTTCCTCAAGGCACTTGGCAAGAGGCCTAAAGAGATCGTAGTCGGAGACGGAAAGGAGTTCCGGTTCGGAAACACAAGAGTGGTTCTCTCACCCCCCGTGATGCATGGACACGATGCGAGGCTGGGCTACGTCATCATGGTGTACATAGAGCACGGGGGTGAGTCCGTGCTCTTCACATCAGACGTGGAGGGCTTTCTCGACGAGGTATCAGTTAGGTTTGCCTCGCGTCTCCGCCCAGATATAGTGCTTGCTGACGGTCCCCCCACATACCTCGCAGGCTACAAAGTACCCGCCAATATTGTGGAGAAATCCCTTGAGAACACCTCGAGAGCTCTCTGTGACTCGGAACCTGTGCTGGCGCTCGATCATCATCTGATACGTGACCCTGGGTACCTGAGATATTATGAGGCGCTGCTGGAGAGGTGTCCTGCGCTGAGAGTGACTGAAGCATCGAGACTGGCTGGCCTGGATCCCGACCCCTTGGAGAGTAGGCGTAGGGAACTCTATGGCGTAAACCGATAAAAGATTACGTCGTTATGAGGAGGGAGTACTGATGCGGCTAGCCGATATCCAGAAATTCATTCAAGAGAGAATTGGGGAGCTGATAGAGAAGTGCATAAGCGAGTGCAGAGACGCCGCCCCAACAGCCTTCTACCTGCAGGAGGGGCTGGTTTATGAGGGCTGTGACAGGTGCCTGATAAGGACGGCGCTAGACTCCATCAATGTCGGCGGGATCTCCGTTAATGGCATAGAGGGGTTCATAGAGTTCATACCGCTCGAGGACTTCGTCATAGTGATCGGTGAGGAGACGGCGGAGGTCGTTCCCTACGAATCCCTCAAGGAGTATGTTGAGTCATTGGCGGAGTTTGGAGTGATAGCCGGGGTATCTCCGGAGGAGTTAATTAACGAGATCCGCAGACATATGAAGCGGGAAGGAGGTTGAGTGATTGGTCAGGCGTTTCATTCAGGTTCAATCTCCCAACTAAGGTAGTTTTCGGCAGAGGAACATCGGGGGAAGTTGCGAAGGAGGCCCTATCCCTCGGTATAAGGGTGCCTGTACTCGTGACGACAGCTGGTGGGAGCCTCCGCAGGCACGGTCATATAGACAGAGTCGAGAAGGCGCTCAAGAGGTATTTTCAAGATGTGAAGGTCTTTGACAGGGTCACCACTAACCCAACTACTGACCTTGTTGACGAACTCGTCAACTACATACGCGTGGAGGGGGCAGATGGTCTGGTTGCCCTCGGCGGCGGCTCAGCCATTGATACGGCTAAGGCGGCGTCACTGGTGTTCATGGGAGGAGGTAGGACTAAGGACTACCTGCTGGGGGTTAGGAAGGGTAAGGAGGCTCTCCCTCTCATAGCTATGCCCACGACACATGGCACGGGGACGGAAGTGAACAAGTACGCGGTGGTGACCGATCCCGAGCTCAGCGCTAAGGTCGCTATAGTGTCCCGCCACATATACCCCAAGGTCGCTATAGTCGATCCTAGCTTCATGGACACGCTCCCGCCAAGCTTAAGTGGGGCGACAACTTTCGACGCACTGGCCCATGCCCTAGAGTCGTACCTCTCTAAGTCCGTGAACCCACTCAGCGAGATGTTTGCCCTAGAGGCAATAAAGCAGATAGCCTTGGTGTATAAGGGTATGAAGGACGGCTCGCTCAGCTGGGGGAGCCCGGGTGTAAGGGATAGGTTGGCTTGGGCTTCCACGGCGGCTGGCATAGCGATCGATCAGTCTAGGACGGGGATACTCCACGCCCTCGAGCACGCGCTTAGCGCATTCAATCCAGAGCTGCATCACGGGCTGGGCCTTGCCATGCTGGCAGCTGCTTGGGCAAAGGTTATTGAGAGGAAAGTTCCTGATCGGGTGTCGGAGATCGTCAAGGTCTTTGGAGGGAGCAAGCCAGATCATTTCCACGAACTGATCTCCGACGTGATTCACGTCTTCGGCTTAGAGAAATCATTGAGAGAATATGGATTCGAGGAAGAGGATGTTGACGACATAATTGAGAATGCCCGTACGTATCTCGGCGCCCTCCTGAGCAATGTGCCAGGTGGTGTGGGGGATGAGGAACTTAGGTTCATAGTGACTGAGTCTATCCTAGGGAGGTGAGCGAGGATGAGGTACTACATAGCAGGGGAGGAGCAGATAGACACAGGGAAAATAACTGACATCTACTTTGTGAGGACGAAGAAGATTGTTGAGGCCAAGGGCCT
>WAOK01000007.1 GCA_015521325.1 Desulfurococcales archaeon | reverse complement strand
TCTATGCTTCCGTCGCCGTCGAAAAGCCCTCTCAGATATGAGAGCATCACCGTCCTAGGGGAGTTCATTATTACCTGCGGCACCCTCTTGGTTCTTGCATTGCCTAGGACTCCCAGTGACTTGAAGAGCATGTAGATTATGCGGGACATCACGGTTACCCTTATTCCTCTCTTCCTATCGATCACGGGTTCGACGCCGAATCTCTCCTTTATTATTCTCCTTAGCCTCTCAGCTTTCTCAGCCCCGTGAGGCCCTAGGTTGAATGTTATGTACCTCCCGTTCGACGCGCTCCCCTCTGCAGTGAAGAGTCCGAGCACCCACGCAATCTCCTCGTCAACAACTATCTTGTTATGTACCCTGTTCCCCGAGCGGGAGAGCCTCACGTAGTTTGCTTTCTCGAGATCCTCCTCGTTTGCTTCCTTCAGCCTTATCTCGATACCTTCTTCGAAACCGAGCCAGAGAGTGCTCTCTAGCCTAAAGTGGGGACTGTATACCTCCTTGTTGCTGAGGAGCGTCCTTGCCACATTTATTACGCGGTAACCCCCGTCACCAGACAGGAGAGGCAGCCTTTCAGCTATGAGTACGTAGTCACCTGGCTTGATCTTGTGTGCAGGCTCTACAACTATTCTCCCATTCCTGAACACGAAGAGAGAGTGGGCCTTGGTTACCCTTACAATACCTCTGCCCCTAAGCCTAAGTCTCAGTATCTTCTCCCTGATGTGGTGCCTATACGCGTAACCTATGGGTTGCCACTCTATCCTCCCGTTGACCGGATTCCATGACGGAACGGCTAGAGGGGCTATAGCTCTCTCCTTAAGTGTGCCGTTCTTGAAGTACTTCCCTATTAATTCCTCAACAGGCCCGATCATTACCTCACCAGTGCGCAGGTCCTTAACGACGACGACCTCGTCGGCGGGGATGCTGTCAGTAAGTATGTATACCGGGAGCTTCAGCTCTTGATTAAGTCTCCTAACGAATCTTCTCGTGGCCCTGTCCGGCTGGCCGGCGCTTGTTATGAGGAGTGCTTTGTACTTTTTCCAGAACCCTGCTCTGTGCAGCTGCTGGAATACGGCGTCTTTCTCGACTATTAGGACGAATTCTGCCCCTACGTCGAGGAACTCTATGAAGTCCGGGGTTGGCTCGATCGCGTATGCTCCGTGGCCCATCTTGCTGAGGTCTATGACGTCGTCGCCGGATCTTATCCTCATGTCCCCGACTACCTTACCTTTCTCTTTGCTTAGTATGAGCATCTCCTCCCTCAGCATGTCGATGAATACCTCTATGTCCCGGATCACTGAGTCCGACTCGCTCTGCTCGTCCCAGGTGTTCTCGTACTCGATCCTCCCGGTCACGAGGTTGCGGTAGACGATGGAGTGCTTGCCCCTGTAGTAGAGATCCCTTATGGTCGGGTACTCGTCGTTCTCGAGGGCCTCAGCGATTATCTTGGCCATGAGAAGTGTCTGCATGAACTTCTTGGCCTCCTTCTGGTCGAGGAACTCCCTAACGAGCTTCCTCTCGCCCAACCTCAGTATGCCCTTCTCCGGGTCGTAGTAAACGTTCGCGAGCACCCTCTTCCTGATGCTTATTACCGGAGGCTTCCCCCTCTCTATCATGTGCAGTATCTTCATGAACCTCCTCCTAAGCGCCTGAAGCGCCTTCCTCCTAGCCCTCACATCCTTCTTTGATGTCAGTGACATCCCCCACCACCTCACTCTATCTTAACAACGACCTCGTCTATGCTCCTGATCTTTACGTTCCTCAGCCTCTGATTCAGCATCTCAAGAAGCTTCTTAGCTATCTCGTCAGGGTCGCCCTTCTTCGTGATGTACGCGAGGGACTGGGCTATGTCGGGTATGTACTTAGCTATCGCCACGGCCCTCGAGCTCTCCTCCATCTCCTTCTTCTTCTTAAGGAGGTACCTCTTCAGCCCCCTGAGCAGGTGCCTGAGGGCTGCCTCTATCTCCCTCTCGATCTCGGGGACATCCGCTATCGACTCCTTACCAACGCCCTTGTAGGGTATCTTCGTACTGCATATGTGGACGAGCACCGCTATCGGGGCGGGGAACGAGACCTCGTACTGTGACCAGTCAAGCCTGTCCTTCGATGTGCTGATCTTCCACAGAACCTTGTAGGACACGTCAGCCGTCTCGTCGTAGAGCAGGGGTATCTTGTTGGCGTACCTGAGCAGGAGGGGTGTGTCGGAGGACTTGATCGCGCCGCCGTAGGCTATGCCCGCCTCAACTATGAATGCGTGGCCCTCGTGAACGGCCGGCCTCCTCGTCACGGCATCGACGTACTCGGGCTTGAGTATGGCCTTAAGACCTATCTTTATTATGTCCTCGCCTATCGGGGAGAGGTGATCGCCCCTCGGCGGCCTTATCCCCTTGAACGACCTGAAAGCCCTGACAAGCCTCTCGATCTGGTGTGTCTTTAGCGACTTCGGCGGCGTCGAGGGCTTTATGCCCGCTAGCTCGAGTATCTTCCTAGCGGTTACCTCACCTATGCTCTGGAACTCCTTTATGAGGAAGTCCTTTATCGTCCTGGCCTTGGTGTTCTTTATCATATCGTTAATTAGCTCTATGTCCGCGCCGTGCGGGTGCGGCTTAGTAACCCTCGGAGGGCGCGGCAGCTTCGTGGTAGCCCGCTCAAAATAGAAAATGTTGCCCTCGGGATCACTAAAGACTATCTCCGAGTAAGGAACGATTATTGCCGTTCGCTTGAAGTACTCGTAGATCTTGTTCTTAGCCCTCCCCCAGTCGCCAGTTAACCTGATAGAGACTCTGGTTCCGTGCCATCTGGCGTCGCCGCTTGGGTACGAGCCCTCCTCCAGTATTATTGGAACGTTCTTCTCGATATCGATCTTTATTTTGTAGTGGAACACCCGCTTCCTACCTATCGGCGTCGAGTACACCTCGACAGGGCTCCCGGTCTCGCTCTGTGCATATAGCACGGCCATCTTCACACCAAGGCCAAATGTGCCTCTTGTCTGCCTGAGGACGTATTTGGAGCTGTAGAGCACCCTACCGAAGGCGTTGGGTATGTGCTCAGGCGGTATCCCTATTCCGTTATCCTCGACAGTTATCCTGAAAACACCGTCCTCCCCGTCGGGGGTGATGTCGACCTTGATGGTGGGGAGGATCATGTGTGTGTCTGTGGCGTCTAGGGCGTTCTCGACCAGCTCCCTTATTGTTTGGTAGAGGGCCCTTACCCTGTTCTGAAAACCAGCCAACTGCTTGTTCTTGTAGAAGAACTGCGCTGGCGATATCCCCTTGAACTCCGCCACAGGCCTTCCCTGAGCGCTCAGGGCCATACCCCCCTCTCCTCCTCAGGTATATGATTCCTAACTATTAAGTTGGGGAGCGTCAGACCTTCTTCAGGAGGTAAGCCGCCAGAATCGGCAGGATAATTGTTGCGTCACCATACACCGTAACATGTTTAGCACTGAGACCTATCTTCCCCCAGCTGATCGCCTCCCTCGTCATGGCACCGCTTAGGGAGCCGTCCCACTCAACCGCAGTCGTTACGTAGACGGAGTAGTCAAGGCCACCCTTGAATTGATTCCACCATATCGTGTGATGCTTGCTTATCCCCCCGCCTATGACGAGGGCCGCCGACTTCTTGGAGGCGAATACCAGATCCGAGAGTTCCTTCATGTCCTTGAACAGGTTTATCTTGAAGCTCGTGAACTGCGACTGCATGAAGAGGTTCGTGCCGAACGCGCCGTCAACGATCCCCGGCACATACACCCTCGCACCTGCCCTGTACGCCGCGCCGAGGACGGAGTTCTTGTCGTGGCTGAGCCTCTTACCGACCTCGTACATGAGCTCCCTAACACCCCACTCCCCCTTGATCGGGGAGAGCTCCTCGACCAGCGACGTCGTGAAAGACTCGATCACCTTCCCGTAACTATGGAAGGGTATGAAGACGTTGCCCAATCTATGATACCCTTTCTCGTAAAGCTCCTTATCATCAGCCGCGAACACCCCTTTATAGTAGGTACCGCCGAGCGAGCGGGCTATGTCGTGATCAACAGTGCCGCACGTCGTGATGATCACGTCGAAGAACCCCCTATCAATGAGTTGGGCTATGATGCCCCTAAGCCCTGTAGCTATGAGGTTGCCTGTGAAGGAGAGGAAGCGGAGGTCAGACTCCCTAAGCCCTTCTTCAAGTATCTTTGCAGCTTGATACAGGTGACCGGCCATGAACCCGTGTATCTCGCCGAGGTACTCAACCATCTCCCACAGAGGTTTGTCGGGATCTATGTGCACGTCCCGCACAGGCTCGCTCATCCTTGACCACCTGAGGAAATGATCTCGGGTATTTTCTCCGGGTCAACCGTTACCTGCTCCCTTTTCACGAGGTCCTTAATAGTAACTTTTCCTTCACCGACCTCTTTCTCGCCGACGATTATCACGAACCTGTACCCCTTCCTTGACGCCAGCCCTATCAGCTGCCCTATCTTCTTCTTGGAGGCGAAACGCGTATCGACCGACGCACCGGCAGATCTAGCTATCCTGGCCACGCGGTCAATAAAGGGTATGGCCTCGGCGCTCGCAACGAGCATCACCTTAGGCAGACCCCTTATCAGGGCTTCTGCTGCACCCGCGTTTAGGAGTGCCTCCGCGGTCCTGTCGACCCCGATGGAGTAGCCCGTTGCGGGAGTTGGTGGGCCGCCGTAGAGTTCAATGAGTCCGTCGTACCTGCCGCCGCCAGCTATGCTTGACTTGTGGTGCGGGGTCTCGACCTCGAAAATAGTTCCTGTGTAGTATGCGAGTCCCCTCACGAAGCCTAGGTCTGCGTACGCGCTGCTTATGCCTGCTTCTCTACTCATTCTCAGGAGGGTTGCCAGGTCCTTGGCGTACTTCATGGCCTCGCCCTTTATGCCCGCATCCCTCGCCATCTCCTCTACCTTCTCGGGATCATCAGTCCTCATCGAGACGAGGGCGTATACTATGTCTGGGTCCGCCGCCTCGTAACCCTTCAGCTTCTTGACTGCTTCATCCACCTCCTTCTTATCTATGAGGTGGATTATGTAGTCCTGTTCGCTCTCCGGAATACCCCACTCCCTCATCAGTGTTCGGAGGGTGCCCACGTTACCCAGCCTGACTCTGTAGTCGCTTAAGCCGATGAGCCCGTAGTAATCCCTGATCATCATGAGGAGTTCCAGGTCAGCGTAGAGTGAGGGATCGCCTATTAGCTCGACACCCGCCTGCCAGAACTCCCTGTACCGCCCCTTCTGGGGCTCCTCATACCTAAACACCTGCCCGTAGTAGTATATCTTCACGGGCTTCGGCTCTGGGAGGAAATGCCTTAGATATAGCCTAGCGACTGAAGCGGTGAACTCAGGCCTTAAGGCCACCACCCTCCCGGCCTTGTCCCTGAACACGTACATGCTCCTCTCTATCTCGGGCCCGGACTTGGTGGCGAACAGTTCGAATAGCTCGATCGTCGGCACCACGGCGTAGGTGTACCCGTAGGACTCGGCCACCCTTGAGAAGGCCGAGTTAAGCTCTCTTAAGAGAACGGACATGGGGGGCAGTATGTCCCTCATGCCCCTCACTGGCTCTGTCCTTATTCTGGGCATGATTAACCACCTCTCTCGACCAGGTCCTCAAGATGTACTCTCCATGCCCTATAGTAGGTAACGTCGCCGTGGGCGTCCACCACGGCTATCACTGCCTCAAAGCCCTTTTTCGCAGCTATGTCAGCCCAGGCATCGAGTTCTGAAGCGGTGATCGGTGCGTTCTCCTCCGTAACGAATACCATGAACTTCTCGGACCCCTTCTCGTAGACGAGTGTGTTGACTCCGTATGCTGCCCTAGCTCTCCTGCCCCTGCTCCGTAGGTCCACGAGTACGGAGAACTTTATCCAGTCGTACTTGCTTCTGCTGAAGTGCCTGAAGACGTCGCGCAGGGTTAGCATTCGCCCCTCGTGTGTGACCTCTATCCCCCTATACACCACGTACGCCAGCTCCGAAACATCGAGGAGGACTGTGTTCCCGACCCGCCTACCTAGGCCCAGTCGCTCGACCTCCGGCGAGGCCTCGACCTCTATCGAGCCGTCCTCGAGCACTCTCAGCACCCTCATCCTGTGACCCATATAATATCCTGTTCCCGAAAGTAGGTTTTGGTGCCTCTATTGAAGCAGGTTAAGTCCCTAGAATGGCTTGGCTGTAAGTTCAGGTGGCTCAACACCCTCAAGATACCGTGGGAAGAGGAGTACATAGAGACGACATCATACGAAAGAGTTGCTAGGGCCATAGAGACTATGGAGATACGTGGGGCGCCAGCAATAGGTGTCGCTGCCGCCTACGGCGTCGCACTGGCAGCGTGCAGCAGCCGGGCCGAGAGCGTTGAGGAGCTGAGGAAGGAACTCTTAAAGGCCATTGAGAGGCTCTCGAAGACAAGGCCGACCGCAGTGAACCTTTTCTGGGCCCTAAAGAGGATGGGGGCGGTCATCGATAGACCGTATACGTCCGTCGACGAGCTGAGAAAAGCGGTTATCAATGAAGCGATCCGCATTCACGAAGAGGACGTGGCCGTGAACAAGGCGATTGGCCGCGTGGGCGCAGAGCTGATAGAGGAGGGTGACACGATACTGACCCATTGCAATGCAGGCACTCTCGCAACAGCCGGCTACGGGACAGCCCTCGCAGTGATCAGGGCTGCGTGGGAGGCTGGAAAGAACATCAAGGTGATAGCGACGGAGACAAGACCTGTTCTCCAGGGAGCAAGGCTTACTGTGTGGGAGCTCGTGCAGGAGGGTATACCGGTTACTCTCATAACTGATAACATGGTTGGGTACGTCATGAGTAAGGGACTCGTGAACAAGGTTGTTGTCGGTGCTGACAGGGTGCTTCTGGACGGTCACGTCATAAACAAGATAGGGACGTACACGATAGCCGTACTGGCTAAGAGGCACGGTGCAGAGTTCTATGCCGCTGCCCCGCGCTCGACTATAGATCCGGAGACAAGGGTTGAGGATGTCGTGATAGAGGAGAGAAACCCCGACGAGGTTAGGTGGGTGCTCGGCAAGGTACTGATTACCGTGCCCGACGTCCCGGTTATGAACCCTGCGTTCGACATAACTCCGCCCGAGCTCGTTAGCGGCATCATAACCGAGGTTGGGGTCGCTAGGGCACCCTTTAAGGAAAGTATAAGCGAATTACTCAAAAAAGAGTTCAGGCCTTAAAACGAGGTTTTCACCGAGTCCTTCTCTCACTGTCCCCTCTAGGTGTCGGGATAGGGTATGGGAGATACTCTATGTTTGGTCTGGATGACCTTGCCTGCGGGTAGAGCTCCATAAGTTCGTAGATCTCCGGAGGAACATCTGTTTTGACAGGGATCCCCCACTTCTTCAGTGTATCCACTGTTATCGGGTAGTCGTGAGTGTACTTGCCGCTGACTAGTTCTTCAACTATCTCGTCAACTCTGTCTTCAGGTACCTTTCCCTCAAGGAACTCACGGACCAACGCCTTCATCTGGTTAAGGGCCTTCTCAGCGACGTCAGCGAGTATTAATGTGGTGTCAGACACCTTATCAACACCCTTGAGCTGCACCGCCTTGACCACCGAGGGGGCGGGCATATATATACCATTAGGGCCCATGAGCTGCGGATCTAGCGGGCCGAGAGTAGCGTGCGGGTCCATAATTATCTCGTCCGCAGCCAGCGCTATCAAGGTGCCGCCAGACATTGCATAGTGCGGTACCACAACAACTGTCTTGGCTGGATGGTCTTTCAAGGCCCTAGCTATCTGAGAAGCGGCCAGAACAAGTCCTCCTGGTGTATGGATCACGAACATTATTGGTTTGTTCTTTGGAGTCGTCCTTATCGCCCTGATGACCGCCTCAGAGTCCTCGATGTCGATGTACCTGTGTATCGGTATTCCAAAAAGTCCTACCTTCTCCTGTCTATGAATCATTGTAATGACCCTGTAGCCGTACTTCCTCTCGATCAGCGACATCAGCCTTAGTCTGGCGACCCTCACCGATCTAAGCGAGAGATAAGGAGAGAGTATGGCAAAGAGTAGTATGAACCAGAAGAGAAACCCTAGTAACGTGTTGATTATGTCTACTTCGCTCACCACACTCTTTCCCTCAATAAATAGATCGATGTCACAGATAAAAGAATACGGTGATTTACGGGCTATAGTAGCAGAAATTTTTGTGATTATAGTCGATATTCAAGAAAAATTTTCTTACATAACTCATCATACAGCTATCCAGCCGTTGTCCTTACGCTTGACCTTTCCCTCTTTCTTAAGCTGCTGGAGCCTACCCCTAACAGTGTTATAGTTCAGACCTGTAGCAGCTACTATCTCCCTCACCGTAGCCGGCTTGCCAACTTTCTTCAGGTACTCAAGTATGATCTCTTTGGCTATGGGCCTTCTCCTCCCTCTGGAACCGATCCTGGAGATGCTCATTTGGATCACCGGATCATCGACGCAAATTACCTATTTAATTGTTAATATATTCTAAGCGACATTAAAGCTGTTTTGAAATTGAATAAGGAATATATCTAACCGTAATATAGGGATTCGACACGAAAACGAGATAATGCACCTACTCAATCACTGAGTGGGTTATTTCTGGTGAGGGGTGCAGTAATAGCGTTTGAGGGCATAGATGGTGCGGGTAAGTACACGCAGGCAGCGCTACTCGCAAAGAAAATTGAGGAAATAGGCCACAAGGCGATAATATTCTCTTACCCCGATTATGACTCCCCGTATGGGTCGCTGATTAAATCATTCCTGATGAAGAGGCTTGATGTGGGGGCTAAGGAGCAGGCAATGCTATACGCAGTTGACATGCTTAAGGACGTTGACAAAATACGCGCCCTAGCCAGTGAAGGAAGAATAGTACTCTTGGACAGGTACTTCCCCTCTATCATAGCGTATCAGTCAGCTGGAGGAGCGGGCTACGGCTTCGTGACCTCAGTTGTTGCTGCTGCGTCACTCATAGTGCCTGACGCTGTGGTCTACCTCGATATTTCTGTGGAAACATCGCTGGACAGAACCAGCAAGAGGGGAAATAACTTAGACAAGTTTGAGGAAGATAAGTATTTCTTACTATCCGTTAAGGGTTTCTACGAAAGACAGATGAATGATAATATATTCGACATATCTTGGGTAAGGATTGACGCTGAGAAACCTCCAGATGCAGTTCATCACGCTGTGATGAGGGCTGTGAGACCGCTTCTAGGAGGTGTCAAGGAGAGGCTGAGGTATACGAATGAGGTTCTCATGTCCTCCGAGCTGGGCAGGTACCTATCCAAGATCGCTGAGTCGGGAGGTGTGGGTGATAATGACCCGTGAGCTGATCGAGATAAAGTATAGGATCCTTCCCGATATGCGTGAGGGTGTGGTTAAGTTGAAGTCCTCACCGAGAGTTAATGATCTGCTCAGAACCATCGGAATTAGCCCGGATTCTGTCGTTGTGACCGTTAATGGTGAGGTTGTCGCGGAGGACTACGTACTGAGTGAAGCGGATGACATAGTTATTTATAGGGTGGTCTCAGGTGGCTAAGTGTGCTAAGTGCGGCAGGCAGGCCGTCATCAGGATACCGTATGCGAGGATGTGGCTATGCAAGGAACACTTCATGGAGTACTTCGAGACACGGGTTCTCAAAGCAATTAGGAGGTACGGTCTAGCAAGAAAAGGAGACAGAATACTCGTTGCTGTCTCGGGGGGTAAGGACTCTGCCGCCCTTCTCTCAGCAATGATGAGAGCTGGAGAAGAGCTGGGTTTCGAGATAGTAGCACTCCACATAGATCTGGGCATAGGTGAGTACTCCAGAAAGAATAGAGAGGCTGTGGAGAGGCTTGCCGCCCAGCTAGGGACGAAGCTCCTCGTCTTCGACGTGAAAGAGGTTCTCGGGCTGAGCATACCTGAGATGGCGTTCAAGAGCAGGAGACCGCCCTGCTCCGTGTGTGGGCTAGTGAAGAGGTACGTCATCAATGCGGCAGCTGTGGAGCTAGGCGTCGATGCTGTCGCCCTGGGCCACAACATGGATGACATGATCGCCTACATCATGAAGGCCTTCATAACCCAGGATATAAGCAACATCCACAAGCTGGGCCCAAGGACAGAGAGCTTGAAAGGGGCTGTTGGCAGGATCAGGCCACTCTACGACACCAGCGAAAGGGAGGCACTTGCTTACGCCCTCATGAAGGGGCTGAGCTTCAACCACGCCGAGTGCCCTAACGCAGCGCCGGGGTCGATAGAGAGGGAGGTGAAGGCATTCATGAGTTCCCTCGAGAGGGAGCACCCATCGATAAAGGTTCAGCTGGTCCGCCGCTTCTACAAGAACTTGGCCAGCGGGGCTTACCGGGGAGGTGGTGGAGCGCCCGTCTCGAGGTGCCCTGTCTGCGGGCTCATATCTGATGGGGGTATCTGCTCCTTCTGTAGACTAACTAAGAAACTTATTGGGAGGTATGGCGGCCCTATTGTTAGGGAGTGGTTCTCTAGGGTAGCTAAGAGGCCGTGATGATATTCGCTAGGATCGACAGGTGAGAGGACGGCGGAGTCCTGAGCCCTCAGATCATGCGGAAGAAGACTATGTAGCCCGTGTGCCCCACCATGAAGCTTTCGGGCCTTAAGGCATCGGGCTTCGGCTGGAACTCCCTCATCAGTATCTCGTATACGTGAATATCGACTCCGTACTTCCCCGCTCTCACAGCCTGCAGGAGCTTACTCACTTGATTGGTCGTCGGCAGGAACACTACTACGGGGGATGTTGGGGTCAGCGCTTCCCTAAGAACTGACAGAACGCCCCACGGATCGGGGAGGTCGAGGAACGCCGCGTCAAGCCCCCTCTCATCCACGCCCTCCCTTACATCCCTCACTTTTATCGTAACTCTGTGAGAGAGACCAGCCAGTTCCAGGTTCTTCCTCGCTACCTTCGCGAATTCCTCACGCACCTCATAGCCGTATACATGGCCCTCATCACCGACGAAATGTGCTAGGGTAGCGGTTAAGAACCCCGTGCCGACGCCTGCTTCCAACACCCTCGAGCCCGGACCTATTCCTGAAAGCAGTACGATGAAGCCAAGATCCTTCGGGTAAATCACTTGGGTGGCTCTCCTGAAACCCCTCATTAAGTAGTCAATGAGTAGAGGGCGCATAACCCTAGCCTCTTTCCCCGTGGATGTTCTTACAGCGCTACCATACTCGAGTCCGACGATGTCCTCCAGCCTGATGTACCCCTTATCCGTTCCGTATTCTCCCTTCCCCGCCCTCACTACCTTGGACCTGCGCCTGTCGATGTACACGAGCACCCGCTCGTCTTCCTTCACTACGGCTCGGTTCTGGCGTCTTTCATCACTCATTCAGAAATACCAGCCCTCCTCACAGCCGTATCCGAGAGGGTTAAAGAGGTTTAAGTTAATAAGGGAGTGCCTCACGCAATCTCCACCTTCTTCACCACTAGGTGCTCGTTTCTTTCCACTATTTTCGATTGCGGGAATACCTTGATGTCCCAGAGCTCCCTCATGAGGAGATCCCTTATGGCTGTCCTTATGACCTCCGACCTGCTGGAGTACCTCCCGTTCCTCACGAGCTCGTCTATGCCCTCAACATATATTTCGGGCATCTTGACTGTGACTAGCTTCACGTGCCTGCACCGCTTTATCTGATGTGGACTAGAGATGCTAAAAGACCGGACTCCCTCGCGTCACATATAAGGCTCCTGTGGTGTGAGTGTATTCGGTGCGCGTGGTATGGCGAAGAAAAAGAAGGGAGGAGGCGAGGGTGGTAGGGGCCCCATAGTAACGTATCAGAGGGTTGATGAGTCACTCATCCGTAGGGCTGCCGGCGCAGTGAAGAGAATGGATGTGGTCACCCAGAATTCCCTGGCCCAGGAGCTGGGGATCAGAGTTTCGTTGGCTAAGGCCGTTATGAGGGAGCTAATAAGGCAGGGGGTTCTTAAGGTCGTGCTCAAGAGCAGTAAATTGATAATAGCGACCCCAGCGGAGAAGAAGTGAAGGTAACAAATAATCTAACGCGCCGTTTTGTTATAACTTATATACGTCCTCAAGCACTTTCTCCCTAACCGTTGATGGGAGTTCCTCCACTTTAACAATCTTTGCTGTATACGGAGGTCTGTTCGTGATTGGGCCGATAACTATGTATTTCTCTGGGTCTGTGTCCTTGACGCCTTTAAGGACCCTAGCCTTAACGTATTTGCCTTTATTGAGCTGTATGTAGACGTACTTACCATGCTTGAGACCCATCACTGCTCACCGAAGGCTCTAGGTCGTGGAACATATAAGCGTTTTAGGTTCGCCTAAAGAATACATCAAAGGTACTGGCGAATGCCAGGCACTGGCAATAAGTTTGAGGAGTGGGAGAGAATTGTTAACGCCATAAAATCCTGCCGTAAATGCAGGCTCGCGGAGAACAGGAGAAACGCTGTCCCGGGTGAGGGCAACTTGGACGCCGCCGTCCTTTTCCTAGGCGAGGCCCCCGGAAGGATGGAGGATCTTGAGGGCCGGCCCTTCGTAGGGGCCGCAGGGCGGCTGCTTAACAGGCTCCTTGAGGGGATTGGGTTGAGGAGGGAGGACGTATTCATAACTAATGTGGTGAAGTGCAGGCCCCCCAATAATAGGGATCCTAAGGAGGACGAGATTGAGGCGTGTAGACCGTTTACCGAAGCAATAATAAGGCTCGTCTCCCCGAGAATCATTGTTACCCTGGGCAACCACGCTGGTAAGTTCCTCATCGAAGGATACGGCGGGGGGAGGTGGAGGGGAATCACCGCCGAACACGGACGAATAAGAAAGGTTAGGGTGAAAGGCATTGATGTGATCGTTGTCCCGACATATCATCCCGCAGCTGCTCTCTACAACCCTAAGCTACTGCCAACCATCGAGAACGACTTTAAGATTGTTAAGTCAGTATTGGAAAAGGAGAAAGGATCTAGAGGAGAGCAAGGTCTTCTTAAGTGGTTGAGGGGTGGCTCCCTTGAGAGAAAGTAAGGGCTCATCCCACGAGGAAGCCATTGAGTACCTTAAGAAGAAGATCAGATGGCTCGAAAGGAGGCTCCAGATATACAGAACCATGCTGGCCCTCCTTGAGGGCAGGGACGAGGCAGTGAGCAAAGAATACGAGAAAATCTCCCTCATATCGCAGGGCGATGAGGTAATAGCGAGTCTCGCTAAGTCAGGGAATGACTACAGATTCATAATCACTAGCAGCATACCGACCGATTCTCCGGAGGTGCAATCATTTCTCCTACCGCAGCTAAACGACCTGCAAAAGGCTGGACTCATAAAGTCTTACGGTATCCGTGAGAGAGAGAACGGACAGCTAGCGGAGATAGACGTGCTCGGTGTCCGGAGTGAGTACGCCATCAAGCAGGTCATTTCGGCCCTCCAGTACGTGTGGGTGAAGACGAGGCAGAGGCGACCCTCAGAGTAACACTGACCAGGCACCACTACCTTCTTGCCGGGTTCTCATCACAGGGCCACTATCTCCTATTTTACCCTGGTTAAAGCCTCTCATTTTGGTAGGTAGAGTTGCTGTTCCGCGTAGTTGCCGAAACGCTAAGCAAGATAGAAGCTATAACCTCAAGAACCGCCATAACTGAGCTCCTCGCTAATCTGTTTCGGAAGACCGACCCGGAGGTAATCGACAAAGTTGTCTACTTGATCCAAGGCAAGTTATGGCCTGATTGGAGGGGGCTTCCCGAACTTGGGGTCGGAGAAAAGCTACTGATAAAGGCAATAGCGAAGGCGACAGGCGTAAGGGAAACTGAGGTTGAGTCCCTGTATAAGAAATTGGGCGACCTCGGTAAGGTCGCTGAAGCCCTAAAAAGCAGAAGAGCTGGAGGAGGTGGACTAGCAAGATTCCTCTCAGGCGCCACTAACGCCCTCACTGTCAACAGGGTCTACGAAACACTGAAGAGGGTCGCACTGGCAGTAGGTGAGGGCAGTAGGGACCTCAAAATCTCATTAATAAGCGGCTTACTAGTGGACGCTGAGCCTATTGAGGCAAGGTACATAGTCAGATTCGTTGAGGGACGTGGAAGGATAGGGGTAGGTGACGCGACCATAATGGACGCCCTAGCTATAGCTTACGGGGGCGGCACCGCCGCAAGGCCCGTTATAGAGAGAGCGTACAACATACGAGCCGACCTAGGTGAGGTTGCCCGCATTCTTGTGAAGGAGGGGCTCAGGGCCCTAGAGAAGCTTACGCCGGAGGTAGGTGTCCCTATAAGACCTATGCTCGCCGAGAGACTCAACGACCCCAGAGAGATCCTGGCAAAGGTTGGCGGGAAGGGTATGGTTGAGTACAAATACGATGGCGAGAGAGCACAAATCCATAAGAAAGGGGACGAGGTCATTATCTACTCACGCAGACTCGAAAATATAACACATCAATATCCAGATGTCGTCGAAGCTGTTCGGAACAGAATAAAAAGTAAAGAGGCGATTATAGAAGGCGAGATAGTCGCTGTGGATCCGGAGACAAGGGAGATGAAACCCTTTCAAGAACTGATGCATCGCAAGAGGAAGCACGACATACATGAAGCGATAAAGGAGTACCCCGTCACCGTCTTTCTCTTTGACGCCCTCTATAACGAGGGAGAAGATCTCACAACCAAGCCTTTACCTGAGAGAAGAAAAACGCTAGAGATGATCGTTGAACCGGACGAGACCATCCAGTTATCTCAGTATATAGTAACCGACGATCCCGAAGAACTGGAGAAGTTCTTCCTAGAGGCGATAGAGAACGGTGCTGAGGGAGTGATGGTCAAGGCGATACACAAGGACTCCATCTATAGAGCAGGCGCTAGGGGCTGGCTATGGATCAAGTATAAGAGAGACTACAAGAGCGAGATGATAGACACCGTAGACCTAGTCGTAATTGGCGCGTTCGCTGGAAGAGGAAGGAGAGCCGGAACATACGGAGCCCTACTCATGGCAGCCTACGACCCCGACGCCGACCTATTCCGCAGCGTATGTAAGGTCGGGAGCGGCTTCACTGACAAAGACCTAGCTGAGTTGCCGGAGATACTCAAGCCCTATATAAGGCAGTCAAAGCCCAGGAACGTCGACTCACTCATGAAGCCCGACGTATGGGTCGAGCCCGCGCTGGTCGCTGAGATAATAGGTGCGGAACTCACGCTCTCTCCAATGCACACCTGCTGCAGGGATGAGGTGCGGAAGGGGGCAGGTATATCGATCAGGTTCCCGAGGTTCATCAGGTGGAGAGATGATAAGGGACCGACCGATGCAACGACCACAAAGGAACTTCTAGAAATGTATAAGTCTCAGCTTAAGAAGATCTCTGAATAATTTTTTGGATAACTTTCCCTACCTTGATATATATATTTGTACAGGCTCACCGATGACCTGCCCAGGGAGGTTCCTATTGAACCTCACGATGACGACGTTGTTTCTCCCGCGGGCGTGAACCCTCACTACCTTCCCGATGTAGGAATTGCCCCACTGATCCCTAACCAGAACCTTTGCACCGATGAGGCTGTCAACCCTCTTCATTACAGTATCAACAACCCTTACGAGCACCTGGTTAGTGTACTGCGTGTTTGTGCCCCTTCTATACCCCACCACTACACCGCGGCCGAGCACAATGACATCAGGTGTTGCAGACATCGGCGTCACCTCAGGTTTCTGGGTTCGACGGGCTTATAACGATTATCTGTATATTAGATTATCTGTATATTAGTGCCCAACACTGATCAGGCTGTGAGGACGCGGCGATGAAGTTCATCGTGGACACCATGCTCGGTAAACTGGCTAAGTGGCTGAGGATACTGGGTTACGACACACTCTACTCCAATAAGTACAGTGACTGGGAGATACTGAAGCAGGCCGAGAAGGACGGACGCGTCATCATCACGAGAGATAAGGGGCTGTATAGGAAGGCTGTGAAGAAGGGTATTCAGGCAGTTCTCACCCCCTACGGGGATGGCGTGGACCTCGTGGATACGCTGGCGGCAGTGGCACTGAGTACAGGGATATCGCTGGATTTCGATCCCTCGCGGACGAGGTGCCCGGTGTGCAACACCAGGCTCGTGAGGATAAGCAAGGCTGAGGCATTATCGTATGTACCTGAGGATATCTGGCGCAAGTATGACGAGTTCTGGCGCTGCCCGAAGTGCGGGAAGGTCTACTGGAGGGGGAGGCACTGGGAGACCATAACCGATAAACTAGAGAAAGCTAAGGAGTTAGTGAGGGTGTCGACTGTTGCTGGGAGGAGCAATTATGCCGGAAGAGCTACGCAGGAACCACGGAGAGTTTCTGGTGAGGCTCGCCAGGAAAGCGGTTGAGGAGTACGTAAGGAATAGAAGAAAAATCGCGCCACCAAGCAATACGCCAAAGGAGCTGTGGAAGCTAGGGGCATCATTCGTCACCCTCCTTAAACTTGTGGGGGATAGGACAGAGCTCAGGGGGTGTATTGGATATACAGCAGCGTTCCAGCCCCTCGTAGAAAACGTCATATCGGCAGCGATCGCCGCCGCTACGCAGGACCCCAGATTCCCTCCGGTGAGGCCTGAGGAGCTTAGCACGATAATTGTTGAGGTATCCGTTCTTTCGCCACTCATACCGGTGGCGAGGGAGAACCTCATGGAAGGCTTCATGATCGGGAGGGACGGACTCGTCGTTAGGAGGGGGCTCTACACGGGGCTCCTGCTGCCCGAGGTCCCGGTGGAATACTGCTGGGATAAGGAGACATTCCTCAGCGAGACCTGCATGAAGGCTGGTCTCCACCCCGACTGCTGGCTTGATGAGGATACCGAGATATACAGGTTCAGTGCTAGGACGTTCAGGGAGACCCAGCCAGGAGGGGATGTTGTAGAGAGAGATCTGAGGGACGAGTACGAGGGCAGGTGCCCACCGGAAGTTATGGGAAACTAAAGGGGTAGCGGTCTTATAGGATTAGTTCCTTCGCTTCCTTAAAGAAAGGGAAACGTTTGGCAGTCACTAGTGCCGAGAACGTCAGGGCGACTGGGGGAGTGAGAGGGATAAGGGTTAGGTTAATCGCTGTCTCCCAACCCATTGAGGGCGGCGATCCCCGCAGGCTCATCGTCCTCGCCGTCAAGACCTCCGCAGGCAAGGTCAAGGAGAAGGGGGCTGAGTACTACCTCAAGCATTACCCCGATGATAAACTCGGTTTGTGGGTCATAGCCGCTGCTAGGGGCTTTCCATCTGTGCTCGAGCATGTGGTGATGACCTTCCTCATAGAGGGTTGCTCGAGGGTGTGCACACACCAACTCGTGAGGCACAGGATAGCGTCGTACACGCAGGAATCACAGAGGTACTCAGCTATCGAGCCCTCATTCGTTCTCCCGGAATCCATTGAGCGGGCAGGTCTGGGCGAGGATTACTTGGGTCTGCTCGAGGCGGCTAATCGCCTGTACCTGAAGGCGCTGGAGAGCGGGGTACCGTATGAGGACGCGAGGTATGCCCTGCCGCAGGGCATTACATCTAGGCTCGTAATGACCGTTAATTTGAGGGAGCTGCTTCACATAGCGTGCCTGAGGACTGCGAGGGAGGCTCAGTGGGAGATCAGGTACGTGGTCAGCAGGATGGTGGAGGAAGCCGGAAGGGTGGTTCCGGAGATAGAGGAGGCGGTTAAGGTATACTGCAGGGGTGGGGACATATGATTCTCTCGGATTTCGACCTCAAGGCGTACATAGAGTCCGGCAGACTCAAGATAGAGCCTTTCTTCAACGACACCATAAGGGAGAACGGACTGGATCTCAGGCTCGGGCGCGGGTACTGCAAGCTGAAGCCAGGGGAGGTGGTCGTTGTTGAGGAGGGCAAGGACGTGAGTCACGCATACGAGTGCGGGCTATCCGATGACTTCATCGAGCTAGAACCCGGTGGGAGGTACCTCCTCCACACGCTAGAGACCGTTGCCCTACCCCCTGAGCTGATGGCTTTCGTGGAGCTGAGGTCTACTTTCGCACGCCTGGGGCTCATGATGCCGCCGACTATAATTGATGGGGGGTTCGAGGGCCAGATAACCATCGAGATCCTTGCCCCGCCGTTCCACCTTAAGCTTCCGGTGATGGCGAGGTTCCTTCACCTAGTGTTCGCTAAGTTGACGACGCCCGTTACTAAGCCGTATAAGGGGAAGTACCAAGGTCAGAGGGGGGTCACGCCCCCGATCCTTAAGGGTATCACGTAGTGCGTTCTTCACGTGTGGAAAAACTTCTCTACGTCCTTCCTTGACTGCCCGGGCATTGCTGGCATCTTTATTTCTCCGAACCTCTGCTCGTATTCCCTAACCTTAGCGATCATCATGTTAGCCAGTGCCTTGAACTGGAGGGGGGAGAGCTTTATCTCTATGAGGAGCTCTCTCACTATCTTCTCCACGCTCATTGTGCCGTCGGGGTTCGTGGATGGCACTATTCTGTCGACAAAGAATATTATTGATCCCTCGCCCGGGTTAAGCGTGCCTATGGCGCCTGTGGCGTGAACGGTCTTGTAGCCCTCAGACTCCTTCGTCTCGAACCTTGGTAATGGCACTCTGAGCACCGTTACCTATCCTCTGCAGGGCTAATTAAGCCGGTCAGGGGGCTCCTAAGTCATCACTGAGGTCGGTGACCGCCACACACATCATCCCGGCTGCTCACTAAGGTTACTTCTATCCTAGGTAATTAGTTAGAGCGTTGTATTCCGCTACCAAGCCTTTCCTCGGTGGGGTAAACGAGTCCACGCCGACCTCTCTAGCTGCGCTATGCAGGAGGCTGAGGTAGTACACCTTATCGATCCTTACCCCCTCCTTTACGTGTGTGACGGGCAGGGGGCCCGCTGGGGTCATGACGTACTTCACAACCCCTCCTACAAGCCCCGCGCGTGCGGCAGCGAATGCCTGGAGGACCCTTCTAGGGGTAAGGGACGACCTCTTTGTTATCACTAGATCGGTGAGAGGTACCTTGTTATTGAGGAGCAGTGATGCTTTTTTAGCGAAGACCGCCGACACTGACGCGAGGGCTTCCTTATACTCTCCTGGATTCCGAGCCGATGCAAGGATCGCTAGAGCTTCACTCTGTGCGTCCTTAACAAATTTGGGCGTGTCCCTCCTAATCATCGCAAGTCCCTTGACCTTGACCTGTCCCTCCGCTGTGAGGCCGAAGTACTTGTTTGCCGCACCACGCAGCCCGTCCTTGATGGCTGGTATCGTTAGCCACACATACCTTGACTCAACCCTTATTGATAGACCGGTGACCCTCTCGATCTCTGCCGCCACCTCCTCGGGCTGCGGGGCACTAGGGCTCGCTGGCTGTATGAATATTGAGTCAACTATCGAGTGTATGACCCTGTACCCCATCTTCTCAGCGACTGCCTCAGCCTTCAGGAGCGTGTGTCTAGCGATCGAGGTCACGTTCTCGTACGCCTGTATAGAGCCGAAGAGCGAGTTCCTGTAGCCTAGGTAGCCGAACGCGGCAACCAGCAACCACTTAACGGCGTCCGCTCTCCTAACAAGCCCTGCATCCTTCTGCATTGCTCTCCTCCAGATGAGCTTCCTCAGCACGGACGGAACCACGCCCTCTTTATCCGTGCAGACCGGGTGTATCCCACCCTCCGGTACTGTCCCTCCCCAGCAGGCCACGCCCACGGTCTCGGCTGAGAGATTATGCTTCACTATTATGCTCGGGTAGAGGCTGTTGAAGTCCAACTGCGCCAAGCCCCAGTAGGTACCCGGCTCCGGCACCCTCCCGCCGCCAGCGAGATCGGCTGCCGCCAGTTCCCCGACGGTCCTCCAGCCCTCGATCCTGGGTATTGAGGGGTCGAGTATATAGCCCCTCCTCATCGCCTCTGCAGCCTCCGCTGTTGTAAGTACCTTACCGATTGGGGCCACAGCCGCCTCTGGGAGTGGTAGGCCAGAGATCCTTGACCACTCTATCACGCCCTCCATCGAGCCAGCGAGCGGATGCTCCATAACGACCCATTCGTCACTGTCTAGCCCGGGAATCAGGACCCTGTCCTCGAACCTGGCGATGACTACGTGGGGCCTGCAGTACCTCACTCCCTCAACAACCTCGTCCGGCCTCACAACGAACTCCTCTTTATCACACCTGATCATTGCTCCCACGACCCTGTCACTGAGCATGGCAGGCCCATGCCAGGCGAGCGCTGTGACCTTAACGTAGCGTATGCTAGGGGTTTCGTAGAGCGGGTCATCGACGTCTTCGAGGGGGGATATCCTCCCGGATTCTACTCTCACCAGTGAGCCGGGTGGTGCGTTATTCATCTTGAGGGCGACGGCGAGCCTGTGCACTCTGTTGACCTCCCTGCCAACCCCGCTGGCCTCGAGCCTGTGCACGACCCTCGTCAACGTCTCCAGGTCGTCGCTCGCTAACATCAGCACCCGTACCCTAACCCTGTAGTCGGGCGACGCGAGCATCTCCTCCACCGACGCCTCTATTGAGTCCTCGCTGGACATGATCTGCTCCGCCAGTATCCGCGGATCCGGCCTCGTCAGCACGTGGGCTGAGTACCTGATACGGGCCCTGACCCTCGCCAGGCCGTGGTCCGTGGCGAGAACCAGTTCCGTGCCTTCCGTCGTGGGCGATGCGTCTATGAGGTACCCCTCCATGGGCGCTCCCTCGCCAAGCATATCATGACGCCGATGAGCACCGCCTCCAGAGGGTCTGAGAGTGGTACGAAGCGGTAGGCGTCGACGGCGCGGTAAGCACACCGGAGCAGTTTCTTAGCGACCTCCCTGTCCTCTGGGTCTTTGAGAGCGCTCGCCACCTTCATGAGGCGGCGGATCTCCGCCTCTATAACAGGCCTAGGTGCGGGGATAGTCCGCCCCACTCCCTCATCACCTCTGCCTTAGGGAGAATGGTTGCTCCGGGCCCCCTCCAAGCATGCTTAACGATTTCTGCCCCGAACCTCTTCCTGTCGATCTCCCATAGCCTGACCACTGCGTGCATTACGTGATGATGATAGTTCCCACCCTCCGGCAGGAACCTACCGAACTTGCTCACCGTATTGAAGACCGCCACCCTAACCCCGGAGTCAATGAGTTTCTTAATCGCCGCGACGATGGGTGTGACCCTGCTGTACTCCTCAGGGGTTTGTGGGGAGAAGAGAAATGGAGTTCTCACCACGACTGTGTCGACCCACTGGGGCACGCTCCTAAGCAGTGTCGGCACATCCTCTGCGCGGAAGGCCCTAGAGACCTTTATTCTGTCGAGGCCGCTGCCGAGGACTTTGGTAAAGTAGCGGAGCATATAGGGGTTCAGGCCGCCGAAGTTCTGGACAAGCGCTATCGCCACGTCCCCTCTTCTCGCCCTGCATGCCGCCACCCTATGCATTAGGGTAGTGACTACGCTGTCCGCCCCGTAGAACTCAATTGCCCATATCTCGGGTAACGGGGCTATGAAGCGGTCGAGCATACTACACGTTATGGCCGTCAATGCGCCCCATAATGAGCCATGCTTATAAAGCGGTCGCGGAGCCCATTGTGTTTTGTGGCGGGCCCGCCGGGATTTGAACCCGGGACCTACGGGTTAAGAGCCTCGGTGCCCAGGGCCAGGGCTCCGCCGCTCTACCTGGCTGAGCTACGGGCCCATCCAAGCCCTTAAACAAGTGCGGGGCTTAAAAGCGTTAGTCAGTAAATCGACCCCTCCTCATAGCGTTGCTCAGGCTACGTCGGCATCATCACTTCGTCATAAACATTCACTATGTCCCTTTTTTCTTAAGCGGCGTTCGGCCAACAAGGAATCGTTTACTTACTGAAGGGCAGGAAGTCCGGTATTTCGGCTAGGTTTATTATCGGCACGACTACGTAGCCGGGCTTACCGCCCTTTCCTATCTCGACGATCTCGCCCTCTGAGTCCGCCTTCACAAGGAGATAGTTCCCGTCGACCGGGTACTTCCTCTCCGTGTCGACGTAGTAGTAGATTATCGGGATCCCGTAGAGCCTGTAGTAGTCGCGGAACACTGCAAGGACAGCGTAGATCACCTCCTCATCCTTGAATATCCTTACAACATAGGTTATCTGCCCCATAGCGACGCTTGACGCAGCAAGCCTGGCGAGGTCGTTCATGCTGGCTACCCTCACCCCGTATGCCTTGCTTATTTTCACGTCCTCCATGGCGGGACACCCTGCTATGGTAGAACTACTGGTTTCATCTATTTTAGGATAATCCCGAGATCACTCCGAGGGAACAAGCTTGGGGCGTTTTGAGATAAGGTGGCACGGCAGGGGCGGCATGGGCGCCGTCACCGCTGCCGAATTGACTGCCATGGCTGCTGTAAAGACGGGTTACTACGCCGTCGCTTTCCCGGAGTTCGGTGCGGAGAGAAGAGGTGCTCCTGTTAAGGCATATACGAGGATTGATGACGAGCCCATATACGAGAAGACGCCTATCGAGGAGCCTGACGCTGTAGTGGTACTCGATTCCTCCATGGTTGGGCAGGAGGCTGTTCTCCACGGTCTCAAGAGCGGTGGGTGGTACATAGCCAACACTGCTAGGGATCCGGAGGAGGTTCGGAAGATCATTGGGAGGGATGACGTGAAGGTGGCGACAGTCAACGCCACTAAGCTCGCGATGGAGGTATTCAAGGCACCCATAGTCAACACTGCAATGATCGGTGCTCTCGTTGCGGCGACAGGCATAGTTCCTTTGGAGAAGGTCGAGGAGGCTGTAAGAGATAGGTTCCCCGAGCGCTACGTGGATCCCAACATTAAACTCCTCAGGCAAGCATATGAGTCCGTGAGGAAGGTGGTGTGAATGACCGCTCAATTACCTGGTTGGAAATCCCTGCCCCCCGGCGCCGTCATAACGAGGCCGGGGTCAACTGTTGAGTATAAGACGCATGACTGGAGAACCCTGCGGCCAGTCATCGATCAGGAGAGGTGCATTAGGTGTAGGCTCTGCTGGCTATACTGCCCGGAGGGCACCATAATCGAGCTCGACAAGCCGTACACCACCAAGACGGGCAGGAAGTACACAAGAACCTACGAAATAAACTACGATTACTGCAAGGGATGCGGGATCTGCGCCCAAGAGTGCCCCGCTAAGGCAATAAAGATGGTTGAGGAGGTGAGGTGAGGGTGGCGGGTAAGAAGAAGCTACCCCTTTCAGGCAACACCGCCATAGCGTACGCTGTTAAGGCCGCTGATGTTGACGTGATCTCTGCGTACCCAATAACCCCGCAGACCACGATCGTCGAGAAGCTCACCGAGTTCGTTGCTAACGGCGAGCTGGATGCCGAGGTAATTCACGTCGAGTCCGAGCACTCGGCGCTCTCGGCCGCTGTTGGCGCTTCTGCGGCTGGTGCAAGGGTGTTCACGGCTTCCTCTTCGCAGGGTATCGCCCTCATGTATGAGATAATGTTCATCGCATCCTCGATGAGGCTCCCGATAGTCATGGCTATGGCGACGAGGGCCCTATCTGCACCCATTAACATCTGGAACGACCACAGCGACTTCATGGCGGCATCCGACACCGGGTGGGTCATGATGATGGCTCACACCAACCAGGAGGCCCATGACGACATCATATTGGCTTACAAGATCGCCGAGCACCCGGATGTCCTCCTACCAGTAATCACGGCCATAGACGGGTACTTCATGAGCCATACAATCGAGCCTGTCGAGCCTATTGAGAGAGAGGAGGCGCTGAAGTTCATACCCAAGAAGGTGACGTGGAGTGTGCTCGACCCCGACAACCCGGTGACCATGGGCCCGCTTGGCACGCCTGAGTGGTACTACGAGTTCAAGAGGCAGCAGCATGAGGCGATGAAGAAGGCAAGGGAGGTCTTTGACGAAGCGACCAAGGAGTTCGAGAAGGTTTTCGGGAGGCGCTACGAGCCCGTTGAGTACTTCATGATGGACGACGCCGAGTACGCCCTCGTCGCGATGGGCAGCGTCGCGGGCAACGTGAAGGCGTACATAGTGAAGGAGGCGAGAAAGAGGGGCATAAAGCTGGGTCTAATAAGGGTCAAGCTATTCAGGCCGTTCCCTGCTGAGGAAATAATGGAAGTCATAAGCAATCTAAAGGCTGTTGGCGTGATAGATAGGGCACTAGCTTTCGGTTCGTCATACGGCGGGCCGCTCTACGGGGACATACTATCAGCGGCGTACACCAGAGGAGTTGATACACCGATAGTGAACTTCGTCGCTGGGCTAGGAGGTCGGCCAGTGACGTTCCGTGACATCAAAGCAATGGTTGACGCCACCCTGGCTCTGGACGGGAAGACCAGGAAGGATGTTCCTAAGGAGCCTTACTTCATAGGGGTGAGAGAATGAGCACGAAGCCCAAGATCCCAACTATTTGGGACATACCGAGAGAGGAACTCTTCGCTCCCGGCCACAGGATGTGCCAGGGATGCGGGGCCGCCATACTGATGAGGCACATAACGAAGGCCCTGGGGAAGGACGCCATAATAGTTGAGGCCACTGGCTGTGTCGAGGTCACCACGACTGTCTACCCACAAACAGCTTGGAAGCACCCATGGCTACATATAGCGTTCGAGAACGCTGCCGCAGGCGCGTCGGGTGTTGAGGCGGCAATAAAAGCCATGAAGAGGAAGGGGGTCATACCGAAGGACAAGAAGGTTAAGGTCGTCGCGATAGGTGGTGATGGCGGGACCTTCGACATAGGCCTGCAGGCCCTCTCTGGTATGCTGGAAAGAAGGCATAACGTGCTCTACATAGTGTACGATAATGAGGCATACATGAACACAGGAATACAGCGCAGCGGCGCCACACCATATAAGGCATGGACCACCACGACCCCAGTCGGCAAGGTGTGGCGCGGTGAGTGGAGACCAAAGAAAGACATAATGGGTATTGTGCTGGCGCACAGAGTGCCCTACGCGGCCACCGTCAACCCGGCATACATAACGGATCTCTACATGAAGGTGAGAAAAGCCGTCGAGATCGAGGGACCGACCTTTATACACGCATTCTCACCATGCACTCCCGGCTGGAGAATAGACCCTGCTCTCACAGTGACCGTATCGAGGCTGGCTGTGCAGACCGGTGTGTGGATCAACTATGAAGTGGAGAACGGTGAGTTCAGGGTGACTACGCCAGTTCCAAAGAGGAAGCCCGTTAAGGAGTACCTGAGGCTTCAAGGGAGATTCCGCCATCTCACTGAGGAGGAGATTGCTGAGATACAGCGTATGGTTGACGAGGAAGTGGAGCGGATCAACAAGCTCGTTGGTAAGACAGTCATTGGGCCGGTTGTTGAGTGAGATTATGGACCGATCTTCTTCTTTTTAATCCTTATCAACTCCTTGGATTTCTTCAGCATGCTAATGTATCTCCTAGCTAAACGTTCGTTACCGCTTCTACCCAATCTCTTAATCGTTACCTCGAGCATGAACCTCGAAGTGTCCATCCTGCTCTCTAGAACCTCACCCTCACTACTCGTGATTATGGTTGGCTGAGCTATGAACTCATCAGCGTAACCGCCTATGACAATCACAGGCACGCCGTTCTCGTGAGACCTGACTGAAGCAAGCCTCTCGGTCTCTTTGGGCGAGTACGGAGTTATGAGAGGCGGGACAAAAAACATTATGACATCGGCGCCGAGAAGTGCACAGGCCCTACTTATTTCAGGGTAACTCATGTCATCCCCTACCGCAGCGCATATCTCTGCACCATCAACCTTGAACTTACCAATACTAAAGGACCCGCTTATTTTGTCCTCTATTTCAATAACCTTCCGCGCGAGCGTTATTGGTGCGGCATGCGGTAATATACCGACGACGTCCAAATAGTTCTTGTTGCCGCTTCTTACCATAACTGGTCCAATAATGATCGGTATCCCGAATTCGTCAACAAATGACCCCAGCTTAGCAATTAGTAAGCTATACGCTGCTCTTGCGCTGAACGCTTTTCTTTTCCCTTTAATGTACTGATACACTGGATGAGGAGGTGCCAGTGTAACGACTGTTTTATTAGTCGGTGCCTCCCTCAGCGTCGTCATGAGGTCAATGGCAAAGTCCCTTGCTTTCTGCCTCAGTTCTTGGCGAAGCACGAGCAGCGATCCTTGACTCAATAAGTGCACCAAGAGAGTTTAATGAGTAATGGGATAAAACGGTTAGCTCTTTGCGGTTGCCATCCTTTTTTCGATCTCCCTCATCTCACCAAAGATATCCTTAAGTAACTTGACGTAGAGTGTAAACCCGTCCTCGCCAACCTCCTCCACAGTCCTCATGCGCTCCTCAAGTTCCCGGGTCTTCTCTTCCGTAACGAACTCTCTGTACTTCTTGAGAAGGTGCCTGTAGACCTCCATGCCGAGTATGGTCGGCACAAGCACCCTGTTGTGCTCAACGTACCTCCTCTTCTTTATAGTGTCCATTATCTTGGCATAGGTGCTCGGCCTACCTATCCTGCGCTCCTTCATCATCCTAACGGCGTCTGCCTCGCTAAGTAGGGTGCCTTCCCTCCCTATCCATACGAACCTGATCTCACAGGGCAGAACAACCCTCTTCTTCCCCCTCTCCCTTGGCGGTGGTGGCCTACAGACAACACCCTTGAGTTTCTCGAGAACACTGACATCAACCAGTGGCACATTAACATAGAACCTGAGATAACCATCGAAGGTATCCCCAACACCGAGCACATAAGCCTCACCAGCATCTGCGACGCTTATGCTGACCTCACGGCGCACGCCCCCCACATAGCCTACGAGCTTGATGTCTGCCCTAAGCCTTGCCTTAGCTACCTTAGCAGGGGCTGCCTGGCTCGCCATAAATCTCCTGAATATCATATCATAGACAGCGAAGTGCCTCGACTCTAACCTCCTAACAGGTTCGATAACTCCCTCATTGATAAGGTCTCTCAGTGTCTGCTCATCTATTGGCCTAGTCGGCCTTATACACTCATGGGCGCCTCCCTCACCCCACCTCCTAGGCCTGAAGTACTTGTCACCTAGCTTCTCAGTGATGTACTCCCTGGCCACTGCTATTCCGGCATCTGAGACCCTCGTCGAATCGGTTCTGTGGTAGGTTATGAAGCCCAGCTCGAACAGGTCCTGGAGTATCCTCATTATCTCCTCTGAACTCATCCTCAGCTTCTGTGATATGTCACTGATCGCTGTATCGGTCGTATACGGTGGCGGCGGGTTTATGTCGACTAGCTCACCGAGTAACTCAGCTGAGATCGTTAGCTCCGCGTGCTCTATGCCGCTCTTGCTCCTTGGTGTGAGCATCCACCACTGTGGCGAACCATACAGGGCCGACATCGGGACGTAAACCCTCCTCGTTATCTTTTCGTCTATGCCGAGCGGCTTCACACCTATTCTCTTAAGGAGTTCCGCATCTTCCTCAGTGAACTCGCGCTCAATCCTTAAGGAAGGCGCCAGCACCCTGCCCTCCCCGACACCAACTATTAGGTCTGGCCTGAGTGTGAGCCTCATCCTCGGGCCCCACTCGGATAGGTGCATCCTCAGCCCATCAATTATCCAGCCGAGGACAGGGGTCTGCACCCTGCCAGCGCTCAGGTTTCTGTAGGGCCCTATCTTCTCCCCCTTGACCCTCTTGATAATACACTCCCTCAGGACCACGGACGGTAGCGGCTGCCTGAGCTTCACGATTATTCTTTTATCGCGGTCTGCCCCAAGGAGCCTCCTCAGTTTCTTCACATCTAGTAGGACGTACTTGCCCACATCATACCTGGTGCGGAGGTCATCAGGCCTCATCTTGTTCCCTTTCATGTAGTTGTATACGTTTTCGCAGAACACTGGCCAGAAGTTCTCCTGCAGGTCCTTCGAGAGCGGGAACCCTATCCACCTGTCCTCTATCCTCCTAATTAGCTGGGCCATGACGAGGTTTTCGTCGATGTTCCTCGGGTTCTCGATGGCTCTCAGCACAGCCTTCCTCGTCACCTCATGGAACTCGACGCGCTTGAGGGCGCTGTCGCTTGGTAGCATCGGCCTGACGATGTTCCACACATCGAACGCTATCTTCTCGCCCTCGGTGTCGGGGTCTGTCCCTATGAGTACCTCGTCAACCTCCATTGCGACATCCCGGAGGGCCTCTATGACCTCTGTTGCAGACTCTATCTCGCCCTCTGTAGCGTACCTCTCCCACGCGTCACTGTACTCCGGCTCCGCTATGAATATTGTGGCCGACCTGCTCTCGTCGCCCCTTATGATTCTCCTCCTAGGTGAGTAGACAGGTACAAACGGCGGTTTGTTACTTCCAGCAACAAGCTTCTCCCTCCCCGCGATCCCATAGTAGTGCCTTATGTGAGGCGCTACCTTCTCGTGCCTAGCCATCTTCTGGAAATCGACTATCAAGTCGTATATGTGGCCGCCGCTGGCCGTTATTAGGAGAGTGAGAGAACCTATCGACACCTCGTAGACCCTTAGTTTCCCATATGTTCTCGAGCTTGGACGGCCGAAGAACCTCGCTATGGTTCTGGCCTTATTAGGTGATTCGACAACAAAGAGCACTGTCTTTATGTCTGTCACCCTCGGCAGTTCTGCAGCGCTCACCCTTTCCCCGCTCTTCAACCTCCTTATGAGCTCCCTGTGCCTGTCAACCTCCCTTAGGGTCTCCCTGACCTTCTCCGGATCCCATTCGCGGAGAACGAACTCATCTATTAGCCATCTTATCCTGTGCTCTAGCCCATACACAAGGCGCTCGTCATGCTCGAGTATTACCGCCACACCCTTGCTTATACCGCCTAGGAAGAGCCTCGATGTCCTTCCGCTCGCCTGAATATATGTCCTAACGTCCGGGATTAGCACGTAGAGTGCGCCAGCCTCGACCCTAACCGAGACCTCCGGGTTCCTCTCGATCGCCTCAATAACGGACTTGTCCCGGAGGGATGCCCTCACGATCACGAAGGCCTCGGCGAAGACCCTCTCAAGCCTGCTCATCGCGGAGGCGCGCTCGCGGATCTCCTCGTCACTCAGCCCCCTGATCTGTGACAGGAGTTCATCGAGCCTGTTGAGTATGTAAGCGCCTCTGCGCCTGATCTCTCTTCTCACAATGTTGAGCGCAGCGTTGAGTGCCCTCTTCTTCGCCTCGTCCCTTATGGCGTCCCTGACGAGAGGTATTAGCTGGAGGATGTCCCTGGAGCCAGTCTCCTCTCCTATCTCGAGCCTTACTTTGTGTCTGGGCACGCCAACGAAAATAGCGTACCTAATGATCTCCGGTATGTCTAGCCCCCTCACGAGCACGCCGTAGTATGTTGCCACGCCGACGAGTACGTTAATTTCTCCCTTCCTGAACGCCTCTATAATGGAGACGGCATCTTTCTTGCTATGGACGGCCTCGGCCTTGATCCCGGCCTCTTTAAGGTATGACGCTATCGCTTCCGCAGCCTCTATTCCAAGGTCTTGTGATACATATACTAGACCGCCTCTCTCACCCAGGAACATGACAGTCTTAACTAATACTTCGAGGTTCTCCTTACTAAGGTACGGGGCCCCCACCCTGATGATGTAGTCGTCCACATTACGTATGAACTCGGGCCTAGCCCCTATCTCGAAGCCCAGTAATTCTCTGAAGAGCTTTACCCTCGGCCCGCGAGGGTTACCAGTGGCTGATGCGAGGAGGACGAGCGTGCTTATCTGCTCCCTCCTCTTCTGTAGCTTCTTACTTAGTCTTTCCAGGAGCCTCCTCTCTTTCTGTAGGCGCGGGTTGAACGCGAGCCTTCTCTTGAGCGTTATTATTTCCATGCCGTCCTGTATGTCCTCCTTAGCGAACCCAGCAAGAATTAGAATAAACTCGATCACCCTCGAGGATCTCATGACAGCGTCGACGTCGTCGACGAATATCATCCCCCACTTCTTTTTTCTTCCAAGACGCACGAGGCCCTCAAACACCTCGTCGCCGCTCTCTTCATGCTTCTTTCCGAGCCTGAGCAGAAAGTTTGAAGTCGTGATGAGAATGTCGAAATCACCCTTCTTCACAGCCTCCAGCGCCTCCTTTCTGGCTGATGCCTTGAGCTTTGAGTGGACGGCTATGACCCTCGGCTCCCATCCTGAGATGCTCCGGGCTAGCTCCTCGACCCTTTCCTTGATCTGCATTACGAGCGTTGTAGTTGGTGCCATGAAATATGACTTGAGGCCCTTCTCCTTAGCCAGGTAGAGGGCGAGCACCACACCGAATGTCGTTTTACCAACCCCTGTGGGGGCTATCATAGCGAATGAGAGGCCCTTCGCCGCCCTCCTTATCCATAACCTCTGAACGGCCCAGGGCCTGCTGCCCATGACCTGTGTGAAGAAGCTCTCGATCTTTGCTGACTCCTTTATCATTCTGCAGTAGACTCCGTAGGAGGTATTCTTGAGTAGCCCACGCTCCTCAAGATAGTCGCATATGTTTCTCCTGAGATCACCCCCCTTTCTGAGCCTGCTTAGCACATCATCGGGGACGCACTTCGAGCACGGGAGACCTGCCCTCAACCTCTCATCGCTTATGGTCCCACCGCACACCGGGCATGTCTTAAGATAAACAACGAACCTAGCACGTGCAACCTCACTAACGAATCTCTCGGCCTCAACATCTACCGAGGAGACAGCGTCAACATCCAATCGCTACCGCCGTTGAGTAGGCGGATTCTAGAGTATTAGAAATTTATGCTCTTCCCGAACTCAGTGAAGAGAAGACTCATCATTAGCCCTCAGGAGACCGTCGTATCATCACACAACGAAACTCCACAACTAAATTAATATAGGGTTCGTCACCTCCAACAAAACGGATGATGAACCCAGCAAATGACGGGATCGTATGACGAAACCTGTCTCAGCTGATTGGTGAGTGCCCTACGTAGCAACGATTTCATGGAGTAGTCAAGAGCTGTTGCTGACTATCTTGTTGAGAATCATTTTATTTTTGTAGAAATGTAGTGATAGCATACCCAAGCCACGACAGTTCTAGAACACTGCCTTGCTCACGAAGTACCTCACAAGGTCGTTTAGTGTTGTTGATGCTTTGATCTCGCCTTCCTCGACAAGGTAAACAGCTTTCACCTTTTTCTCTGTCACTAGCTCAGCGATATCCGAAATCTTGGAGTTTAAAGGTTTGGTTGGTACATAAGGCCTCATTATCTCACCTACTTTCACTTCTTTCAGATAATCCTTAGGACCGTACTCAGATGCGTAGTCTATAAGCTCGGCTAGTAGTTTAGCGATCTCATAGCTTGTTACTATTCCTGCTGGTTTTCCTTCAAGATTTCGCACAAGAACCTGCTGTATGCCCTCATCCATGATCATTCTCCGAACCATGAGGACTGAGTCGGTCTCTTTTACTTCCCTAACAACGCTTGTGGGAGCATTCACCACCAGTGAGTCTTCTTCCCTTAGCAACTCAACGATTTCCCACTTGGTGACTAATGCCGAAACATCTCCTTTTTCGTCAAGTGCTGGTACACTACTTATTCCTTTCTCAATCATTACTCTAGCCGCCTTAATTACCGAGGTATTCTGGGAGAGCGCTATTAGCGGAGAGCTCATGACCGCTGAGACATGAAGGGCCGTAGTCGGTACTCTCTTAGATTTTGTCGTGGCAATCTTAAGGGCTATGTCTGTTAGCGTTACTATCCCGACTGGCTTGTCGTCATGGTAGACGATCGCCCTGTCTTCCCCTCTGCGGAAGAGTTCCCTTATAAGATTGTAGAGTGTATCGTTTTTGTTTATTCTTATGAAGTCCTTCTTGCCGATCTCGATAAGGGTGGGCTCCATTGCCCCTACCCCTTCCTCACTGCTTTGAGGATCTCCTTCTTTGTGACTAATCCGGCGAGCTTACCGGAGCCATTCACTACTGGGAGGGTGCTTATCCCGTTAGTTATCATTATCTTGGCTGCTTCGGCTAGGTCCTCTGACGGCGAGATCACTATCGGATTCGGCGTCATAATGTCGTAGGCGACGGGAATCGTATAGACACGTACAACGCCTGGCAGTCCCCTCCCTGTTATCCCAGCTCTCTTAACGAATTTCGCGCCCGTTCTTGCCAGCGGGAATATATTGCTGTACATTATGTCCGCCTTAGTGATTACTCCGATCACTTTTTCGTTATCGACTACGAGGGCCCTGCCGTACTCACCAACCACTTCCGCCACGTAGAAGAAGGAGTGCTGTGGATGGACAATAGGGAGATCTTCGGTTATCATCACGTCCTCTACCCTATGTATACCCTTATAGTTCTCCGCATATGCCCTCACAATATCAGTTTTCGTTATTATCCCCTTAAGCTCCTCAACACCGTTCACGATATCTATGACCACCAAGGACCCTATCCTCCTAGTCAGCATTATGTGGGCCGCTCTCTTGATCGCTCTCGTGGGCCTTATTGAATAGACAGGTGTGGACATTATTTCCTTGGCGAGTATGTCTGTTAACGGCCTGTACATCCTCTTCCTGTTGTACATTATTCTAACGAAGTCGCTCCTACTTATGATACCTACGACCCTGCCACCGCTCTTTGAACTCACGATCACTACGCGTCCGATGCCGTACCTTATCATTAGGTTCCTTATTCTAGCGAGGTTATCGTTCTCGTCCGCCGTAACCACCTCTGATGTCATGTACTTACTCACTCTAGGAGGCATCGCTCTCACCCTGTGAGAGCAGCGTATAGTACGTCTCTCTCGGTAATAATACCCACTACCTCGTCGCCCCTCATGACCAAGGCGTAATCCTTTTCTCTTTCCTTCATCCTGAGCACTACATCTGCTAGGTCTTCATCCGGGGATGCTTTTTCAAAGTCCGTCGTCATTACTAAGGCGAGAGGTAGGTCGTTGAATTCTGTTACTGTGTACTCTTTAAGGTGATTGAAAATCTCGTGAGATCCCACAAACCCTATTATTTCCTTCCATGTCACCACACCCCTTAACACTGCTCCGTCTACAATAGGAAGGCGCCTGACGCCTGTGGACACCATGAGTTTTAGGGCAGCACCTATGCTAGCCTCCCTCGCTATGCTTATGACTGACTTACTCATCACCTCGGATACTGTGATCCCCCTAACTAGGGCGTGCACATACCGCGTCAACACCTCCTCTGTAACCATCCCAACAAACTTACCGCCACTCCCGACGACAGGCACAGCACCTAGCCCATTAAGCACCATTACTTCGATGACCTTCATAGGGTCAGTATCTATATCTACCGAAATCACATTTGTCGTCATAATGTCCCTCACATGTGCGTACAATGCGTCATAGATACGGTCGCCGAATCTCTGAGTAACTATTTTATATTTCTGTCCCCCACCAAGGTACTCGATTATATCCATACCGGCTACCACACCGCCGAGGTTACTGCCCGGATCCACTACCGGGAGCACCCTCTTACCCGATGACGTCATTGCCTCTGCAGCATTGAGCACCGTGGACACCTCACTTAATGTGGGCACTTCCTTATCGAGGAGTGGCTGGAGCTTCGGTATAACCTCGTGAATGTTATCGCGGAAGTTGGGCTTACCGTCGCTTCTTAGCCATCTATTCTTTTCGATTATTCTCCTGTATACGGACCTTTTCGCCATATAACTCACCCCAGAAAAGCTTTTACAGCGTCACTCCGGTCAACGATCCCAATTAGAAAGCCTCTCTCGTCAGTTACAGGGACCCTGCCGATGTCTCTGTCCAACAGTATCCTGATGACCTTCACAATATCATCGTTCGGGGATACCGAGACAGCTGGCGTCGTCATGGCGTCCTTAACCCTTGGTCCTCTCCTAGGTCCGCTAGGAGATTCCAGCTCTATCCTTGTGTATCCCCTCTTGAGGAGGTCGTGCTGTGTTATCATTCCAATTACTTCAAGGGTCTTCGGATTCCGGACGACAGGAAAACCGCTTATTTGGAGATTAACCATTTTCCTCCATACCCTAGATATAGGCTCGTCGGGGAGCACATACTCTAGAGGGGAAGTAGTCATTAACTCCCCAACCTTCATGTGGGCCCCTAGATTGCCCTTCCTTAGCATGAATCTGAGGAATGAGGTAAGGCTCACGACTCCCATATATTTTCCATTTCTTTCATCTACCACAGGCGAGTACCACTCATCGAGCTCGACCATGGCTTTCACAGACTTGAACATATCATCATCAGGGCGGAACACAAGCCGGGGCCTGTCAGCCGCGTCACGTACGGCTGCTGTTGAGCGAGTTGATGTGAGTAGAAGGACGTTCTCTCTTCTTATAATGCCGTAAAGAGAGCCTTCCTCAACTATGGGTAGCATCCTTAGCCCTATGTCCCTCATTAAGGCACGAGCCTTAGTGAGGGGATCGTCGGGTGATACGGTTGGGTAATGAGAATCGATAAGGAGCCTAACCTTCAAGGAGTCACCATTATTATAGTGTCATTCAGGTGATTTATCCTTTCCAACGGCCCTACCGCCGTATCTAACGATTCTAGATGAACCTGGAATTCTATTGACTACGTGTTCGGCCTTAAGATCTATCAAACCCGGGATTACCTCCTTAAGTCTCTCAACGATCTTCTCTGCCACCTTACCTCTCTTAAGATTGCCGGGCTCTATGACTATGTACGCCTCCGCACGCTCCTTAATAACTTCCTCTGGCCCAGCGACCAGCCTGTACCCATCCGTGCTAACTAATTCTACACCTATTGCCAGGCGTAGCCTTACGCCCTTTATATAATTCTTCTTCCCGTAGATCATGAATGAGCCCTTCGGCAGGTACTGACCTGAAGGCGGCGACTTACTGACCTGCTCACCACGCACCCAGAACACGTCAACGGCGGCGAAACCCGAGGACCAAGCCTTACTGTATGAGGCGGCCATAACAGCAACTTCTCTTATATCACTATCCGGAACCTCCCTCCCTTCCGTTAATATAACAAAAGCGGATGCACCATGAACGTCAGCATGGACGAAGATATCCCGAGGTCCCAGATACTTCCGCACTACTTTCTCATTCTGCTGAGCGTCTCTACCCCCAATCGCGAGGAATCCGTGACTCGTGATGAGCCAGTGATATGAATCATACCACTCAATAATCCTCCGCAGCCTTCTCACGCCAGCCTTAGCTCTCACCGCAGCCAATCTCCTCTTGAGCTCCTCTACCGCTTTCTTCCCTCTCTCCAACCTCTCCCTTTCCTTCTCTAATCTCTTCATCAAGAGAGCGTATTGCCTGTAGAGGGGATCAATTATGTTCAACGAGAGCTCAGTGCCGCCTATAACGACCTTAAACACACCCCTAGAAGGATCTATATTATTCACCCTGCAGAACTCACGTACCTTCTCCCACCCAACTTCCTTAACCGTGTCCCTAACACATCTCCAGAGTTGCTCTATGACGTAATAGTTCTCGGAAAAAGCCCTCGCCTCCATATTAAGGCGTTTTATCGTCTCCTCAATTTCATCCAGCCTTCTAAGAGCCTCATGAAGAAGGGCCTCATGCCTGGCTACCTCACTCTCACTAACCACTCCCTCGCTTAACATATGTGAGAAGTAATCATCAACTGCCTTAGAGAAGGAGTCGTATTCTACGTACTCAACTCCGGCCTCTCTATAGAGATTCTCCGGTATAAATGGGTGGAAAGCGAGCGGTCTTCCAGAGACCTTCACGACGACAGGTTTTGGTGACTCAATAACGGTTAGCATAAATGTCCTCACTTTTTTTATTACTTCAATAATTGTGTCTTCACCTAATTCCTTAGGCTTACTGGTCCTTACCTCCGGTTGGATTACTTCGTTCACAACCTCTGGAGGAACGCCTAACTCTCTGACTAAGGCCGAGCCAAGATTTTTGCCTTTCCTTAAGACAATGTCAGCAAGGACATTCTCATCCTCTCTTAGTACGTCAGGAAGAGGGGGTGGCATTGTATATCTCCCTCCGGGTACGACGGTTCTGTCCTTAGCCCTTATCGATGACGTGACAGCGAGTGCCTTGCCTTCAGTATTCGCTAGGGCAACTATTCCTCTTGGAATCAGCTCGATGTATAGGGACAGTTCTGATCCCTTGTTCCTCATCCCTATCACGAGAATTCTCTCGAACCTCACCTGCTCCACATTCTCGATTACGGCACCTCTCATAAACGCCCTAAATGTGGGCACCCAGCCCCTCGCGTCTTTTTCGCCTATCTTCCACGTCAAGTGCGCCCTTCGGGCAGGATCGATAAGTACGTAGCCTGACCCAAGCGCGCCACCCTTAACCTTGAGAAGCATGGTCGATGAGGACCTGTATATATTATCAATTCTTCCACCTACGAGAGCCTTGTTGAGTTCTCTTGCGATCACTGCCGTGTCAAGGGATGTGAAGGAAGACTTAGGTCTGCGGTACGTTGTCGACAATACAGAGCACCTCCATCCTACCTAGTCTCCTCACCTCGTGCCCTAAAGGGCAGGACGCCGCACTACCCAGTATTGTATAAACTATCCTTCCTCCCGGCGAGAGGATACGAATTAATTCCTCAAGCAGGTTTCGGATGTCGTACGTAGCAAGGAGCACTGTGAAAAGCGTTATGCACTCGAACTTCTCAATGAACAGGCTACTTGCAAGCTCCATATCACTTGCAACTCTCTCAACCACTGCTCCACTCTCCTTACACTCATCACACCTTTCAAGCATCTCCCTACTAATATCTAGGCAAACATATAGCCTCGGATCAGCGCCCACAACCCTTAAGTACTTGAGAAGCAGTCCGGTACCGCATCCGATATCTAGTATCTTCGCGCCCTTACATATATCCTCTATTCCTCTGTATTTACTGAGCTGCTCATCGCCATAGAGCTCGTTATAGGAAGGGGCTATGGTGTCATAGTACTCCATTACCTCGAAAGAATCACGTGTTTTCCTCATCTCTTCACCTCATTACCGTTGCGTAACTCAGTGCCTCATAGACCCCCGCCCAGAAGATAAATTCGAGAGAATAGAATACAGAGACACCTTTCTTGAGACCCACATCCAGTCCAAAGATCCGTATAATCATAACAGATATGGGATACGTCGCTAGGTACAGTCCTACCAAAATATACGACAAGGGCTCTGATGGAGAACCCAGCAGGGCTGACATGATACCCAGCAATGCACCGGCGATCGCACCGGCGACAGACTTAAGCCCCAGCTCGCTACCGGGCACTTACTCCACCCTACATACAGGCAGCACACGAGATATTTCGTTAACTATGTTTGGTATCTCAACGCACGGGAACTCAGCAGGGCTAAGGAGTAATGGGCTTGAGAGATCAAAAACGCCTAGACCAGTGTGCCTGACAACGATGACCCTGGCATAGTCCCTAGCAAGAGATATATCGGCGATCAAGGCGATCTTATCAGTTTTGCCAGCTACGCATCTCTCACGATCTCTCGAGACCTTGGCGATATCGCCACACAACTCTCTCACGCTTGACGCAGGCCTTACAAAAAGCGTTAGCCTGAAGATGCATCTGCGAATAAGCCTTCTCAGCTCGTCCGCAACTTCAAGGAGGAGACAAGGATCAGCTCTTACTAGAACTGATCCATGGTTATAGTCGAGGAAAACTAGCCTGGCCTTAATTGAGTTAAGCAGTCTCTCCAAGCGCGCGACCCTACGCTGGTCTATCACACCTGCTATCTCTGCCCTTGCTCTCACCCGCATCCCTTCACCACCTGCAGATACGCCATAGCATTGAGGATAGTCAGGTCAAGCAATTCCGGAGGGACGTGGTAGTATGTCACAGATCCACATCCCCCCTTAACTGTGAGTTTGTAGACGTTATCAGTGTCAGCAACTAGACTATTTAATATTCCCCTCTCAACACTCTCAGCAGATAACAGAAACGACGATGGTTGCTCTCCTCTCTCATAGTAAATCATCACCTGATAAACGCTACTCTTCGAAGGTGGTTCAAAGCATTCTCTGAATTCGCCTCTAGCCAATACCCTCAGATCCTTTGCGAGCGCCCACCTCCTCTCTCCCGTGCTGATATCATAGAACTCTACGACCCTATACCGCCCACTGAATTTCCTCATCCCTTTAAGTCTCCTCTCAACGTAGCTCTCATCAAGACCTGTGAGCACCGCTAGCTCCTCTACTGTGAAGGCATAGCCGGACACACTCTCGGCCAGTAACCTATAGACACCCTTGTACCAGGGCCTTGTACGGGGCGATCTCAAGATCTCCTTTGCTATGGGTGAGATGCCGGCACCACTAACGGATCGAAGAGTAACTTCGGCGTTCATGAACTCTTTAACTAGGTTTCCCTTACTCTCGGCTCTGTACAACATTCGTAACTGCCTCAGGATCTCAGCATGGACAACGTCGTTCTTTACTATGCCGAAGCTTGGGAGAACCTCCCTCTCCAGCATTATATACTCGGGAGACATGCTCAGCGCTCCCTTCACGAGATCCTCTGAATACCCAGAACCATATAATTCCTTTATCAGATCACCACCGCCTTCAATAGCCACTCCCAGCGCTGAAGACCTCACAGTAACCTCCCTTATCCTACCACGCTTCGTGTGTAGCAGGAAGTGCACTAGCAATGAGAGTAGCTCGAACTCCCTCTGGGAGTATGGACCATAGAGAATTAGTGTGTCCCCATACCGTTCGAGAAATAGCTCTCCAGGATATGGAGCCCTACCGGGATACCTCCTAAACCAGCTGGCTATATTCTCAATGAATTTATTGAGACAGGGACCGTTCACACACTCATTTATTATTCTAAAGAGTTCCTTAGTGATTAGTTCGGATACCGTTACAGGGGATCCGTGCCACTCGGGAGGTTCACCTCCGCCAGCGCTTGGCACTACTTCTAGGTGCCCTAGCCTCAAGTCGATTCCGACGATGTCCCAGTTCTTGCCAGCAAGTCGTACCCTATCACCAGGTCGAAGATACTTAACCACATATGCGTAATCCAAGAACCCTATCTCCCTCCCTTTGAACATTACGATAATCCTATCGTCCAACGAAGGCACTAACGAGAAGAATCTCCGAAAATCCCTCCCTGGACCCTGCTGACTCCATATCCTATAGAACTTATTCGTGAGCCTGAGTGCACCATCGTGTCGGCGCACCATGCCCGACTCCTCAAGCACCTCAACTATTGATCTCACTCTTTCTGTACTGCAGGGAAGTGACCTAGTGACTATGGCGAGTACTTCGTCCTCCCCCCTTGGCGAGCGCTCAAGTAGCATGCCAGCTATTGCCCTTGCCACAACATCGCCGAAGCATATTACGGGGATCCTCTTCTCTAGGAGCCCCTTCATTACGGCCGATACAGAGGCGAGGGAAAGTAGGTATTCGTAATCGTTTCTTGGGATGATATAGCCAATTCCGACACCTCCGCTCCTATGCCCCGATCTCCCTATTCTCTGAAGGAGAGCCGTCACAGAAGGCGGCGGCCCCACGTTTATGACTGCGTCCACGTCACCCACATCGATCCCGAGTTCCAAGGTCTTTGTGGCGATGACAGCCCTCAGATTCCCCTCCTTGAGCATTTTCTCAACGCTCTCCCTGACACTCCTTGACACTGAGGAGTGATGCACGGCGAAGCCGCTAAGCCCCATTTTCTCTAAATCTGAATGAAGTCTCTCAGCCAACCTCCTTGAGTCGATGAATATGAGGAGCTTACGATGATTCCTCGTGATCTCCTTTATCGCTTTGGATATATCACTAGTGGGTGGGATGACCTCTACCCTTATACTTTTTAATTCCTTTGAGCCTACATGTACCAGCCTCCTTCTACTCGAACCAGAGAATGCGTTAAGAACGCCTATCGGGTCGCTCACCGTCGCCGAAAGCATTATAAGTTGATAATCACCCGCCAGTCTCCTGAGCCTCTCAAGCAATACGGCGAGATGCGTGCCTCTCTTCGTAGCTAAGATCTCGTGGACCTCATCAACAATGACCCACCTCACATTCCCGAGCATATCACGCATCCCGGGCGAGAGGTCAATGTCGGACTCCAGACTCTCCGGCGTCGTCACAAGGATGTGGGGACGTTCCTTCAGCCGTCTTCTCCTCTCAGCTTGAGTGACGTCACCATGTTTTCTCGCAACTTTGATGCCGTGAGTTCTGCCAAGACGCCTTATTCTGGCCGTTATGTCGTTGATGAGTGCACGCAGAGGAGTAATGTAGAGAGCCGCTATGGGTTCAGATCTCTTGACACGGATCTCTGCGATCACAGGCACTATGGAGGCCTCTGTCTTGCCCCATCCAGTCGGCGCTGTTATTATTACATTGGCCCCCTCCAATATGGCGTCAAACGATCTTAGCTGGTACTCAAACGGTGTTATCCCCAGACTCCTCAGCACACTACGAATGACAGCAACTGTGTCCGTCATTGCTGTTACTGCCCCTGCTCCCAGAGTAATACATTCAGCCCTATTAACCGAAAGGCAATAATTTCCGTCTCCTATCATCATTGGTTAAGCGAGATGCCTAAGGAGAGACTTGTCTGCATTGTATGCGGGCGAAAATTCCCACGTGGCCAAGGTGTCATACTGATGATAGGAGGTAGGGAATACAGCTTCCACAGCAAAACGTGTGCACTGAAGTTCGTGCGGAGACTTCTAGAGGAAATAGGTGACGCAGCCTCCTCAGCAGCTGAGAGGGTGACGCGGGAGTTCGCTGAGGAGCTAAGAGCAAAGGAGGAAATGAGGAAGAAGAGAATAGTTTGAGGGTCAGTAACACGAGCCTTCTTCACCGATTATCCGTGTGGCGTCTGTCCTCATCCCCTAGGTGAGTGTTACCCACCTTACCCTTACGGCCTAATGAGTCGCATAACTTATTAGTAATTCGGTTTGAGACCTGGTTAGTTGAGGGAGGACTCTGAAGCACAAGCTGGCCCTTGTAAAGGCAGCGCATATGCTGACGCCTGTGAGCGTTGCGGTGCTGAAGGACATCGGCAGAATATATTATGATGGCAGACAGGAATCGTTCTCAAGGGGCGAGGAGGCAGTCTTACCCCTGTGGCTAGTTGAAGCCCTACCTGAAAGCCTAGAGATGCGTGAGCCCACAATAAAGGATCACGACATAGCTAATTACTCGATTTCGGAAGAAAGCAGTCGTCCTAGCGACCTCGTACCTCTTAAGCGAACCTTTTACTATGAAGCTGCCAGGCTTATCACTAAGCTAAGGGATACAGGAGACCCTAAGGACTTAGCCAAGGCCGATAGGATTGAGGCTGACCTGATCGCGTTGATGAAGCGGAGACTTAACAAAATAATGAGGCTAGCGTTCCTAGGGGCTGAAGTCGATGATATAGCTAATAAGTTAACACCTGAGGAGATCGCTCTCTTTCTTGAGCTAAAGGACAGTATTGAGGCTTGGGAGAGGGGTGTTGCTCTTGGCAGGCACTGAGTTAATTGAGGAGTACGGAGGGGGTGAGGAACTAGTTACTGATTATATGCTTATGTTCTACGATTTTCTCAGAACATTCCGAGAGGAAAACAAATTTAAGTATATAGAGAGAGCCCAGGAACTCATCCGTGAAGGGAGAATATCACTTCAGATAGACTACGAAGATTTGTTACGCTTCGATCCTAAGCTTGTGACCATTCTGGAAAACAGCCCGGAAGAAGCCCTTCACGCCTTTTCAAAGGCTATCAAGAAACTAATAGAATCACTTGACCCAGATTATGCCACAACAGTGAGAAGATTCTACCCAAGGCTAACTGGCTGGAAGACGAGACTATCGATTAGGGAGCTTGGAAGCCAGCATGTAGGAAAATTGGTGATGGTTGATGGTATAGTAGTTAAGATGACGACAAAGAAGGAAAGAATGATTAAGGCAGTCTACTTACATGTTCTACCCACGGGCGAATCTCACGAGTTCGAATGGCCGCCGGGGGAAGAGGAACTAAAAGACGAGTCCGAGAGACCTACCTACTGTCCGATCTGTGCCGAGAACATCACCGAGGCTGATGGAAGAGGTAGAGGTAGAGGGGTCTTTAAACTTGTGCCTGAAAAGTCTGTCTTCATAGATTGGCAAAAAATAACAGTGCAAGAGAAGCCCGAGGACGTGCCTGCCGGCACCATACCTAGATCTGTTGACGTGATCCTCACTGAAGATCTCGTGGATACTGTGAGACCGGGGGACAGGGTCTCCGTAATAGGTGTGCCCAAGCTCTTATCGATGGGCTCCTCGAAGAGAAGGAAAGTAAGAAATCTCTTTTCTATCTACCTAGAGGCAAACAACATCATCGTCTCCCAGAGGTATCTTGAGGAGGTCAAGCTGAGCCCTGAGGACGAGGAGAAGATACTGAGAATGAGCAGGGACCCACTTATAAGGAGGAAGATCATAGCGTCCATAGCCCCCACAATCTATGGCCACTGGGACATCAAGGAGGCGGTAGCGTTGCTCCTCTTCGGAGGAGTGACAAAGGAAGTGGGCAACACAAGGAAGAGGGGAGAGATACATGTGCTACTCCTCGGCGACCCAGGAACGGCGAAGAGCGAGATGCTGCAGTTCGCCGCCAAGATAGCTCCGAGAGCTGTCTACACGACCGGTAAGGGATCATCGGCTGCTGGCCTGACGGCGGCTGTGCTCAGGGATAAGGATACAGGGGAGTACTTCCTCGAAGCAGGCGCCATGGTGCTGGCGGACGGGGGGATCGTCTGCATCGACGAGATAGACAAGATGAGGGAGGAGGACAGGTCAGCCATCCACACCGCTATGGAGCAGGGCTTCCTAAGCATAGCCAAGGCAGGTATCGTAGCCCAGCTCAACGCTAGGGCAGCGATCCTCGCCGCCGGCAACCCGAAACACGGGAGGTACATACCTGAGCTGGGACCTAAAGGGAACATAAACCTGCCGGACAGCATACTCTCGAGGTTCGACCTCATCTTCATAGTGAGGGACGTTGCCGACGTCGAGAGAGACAGGGCGATGATCGAGCACATACTCACAGCGCACGAGAAACCCACTGAGGTGCAGCCCGAGATCCCGCCCGACCTTCTTAGGAAGTATATAGCGTACGCAAGGAAGTACGTGAGGCCCAAACTGACTCAGGAGGCGATCAACCTGATCACGGAATACTTCGTGAGCCTCAGGAAGCTTAGTGCACAGAACCCCGAGGTACCGCTCCCCCTAACTCCGAGGCAGGGAGAGGGCCTGATAAGGCTGGCCGAGGCCTACGCCAAGATGGCCCTGAAGGACACTGTGGACGCTGAGGACGCCGCGGAGGCTATCAGGCTGATGAACTCCATGCTTGAGAGCGTTGGCCTGGACGTGGAGTCGAACATGATCGATATCGACCTGATCATGACGGGCAAGCCGAAGAGCATGAGAGAGAAGGAGATACTTGTTCTCAAGCTGATTAAGGAGAGATACTCGGAGTACGGTAGGTGCGTGCCCCATAAGGAGCTGCTTGAGGAGCTGAGAGAGCACGGGATAACGGATGACGCGCTCAAGCAGATAATAAAGAACCTCAAGCGCTCTGGCGACGTGTATGTACCTAGGTACATGTGCTACGCACCGGTTGAGTGAACAGCTTTTATAGACCTTACCCAAACCCACTAGGGGCAGGGAACAATGTGCGAGCTCGTCGTGAAGCTGAGCAACGGTAAGGAGGTGCCGCTCGACCAGGACACACTGGCCATTATTTACAAGTACATAAGGTCGGAGTACTCCCTCGAGGCCCTAGCGAGGGACCTCGGCCTTGACAACTGGGAGGAGGCCTATGACCTCGTGAAGAGGCTCCCCGCGTGGATAGCGTGGACACCGTCCTCCTTCTTCGAGTACACGAAACGGAGGATATGCGGCGAGTAACGGGATGTTATACGTTGTAACTGTTAAGTATGGGAAGGAGAGAGCGGCGGAACTAGAGCTTGGTGACGCGATCTTCCCACACGATCCGGGAGTCAAGATCACGCGAACAGAGTTTGGCGGCGTCCTTCTCCTCGATACTGCGCTGGGTTACGATAAGCTAATACGTGTACTATCTGTTTTCCCGCCCGTGAACGTGGAAAGAATAGTGCCCGTTAGGGAGTGCTGTAGGGTGGAGGAGCTTACAAGGTGTGTAGACAGGCTTGTCCGCGAGGCGGGATCTGTGGTCAATGTTAGGATAGGTAGGAAGGGAGGGATACCGAGCAACCTCATTAAGGTACTGGAGGCGATGCGCAGGAGGGGCAGCACAGTGACGGTTCATGTCGAGCCGGTGAGCAAGGAGCTCGTGTGTGTTGGGGTTACGAAAACGGGTGAGGATAGGTTCTACACCATTAGGGAGAGAAGAATCAGTACAAGGAAATAAGGGTTGACCCAATTCTTTATGGAGGGGTAGGGTATGGGAGAACTAAAGAGGATAGAAGTTGTGGACATCCCTGTGCCCGAGGGCACCAACATCATCGTTGGTGCTACACACTTCATTAAGTCTGTCGAGGACATATATGAGGCACTGATCACCTCGTCGACATGCATAAAGTTTGGGCTAGCATTCCTCGAGGCAAGCGGCAAGAGACTGATTAGGTACGACGGAAACGATGACGAGCTGGTAAAGCTGGCGATAGAGGCAGCTAAGCGCATCGGCGCGGGACACACGTTCGTTATCTACCTGAGGAACGCCTGGCCCATAAACGTCCTCAATAGGCTGAAGCAGGTGCAAGAAGTGATCACGCTCTACGCCGCAACAGCCAACCCGCTCCAAATAATCGTGGCAGAGACGGATCAGGGTAGGGGCGTCCTAGGGGTAGTGGACGGGTTCACACCGCTTGGTGTGGAGTCCGAGGAGGATAGGAAGGAGAGATACGAGTTCCTCCGTAAGATAGGGTATAAGAGGTGAAGATAGCAGTCATGCCGACCTACCTGGCGAAATGCCTAGAACCCATGGAGGTCAGCGTGCCAGGGAATAAGCCGAAGGTAGTTCTCACAGCCTACAGGATAAAAAAGGAACTCGAATTCGTGTCGAGGACGCAGGTAAAGATCGATGAGCACCCTGTCATAGCATACAAGAAGTTCGAGAAATTCCTTGAAGGGTGCGAGATCGCCCTGCTACGGACAGAGCGGGGAAAGGGTTTCCGCGAAGTGCTGGTGTATAAGAAGAAGCCGCCCGGGAATGTCCTCATCTTCACTAGGCCTTCGCCCTTGAAGGGCGTGATCATTCTGCGGAGGCAGGAAGAGGGTGAGCGAGAGGAGAATGTGATGTTCGCCCGTAACCTCATCCGCGAGTACTACCCAGTTGATAGTGAGGGACTTGTCTTCGTTGGTGATATAAGGTTCCTTGAGGGAGAGGACAGCGTAGTCGGGATAGGCCTAGAGACAAGCAACGGCATTAGGTATATAATGAAAACAGAACTAAAAGAACAGATTCCCAAACCATATGCCATTATAAGGCGCACTAATGTAAAAGAAAGTCCGCAACAGAAAGGCACCACGAGCTCCCTAAATGAAAGCAGTGAGAAATTGAGCGAGGCAGCTACCGAGTCAACGGCTAAGGGTAAGAAGAAAAAATCAAAGAGAAAGAAAAAGAAGAGGAAATCAAAGAAGAAGTGAGAGCACTGCCTTCTGCGCGTGGAGCCTGTTCTCCGCCTGATCCCACACAACTGACCAAGGACCGTCAATAACGTCATCAGTTACCTCGTACCCTCTGTGGGCTGGGAGGCAATGCATGAATATTGCGTCCCTCTTGGCATGCATCATCAACTCTTTATTCACCTGGTACGGGGATAGTTCCCGCAGCCTCCTCTCCTTCTCGGCCTCCTGGCCCATGCTAACCCATACATCAGTGTAGACTACGTCGGCATCCTTTATTGCCTCAATCGGGTCATGGGTCACAACTATCTCCGCACCTCGGAGCTGGGCCTCCTCCACAGCTGCCTTGAGGATTTCTGGGTTGGGCTCGTATCCTTTGGCTGTGCCCACCCACACGCTCGCACCTAGCTTGGCCGCGGCCAGCATCAGTGAGTGGAGCACGTTATCGGCGCCGTCGCCAAGGAACGCTATCTTGAGTCCCGCTACCCTGCCCTTCTTCTCCAGTATTGTCAGCATATCGCCGAGTGCCTGCATGGGGTGCTCTAGATCGCTCAAGGCGTTTATCACCGGTATGCTCGAGTACTTGGCGAGTTCCTCAAGCGACTTATGCGAGTATACCCTAGCCGCGACGCCGTCTACGTACCTGCTTATCACCCTTGCTGTATCGGCGAGCGTTTCTCCCCTACTTATCTGCATCTCCCTTGAGGTAAGCGCTATGACATCCCCGCCAAGCTCTTTCATCGCTACCTCGAACGAGATCCTCGTCCTAGTGCTCGGTTTCTCGAATATCAGCAGGAGGTGTTTCCCCTTCAATACTGGAATGACCCTCTCGCCAGAATAGTATCTCTCTTTCATCTGTTTTGCTACGCCCAGTATGAACCTGATTTCCTCTGACGTGTAATCACTTATGGAGAGAAAGTGCCTCCCTCTCATAGTGAGCATTCTTTTCCCACCAGCTGAAATGATGTGATGCTAAACAATTAATCTTTAGGAGCCTTAACACACTGTTAGTGAGAAATGTTGATCGCGTATAGGGAGCTATGTATCGTGAAGTCCGTGATCGAGCCTAGGAGAGGGATAAGGCCAGCCTTCACGCCGTATGAGGTGCTTAGGGCAATCACACTGATACATAACTCTGTGAGAGGGCTGGGGAGACCTACACTCATGAGAATGCTTGGCCTAGGTGAGGCAAGCACGAGGACACTCCTGAGGAGGCTTTTAGAGACCGGACTGATCGTCTCTAAGGGTTACGGATTCATGATCACAGAACGCGGTAAGCATTTAGCGGAATTAATTAGTAAATATGTACTCATTATTGAGCACTTGCCTTCAGATGAAATATGTATTGATTGTACTCTCTCCGGTGTAGTGCTTCGAGAGCCCCTAAGTTCGAGTTTCAAAGACAAGCCCGTGCTCGCTATACGGGATACAGTAGTGAGAGAGGGGGCAAAGGGGGCCCTCGTTATAGCCTTAGAAAGTGACCATTTATACCTACCTCTTCCCGGAGAACGACGGGGTGAGGTACCTCACAAGCTGGAGCAAGCGCTAAGAGACCTGATGAAAGCAGGGGACATAGCAATCATATCGATATGCGATAGCGCAACCACTCATTCCTGCGTGAGGATAGCGTTTAATGCCGTTTTCCAGATGCTCACCGAAAGGTGCGGGTCGTGAAAGGAGCTATCCTGTATACTGGCGGCAAGGACTCACACTATGCACTGATTGATGCATGGCTCAATCACGACATCGAACCAGCTGTCCTCGTGATTGTGAGACCCCGCAGAAGTGATTCCTGGATGTTTCATTCCGTAAACGCAATATGGGCGACGCTCCATGCTGATGCCATGGATGTCCCGTACGAAGTTGTGGAGGTAAGTGGTGAGAAGGAGGTGGAGATTGATGAGCTACGAGATAGCCTTGAGAAAATAATTTCTAGGTACGGGTGCGAAGCCATAGTTACGGGGGCCGTGGCCTCCAGGTACCAGAAGGAAAGGGTCGATAGGTTAGCTAAGGACCTCGGCGTGAAGCACGTGGCGCCCCTCTGGCTAAGAGACCAGCGGGAGGTATTTCTCGCCGAATCTGAATTAATTGACTTCATGTTCGTTGCCGTGCAGGCATATGGTCTGAGCGAGTCAGTGCTGGGGATGCCTATTAGGTACTTGGGGCCGCACAGGCTGCTTCAGACCTTTTCGAAGTATGGTATAAGCCCTGTAGGTGAGGGGGGTGAGTTCGAGACGTTCGTTCTGTCGTCACCGCTCATGAAGAGAGCTGTGTGCGTGCGTAAGGCCAGGATCCTGTGGAGTGCACATGCATGGAGTGGTTACTACGTCATAGAGGATGCCGGGCTCTGCTAGTGTTCCTCACTTCCTGAACCAGGCGTCTAGCCCGCGGGCGCGGGTCGCTATCTTGCTCCTGTACGCCTTCATGAGTCTCTCGACGGCGTTACGCACTCTCTCTTCGGAGAAATCGTACTCCTTCACAAGGATCGCTACTATTTTCTCTGGGTCAGGTTTCCTCCACTTCAGCTGATAGTCATCTGTTACTTCTGGGTTTAGGAAGAGTTCCCTTATTTTAGTGGGCTCTACAGGGAATGAAGCAGGCGGAATAGCCTTCAGCGCCTTCTCCAGCGAACCATACGTCTTTATCAGGCGGAGCGCCTGCTTAGGGCCTATGCCCTTAACCCCCTCTGGGTTGTAGTCTGTCCCTACAAGTATCGCTATATCTATCAACTGCTCACGGGTTATGCCAAGGCTCTTTAGAACCTTGTCTAGGTTGATGATCTCAGGTTTTATCTCGACGTAGACGTTCTTGTTGGGCAGCTTCCTCCTACCGGAGATTGTTAGGTTCCGCACGAGCCTTGGGGCACCAAAGAGGAGGGAATCGTAGTCCTGAGAAGCCGCTGCCCACACATCGCCTTTCTTAGCCATGTACGCTGCCTGTGCCTCGCCCTCAGAGGGTGCCTGTACCCAGGGTATGCCCATCGCTGAGAGGAGTTCCTTGGATGCGTCAACCATTTCGCTCGTGAGTCTCGAAGTCATTTGGGCGTACTTCCTTGCCGCCTCAACATCGCCCCTCCGGATGGCTTCTTCGTACTTCTTCCTAGCTTCTTCCTTGATCTTCGTTCTCTCCGCTATCTCCCTAGCCTTGAGTTCCGGTGGTTTCCCGTCGAAGACGTACACGGGCCTTATCCCGGCCTCGACTATGTTTATTGTTCTGTAGAATAGGCCGCTAAGGTGGGACGTTATCCTACCCCTCCTGTCCATGAGAGGTGTTCCATCAGGCTGTCTTATGGCGGCCAGGAACTGGTAGAGAGCGTTATAGGCGTCTATGGCTATTGCCTTACCCGAGAGTTCGCGGAGGTCATTAACTACCTTCAGTGCATCCTGGGGTATTATGTCCTTGAGATTAACACCCATTAGGGCTCCCTATACTCTACTACTGCTCGAGGGTTTAATTCCGCGCCAGCCCATCCCATTTATAATCCCTGCACTAATCCTTGTAGAGGTAGGTGAGTGAGTATGGCGCACGTGACAGAGGCGAGGAGCGGGCCCGTGGTGATAGAGTCCGCGACCCCACCGATATGCAACAGTTGCGGTAGGGTCATACCCCCACATGAGAGGGGCGTTAAGTTCCTGTGCCCGAACTGCGGTGCTGTGATAATCTGGCGCTGCAGGAAGTGCAGGGTCCTTGCCAAACCGTACAGATGCCCGAACTGCGGCTTCGAGGGCCCCTAAGTGTTGTTTAGGTGATGTGTTATGGGAGAGAAGAGTGAACCCAAAGTTCTTGTGACCCTGAAGATCAACCCGGAGGACATAGACACAGACCTTGAGAAAGTAGTGGAGGAACTCAAGTCGAGGCTACCTCCGGAGATGGAGGTCGTTAGGTATGATAAGGTGTATGTGGCATTCGGCCTCTATGCCCTCAGGGTGTACGTGCTGATGCCCGAGAGATACGAGGGAGGCACAGAGAAGCTTGAGGAGGTAGTGAAGAGCGTCCCGGGCGTGTCGTCCGTGGACATCGAGATGGTTACGAGGGTAAGTGCGTTTTAAATTAACATAATTAGGCCTGAAGCACGCCTTCTCTGGCTGTGAGTAAGGTATGCCGCGCAAGAAGCAACCGCGAGGGTACCCCCTCGTAGTGAGACAGGCCTACAGGAGAGAGGCGAAGAAGTGGCTTGTTAGGCTACCCAGGAAGGTCATGCAGAGACTGGGTATAGAGATCGGTGACGCCGTCGAGATTATCGGGAGGAGAGTGACGGTAGCGATTGCGTGGCCATTGAGGCCCTCTGACGAAGCCGAGGACATCATAAGGATGGGTTCAATCATTAGGAAGAATGCTGGGGTTTCTCTTGACGAAGTCGTTTATGTAAGGAAGACTGAGCTAAAGGAGGCTGAACTCGTTAAGCTCGCCCCTCAGTCAGGCATTACCCTGGGAAAGGGAGGCAGGACGTTGAGAACAATAAAAGATGCCCTGATAGATGTGCCAATGGTTGAGGGAGACATAATACAGATACCCTTCACACACGCGTTCGTCGGAATGAGCGGGGGAGAAATATATGCTGTGGTACTGCAGACAAGGCCTAGGGGACCGGTTAGGGTAACTGAGAAGACCCAGATTAAGCTCGTGGAGAAACACGACATAATGCTATCAATACCCCGTGTAACCTACGAAGATATAGGAGGGCTAGGAGACGCCATCCAGAAAATACGGGAGCTTGTTGAGATACCCCTTCGGTATCCCCAGCTATTCAGATACTTAGGCATAGACCCGCCAAAAGGGATACTTCTGTACGGCCCACCTGGGACAGGCAAGACGCTGCTGGCCAAGGCGGTCGCCAGCGAATCAGACGCCTACTTTATAGCCATAAACGGCCCGGAGATAATGAGCAAGTACTACGGTGAGAGTGAGCAGAAACTGCGTGAGGTATTCGAGGAAGCGAAGAGACGTGCTCCCTCTATTATCTTTATTGATGAGATCGATGCTATCGCTCCTAAGAGGGAGGAGGTCGTTGGGGAGGTCGAGAAGAGGGTAGTAGCACAGCTACTAACGCTAATGGACGGCCTCGAGGGGAGAGGAGACGTCATAGTGATTGGGGCAACCAATAGACCGAACGCCGTTGACCCCGCGCTTAGGAGGCCGGGCAGATTCGACAGAGAGATAGAGGTTCCTATACCGGATAAGAAAGGAAGACTGGAGATACTCGAGGTTCATACTAGGAACGTGCCCCTTGCTGACGACGTCGACCTCGAGAAGATAGCCGAGCTAACACACGGGTACACAGGAGCAGACCTAGCAGCACTAGTAAAAGAAGCAGCAATGAGCGCACTAAGAAGATTCCTCCCTAACATAGAGGCCAACGAGGGCATACCGTACGAGAAACTGAGCGAGCTGGAGATCACGATGGCAGACTTCATGTACGCACTCCGAAGCATACAGCCTTCCGGGCTAAGGGAGGTGATGATTGAGGTACCCACTGTGAGGTGGGATGACATAGGGGGGCTTGAGGAGGTCAAGAGAGTGCTTAAGGAGATCGCTGTCCTACCGCTCCGGAGCCCAGAAGTGTTTGAGAGGATAGGTATCAGGCCTCCTAGGGGTATTCTGCTTTATGGGCCGCCTGGCTGTGGTAAGACCTTGCTCGCTAAGGCCGTCGCCACTGAGTCGGGAGCGAACTTCATAGCAATCAAAGGCCCAGAAATACTCAGCAAATGGGTAGGAGAATCAGAAAAAGCAATAAGAGAAATATTCCGCCGCGCCAGGCAGGTAGCCCCAGCAGTGGTGTTCTTCGATGAGATAGACGCGATAGCGCCGGCAAGAGGCTACAGGCACGACAGCGGGGTCACGGACAGGATCGTTAATCAGTTGTTGGCTGAGATGGACGGGATCCAGACGCTCAAGAATGTCGTGGTCATAGCAGCAACAAACAGAGTCGACATCATAGACCCTGCTTTGCTGAGGCCGGGCAGGTTTGATAGAGTCATCTACGTGCCCCCACCAGACAAGAAAGCAAGGCTAGAGATACTCAAAGTACACACAAGAAAAGTACCACTAGCCAACGACGTCGACCTCGAAAAAATAGCAGAACTAACCAAAGGATACACAGGAGCAGACCTAGAAGCACTAGTGAG
>WAOK01000006.1 GCA_015521325.1 Desulfurococcales archaeon | reverse complement strand
GGGTTGAGTCGGAGCACTCGGCCCTCGCAGCGACCTTCGGCGCTGCAGCCGGTGGCGTGAGGGCCTTCACCGCGACCTCGTCCCACGGGCTGATGTACATGCACGAGATGCTGTGGTGGACCGCCGGCGCAAGGATACCTGTGGTGATGGCTGTGGTCACCAGGACCATGGGGCCGCCGTGGAACATCTGGACGGATCACTCAGACATAATGGGGCAGAGGGATACGGGCTGGCTCATAATGATGGCCGAACACAACCAGGAGGTCCTCGACATGACTATACAGATGTTTAGGATAACCGAGGACCCGAGGGTGTTCCTCCCAGGTATAGTCGGGCTCGACGCCTTCATACTGTCCCACACGACCGAGCCAGTTGACATACCGGAGCAGGAGCTCGTTGACTCGTTCCTCCCGCCGAGGAGGCAGCCCTACGTCTTTAGGGCCGGGGATCCCTTAATCATGGGGAACATACCGAGCAGTCTCGAGGAGAACATGAGGATGAGATGGGACATCCATCGCTCGATGGAGGAGGCGAAGAGGGTGATTCAGGAGGTCGATGCTGAGTGGGAGAAGCTTACGGGTAGGGGATACGGTGGGCTCACCGAGTGCTATAGGTGCTCGGACGCCCAGTACCTCGTCGCCGGGATCGGTGCGTGGGTAGGTGACATGAGGGAGGCCGTTGATTACCTCAGGGAGGAGTTCGGTGTCAAGATCGGTGTGCTGAAGGTCAGGTTCGTGAGGCCGTTCCCGAGGGAGGATATCTTGAAGTGGGCGTCCTCGGTCAAGGGGATCGCTGTGTTTGATCGCTCGGTATCCCCGAGCTCCGCCGGGCCGCTGTTCCTCGACATCGCCGCCCACCTTATGGCGTCCGGTACCATGCTCCCGATCAAGAACTTCCTGGCCGGGCTCACAGGGATCGACGTGACCTACGAGGACATCGCCAACGCCCTCTTGAGGTTCGTCAGCGAGGTGGAGGAGGTGGGCACCGTGAAGCAGCCCATAGAATGGTATTTTGGGAGGTGATGGGCCGTGGTGATCAGCATTAAGAAATTGCCGAGGAAGAAGTTCGTCCTGCCGGGAAACGCTGCCTGCCCAGGGTGCCCCGAGTCCATGGGCCTCAGGTATGTCGGCATGGCCCTCGGGGATAAGGCGATACTGGTCATACCTGCTGGCTGTACCTCAGTGATCCAGGGACTCGCGCCTGGCTCCGGGCTAGGGTTCCCGATAGTTAACGTGCCATTCGCCTCATCCGATGCCGTCGCAGCCGGACTGGCCGCTGCTAAGGAAGTAGCTGGGGAGGACGCTGTGATCGTCGTGTGGGCCGGCGACGGAGGCACCGCCGACATAGGTTTCGCCACACTCTCCGGCGCTGCTGAGAGGGGCGATAACGTGATCCATATCTGCGCCGATAACGAGGCCTACATGAACACAGGTATCCAGAGATCCTCGCTCACACCCTTCGGCGCTTGGACCACTACCACCTGGACGGGGAAGAGGGAGAGGAAGAAGGATGTCCCCCTCATAATGCTGATGCACAGGATACCGTACGTGGCCACGGCGAGCATAGCGTACCCGACGGACTTCATAGAGAAACTAAGGAAAGCTGCGTCCATCAAGGGCTTCAAGTACATACACCTCCACGCCCCATGCCCGGTGGGCTGGCGCTTCGACCCCGCGAAGACCGTGACGGTGGCTAAGCTGGCTGTGCAGACGGGGATGTGGATACTGTTCGAGGCCGAGAACGGGAGGATCAGGCTGAGCCCGCCGAGCAAGCCGTACGCCGACAAGTCGAGGAGGAGGCCCCTCGAGGAGTACCTCAAGCTTCAAGGGAGGTTCAGAGGAATAACCGAGGAAGGGATAAGGGTACTGGAGAAGATGGTGGACGAGAACTGGGAAACCCTGCTAAAACTCATCGAAGCAACAAGTTGAGGGCCGTCATCACTATGGCGAACGACGCAGCGAGGATGAGTATCATCGTCGGGGATATCGTCACCTTAGCGTCGACGTCCTCGAAGAACCTCACTAGGCCTGCGGCTGCCATCGGGCTCAGCGTCTTCTTCTTACCCTTCTTTTTCTTTACAGCCACTATACCACCAAACCGATAGGGCTCACCGAACTTATAAAGCTCATCAACCCCACCGAGGAAGTTACACCGGGCGTCACAATGGGGGATATAACGCTTAGGCAGGCCCAGGACCTCATGAGGAAGTACTACTACGAGAGGGACTCGCGCAGGGGGCTCTACGCAACATTCACATGGCTCGTTGAGGAGGTCGGTGAACTCGCTGAGGCGATCCTCGAGAAGAAGAGGGATAAGGAAGCGATAGAGGAGGAGATAGCTGATGTGCTGGCGTGGTTACTATCGCTCTCAAACCTATTGGGCATAGACGCCGAGGAAGCGTTCAAGAAGAAGTACCTCAACCCTGAACCCCCGCTTTAAGTGGGATAAAAGTGGGATTCAAAGGAAACAAAGAGGTTACGAAACCCAATACAGCAACCCTAATAACGACCGCCCCCGGACCCCATGTCTTCTAATGAACATCAGAACTTGCTGCTCAAAATGGGTCGAACTTAAGATCGCTTTATAAATTAGTGAATTGAATAGTGGTAAAATATCTGTGCTATGATATACTGCAATAATTGCTAGCATAGCGCATTGACAGCTTGCAATAATTTACTTCTTTACATCTCAATTATACAAACTCGACTAGAAACATACCTCAGTACAGTCACTTCATAAGAAGTTATGGGGTGAGGGGGATGCGCAGAATCAGTTTTCACCGATTTGCTCTGTCAAGATAGTTAGGTGTTTTGTGTGGGAATCTTGTGGGCTCCAAGTGATGTTAAGGGGTGAAGTCAGACCACCTGGTCATCGGAGGACTGGGAACGCACACCTTCTCCTTGCCGTATCTCTGCCTCGGCTTGATCAAGTGCTTTATCGCCTCATCCCTAGGTACGTGGAGCCCCGCCAACAAGGGCTCTCTCTTCCCTAGGGTGATCTCTCTGCGGAGCTCCGATGACCTGTAGCCACACTTCGGACACTTCCATCCCTTCCTCTTACCAGCCGACTTCATCCTAGCACCACATCTCGGGCACCGCGGGTTCCTCACCGTAACAGCGGGCCTGGGCCAGACAATGAGTGTCTCCGCGTGTATCACCGCACCAATACGCTCCCAGTACTTTGCGGTGCCGCACACGCGCACCGCGTCACCGATCAGGAGGGACCTCGCGACCCCGCTGAGGCCTGTCTCCCGGAAGAATGCAGCGTACGTGGTCACCCCCTCCCACGCTACCCTGATAACGACATCACCGCCTTTCCTTATCTCTGGTCTCGAGACCACGACACCGTCAAAGCACCCTGTCTGGTAGGGCCTCAAGGCATCAGCTCTCATTATGTGGTGTTGGTTAGTTCCCTGATTTGTCCTGTAGATCATCCAGCCGCTCACGCTACCGCAGTATATCTTGGGGTCCGTGAACGCTAGTAATGCCGATGGGTCCTCACCCCTGATACCCGCCAGCACTGGGTCCGGGCCGTGCGGCATTACGAGGAGCTTTCCATCTACCCAGTTACTGAACAGAGCGTTGGTGAGGCCCCTAGCAGCCATCATGAAGGCGTCCTTGTCTACGCACCTCTCTCCGTTCCTGTAGAGGATGAGCTCGTAGGTGCAGTCAGAGGGTATGTACCACCCGATAGCGGCGGCAGCCCCTACGAGCCCCCTACCACCCCTGACGTAGTGCGTCAGGTCACCCACCTTCTCGAGTAAGGTCATGAGGTAGTCCCTGTGGACGTAGTCCGTAAGGGCCTTCCAGTACAGCCTCCTCAGCCCCTCATGCGCGGGGGCCTCAACGACTAAGGCCCCAGCATCACCTCCTCCGCCAAGCTCACCTATGTAATAGTCTAGGGACTCGTGCAGTATGTCCACGACCCTACTAACCAGCCCCTTCGGCACTGCGAGGCGGACGGCGACACCCCCGTTGCCCCTTGTCTTGAACGGTATGGCGGGGTTCAGCCTCACGAGGTTAGGGTAATCGATGAGCCTTGCTTCAAGGATCTCGCTCAGTAAGCGCCTGAGGAAGACATAGGTGAAGTGGGTGGTGCACCCACCCCTCGGAGAATCGACGTCATCGATACCTATGTGTAGTTCAGCAAAAACACTCATGAGGGAAGAATGTAGTGCTTCCTTACTGCTTCTGACCGAACTTAGTGCCCTCAACAACCACCATGGTGAGGGTGGACCTGACCTTATCGATCTTCCTTATCTTGCTGGAGATTATCTCCTTCAGCGCCTCGGTCGAGGGGGCGGTCACCTTAGCCACTATGTCGTAGACACCATAAACTATGTACGCTTCGAGCACCCCCTCAATGTTGCCGAGCTCTTTGAGGACGTCTTCCTCGGCTCCTATGTCCGTGTTTATTAGTACTATTGCCTCGACCAAGTGACCCACCAGGTTGAATAGAGTAGAAATCAAATATATACCTTATTTCAGACCAGTAACACGTGCCTGGTAAGGTAAGGATCTACGTCGTCAGGTACGGCCGCGATGACCCCAAGAAGTCGACGGCCATGAAGCTCGCCAGACTAGGCCTAGCTATCGTAGCCCCCATGAGGAGGGTGCCCAGAAAGGCTGTCGTACTGAACCCGTTAGCCCCCACCAGGATCTCGAGGTCAGACGCAGACATGATCGAGAGGTACGGCATAGTTGTGATCGATACATCGTGGAGGACGGGTGTGGAGGACATAAAGCGGTTCCCGAAGAGGTTAGGCGTGCATAGATCCCTCCCCCTTCTCAAGGCAGCTAACCCAATCAACTACGGGAAACCGTACAGGCTGAGCAGTGCGGAGGCCCTGGCTGCGGCGCTCTACATAGCAGGCTTCACCGAAGAGGCGCTCGAGATACTCTCGAAGTTCAAGTGGGGGCCAGAATTCCTCAAGATTAATGAGGAGTACCTCAAGGCTTACGCTGAAGCCTCGACAGCCGACGAGGTCCGGGAGGCTGAGAAGAAGTTCATCGAAAGGTTACTCAGTGACTGACTTGAACCTCTCCTCCAGCCACACATTACCCCTCTCATGGTACCCGAGGGACTCCCAGTAACCGTCCTCGTACTCACGCATGAACACGATCCTCGTCAACCACTTACCGCTCTTCCAACCATATAAGTGAGGGACGAACACCCTCGCCGGGAACCCCTGCTCATGGCTCAAGGGCTTCCCATCGATCTCGAGCACCACCAGAGCGTCCTCATCGAGGAAGTCCTCGAGAGGGATCACCGTAGTGTAGCCGTCCGCAGAGAAGGTCTTCACCCACCTCACACCGTTCCTCACACCACTTAACTCAGCCAGAACCCTAGTTGGCACACCCCTCAGCCTCACAGACGGCACGGACCAGCCTGTGACGCAGTGAAAGTCTGTAACAATCTCCTTCATAGGCATAGAGAGAAGGTCGGCATACCTGAGCTTGAGCGCATTCTCTACCTCACCACCGACCTCCAGAACCCATCGATTCACATCAATAACGGGTTTCCCGAGGACGGCGTAGATTATGAAATCCTTAACTACTCTCTGCCCGGGAGGCATGCCCTTACCCCTCTTAGGGGCCTTGGGTAGCACAGGTTCCCTCGTCGGGGAAGGGACGGAAACGGTAGGGAGTGCGCATGAGAGGGACTCCAGGGATCCGGCCCTATAAACGAATCTGCACTCAACAACCCCGTCGATGCCGACAATGGAATAAACCACCTTCCTGAGTAAGTACTCCCTCCCAATACGTTCCTCCTCCTCACGTACAGCAACTAAATCCGACCCTAGAACACCCCTAATGAACTCAACCGCACCCTCGACACCAACTTCCGGAGGGCACGTCACTACAGCAGAAAATCCCCTCCTACCAAGGCTAGGTGCCGGTCTGACACTACACCTCATAGTACTCACTGCATAAGAACTCGTTAACGGGGTTAATTACACACAGTATCAAATCCAACATACCTCCTCTAGAGTCATTCAGCGTTCGGTTATTGTGGTGGAGCCAACCTATCCTACTATTCCAGAATGTTTGGAGGAGAGAAGACGCCAGGTTTGGTGGACCGGCCGGGATTTGAACCCGGGACCTCTCGGGTGCAAACCGAGCGCTCTTCCAGGCTGAGCTACCGGCCCGGTAACACAAGATTTTGGGGAGGATTTAAGCATTTGGAGTGTAGTGTAAAAGCCCCCAAAATATTCTCTATCGGGCCCCGGAGCCGGCTGGCGGCCACGGGGCGCTAGCCCTGAGGAAGCTCCACCCTCCCCGCGGCACGGGGGCCCCGCAAGGGGCGCGGGGAGACCCGCGGCAACGGCACAGAAACGACACGTCCGCCCACGGATGTCGATGAGGCGGCGAGGGCGCCCCGGTGACGGGGCGCCAGCAACCCGCTGAGGTATGTGGGCGGTTGCGGTGAAACGGCCGTCCCCCCGGGAGCAAGGCCGTGCAGCGCCGATGAGGGCCGCGCGAGGCGCGGGTGGGCCGCGTAGCCCAATGCCGCCGTAGTACAGAAGGTGGGCTATAGCCGGCACCGGGGCCCGCGAGGTGTTAGTATTAAAAACGGGTCAGACCTCGACGTACCTGTTGCAGTTGTAGCAGTACCACTTACCATACTGCTCTATGTAGGAAAGGTAGTTGCCGCAGTATGGGCACCTAGGGACGCGGCTGAGGACGTCCGGCGGGACCGTCACGTACTTCCTGCACTTGGGGCAGTACCACGCCCTATACTTCGGGTAGTATATGAGGGCAGAGCCGCAGTTCGGGCACCTCGGTATGACGTACTGAGTTGCTGGGGCTGGTTGCGTCACCGGCTGAGTCACGGGAGTGGTGGGTGCAGCGGCGGCCGTTGTAGTAGCTGCGGATGTGGGTGCTGAGGCCTTCGATGGCTGTACTGCTGGCTGCTGTGCAGCGGTCTCAGCCCTTGTCTCGGTAGCCCCTTTCTCTACCCTGACAGCGTTGGCGAGCGCCTCGCTCTCGATGAGCACGATGTCACCAACGGCCTTTATCGCCGACACGGGGAGCTTAATGAGCTCGGTACCCTTCTCAATAACTATCATGGTGTTCCTCGGGTCAGCCAGATCTATCTCGAGGTCAGTTACCTTCCCTATGAGCTTTGCCTCGGTCGAGTACGCGTTCAGGCCTATGACAGAGCCCCTAGTAATGCTTTTGCCGGGCATGAGGCAACATCAAGTTATCACTCCCTATGTAGCCTTTAAAAGTGATTGATGCACACCCCAAAGTTAATTCTGTTCGGCGCCAGTACAGAATGGTGTTCTCCAATGAAGAAGCTTAAGTCAGCCTCATCACCCGAGGACGCTCAAGGAAGGCAGTACCACATAGAGCTCAAGCCGGGCGACATACCGAGGTACGTCCTACTCCCCGGTGACCCGGGCAGGGTCCCAAAGATAGCTTCCTTCTGGGACGAGGCTAGGCAGGTCTCGGGGCACCGAGAGTACGTGACATATGTGGGGAAGTATAAGGGTGTGGGCATAGCCGCCACATCCACCGGGATAGGGGGGCCGGCCACAGCCATAGCTGTCGAGGAACTCCTCCGTGTCGGGGCAGACACCTTCATAAGGGTAGGGACGACCGGGGCACTCAAGAAGGAGATCAGGCTGGGGGACTTAGTGATATCGACGGCGGCCGTGAGGTACGATGGGACAAGCAAGATATACGTGGACATAGAGTACCCCGCCGTAGCAACCCCCGCAGTCGTTCAGGCACTGATAGAGGCGGCGGAGACATTAGGGGTGAGGTACCACGTCGGAATAACGGCGAGCAGCGACTCATTCTACATAGGACAGGGAAGGCCCGGGTACAGAGGGTACCTGCCCGAGAGATGGAAGGGAATAGAGAGGAGGCTTGCGGAGGTAGGGGTACTGAACTTCGAGATGGAGGCAGCAACATTGTTCACCCTGGCCAACATCTACGGGGCTAGGGCCGGGGCCGTCTGCGCCGCCATAGCGAACAGGGTCACGGAAGAATTCATTCCGGGCGCGGGGGTTGAGGACGCTATAAGGGTGGCTAACGAGGCCGTGAGGATACTGAGTGAGTGGGACAACATACTCGGCGGGCCACCGAAACACATAAGCTACGTGGCACTCAAGAAGGCGGGTTGGGGTAAGGGCTAAGATGGTGAAGATACTCATAACGGACGCCACGATACTCACTCTCTCCAAGAACCCCAGAGTGCCGCCCTTGATCCGTCGGGGATACGTATTCATAAAGGATGGGAGAGTCGTAGCCGTAGACGAGGGCGAGCCGCCCGACGAGTACCAGTACCCGGAGCTACTCCTGAACGGTGAGGGCAGGCTGGTCATACCTGGGATGTCATCGGGCATTACCTCCGTGTCGCTCTACCCACTGAGGTACGAGGGGAGGCCGTCGCTTACAGAGTTGAAGGACTACCTCTCCATACTGAGCAGGACCGACATATACTACGCCACAATGCTCGCTATGGCCGAGATGATACTGAGCGGCGTCACCACAGCGATGATCAGCGACATCTACCTCGACTCATCAGCGAGGGCAGCGAAGGACGCCGGCATAATGGTCACCCTAGCCCCGCCGATAGGGTGCGGGCTCGAGGACTTCGGGGTCGAGAGAGAGATCGAGCTACTACTCTCCAGATGGCACGGAAAAGTCGATAATGTGAAGGCAGCTGTACTCACCTGCGGCGACGTCAGCGAGGACCTCAGGGAGAAGGCAGCCCTCAAGGGCCTGAGGACATTCAGCATGGGGAGAGAGGGTGAGGTCAGGGTCAACCCAGGCACCGGCGCAGAGGCGGTCATAAGGTTCGGGGACGGACTAGTGATGTGGTCACCCGGCGAGGGTGTCGGTATATGGGTCAGGCCATCCTACAGCATAACTGAGGTACTTAAGGAGATAATGTGGAGGTCCGGCAGCAGGAACCTCATCGACGTCCTCGCCTCAGCTATCGACACTCACTCCATGATCGGGTGGTCAGGCGTCGGCGCCATAGAGCCCGGGAGGGTAGCGAATATAGTGATGCTCGACACCCACGAACCACCCGGGTGGCCAGCTCCCGAGAGACTCGACCACGTCGCTAGGGCAGTGATCGAGGGCTCGGCCCGCGTTGAGACGGTAATAGCCGGGGAGGAGATACTGGTTGATGCGGGTGAATTACTGACAATAGGTGAGGCAGTGCTGAGGAGAAGCGTGGAAAGGTTCAGGGACGTGATGAAGGAGCTGAGGGAAAAAGCCGGGGTCACTCACCCATCTCCTGCGGGGTCTCCTCAACCTTCTCGATGACCCTCCTCTTTATGTACTCGATTATGTGCTTCGCCTCGCTCAGGCTGACGTACTTGGCTTTCTCAGTTAGTTTCCCTATGTTGTTGGCTATGGCGGTCTCTATGTCTCTGCCCTCGAGGGGTATCCTCACTTTCTCGATTATCATGGGTGACGGGTCAGTTGCGGCCCCCTTCTTTATGTAGGCGAAGTCGGAGTCGATCGGGATGACCTCGAAAGCACCCACCTCTGTGTCCCCTAGCTTCATGACGAATATCATGTCCCCATCCTCGGTCTCACCGATCTTCTCTATCCTGTAACTCACAGTCTCCTCAATGATCTCGCCAGCCTTCTCTATTGCCTCCTTAACAGCCTTATCCACCTCCTGCTGAGGTATCCTCCTGAAGGCCTCTATCTTGAGTGAGCTGAAGTCCCACTCGATCTTCCCGTCGACGACCCTGTAGTTGATAGATATCCTGACAACGTCCCCCTTATCGATCTTGAGGGTATCCACGAGGATCCTGTAGAGAAGCTTGTTGAGCTGAGCAACGTGGTAGGCAACGTCTTTAGCAGATATAACGCCCTCCTTGATAAGGTTCTTCAACTGCGCGAACGCAACCCTCCTAAGCTTGTCGGCATAGGCACCAGCTATTACGAGACCGGACCTAAGCGTCTCAACTTTCTCGCTCATTCAGAATACCCTAATTTTTTCTTCTTATGTAAACATAAATGTTTGCGGGTTAGTCATGAGCAGAGGAAAATTCCTAAAGAAATTAGCAACCGAGGTACTTGGAGAGGAGGTCGCGAAAAAACTCTGGGGTAGGCTAGAGATCATTGGAGACATAGCTATTATGAGGAAGCCTCCGAATGTCGACCTCGAGGTTCTCAGGCGGCTTGCTGAGGAAATCCTGAGAAGGTTCCCATATATCAGGTCGGTTTGGGCGGCCGTGACCCCGGTCACTGGAGAGTTCCGGATAAGGGGGTTCGTCCACCTCGCAGGGGAGGAGAGGAGCACAACACTCTATAGAGAGCACGGGTGCGTGTTTAAGGTAGACATAAGAACTGTCTATATATCTCCAGCACTCAACTATGAGCATGCCAGAATCGCCAAGCTGGTAAGGCCTGGGGAGTTCATCATAAACATGTTCGCTGGTGCGGGGCTCTTCTCAATAATAATAGCTAAGCTTTCGAGACCGTCGAAGGTAGTGTCCATAGACATTAACCCTGAGGCCTATAGGCTCATGGTTGAGAACGTAAAACTGAACAAGGTAGAGGGGATCGTCGAGCCGGTCCTCGGTGATGCACGCGAGGTTGTACGGGAATGTTGCATCGGAGTGGCGGATAGGGTGCTCATGCCCCTTCCAGAGCTCGCCATCGATTATCTCCCTGACGCCGTAGCGGCTCTGAGGAATGAGGGCTTCGTGCATGTGTACTACTTCATAACAGCAAAGGGGAGGGACGAAGCTGTTGAGGGTGCTAAGAAGGTATTTGCTGAGACTCTGGAGAATATTGGTGTGGAGTGGGAGTTCGTTTCAGGCAGGGTGGTGAGGTCAGTGGGCCCGAGGTACTACCAGGTCGTGCTCGACATACTGGTTAATAAGGGTGACTGACTTATTTCCTCTTCCTGCGCCTCTGTTTCTGTTTGCTCTTCTTGGCCTCCTCCGGGGGCACCGGCACGACCCTTATGCCTATGCCGAACATCTCCTTAGTGACTTCCTCGAGGAACCTGACGTAGATACCCCTCTGCCCGACGAACGGGCCGAAGACGTCCTCATCTATCTCCACCGCTATATATGAGCCCCGGAAGTCGACGTCCTTCACCCTCTTCCACACCCACGACACCGGGTGCAGGGCCCTTATGAGGGGCATGATGTTGTGGGACAGCTCGACACCCCTCACCCTCTCCTTAAGCTCCTTCTCTATCGCCTGAACCCTCTCGCCACGTTTCCCGACGAGCCTACCTAGGTGACCAGCCTTAACCACAACCAGGTACCCGGGCACGTGCTCGGAGGAGATGCCGTACTGGCTTATCCAGTGCCTCAGGTCTATCACGGTTATCACGTCAGCATCAGGGGACTTCACCTTGATTACCTGGAGGGCTCTCAGCTCCTCCTCGTTCATCTCCCTCATCCTGAGCTTGTACTCCATGAGGAGGCGGAGCCCTAGCTTGGCACCCTCCCTAACTATGTCCTTAACACCGAGGTCAACGACGATGACGTCGTTCCTCGACTCCGACGCGAGTATGTCCCTAAGCACCGATGCGGGGTCCGACTTACCGGTTCTGAGGGCCTGGAATATTGGGTCGGCAGCGACTATGAGCCTCGACCCCCTCCCAACCCTGACTATCGTCTCTAGGAGGGACTCTATCTTGAGGTTCTGGGCATCGTCTATGAAGACTACTGTGTTGTCGAAGGACCTGCCCTTAAG
>WAOK01000005.1 GCA_015521325.1 Desulfurococcales archaeon | reverse complement strand
GTACTGAGTGTTGAGGAGGGACTGAGGGAGGTACTGGCTTGATCGTCGCCGGCGTTGACGACGGGTACTTCCCCCCGTCCTACAAAGAGGTCAAGGGTTCCCGAACAGTCCTCGCTGCGGTCTCTTTTCGCGGCCACCTGCCACTGAGGGCTGTGCTTGAGCCCGTCACCGTCGACGGAAGGGACGGTACTGAAGCCTGTGTCAAGGCCCTCGAAAGGCTCGGGGAATTGGATTACGTGATGCTCGACTCGGTCATCGTCGCCGGCTTCAACGTCATAGATCCATGGGAGGTCAATGAGTTGCTGGACGTGCCCGTGATCGTGTTCTTCAGGCACCCCCTAAACCTCAAAAGGATCTGGGCGGCGCTAGAGAAACACTTCAGCGACGCCGAGGAGAGGTACTCGGTAATCGAGAAGGCTTTCCTCTCATCCCACCCGCTACCCAGCCCGTGGGGGGTTAAGCACGTCCTCCCCGCGGGCACGGACTTAGCTAGTGCTGCTGACGTCGTCAGGTACTACCAAACGACCTCACCGATCCCCTTACCCATATACGCCGCTGACGCAGTGGCCTCAGGCGTGACGAAGACCGGGCCGTTGCTAAGGGTGCTTAATAGGCCTTCCTAATGATCCTCGGATACTCAGAGAACTCCTCTGGGTCAAGCCCCCTCGGCTCCTTAGCTATGAGGAACCCGCTCCTCGCCGTCCTTATAGGGAGGAAGTCAACATCCCTGAACCCTGCCCACAGAGTCGCCGCTATCCCAGCCAGGTCCCAGAGCCTTACGGGCACCTTCGCCGCTTCATAGTCCGGTAGCCTCACGAAGACTCTCTCGGTCACCCCCCTCAGGTGGTCGTAGCGCGAGTGTATTGAGAGGGTTATCATGTCCTCGTCCGCGTGCTCCGGCACGACGTACCTGTACCCTATCCTCATCAGTATGTCGCCGAATCTGTCGTGCTCCTCGAGCACAAACACTCCAGAGGGTTTCAGGGAGGCTGCCACACTAATCGTTAATCGAAGGAGTTCGTAGGGGCTGAAGTGGGGCGATGTGTAACCGAACATTAGCGCTATACTAACGCCTGAGACATGCCTGTGAACCTCGGCGGCGTTCGCCTCAACGACCTCTGCCTCAGAGCCGAGTACCTCCCTGCTGAGTTCCTTCGCCCTCTCCAGCGCTGTCCTCCGGAGGTCGACCACGACGAGCCTGGTACTTATCCCCAGGCCCCGAAGTACCGAGGCAAGCGCCACCCCGCCGACTCCTACCCCACCGCACACATCCACAACAGTTGCCTCACTACCCCTGACCGCCTCCCTTACCCAGGGGTGGGTGGCGAGTATCTCGAAATGCCTCCTAGCCTCCCTTAACCTGTCAGCCAGCCTCTCACTTCCCACCTCCTCGGGCCAGGGGAAGATCCTGTAAAGTCTCTCCAGCTTCTCACCCCAGTTTTTCTGTGACAAACTAATACCCGAGAAAAGAAGGACAGACATATATTTTACCCTAAGGGACGGCGTGGCGGGACAAGATTAAACCTATAACACCCCCAGCATAGACACTTACGGCGCGGGGGTGCCCGAGCCAGGTCAAAGGGGTCGGGCTTAGGCCCCGATGGCGTAGGCCTGCGTGGGTTCGAATCCCACCCCCCGCACCACTTGTTGTTAAAGCAGTCCTTGTTCGGCACAACATTAAAATTCCGAGTATTGGACATGAGATCTTGAAACTATGTTAGGGCTCTCCCATTAAATATTTGAGCACCGAGTCGATGATGCTATATATTTTCTCTTCATTAGCTAAATACAGCCTATACTTTCCCCTACTTTTGACTTTAACGAGCTTCTCTCTCCTAAGTACTGCCAGATGATGCGATACAAGCGTCTGCTCTACACCAAGTGCTTCACTTATGAGGCACACAGGTAGAGGGTTACCGAATATGAGCCTAAGAATGGAGAGCCTGTGAGGAACAGATATTACTTTCAGTATCTTAGCTAGTTCCTTCGCTCTAGGCATGTCTGGTTTCTTATGGTTTCTCTTTATACCTAGTTCTTCTGGCGAAACGTCTACGAAGCATTTTCTGCTTTTTTCGACCACGTTCTATACCCAATATTAGGTTCGGGAAACCTACTAATTTATTTTCATTTCTTCTATTATGTGAACGCTTATTTATATGAATACATATTCATATAAGGGAGCCATATGTCTACCCAAGAACCACCAGTAATAGGTAAGGATGCATTAGGTCGGGAGGTAAAAGATCTGAGCGTAATACCTTGGTGGGGTGTCGATAGGAAAAAAATAGAGTGGCACCCGACAATAAACTATGATAGATGCGCTGGCTGCGGCCTCTGTTTTGTAAGCTGTGGCAGGAGAGTATTTGACTGGGACACGAAGAAAGGAAGGCCTGTGGTGGCTAGACCATATAACTGTTTAGTTGGATGCAACACGTGCCAGAATCTTTGCCCATGCAACGCCATCTCATTTCCTTCAGTGGAGTACGTTAAGAGGCTCGTAGCTAGATATGCCGTTAAGAAAGCATTTGCCATAGTGTCCAAGCTCACACCTATTAAGGCAAGTACAGAAGAGGCAGAGATTTCAGGAACTGGAGAGAGACCCGTCGAAAGTATGTAATAAACTCTCCTCACTATACTTTAATGAATTATATTTGGTGCAGTTTATGCAGGCGAATGCTTTAATCCGGCTACACAGGGATTTTCGTTGAGGTATTCCGATCATGAAGTTCGTTTGTCGCTGTGATTGTGAGGTGGAGATCGAGGCTGGTTCTGTTGAGGAGGCTTCGTCGGCTGCTGAGGAGTGTGTTGAGAGCGGTGGTCTTGAGTGCGAGGTCAGTGACTGCTCTTGTGAGTGCTCTGAGGCCTAGCCCTGTCCGCGCTTGGTCAGCTCGCTCAGTTTCTTGAGTACGTCGGCGAGCATGCCCTCCTTGGTCACTATGAGTATCTCGTCCCCTTTCTTTATCTGTGTGTCTTTGGTCGGTATCACGAACTCCTTGCCCCTATAGATGCCGGCGACCAGGGACACGCCCTCGATTGTGAGGTCGGAGGCCTTCAACCCGTCGAGTTCTTCACCAGCAGGAACTATGAAGAACCTCGCCCCATGCCTCAAGAGGTCGCTCAGGTTGAGGCTGACCTCCTCGAATAGGAGGGCTATGGTCTGGATCGCCGCCAGCTTCTGCGGTATTATGACCTTATCGACGCCGAGAGCCTGTAATGCGTCGGCGTACGTGTCGTCCTCGAGAACCACTATCACGTTCTTAGCGCCTAAGTGCCTCGCAACGAGGGCCGCAACGATGTTGTCCCTGTCGCTCCCGGTCGCTGCGACGACCGCGTCAGCGTGCTCGACACCCGCCTCCTTGATCGTCTCGGGCGACGCGGCGTCGCCGTGGATGACTGAGCAGTCGAGCTCGGAGGCGAGGGCGTCGGCTACTGCCTTATCCTTCTCTATTATCACTACCTCGTGCCCTTCGCTGATTAGGGCCTCGGCTATTGCCCTCCCCGTCGCGCCGCCGCCCGCAACCACTACGCGCACTCCGCTGACACCAGACCTTAGGGCGAGGAAACAATTAATACGATTTGACACGATCAGGTCTTGGTGCCTAAGATAGGGCCCTTTGTCGATCGATTCGGTAGACCGGTCACACACCTGAGGCTCAGCGTCACGAATAGATGCAACCACGACTGCATATTCTGCCATAGGGAGGGAATACTTAGGGCACCCGAGTACGAGATGAGTCCCGACGAGATAGGGTTCCTCACCGAGGTACTCTCGAGCGTCGGCGTGAAGTACGTCAAACTAACCGGCGGGGAGCCACTTGTTCGAGGGGACATAGTGGAGGTAGTTAGGGCTATATCACCTCATGCCGAAGTATCTATGGTGACCAACGGCTCACTCCTAAAGCACTTCGCCTCAGGCCTCGCAGAGGCAGGTCTAGCGAGGCTGAACATAAGCCTCCACTCCCTCAACCCTTCAGTGTTTAGGGAGATAACTAGGGGCAGGCTCGAGCAGGTGCTTGAGGGGGTTAGGGCAGCACTCGATGCGGGATTACCTATAAAGTTCGACGTCGTCATCCTGAAACACAACTCCAGGGAGCTACAGAACCTCGTCAGATTCGCTATAGAGGTGGGGGCAGACATCAACCTAATCGAGCTCATACCGATAGGGATGGGGTTCCACGAATGGAGGAGACTCCACGCCGACGTCGCCCCAATAGAGGAATGGCTCGCTGAGAGAGCAGCAAGAATTGAGAGGCTCCCATTCCAGAACAGGACGGTTTATAGGATGCCTGAAGGGATCTCTGTCTACGTGATCAAGGGCTACGGCAACCCCGAGCTATGTGCTGCCTGCACCAGGATAAGGATGACGCCCGACGGGAAATTCAAGACATGCATATACAGGCAGGACTACATAGACGCTCTCCCAGCGATCAAGGCAAGGGACAGGGACGCACTAATAGCCGTGTTCAAGAAGGCTGTCGAGGTGAGGGAGCCCTTCTTCAAAAAGGTCCCGTCAAAGGAATCTAGGGTGGGCGCGGATGCAGAAAACGCCGCGGATGGTTGACATAACCCGTAAGCCGGACGTTGTTAGGGTTGCTGTGGCCGAGGGCTTCATAAGGCTCCGCAAGGAGACGGTGAACAGAATAAAGGCGGGTGAGGTCGAGAAGGGAGACCCCCTAAGCATAGCCGCCCTCGCCGCCGTGCTAGCCGTCAAGAACACCCCAAACATAGTCATGCTGGCCCACAACATACCGATAACCTCTGTGAAGCCGGAGTTCGAGGTCCGTGAAGACGGCGTGCTCGCAAGGGTCGAAGTCGTCACCACCGCCAAGACCGGGGTCGAGATGGAGGCCCTCACCGCGGTGGCGGCGGCCCTCCTGAATATATGGGATGTCGTCAAGAAGTACGAGAAGGATGAGGCAGGGCAGTACCCCCACACGAGGATAGAGTACGTGAGGGTCGTGAGAAAGGTCAAGAGCCCCGCTGGGCAGGAGGCCTAGGCACCCTCTCCCCGTCACCTATTACCCAGAACTCTCCGTCTTCCCTAACCTCTAACTTATAGATTGGGGCCTCGTGCTTCACCCTATTAAGGATCTCGGCAGCGGCTGCGAAGCCCTCCCTCCTCCCCCTAGCGGCGACAACTATGTAGACCGTCGTGTCGCCGGGTTTGAGATCACCTACACGGTGGTAGATCGCCACAGCCCCTAGGCCGTGCTTCCTCATCTCCTCCTCAGCTATTCTAGTGAGAATCTTCTCAGCAAGCTCCTCATACGCCTCATACTTGAGTTCGCTGACGGCAGCACCTTCTACTAGGCCCTTCACCACGCCGACGAATACGACGACCGCACCGAAGCCTTCCCTCCCTAGGGCCTTGAACTCGTTAATGATTGCCCCGACATCGATCTCCTCACGAACGATCCCGACCTTCACACTCCCCAACTCAACCACCAGCCGACGGAGGCAATACGGCCACTTCGTCGCCCGGTTTTATGATCGCTCCCGCTGACTCAACAATCTCGCCGTTGACGGCGACCCTAACCTTATCGAGCCATTCCCTCAGGTTGCCGCCGCTCATGTCATTAAGCAGCGTCAGCAGTTCATGGATCGTGATTGGCTTGTCAACGCCTATCTTGACCTCTGGCCCGATCAAGTCCTTTAGTATGCCGTACAGCTTAATCCTCAAGAAGAACCCTTAAGCACCGCCCTAACGACCTAAATATCCCTATCGCCTGAGGTAGTTCCTCGGATGGAGGAGGGCTAAGTAAGGGAATACCTCCAGTCTCCCGAGCATCATGTCAACCATCAGTACAGCCTTTAGCACCCCGGGGAAGGTCGGGGACGTGAGGCCTGCTGATAGGCCCGTTGTCGCGAGGGCTGAGCTGGCCTCGAAGAGCGAGTCGGCGAGCCCGTACCCGTAGAGTGTGAACGCCAGTGTCGAGGCAAACACTATGATGATATAGATGAGCACGAGCGTCATAGCGAAGCCTATCTCTTCCTCATCGAGTACTTGCTCGCCTAGCCTGACGGGTTTCACAGCATGTTTAGGGAGGAGGTGTTTAAGGATCGATCGCTTCAGGCCCTTCAATACTATAATCAGACGGAGTTGCTTGAAGCCGCCGCCAGTCGAGCCGAGGGATGCGCCGACGAGCATGATGGCAGAGAGGAGTAGCTTGGCAGAGTCCGGGGAAGCTGATATGTCGACACTGGAGTAACCGGTGGTTGATGTGGCTGATGAGGCAACTAGGAAGGCGTCCCCGACCGATATGCCCCATCCCGAGGCGAGGAGAATAAGGGCTGAGGCTATGGTGACGATAGTGAAGGATACGAGCTGGTAATCCCTCGCGAGCACTGCCACGCTCCTTCTGGCCAGCGCCTTGTAGTACGTGGCGTATGACTGGGCGCTGATACACATCATAACGATCGCAGCAGGCACCATCCCTGGGGGAAGAAGGGAGTGGGTCGAGAAACCGCCGGTCGATGCTGTGGTGAGTGCGTGGATGAGGGCGTCGTAGGGGGGCTCCCCGCTTAGGGTATAGAGGATCCCCGACGCCGCCGTTATGCCCGCATATATCCCCGTCAAGAGCATGACGCTCTTCCTCGCCGTTGGAGAGACCTTGTCGGATACGTGAACCGTTAGTAGTCTATGTGCGGCTGTCCCGGGCCTGGTTAAGAAGAGGATCACGAAGACAGCGAAGCCTATACCGCCGACCCACTGGTAGAGCGACCTAGCGAAGTGTACTGAGGGAGGTATTACGTCAGGTGGGAATGTCGTTAGGCCTGTGGTCGTTATGGCTGACACACCCTCAAAGAACGAGTCTATTGCTGGGTAACCAAGCACCCATATCTCGGTTCCCAAGAGGATCGCTGGGTAAAGGAAGGTAAGCACAGCCACCGCCATAGCCTCACGAAACCCTATCCCCTCGCCCCCGGTCCGCATCAGGATAAGCCCGGCGATAGTCGTTGCCGTCGCCCCGACGATGTAGGGGAGAGCGGTACCGTCCCATAACCCGAAGATCGCGGGAAGGGCTGATACGGGGCCTATGAGCGTGAGAACCACACCGAAGTAGTGGGCGACAGCGCTCCATCTTAGCGGGACGATCGCTGTCTCTACCAAGCTTGGCGGCCACCATTACTGATTTAGGTACTGCCTCATAACCTAAGCGGTGGTATGGTTGCTTGCACCGATACCAAACGATGCCAGGGCCGAGATCGGGATCATCGGGGGTTCGGGTCTCTACGACCCCGAGATAGTGAGGAACGCAAAGGAATTCAAGATATACACACCCTACGGGAGACCCTCGGATAACATCATTGTTGGCGAGGTTGAAGGTAGGAGGGTTGCCTTCCTGCCTAGGCATGGCAGGGGCCATAAGATCCCCCCGCACCGGATAAACTATAGAGCGAACATCTGGGCACTAAAGTCCATCGGGGTGAGGTGGGTCATAGCCGTCAGCGCCGTCGGCTCCCTCAGGGAGGACTACAGGCCGGGCGACATAGTGTTCCCGGACCAGTTCATAGACATGACCAAGAAGAGAGAGTACACGTTCTTCGAGGGCCCCGTCGTGGCCCACGTCAGCATGGCTGATCCGTTCTGCCCGACGCTGAGGAAGCTCCTAGCCGAGGCGGCTGAGGAGGCCGGGATAAGGTACCACGGGAGCGGTACCTACGTATGTATCGAGGGACCGAGGTTCTCGACCAGGGCCGAGTCGAAGCTGTGGAGGATGTTCGGGGCAGACATAATCGGGATGACCCTGGTCCCGGAGGTTGTACTCGCCAGGGAGGCTCAGATGCATTACGCCACCATAGCCATGGTGACAGACTACGACGTGTGGGCTGAGAAGCCGGTGACGGCTGAGGAGGTCGCCAAGGTCATGGCGGAGAACGTTGAGAAGGCTAAGAAGCTGCTCAGGCTCGTGATACCCAGGATACCAAAGCCCGGTGAGAGGCCCGGATGCGGGTGCGAGGAGTCACTAAGGGAGGCCCTCATATGAGGGAGCTAAGAACCTGGGTACGGGAGGCGGTAAGGAGGGGGAGGGAGGCTGCCGAGATCCTAAAGCTGTTCATCCGTGACGCCACATCGGTGACGGTCACATCCGCTGGCCCGTATGTCGGACAATCAACGTATGCAGCATCAGTAATGAATAGCCTAGGCATTAACGCTGTCGCTGTGGACGACCTCATGCTGAACTACTATGTTGCACCGTACGACGAGGGAAGAGAGAGACCTGTAATAGTGTTCGTATCGCCTGCCGGTCTGACAGAGCTGAACATACTTCTGGATCAGCTCAGATGGACCGGGCACAGAATAGCTGTGGTAGCGCCGTCCCCGTTACCCGAGGTCATACGGGCGAAGCTCGAGGGAGTCTCATTCATTGACCTAGGGCCGGGAGAGGGGCCGTGGCTACTCACCTCACTCGTATTAACAGCGCTGGCGAGTTCCGAGGCCGGGAGAGGGCCCGAGGTCAGGCGATCGAGGGTATCTGAAGAGGTTCTAACACTTGAGGACGTCATTGACGACCTCATATCGCATTACGAAGGGGTATTGGGCGAGCTGACGTCATTTATCAGGGAGCCGTACATAGTGACCGCCACCCCCACGCTGTGGGCGGTGGCTGAGGTACTAGCTTATTCGAGGAGCATGAAAACCAGGAGATCACTAGTCAGGCCTTCCGCTATATCGGAGGCCGTTCGCTTCATTAACAGGGTGCTGGTGATCCAGACCGATGTTGAGGAGTACTCTCTAAGACACATCAGGTCGCTGTCCCTCACAGCAGCTACTAAGTTCGCTGAGCTAAGGATCAGGACGGATCCCTTAACTGCCCCGTTCTATGGACTAATTCTTGTTAGGGTGATCGAGGACCTTGTCCGAGAGGCTTAAGGTATTAGTAACCGGTGCTGGTGGTCTAATAGGTTCTGCCATAGTTGCTGAGCTGAGTAAGCATTTCGATATCATAGCCCATGTGGGAAGGGGTAGGAATGGCTATAGGGGAAACAATGCCTTCGCCATCCTCTCCTATGACTTCAGCAAGGATGCCGAGGAGTTTGTGAACCTTGTCCTCAGGAGGTGGGGGCCTCCGTGGGCGGTGGTGCTGTCGCACGGCATCTATGAGGAAGGCGGTGTCGAGGATGTCAGTACTGAGAACCTCCTGCGTGTTCTGAGGATTAACCTCATCTCGAACCTCGTGATCGCCTCGAGGCTCGGGGCAGTGATGGATGAGGGCGTCATTGTCATGCTCACGGACGTGGTTGCTAGGAGGAGGCCGTGGCTATACAGGAGCCTGAGGCCCTCACTAGCATACTTAGTCAGCAAGGCAGGCCTTGACTACGCTGTGGCATGGCTTGCTAAGGAATTGGGGCCGGGGGTTAGGGTTGTGGGAATAGCCCCTGGGTGGGTGAGGTCTAACAGAATGAAAGAAACCCATATGAGAGAGGCCTCAGAATCTCCTCTAGGCAGGCCAGTAGAGCCGGAGGAGGTCGCAAGAACTGTTGCCTGGGTGATTAGGGAGGCACGGCACCTGACCGGTATAGTGATAGAGTTATCGGGTGGCCTCTGACCTTCTCCATATAAGCCTGCCGAACCCTTCATTAGTTGCCGAGTTGTCATATATCTCTTCGAACCTGAAGACGTAGGCGGGGTGCTTGCCCGGCGGCTCACCCGGGACTCTGTGGAAGATGTCATGCAATAAGTTCAGGTATTCCCAGACAGGCCCGTCCTCATGTATCTCCACCGAGCACCTTACCTCGTAGGACACTATCGGCGGTGTAAAGAAGAGCAAGGTCGCTTTATGCGTTTCTCTTATGTTCACCCAGCTGTGCCTCATCGCCAGTTCTAGCCCGCCTAAGGCGGTGAAGTCTATCCATTCCTCATTATATGCCACCCTTAGAAAGTCATTTATTATTCCTCTAAACCCTCTATCGACAGAGTTTTCCCATATCCTCCTCAGTTCTTCGAGTGCTTTCTCGAGATACTCCTTTCTGGGAATAAAGCCAACCATCTTGACGGAGCCGGATAACCCCGCTGGTCCGTGAGTTATGACGACGGGGGATGTCCTCGTAAAGGCTAGATAGATCTCCTTATCGCTTAATCTACCGCTCACCATAGAGCGGACAGAGTCGAGCCTCTCATAGAATATGTACCTTATAAAATTCTCGGGTAGACCGAGGGATCTCCACAAAACGTACACCTGATTACATCTTAGGTAATTGAAGGGAAAAATCATTACTTACATTTTACGGGAGAGTCCTCAGGCAGGCAGAGACCGAACCTCTTCACGAGATCGCATATCTTGTCTATCGGTATGAAGGCTGTGGCCCCCTTATCTGTTGTTATTAGGTAAGTGCCTCCGGCTCTCTCCATGCGCACTATTCTCTCAGCGCATGCCCCCCTACCCAATTAGTGCACTCCCTTCAGCGGTACGCCGCGACCCTTTTCTCTTTTTTCGCTGTCGGTATCTTCGTCCTTCCGCGGGCAAGCGCTCTTATAGCAGCCCTTATGCTCCCATACGTGTCGATTAGGTCACCCCACCTCTCCCTGAACTTCGGCGGCACTAGCGGCCTTACACGCTTCTTTATTTGCCTCGGCACGTAGGTAGCCTCCATACCTGGCAGACCGAAGCTGCCGTCAATCATCTCCACTACTTCGTCAGCCCATATCATGTCAGTCAGCACTCTCCTCAAGCGATCTTCTCCTGCAATCCCGCTGAGCTCCTTCCTGAGCTCATCCCATGTTACCGGCCTTCCTTTCTCCATGATTATGTCCTTTACTATCTTCTTCAGCTCCTCATCAGTTGGCGCTCTGTCTATGACCATGAAGTCGTCCTCGTAAACAATATCCTCCGGCGGCCCTAGGGATATACCCCTTACCTTATTTTTTGCCATACGTCTCACCTCCAATATATATAATCGCTGGTGTACTACATAAAGTTACGAAATAGAACGGAGCTGGGATTAGGCTCCGGACTTAATAGGTAAGTCTGTTCTAGACCCTACAACAGGGGCTCTGGTTGAGGGAGATCAGGCTCAATGCTGTGGTACCTTTAGATGTTGGTAGGGAAACAATGGAGAAAATTCTGTCAATAGGGTTATTCTTAAAAAAATTTCGTATAAGGGTACAGATAGCGATTCTGCCATCAATTAGAACGCCCTACATCATAGTTGGAGACACAGTAGTAGACCTGAGAGAGGCAGATGTTTTGACTCTCATAAGGGATTTGGTCATGGAAATTCCGGACATTATTGATGCAGCGTTACCGCCTTTACTGGAGAGGGAACTCTTGGGTTCTGTTGGTGCTTAATATACTTGGTAATGTCCCCGCGGGGTAAGTGTTTATTAGCTGAGCTTTTAACGTATCCATGATAAGGTGAGCTAAATGCTCACAGATATCAGAGTACTGGCTGTGGAGCTTCTCCGCGCCTTTAAGCACATTTATAGGTATAGAGAACTCGAACAGATAACCGGGCTCCCCGCCCCCGCGCTGTGGAGGTACATAAACCATAGGATAATGCCCTCCGAGGAGAGGGCGAGGGAGCTTATTGAGAAATTGGTTAGGGAGCCCATAATCGAGGACATAATAAAGAAGAGGGCTCTCTACGTCAAGTGGCACAACATAAGGCTCGTGAACCTCAACCAGATAGTGTACGATGTCTCCCTCCTAAAGATATTCTCGTACATAGCTTACCAGAAGTTCATGAAGTACAACATAAACGCGGTAATGACTGTCGAGATCGATGGCATACCTGTCGGCGTGAGCGTAGCCGACATCCTCGACTCCAAGCTCGTAGTCGCTAGGCGGAGGCCGGACATAGGGATCAAGTACTATTACCAGACACAGTTCTTCGTCACTGACCCGCCCGGCGTCGTGAACCTCTACGTCCCGAAGATGTCCTTAAGCCCCTCGGACAGGGTGCTCCTCGTTGACGACGTCATAATATCTGGCAAGACTCTACTAGCGCTGAATAATATTGTCCAGCAGGCTGGAGCGACTGCTGTCGGCGTCTTCGCGATGGCTGCTATAGGTGAGGACGGTATTAGGGAGTTGAAGAAGGAGGTCACAGAGAACGTATTCGTTGTTAAGGTCTTCCCTAAGGAGTAGTTGTGATGGAGGACCCCTGGGACATCGCCGCCGCACTGGCCGGCTCCGTGGCGCTGGAGGCAGCTACTCCGGGGAAGCCCGCCACAGTTTCCTCGTGGATGGGGAGCGGGGGCCTAACCCTAGCTGATTTTATACTAAGTGTTCCGTACCTGGCTAGGGCGCTCGGTGAGGCCCTATCAATGCCGCCCTGTAAGAGAGTTCCTAAGGTTTTAGGGGTTGCGGGGCAGGTTCGTGCTTCCCGCATCATAGGAAAAAACACCATAGCCGGATATGTGGTGCTGGTAGCCCCCCTAACACCCATTCTTGAGTACCTGGGAGAGGGAGTTCCAGAAGCCATTAACGCCCATTGGGGCATCGTGGAGGAGTGCCTACGCAGTATTCCAGCAGGGCAGCTAATTAGGGCTGTGGATGAGGGAGGGGTCAGGCATCTGCACGGCTTCGTGAGTAGCTCATCACCCTCCAGCTTGTGGGAGGAGTACCTAATCTCTTCCCTCTACGACATCAACTGCTGGGAAGTTACCGCGGGCTACACGCTCACCAGGGAAGCGTCGGTAGCGATACCCTGTAACAAACCCACGCAGGAGGTCGTGAAGAAGGTATTCATTACGCTTGCCAACAAGCTAGTGGACACCTCTGTCCTTAAGTCACTGGGTACGGGGTGGTGGCTGACGACAAGGACAGCAATTATTAGGGGTAGGGATGACTTCCTCCGGAGAAGCAGCGTCAACCTCGGGAGCATCGCTGACCTCACGGCCCTAGCGACTGCTTTCTGGGTGATCAGGTGTGCTCGCCATCATCGGTAGGTCCTGGGTAAGGCCCAGGGCGACCTCCCGCATTGTGCGCTGGCTTATCAAGGCGCTCGGCGCTGACTCAGTCATTGTTGCTGGGGGGCTGAACCTAATACCTGAGGAGCTGGGTGTCAGCGCCTACCTCGTGACCGGGTACGTCGACGATATCGTGGTAACGAAGAGCTGGGGTGCTGTAGGAAGGTTACTCGATGGGAGATGCTTGCCTGTGGGAGCGTATAGGGTGTGCGGGATCGGTGGGGTTGACGCTGTCCAATCAACCGAGCTCTTAGTGAGGAGGTACAGCAGCTACGCACCTGACCTCCTCATAACGTCAGTTCCTCCCAAAGGTTTCATGGACTACAACCCGGTACTTCGGGTAAGGGTCGGCTCGCTGGAGGTGAGAGAGGCTGTGAGGGTTCTGAGGCCGAAGGCACTGGTTTATTCCGGTAGGGTGCCTGGCTGGGGCTCGGTGGAGGGGGTCCCGGCTGTATCCACGGGTGAGGCAATAATTGGGTGCGCCGCTCTTTACGGGCCGCGGGGAATTAGGCTTAGGTGCTTACGACTGCCTCCCCCTCACTGAAGGAGGCAGGTCCTTCATCCTCGACGTACTCATAGACGTCCCCTCCCCAGACATCACGAAACACTTGTGTCTCATAGACCTCCTCGCCAACCCTGATCTTGAAATAGGCATCAACAGGCATCGGGTTTGGCAGGATCATGTACGTGAGTCCTAACTCGTTCCTGCGTCCCCTAGCTAGGAGGTTCCCGGACCAAAGCTCGACCTCCACGCCCCTTGGGACGCCGCGGATGAGTATCGTGGACCCCGTCCTAGTGAATAAGTGCTCGCCATCAAGTATCTCGAGCCTCCCATCGGGCCTTAGCCAGCCGAATGATATGAGGCCGAATGGCCCTATGTTGAAGTACCTTATCCTGACCTTGTGGGGCCCTGGCTCTAAGTATATCGGGTCACCTATGTAGAGCGTGGGCGGCTGTATGCGCCACGCATCGATTACCGTAACGCCGTCGATCTCCAGTATGCAGCCGTCGTCGCACTTCATGAAGAATTCGTACTCACCCTCAACAGGTATCTCGACATACCCGAACCACTCCGCGAAGAAGTCCATGAGGTCCTCGTTAGGGAAAGGTGAGATATACCAAGGTATCTCCATGTCGTAGTCCACCCTCTCGACCCACGGCCTCCCCTTCATGGTCTTCGGTGGCACGCTCCACATGTGTGGTATCGCCCAGAACCTACCAAGAAGCCCTCTCTGCTTGCCTTGCCTGATCCTCACTAGTGTAGGCATCCGCTACCCTTCGCTGTCAGGGGACGGAATCCCTTATAACCCGTCACCGCCTTCGAGCGGAAGCGGCCTGGCCATAATGTAGGCGTCCTCCCCGTCCGCGTAGTACCTAACTACCCTCTGAACTACGCGGAACCCCAGTTTCTTATAGAGCTTTATTGCCCTCTCATTACTCACCCTAACCTCCAGGTAGACCTCCTTGGCACCGTAGTAGTCGTGGAGCCTCCGCATCGCCTCAACGAGGAGCCTGGTCCCTATTCCTCTCCCTCTATAACCCTCCCTCACCGCTATGCTGATTATATGCCCGACCCTCCCCATGAGAAACCTCCGAAAGAAGGACCTCCTCCAGAGGGTTCTGCACATAATGTAGCCGACGACCTCCCCGCAAGCCTCTGCGACAAGGAATGCCTTACCCCAAGTGTAGAGTATGTTCCGCCAGAATGAAAGCGTGTAGTGCTCTGGGAGGGACTCCATGTTTATCCTTATGACCTCAGGGAGGTCAGCGTCGGTTGCCTCTCTCACAACAACGCTGCAGTCGCTCACTGCGATCACCCCTCCCTCCCTTTAATATGAGGGCCCCATTAATGGATGTGGGTGCCCGTCATTAGGCCGCTCCCCTCGAAACGGCCGCCGGACGAGGTCAGGGGGACTAGAGGGAGGACGCTAGAGAGCAGGTGTGTTGTCGTAGGAGTCACGGGCTCGATAGCAGCCTACAGGGTCCCCGACATGATAAGGGAGCTCGTGAGGCTCGGCGCGGACGTGGTGGCGACGGCGACGAGGGACGGACTGAGGTACGTCACTAAGGAGGTACTGTCCTGGGCAACAGGGAGAGAGCCAATAACTGAGCTAAGCGGCTTCTCAGAGCATACGGCACTGGCCGACGAGTGCAACGCCATGATCATTGCACCAGCCACGGCGAACACCATAGCTAAGCTTGCGTCCGGGGTGACCGACACGTCAGTGACGCTGATTGCTTTGGCGATGATGGGGGCAGGTAAACCGGTGATTGTTGTGCCGACCATGCACTCGTCCCTCTATGCGGCCCCACAGGTGAAGGAGGCACTGGAGAGGCTGAGGGGCGCTGGGGCAATAGTTTTCCCACCCATGATTGAGGAAGGCAAGCTCAAGTTCCCCCCGCCGAAGGAGCTTGCCCTCGCCGTCGACGCCATAGTAAATAGGGGGAGAGACGCCGAAGGAATCAAGCTCGTTGTCACCGCTGGCCCGACCAGGGAGTACCTCGACAGAATACGTTTCCTAAGCAACCCAAGCAGCGGGCTCATGGGAGTGGCGATAGCTAGGGAGGCATTCCTCCGCGGGGCGGACGTGGTGCTCGTAGCGGGTCCGCTAAAGGAGAAGCCCCCATATTACCTGAGAGCAATCAACATCGTCACCACCGAGGAGATGCTCGGCGCCGTGATGAAGGCTGTTGAGGGCACCCACCCGCATGCTGTGGTGTTAGCCGCCGCCCCCTCCGACTTCAGGTTCAGCAGGACCTGGGAGGGGAGGCTGCGTACGACTGACTCACCGATAGAGGTGGAGCTCGTTCCGACTCCTAAGATCTCTCTAAAAATCCGTGAGGTATTCGACGGGCTCTTGATAGGGTTCGCTGCCGAATACGCTGAAGGGGATGTGGAGAGGCTCCTCAGCTCGGCTAGGGAGAAACTCGAGAAGAGGGGGTTCGACGCCATAGCGGCTAACGACGTCAGCGTTGAGGGCATAGGGTTCTCATCGCCCGAGAACGAGATCTGGCTCGTTGACAGGGAAGGGGTGAGGAGGGTGCCGAGGGCCAGGAAGGAGGTTATTGCGAGATACATAATCGACTATATCCTTGAGAAGGTTGGGGTCAAATTGCCTTGAGGCTTGTTATACCGCACCACCTCAGCGCCGTGTGGGTGCCCTATAGATCACGATCGCCCTACCTCACAGGGTCCACGGGCGCTGGCCTCGTACTCGCTCCCTATGCGGTAGCTGAGAAGAGGAGGTGCGGGTGTACCCTCACAATCAATGGCGTATGTGTGGAGTTCGTTACGGGTAAGGCTGTTGAGAAGCTCGTGGGAAGGAGGGCCTGCGTCTCTATAGAGAGCCCGGTGAGGCTGGGTGACGGGCTTGGGATGAGTGCCATAGCGTCGCTCTCACTGGCGTACTTTGCTGGTGGACCGCCACTGGAGAGGGCTGGCAGGGTTGCACACGTGGCCGAGGTCTTCTCTGGGACGGGTCTGGGCGATGTAGCTGTGATTCTCGCCGGGGGCCCGATAGCTGTGAGGGTCAGGCCGGGGGCCCCGGGGATCGCCGTGGTCGAGAGGTACCCTGTGCAAGGCGGTGTGAGGGTTTACTTAAGGAGGGTCTCGTCCCTAACAACCCCCGAGATGCTTGAGGGGCTCTGGGGCAGGATGCGTGAGAAGGGGGCAGAACTCCTGAGGTGGTTCCTGCGGGTCCCGACTCTGGAGAGGCTTGTTGAGGCAGGGAGGAGGTACTCTGAGGCACTCGGTTTCATGAGCGCTGCCCCCGACGACGTTAGGGCAGTTCTCGATGAGCTCGTTAGGAGGGGTGAGCTCATCGGTTACTTTGTGAAGAAGTCCGTACTCGCCGCCATCGCTTGGGGTGATGTCCCGGAGCTTGGGGGCGGTGAGTGGATCGTGATGGAGCCGGCGCCGTCCCCCGCCATGCTTCTCGATTAAATTGCTAGTAAGCCAATCTCGTTGAGGTGTGGGATACGAGGATCCCCAGGAACCACCCAAGGTATGAGTCCCTAATGATAAGGGAGAAGCTAGTGGAGGGGTTCAGGCTAGGTATAGTGGTGCCGGAGGGGCTGATAGCCCACGGCAGGGGTGAGTGCTTTGACTACCTAATAGGTGAGGCGACCCAGCCATTCGCTATGAAAGCCATCGAGGCAGCTGCCGCCGCACTCATCCTCGCCAAGCACCCCGTCATATCCGTTAACGGGAACGTGGCCGCACTAGTTCCTCGGGAGGTGGTGGAGCTAGCTAGGGTTGTCGGAGCAAAGATCGAGGTTAACCTCTTCTACAGGACCGAGGAGAGGGCGAGGAAGATCAAGGAGGTTCTGCTGGGTGCTGGGGCGGAGGAGGTGCTCGGCGTCGATGACGCCACGGCCACGATACCGGAACTATTCAGCGAGAGGAGGAGGGTTAGCCCCAAAGGGATAGCGGCGGCGGACGTGGTGCTCGTGCCTCTGGAGGACGGTGACAGGACTGAGGCACTTCGCCGCATCGGTAAGTTCGTGATCACGGTCGATCTGAACCCCATCTCGAGGACGTCCCTCACGGCCAACATAACCATTGTGGACAACATCGTGAGGGCGATGCCCGCCTTGGTCGAGGCTGTAAAGGAGATGAAAGGAAAGGACGAGGAAGAAGTCCGTAGCATACTCGAGAAATACGACAACTCAGTAGTCATATCGGAGGCGTTGGCGCATATCAGGGAGAGGCTCTCCGGTCTCGCCTCATCTTTACTAGGTTGCTGACAACATTCTCGAACTCCTCCCTATCTCGGTCGCTCCTCATCCCCCAGTACATGCCCTCACCTGGGAACAAGCCCTCCCTCACCTCCCTCACGTAGGCGCGCAACGCCTCCAACCACAGCTCCCTCGTCCTGGCGAACTGCTTGACGAAGGGCGGGGGCTCGGGGTTTATTCCGAGTATGTCGTGGAAGACCGTTACCTGACCGTCGCAGAACGGGCCCGAGCCTATGCAGATTGTCGGGATCTGGAGCACCTCGGTGACTTTCTTCGCCACCTCCGCCGCCGTAAACTCCACCACGACTGAGAAAGCTCCCGCATCCTCCAGCGCGAGTGCGTCCCTAAGCACTCTCTCGGCATCTGACGCTGTCTTGCCGGCGAGGCGGTAGCCCCCGCGTACCAGGTACCTCTGCGGATTGAGGCCCACGTGACCCATCACCGGTATCCCCGCCCTCACAAGCTCCTCAACAACGTCGACTACTTCCTCACCGCCCTCGACCTTAACCGCCCCCGCTCCTGCCTTGATCAGCGAGCCAGCATTCCTCACAGCCTCCGCAACACTGACCTCGTAGCTCAGGAAGGGCATGTCCGCTATCACGAGCGCCCTCGGCGAAGCGCTCAATACTGCCCTCAGGTGATGCATCACCTCCTCCATCGTGACGGGAAGCGTGCTCTCGTACCCCATTATCACCATGCCCAGGGAGTCCCCAACGAGTATGCCGTCAACGCCTGCCTCGTCCGCGACCCTGGCCTGGTAATGGGTATAGGCAGTCACGACCGCCAGCTTCCTACCCTCCCTCTTAGCCTTGATGAAGTCCTTAGGCATCACCTTCTTCATCGCGCACCACCAATCCGTATCCTTATGTTAGGAAAGGCAGTGAAGCTAGTTAATCCCTCCCCTCCGCAGACCTTCTCGGCAGCCCTCACGAGGTTGGCGAGCACCCTGTTTACGGGCGTGCCTACACCTACCTCCTCCCCCCTCTCGACGACCTTCCCGTTTATGTAGTCGATCTCTGTCCTCCTGCACCTAATGAGGTCCTGGGCCATGGACGATACGTTATCAGCCGTCGCTTCGGCCACCCTGAGTACCTCGGCGACGGGATCCCTCGGAAGGTGTATGCCGAGGGCCTCAGCCACCTCATGGCACTCTCTGGCCGCCAACGCAGCCACCTCACCAGCCCACCCGACTTCGGCGATGACGGCGTTAGGCTGCTTGAGGAGGGCCGTGACGGGGTTGATGCCAGCGTTGACGCACAGCTTGAGCCACCTCAGCGGCTCGATATCGCGCACGACCCTCACACCGAGTAGGCCGAGATCCTTAGCTACTCTCTCAAGCAACGCTGTTAAGGGAGTGCCCCCGCGCTGGCCAAGGTACGACTCGCTGCCCCCCACCCACTTGAAGGCGCCGCCTCCCGCTCTCGACACGCCATGATTGAGTACCAGCTGAGCTGACCTATTGCGGCCGAAAACACCCTCAAGCAATTCTAGAGAGCCAAGCCCGTTCTGGGTACTGACGGCGATTCCCCTAGCAGAGAGCGCTTTCTTAACCCTCCTAACGGCTTCCTCAATGTTATACGCCTTTACAGCGAATATCATAACATCACATTCTCCCTCGCTTAACCCCTCAGGTGGGGCGGGATCGAGTTCAAGCTTCACGACCCTGCCTGACGGCGTTATTAAGTGGGCGCCGGCAGACGCCAGCTCGCTCGCCCTAGCGGCAGAACGGGTGATCACGCGGGGAACGATCCCCGCCGTGTTAAGTGCGTGGGTTATAAGAGAGCCGACGGCGCCAGGGCCGATGACGCAGTACCTTAGATCACTCATCTCACTGTCCTCGCGATCGTGTCGAGGGCGAGCTCTAATTCGTTACCCTTAACTGAGGGAGCCGCGGCCCTCATCGCTAGCTTTATTGCGAGCCTGACCTTAACCCCGAAGTCGGCGAACCTCTCGGCCCCATACTCCTCCACCTCCTTAAGGACCCTCACAGCCTCCGTCAGCTCGTTCATCACTATTTTCTTCAGCTCCTCCCTCTCCCTTCTCCCAAGCCTCCCTTTCTGCGCCAGAGCCTTGAGCCTCGATATCGTCGAGTCTATGTCCACGAGCCTGACCTTCAGCTCCAGCAAGGCCTCCTCTGGGTCAGCGACCTCGTCGACTTCACCTCCTCCACCGGAGAAGTCCTTCAGTGCCATGACGACCTCCTCGAGGCTCCTGAACCTCCACCACTTCTGCGTGGATGTCCTCAAGGTCCTCTCGATTATCCCGTAATCCCTCTCCAGCCTGGTGAGGAGGGATGACGGGTTGTACTCTATCCCGGCCTCCCTAAGCTCCCGAACAAGCTCGCGGAACTCGAAATCACCAGGAGAGGCACCCCTCTCCCTGTTCCTGGCAGCGAGCCTGACCGCGGCCTTAAGCACTGCCTCTGCCTTCTCCCTATACCTCGAGAGCACTTCCAGAGTAACTGAATAAATGAAGCCGCTCAAACCCGCCCCTAAAACTATCCGAGGGTTTGGGACGGATAAGTGGCGAACCGCCGATCTCGCCGCGCGGTCACCTCCAGCCAGTAATTACGCGGTATTACGGGGGCAGAGATATAATCGCGGAGGGGCCAGGCCATAGGTGCGTTCCCGAGGTGAGGGACAGGAAACTGATTAAGTTGCTGGCCAGCGCCCTCTACTACGTCGTGGAGAGGAGTGTGTCTGTTGACGTAGCCTTCAAGAGGGCGTGCGCTGGGAGATGCGCGAAGACGCTTGATGAGCGGGAGAGGCTCTACGAGATGGTTAGGAAGTTCGTCAGTGATTACTGGAAACTTGTGTGCGTACTGGGCAGGAGGAAGAGGTATGGGACGCTCGCTAGAGCCTGGCTCAAGGGCGTGAGGGAGCCGAGGGAGCCCCACTGCAGGCTGTCGTACCCTCGCTGGTTCTATGAGAGGGTCACGGAACTGCTAGGTAGGGATGAGGGGGAGAGGATGCTTGAGGCAATGAATAGGCGGGTCTGGTGGCTCAGGGTGAACACCCTCGTCACCGACGTTGATCGGGTCGTTAAGGAGCTTGAGTCCGAAGGCGTGGTGGTGGAGCAGGACAAGCACATACCCTACATGCTCAAGGTAGTGAGCACGCCGAAGCCTGTGAGGCTCCTCAGACCCGTTAAGGAGTTCAGGGCTATACCGCAGGATAAGGCCTCCGCCGCAGTAGTAGAAGCGCTCAAGCCAGAGCCGGGGGACATGATCGTTGATATGGCTGCAGCTCCGGGGATGAAGACCTCCCTCATCATGATGCTCACTGAGAACGGGGCCTGGGTAGTCGCGGTTGACATAAGCGTTAAGAGGCTAGTACAGGCCAGGAACCTCATGAAGAAGCTGGGCGTAGACCTAGGGAGGGTTCAGCTGGTCGCCGCCGACTCAACAGCGAGGCCCCTAGTTGGGCGGGCTGGGAAGGTGCTCCTTGACGCACCGTGCAGTAACTCGGGCGCAGTCGGTAAGGATCCCGGGATAAAGGTGAGCTTGACTGAGGGTAAGGTGGCTCATTATTCGAGGCTCCAGAGGGAGATGCTTCTTGCTGCGTACGACATGGAACCTGAGTACGTCGTGTACTCAACGTGCTCCGTCATGCCTGAGGAGGGTGAGGAGCATGTGGAGGCGCTGTCTCAGCTATACGAGCCCGAGAAGCCCCTCCCCTGGCTGAGGGACGGGTATAGAGTCTACTCAGTAGCTGAGGAGGTTGGTAGGTTGTACCCGCACCTCGACGGCACAGACGGGTTCTTCATAGTCAGGTTAAGGCCCCAGTGACGCGGCCGTAGACCTCCGCCAGCTCTGCAACCCATACCATGTCCTCCCTCCTGATCGATGTCGCCCTCCACAACCAGTTGCCTCTGGAGGTGCCCGGCCTGTTCATTCGTGCCTCGCTACCTAACATCAAGACATCCTGCATCTGCACCACGGCCAGGGAGGGAGACGACGCCATCGCCAGCCTTGTTACCTCCTTAACGACGTTCTTAGGGGTCACGCGCTTGCCCACGTACCTGCTTAGTGCAGCCCTCGACTTCCTCGGGGCCTCATCCGTGAACCACCCGAGAACCGTGTTGGTGTCGTGGGTGCTGGTGTAGATGACCATGTTCCTCCCTAGGTTATGCGGTAGGTGCTCGTTCCTCGGGTTGCCAGAGAACGCGAACACAAGCACCCTCATGCCAGGGAGGGAGTACTTCAGCATCACCTCCCTAACGTCGGCCGTTATGAAGCCCAGGTCCTCGGCTATGAAGGGCATCGAAGGGAATGAGCGCGCGAGGGTCTCAAAGAACTCCTCGTATGGTACCCTGACCCACCTCCCCTTCTCTGCCGTTGGCGAGCCAGCCCTCACCTCCCAGTACGCCATGAATCCCCTGAAGTGGTCGAGCCTGACGAGGTCGTAGAGCTTGAGCGCGTGCGAGAGCCTGAGTATCCACCACCTGAAACCCTCCTCCCTGTGCGCTCCCCAGTCATAGACGGGGTTACCCCACAACTGCCCAGTCCTGCTGAAGTAGTCCGGCGGCACCCCTCCCACGTAGAGGGGCCTTCCTTTCTCGTCTAGCTTGAAGAGGTGTCTGTTCGCCCACACGTCTGCGCTGTTGTGATCCACGTAGTAGGGTATGTCCCCCACTATGACTATGCCCAACCGCCTCGCCAGATCCCTCAGCCTGAGCCACTGCCTGAACACCAGGAACTGCTTAAACATCACGTACTCGAGTTCCTCTCTCCGCTCCCTCATCACAGCATCCAGCGCTCTACTCTCTCTGTCCCTGTACTCCCGCCTCCACTCAACCCACGACCTCCCACCGTGGAGCTTGGACAGCACCTCGAACAGCGCGTAGTCGATCAGCCACCACTCATTAGCCTCAACGAACGCCTCGAACGCGCCCCTCAAACCAGCATCCTCCTTAAATCGCCTAAACGCCTCTCCCACCACCCTCTCCTTTATTTCCTCAGCAACCCCGTACTCGGCCCTAGGCCTCGGCGACCTCCTCAGCCTCTCTACAAGAGCCCTGTCCACGAGGCCTTCCTCGGCAAGATCTTCCGGGCTTATTAGGAGGGTGTTCATAGCGAATGCCGAGGGACCGCTGTAGGGTGAGTAGGACGTCGCTCTCCCGGTCTGAGTCAGGGGGAGAACCTGCCAGACCGGCTTACCCAGCGTGTTCAGTATCTCAACGAACTCCCTAGCCGCTGGCCCCACATCCCCTACCCCGAACGGTGAGGGAAGGGACGTTACGTGCAGTAATATGCCATATGAGCGCCCCCTGAGCAACGAACGCGCCCGTCCTCAATTTCCGGCAGGCGGTTTATCCTTGATCTCCCCAAAGCCAACACTGATTAAGCCCCCAGACCCCCTTGAATGGGATGATGAAGCCGCTCCAGACGACTTTGATCGGTGAGGAGCTCGCGACGATCTGACCTAAGCGCGGGTTAACGATGAATAACTTACTCACCTAATTACCACGGGGGATGAGCTAACCGCTAGTGGCTGAGCAATGATGAGTGGGACCCTCAGTGATCCCTTTCCCTAAAACCGTACTCCCCGATCAAGGGGACAAACACGCAGTAGGTTCCCCACCTCTTAATTATCGAGCCGTCATGGCGCTTCTCGAGTATCAGTAAACGCTGAGTGAAGGAGTCACCGACAGGGATAACTAGTCGCCCCCCTGGAGCGAGCTGTTCTATGAGGGGCTCAGGCACGTCTGGAGCTGCAGCAGTAACTATGATCCTGTCGTAGGGCATCGCATCGGGGTAGCCCTTGCTCCCGTCACCGACTATCACTGTAACTCTCCTGGCGTAAGAGGTTCTGCGAAGGTTCTCTCTCGCGAACTCAGCCAGTGCCGGTATCCTCTCGATTGTCCAGACATGCCCCTCGTCCCCTACTATTTCCGCTAGTATTGCTGCTTGGTACCCGCTCCCCGTCCCGACCTCCAATACTTTGTTACCCTTCCTTGGGGCGAGGGCTTCAGTCATTATGGCGACCATGTGAGGGGCGCTTATTGTCTGTCCATGCCCTATCGGGAGGGGCATGTCGGCGTAGGCAAGCCTCTTGAGGTGCCTGGGCACGAACTCTTCTCTGGGGACCTTGAGGAAGGCGTCTATCACTTCTTTACTCTTAAGTATGCCCTCCCGTATGAGCTTGCTGACCAGCCTTCTCCTCTCTTCCTCGAACCCCATAATCGACCGCCCTCTGGGGCTTGACCGCGACGAATATGGCTACTGCCCTACTACCTCTCCTTAGAGAGTTAATGAGGGCCCTGCTCAGGTTCCTCGCCGCCTTATTAGCCTTGATGACTGCCGTGTTTCCGGAGACGTAGGATGATCTCCTAACGATTATTCTGGTAGGGTCCTCGTACGTGAGTTCTTCACTCCCCCACCCACTCGCAGTATCCACTGCGCCGTCCTCGCTCACTATAACTACGTGTATCCTCGTCGAGCTTGACCTCACCAATCTTTTGAAGCAGTCGCTGAAGTCCCTGAGGGCTTTACTCGCCTTAATCCCTATTATGCAGTCACCCCTCGGCGTCAGGTAGGGCTCCGTAGTTATTTCGAAGGTTGTCTCGTGCTCTGCCCTGACGTTCTCGTGGCCCACGAACTCCACTACCTCGATGCAGTACCAGCTCTCCCTCTCCAAGCAACCCCTGTAGCGGGGGAGGGGACAAGCTTTAAAGCCCTTCTGTGTAGGGGACAGGCTGGTGAGGCTGGAGGTGCCGGAGTTCAAGGTAGTGGTCAACGACCCGGAGGCTGGGGAGCCGCGGCCTGTGTGGGTGAGGGTTGTCGGCGTCGAGAGTGTTGGTGACGCGAAGCTAGAGTTCACGGTGGATCATAAAGAGAAAAAGAAGATACCGGTCGCTTACGCTAATCCCGAACTACTAAAGAAGCTCAACACCCCCTACGGCTACGTCACCCTAAGGATCTGGAAGGACAGGGCGGCTGGGGAGAAACTAAACATAACCCTCAAGGTCATGCCGTCCGAGGAGATCCCCCCGGAGGAACTTCACGTCCCCAAGGCCATGCTCGAGGAGCTCCTAGGTGTTGAGCGCACTGTCGGCGAGGTGTTCCGCTCTAAGTCCTTCCAAATCCTGGTAAGCGGGAAGAACGCTGAGATCTTTATAGGGAAGAGAATAGGTGAAAAAGTTCCCGCTGATGTCGTTGGTATTCAAGGGAAGGAGCTCCTCATAACCGGTGGCAGTGACCTCACCGGAGCGCCGATGCTGCCCTCGGTGCACGGCCCGGTAAAGAAGTACATCCTGCTCTCCGGCCCTCCGGGGTTCCACCCGAGGAGGAAGGGTGAGCGGAGGAGGAAGCTTGTGAGGGGTAACACCATAACTGAGGAGATAGTGCAGATAAACACTAAGCTAGTTTGAGCCCTCACTAATCAATAACGAGGACATCGACCTCACGGAGGGGAAGTCCTCTAGGGCAATTTATCTTCTTACCCACACCAACTATCTTCACTTTCGCTGTCTCCGGCAGTAGCTTCTGCCTGCATATACTGTAATATGGGCAGTCCCTCCTATCACACTGCACCTTACTGAACCTTATGACCATCCCCTCCACAGCGAGCCTACTCGGGACAGCCGTCTTAGCTGGGACCTCCTCAACTTCGACAGTAGTCACAGAGCCCGTTAAGCGACACTTGTTCTTAATGCCGAGAACCTTCACCACTCTATAGACATGCCCTGGCTTCAGCTTGTCGACACATACCCTCCTGAAGGGGCAGTCCGCGCATTCTGGGGCTGGTCCTGTGAACTGAAAGGTGTAGCCCTCCTTCGCCACAAATGAACTCACCAAAGTGATTATTCCCATTTCTACCACCTCATCCTATAACTCCCGTTACCCTTGCCAGCTCCTCAGCCGCCTCTCTCGTGAGGCCTGACTCACCAAGTATTGTATACCTTTCGGGCCTTATCGTGTGCGCTATAGTGAGGGCCTCTATGATGTCCTCATCCCTGACACCTAACTCCTTAGCAGTTGACGGCAACCCGAGGCGCTTCACGATCGACCTTATCTTCTTCCAGTTCTTCCCATGCAGGTAGGCCATCATTATCGTGCCAACAGCCACCTGCTCGCCGTGGAGTGCTGGATAGTTAGCGACTTTGTCGAGGGCGTGGCTGAACAAGTGCTCCGACCCAGACGCTGGCCTAGTGGACCCGGCTATACACATAGCTACTGAGGCAGAAGTGAGGCCTTCCATAACTATCCTTACGGCTTCCGAACCGCCTCTTGCTATGACCTCACTGAAGTTTATGACGTGTTTCGCACTCAGCAGGGCGAGCGACGCAGCGTAGTCCCCGTAGTACTCGCCCTTGAGCTTGTGGGCCAGCCTCCAGTCAAGTACAGCCGTGAACTTCCCTATTAGGTCTCCAGCACCGGCTAAAAGGAGCCTTCTCGGGGCGGATGCTATGACTCTGATATCGGCAACTATCGCTATTGGTGGGGAAGCCTTAACCGATGTCACTCTCCCTGTCCCTCGCACTGAAGCGAACGGTGATGCCACACCATCATGAGACGCTGCTGTAGGGACACTGATAAACGGAGATCCCGTCACTCGCGATATATATTTAGCAGCATCTATGACTTTACCGCCCCCGACCGCAATTATCGCTCTTGGCTTGAACTTCCTTATCGGGTCGACGAGCCCCTCGATCTCGCTTATCATGGGTGTCCTAACCACACCAACTTCGATCTCTGCCTCCTCGCCTTGCAGTATATCAGCTACCTTCTCGCCTACTAACTTCTTGACGTTGGGCCCAGTTAGGACATAGGCCCTGCCCCAGAGGTTGAGCTCCTTTAAGATCTCGGGAATGTCACCGATGACGTCATCCCCGATCACTATCTTCTTCGGCAGATCGATCACGTGCTTCGAATTCATGACCTCGCGCCTGGTTATGCGTGTCGGAACATCTTTAATAAGGGTTCACGGATTCTTACACGGCATTAGGATGTTCTGGGTGTGAGATCCATGAAGGCACTAACCACAGGAACAACAACAGCGGGTGTGGTACTGAAGGACGCTGTAGTGCTGGCCGCTGACAAGAGAGCCACGGCCGGGGCATACATAGCCCATAAGAAAGTAAGGAAGATCTTGGTCGTCGACGACCACATAGCTGTAACCACGGCAGGCCTGGTCGCCGACAATCAGATGCTCGCGTCTCTCCTCAGGAATGTAGCTAAGCAGTACAGGATAAGTCACGGCGTCCCGATAAGCGTAAAGGCCCTAGCCTCCTACTTAGGGCTTCTCTTGAATGCATACAAATACTACCCGTTCATAGTGCAGATGCTCGTGGGCGGCGTGGACGAGACGGGGCCGCATCTTTACCAGGTTGAGTGGTTCGGCGACCACATCGAGGAGAAGTATGCTGTGACGGGCTCAGGATCGTATATGGCCATAGCGGTGCTGGAGCAGGGATATAGGCCGGACATGAGCATCGAGGAAGCTAAGGAACTCCTCCAGCGGGCAGTGTCAGCATCCATAGCTAGGGACGCGTTCAGCGGCGAGGCAGTAGATATAGCCGTTATTACCGCTGAAGGCGTTACTATAGAGACGAGACCCGCCCTGCGCTTGAGCTTGTGAGCCCAGACTTGTTTCCCATGCACATACTTCGGTAACTGTCCTAGAAGGTGAGTAGTGTTGGCGAGAGCGGCTATCATGCATGACCCCGTGCGTCTAATGATACTCAAGGCTATCTACGAGAACCTGCCCTCTAGCGTCATAACAAAGATCGAGTTCGAGGGCCCGGAAATAGCTGTCTACGTCAAAGATAGGGACTTCGCTGTCACCTCCGATGACATCATCAGGAGGTTGGCGAAGACAATCAAGAAAAGAATAGTGCTGAGGATAGACGAGGACTACAGGCTCCCCATAACCGAGGCAAGGAAGAGGATAGCTGAGATACTCCTCCAAAGCGCGCCTAAGGCTATAGGGAATCCCGAAGAAGATTTGGTCTTCGATGAAGTCCTCGGGGAGGTAGTCATCAAGACATCCCAGCCCTCGATATTCCTCACTGATGATAGGGCCCTCTACAAGTACATATTCAGGGAGACGGGCTGGCGACCGGTCGTCGTGAGGAAGCCCCCTCTAAGGTCGGAGATACTTGAGGGGGAGCTTAGGTACTTAATCAGCAAGTCCGAGTACAGAAAGAAGTTCCTTCGCAGAGTCGGTGAAAGAATACATAGGGTAGTCCTCTTTAGAGATGACTTCGTTAGAATCACCGCCCTAGGAGGATTCAAGGAAGTGGGAAGATCCGCCATACTCGTTGAGACTGCCGAGTCGAAAGTACTCCTGGACTTCGGGTTCAATGCAGGGGCCCCCACCCCCTCCAAGGCCGTCCCTAGACTCGACGTGATAGGGGTAAGACCTGATGAGCTGGATGCTGTTGTCGTGACTCATGCTCACCTAGACCACTGCGGGCTCATACCCTACCTCTTCAAGTATGGGTTCGATGGCCCCGTCTACGCTACTCAAGCCACAAGAGATCTGATGGTTCTCCTTCAGATAGACCTACTCCAGATTGCTGAGAGAGAGGGGAAGCCATTTCCCTACGACTACTACCACATACGTAAGGCGCTTCTCCACACGATCCCGCTCAGGTATCACGTCACAACAGACATAACCTCGGACATCAGGCTCACATTCTATGAGGCGGGCCACATACTCGGCTCCGCCATGGCGCACCTCCACATCGGTGACGGGATGCACAACATCGTCTACACGGGTGACTTCAAATTCGGGACAACCAGACTACTCAACAGGGCCGAGTTCAGGTTCCCGAGAGTCGATACACTAATCATGGAGTCAACCTATGGGAACAAAGAAGTAAATAACAGGGAGGAAGAGGAGAGACGCTTCATCGAACTCATCAAGAAGACCATAGAGCGCGGGGGCAAGGTTCTGATCCCGACCCTCGCGGTAGGCAGGGCGCAGGAGGTCATGCTGATACTCGTCCACTACATGAGGTCGGGCGAGCTACCTGAGGTGCCCGTCTATGTTGAGGGCATGATCAATGAGGTAACGGCAATACACACCGCTTATCCCGAGTACCTCTCGAGGGAGGTGAGAGAGATGATATATAGGGGCGAGAACCCGTTCATGCACCCCTCCATAAGGATAGTCGACAGCAGGTCGACGAGGGAGGAGGCGATAGACACTACGGAGCCGGTCATAATAATGGCAACATCCGGCATGCTCACTGGCGGACCCGCCGTTGAGTATTTCTACCTGCTCTCGAACGACCCGAAGAACACCCTCATATTCGTGAACTACCAGGTCGAGGGTACCCTGGGGAGGAAGGTGCTGGATGCCGCGACGAGGGCTAGGAGTGCAGGGACTAAGCCCGTCATAAACATACCGCGGGGCGACAGGGTCGAGCCCCTCAAGATCGAGATGGAGGTGCACTCCATAGAGGGTTTCTCAGGCCATTCCGACAGGAGGGAGCTCCTCAACTTCGTGCGCCTGATCTACCCGAAGCCCAGGAGGATAATACTGAACCATGGCGAACCAGCGGCGATCGAGGCGCTGAAGAGCGGCGTCATCAACGTGATAAGGAAGGACAAGCACTGGAGGGGTAAGCAGGCCGAGGTCATAACCCCGGACGTGCTCGACTCAGTCACCTACTGGGCCGCTTGAGGAGACCTAACTTTTAATCTCACCACTAAAGATTCATGGGTACTTAGATGGTGACGCCGGAGACCCTGGTGGCGGCGTCAGTGATTATCTACATAGTCGCGCTGACGCTCTATACTATCAGGGTTGTTAAGGGGCCAACGATACCCGACCGAATACTCGCGGTGGACGCACTGACCTACGACCTCGCTGCCCTAATAGCGGTGATAGGGCTTCTCCTCAGATCTCCGTTACTTGTTCCATCAGCAATAGTTCTGGCGCTCTGGGTGTATGCCCTAGATCTCTACGTAGCTAAGTACCTGGAGGGGAGGGAGCTTGGCGATTGATCCCTATCTCATCGGGAGATTTGTGGGCGCGGTCATAGTGCTTGTGGGGGCGTTCTACGACCTCACAGGCTCGATAGGCATGCTTAGGTTTCCCAACTTCTTCACCAGGCTCCACGCCGCCACCGTCGGCGCCATTGGGGGCTCAGTGCTCCCGATGCTCGGTGTATCGATCTACGCGGCGTCGGAGCCCGCCCTGGGTGAGTACCGCTGGTTCATGGCTGGGGCATCTGCCGTCGCCGCACTGATAATACTGATAGTCGCCCCCGCAGGTACTCACGTACTGGCGCGTGCCGCCTACAGATCGGGTACGGCGCCCAAGGAACCGTGTACATATGATGCTGGAAAGGAGGGTGGTGAGTGTTGATCGAGCCAGTGAACGTTGCCTTAGGGCTGGCCGCGCTCTCAGCCGTCCTATCCGTTATAGCTACTTACTTAGCAGTGAGCGATAGAGACCTACTTAGGGCCCTGATCTTCTCGGCGCTCCAGAGCACGGCATACGCCATAATATTCCTGGTGCTCATGGCCCCGGACATAGTGCTTGTTTACGTGCCGGTTGCCGTCGGGATCTACCCGGCGGTCGTGCTGGCCCTCATAAAGAGGGTCGGTAGGTTCGAGGGTGGTGAGGGTGGCGAGTAGGTACCTCATAGCGGTATCCATAGCACTGGTCGTGGTCTCGCTCTCGTTCGCCGTTGCTTACGGTGCACTAGGCGCGTCGGTGCCGCTGGAGGGCCTTCGCTCGCTGGCGAGGGCCTACGTCACGCTAGCCTACGCGCCGTGGAATAGGACACTAACAGTCATGTCTCCAGAGGCCGTGACCTCCATAGTGTGGGACTTCAGGGGTGTTGACACATTCTTCGAAACAGCCGTGCTCTTCGGCGCCATAATAGGTACGGTCACGCTATTCCGCGGAATTAAGCCCTCCGCAAGGATCGGGGAAGGCCTCAGCGCAATCGCTAGGTCAGCAGCCGCCGTGACGGCGCCGATGATCTTGGCCGTAGCCGCCGCGATAGCCCTCCACGGCCACCTAACCCCGGGAGGTGGTTTCCAAGGCGGTGCAACCGCCGCTGTGGTTGCGCTGGTCATACTCGTTACGTTCTCTCTGGGGTACCTTGTCAGCGGGCTCAGCAAGGAAAGAGCGCTTATGCTCAGGTCGGCCGGCCTCCTCGGCATAGCCGCTGTCGCGCTCATCCCCCCGATCCTTGGCGGCATCGTGTTCCAGAACCAGGCGAAGGAACTCTCCCAGTTCAGCTACCCCGCGTATATAGGCGGCGCCTTAACCAGTGGCTCTCTACTCTTCTATAACCTCTTCGAGTCGCTGGCCGTGGCCGCTGGGCTCACCTTAACGATCATGCTCCTCCTCTCACCGCATGAGGTGGTTGAGGAGGCAGTGAGGGGTGAGGATCATGAACGAATTTGAGGTCAGCCTCTCACTGATAGTGCTGTTCTCGCTCTTCGCCAACACGGCGATAGCGCTTTACGGCGTGTTCTCGAAGCCTAACCTAGTGAAGAAGCTCATATCCATGACCATACTCTCAGACACCGCCAACGCGTTCGCAATAGTGATCGGTTACAGGGCGTGGCCCTCGCCCGAAGAATCCCCGGTGCCCCCGGTGCTCACTAACATAAGTGGGGGATACGCTGCCGTGCAGGAGCTGGCGCAGAGATCCGTTGACCCGCTCCCACAGGCACTCGTCTTGACGGCCGTGGTGATAGGTCTGGCCGTCACGATCTTCCTCGCGTCGATAATCCTTCACTACCACAGAACCCACGGAACAGTTGAGATGGTGGTGAGTGGGTGAGCGCCATGATCGTCGCGTACCTAGCCATATGGGCCCTTTCCTTCCTGGTCTACATAGTGTTCAGTGGCTCGGTGTCAGCATACGACGTAGTTACCGGCGGCCTGACGTCTGTACTTGTCTCAGCCCTGACGACCCCCCTCGTCAGGAAGCATGGCGGCCTGAGGGGTGCGAAGGGCTTCCTAAAACTGGTTCAGTTCGGGATTAGGTACGCGTTCATTGATGAGGTGCGGGCACATGCCGACCTAGTCAAGAGGATATATCACCCGCTTCTCCCCATGAGGCCTGCCTTCGTTAAGGTCCCGGTGAAGGAGGCTAAGTCAGCACTCGGGGTCACACTCATAGCTAACTCTATAACTAACACGCCTGGCACGGTCACTGTTGACGTAGGTGATGGGTGGCTCCTCGTACACTGGATAGATGCCCGTGTTGTAGAGCCGGAGGAGGTTAGGGAGAGGGTCTCGGAGGTGTTCGAGTCCTACGCTAAGGAGGTGTTCGGGTGATGGATGCGTGGTGGCTTGAGGCAGCGGTTGCTTCCCCGCTAATCTTGGCGGCTGCAGGCTTCGCCATACCCCCGCTCTCACTGGTGATAAAGAGCAAGTCCTTCTGGGCTGCCTACGCGTCGGTCGTCACTGGCGCCGTACTCACACTAATCATTGGGATAGCGAAGCACATCCTTCTCTCGGGGCCGGTGTCGTACTGGTTCGGTGGGTGGCCCCCGCCGCTGGGCGTAGTCTATGTGGTTGATGGGCTCTCAGCGATCTTTGTCTCTATCATAGCCGCAGTGATCTTCCTAACAGTCACCTATAGTGCATGGTACATGAAGAAGTTCTCGGCGGGGCCGTGGTACTACACACTCTTCTTATTACTCGAGGCTGGGTCCCTTGGCTGCGTAATGACCGGTGACCTCTTCAACCTCTTCGTCATGGTCGAGGTACTCGCCGTCTCTGCTTACGGCCTCGTCTCCTACTTCAGGTCGAGCAGGAGGTCTGTCGCCGCATCAGCTAGGTACGCCTTCGTAGGCGCTGCCGCTACCACACTCTACTTCATAGCCGTTGTCTTCGTTTACGGCTCCTTCGGAACCGTTAACATGGCCGACGTGGCAGTAAAGGCTAGGGGGCTTGTGAACCAATCTTTTAAGGCCTTCAGCGGCGGGGTCTATGGCGAGGTTGCTCTAGCCTCTACGGTGGCGATAGCGCTGTCGCTCTGGGTCTTCACGTTCAAGTCTGGGCTGTTCCCGAACCACTTCTGGTTACCTGACGCCAACGCCGAGGCACCGACACCTGTCTCGGCGGCGTTCGCCTCCGCGGTTGACGCTGTCGGCATCTACGCTGTTATCAGGCTTCTCTTCACAGTCTTCGGCTCGGACTCGGTGCTCGAGAGGGTCGGGGCCAGGACAGTGATATTCGCTGTCCTCTTCGCCCTCGGCGTCGGCTCTGCACTGGTTGGTGCGCTCCTAATGAATGTTCAGAGGGATGTCAAGCGGGTACTGGCGTATAGCACCATATCACACGTGGGCATAATCTACATGGCGATAGCCGCGGCCGGGCTCGGAACTACTGCCGCCGCTGCTGCCCTCACCGCCAGCCTATACCATATCCTCACCAACGTCGTCGGTGAGGCACTGCTGTTCCTCTCCTTCGGCGTCCTAATAGCTACTGCAGGGTCGAGGGACCTCGGGAAACTCGCAGGCGTTGGCAGGACTCCCTCACTAATCGCTGCCGTGGGCGTGCTCGTTGGTGCGCTTACGCTGTTCGGGATACCGCCCTTCATGGGGTTCTTCAGCAAGCTACTCGTGTTCATCTCCCTCCTCGACTCCGGCCTTGTCTTCGGTGCGGTGATGTTGCTGGTGTCTACCGCTATCTCGCTCATGGGTTACGTGAAGCTCGCTAGGGCCGCTCTCTCAGGCGGTGGCGAGGGCAGTAGGCTAGGCCCCGCGCTGCCGAGCGCCGTCATTGTTGTGCTGATAGTGCTCTCCCTCGCCCTCGGCGTTCTGTTCCCCGAGGTTAAGGCAGTCCTCGATCATGTGTCGGGGGCAGTTGTTGGAAGTGTAAATGAGTATGTTAATGCATTATCCGGGGTGATTGGGTGATGGTTGATTCTAACGCTTTAAACATGGACAAATTATGTTTAAAACCTCATCACCCGAGTACAATACGGATAAAGAAGGGGGTGTGATGGTTGGCGTCACCGAGTAATTACGGCCCCTACGCCAGGATCATAGATTACGCGAGGTGCATGGGATGCGGCACGTGCGAGGAGGTATGCAAGTTCATACATGACGATAACCTGCCGAGGATAAGGGTAATCGAGGTCACGTCAGGCCTCCTCAAGCCGATCTCGTGTCTCCACTGCTACAGGGCTCCCTGTGTTGAGGCCTGCCCCACAGGCGCTATGAGGAGGGATGAGAAGGGTGCTGTGTACGTTGAGGAGTCGAAGTGCATCGGGTGCATGGCGTGCCTCTACGCCTGCCCATTCGGCGTGCCTGAGGTGCACCCAATGAACGGTACCTCGCTGAAGTGCGACCTCTGCAGGGACCTGATCGCGGGAGGCGCGTCGATGCCTGGCTGCGTGGCGATGTGCCCTGCTGAGGCTATACTGTACGGGTCGCCGCAGGAGCTTGCGCAGGAGATGAAGAAGAGGGCCCTAGCCAATCTCCTGGGGCTTCCCCAGGGCTGACCTGGGGGACACTTAATGGATACGACTAGGTATATCTGGGAAGCTGTTTTTTCTGGTGTCGTGCTTCTCGGGTCGATACTAAGCATGAGATCCTATGGTGCCGGGACGGCCATCAAGATAGTTGGTTACGCCATAGCCCTCTTCGTCCCGGCCGCGTACATCGTCGGTTATAACCCGCTGGGGCTGGTGCTCCTGCCCCAATCACCTTTCTTCCTAATAGTTGCGTCACTCATTAGTATGGCGGCCTCGATCTACGTCACAGGTTACGGGCCAAGAAAATTCAACACATCAAGCCTTTCCATCTTCATAGACGCATTTGGTGTCTCAATGATACTTGTCTTCGCGTCGAGGTATCTCCTCGAGTTCGTCGTGCTCTGGATACTCGCTGAGATGATAGGGTTCATAGTAATTGTCTACGAGTACATGGCCGAGGGGCTGAGGAGGTCCTGGGTCGCTGGCCTCAGGTACCTCGTCGTGTCCATGATACCCGCTGACCTGACACTCATGACACTGCTCGCTGTTGCGGGCCTTGACAACGCGTTCTCCACGCCGATTAATGTGTTGAATGTGCCGATCCTCTCGACTCCCTTAGTAACTGTGCTGGCTACCCTAGGCTTCCTGGCTAAGTCAGCCATAGTTCCTCTCCACTTCTGGTTACCTGAGGCGCACTCCATAGCACCTGCTCCGGGCTCGGCCCTCCTGAGTGGTTTGATGGTGAAGATGGGGGTGTTCGGCATCATCATTGTTATGGGCATGGGAGCGCTGGACACTGCGTCAATGGTCTTCATGTTGCTCATCTTACCGGCAGTGACAGTCATATATGCAGGGATGCAGGCCCTAGCCCAAGCTGACATCAAGAGGTTGCTCGCGTATAGCACAATGGTTTACACTTCCCTCATTGTGATGAGCCTCGCCTCCTACCAGCTACTTGGGAGTAGGTGGTTCCTTTACGCAGCATACTACCTGATCGCTGCACACGCCGCCTACAAAGCCACGCTCTTCCTCGACGCCGGTACCGTGGAGGTCGTTGCCGGCACCAGGCTCCTTGAGAGGCTTGGCTGGGTAAGCAAGGTACTCCCCGAAGCCTCAGTATTGGCACTATTAGCTGTTATGTCGCTCATGGGTGTGCCTCCGACAATAGGTTTCCTAGCTAAGCTTTGGCTGTTCCTGGGCGGCTTGGAGTCTGTGCTCGTCAGCAACTACGGTGCCCTTATCCTCGCGGTAATAGCGATAGGTGCCGCGCTCTCCCTCGGCTATGGAGCGAGGTACCTCCTCGCTCATTGGGGCTCGACCAAGCCTGAGAAGAGGGTGATCATAGGTACGGCGATGAAGTACATGCTTGCTGGCGAGGCCTTCGCTGCGTCACTCTCCCTAGTGTTCCCCATGATCATGGACTTCATCTCTCCGGCGGGTGTCGTGATAGGTGTGCAGTACTCGATCATACTGTCCATAACGGCCCTCATCCTGGCCGTCTCCCTTGCTGGCCTCTACTTTATGGAGTCCCGGGCCAGAAAGGAGGCTCCGTGGGTCGGTGGTGCGGCTTGAGCCACGTCAGGTCGAACATAGTTGAGAGGATTGTGAGGTATGTGCGCAGGCTGATGAGCCTGGAGTCCAGCGAGAGTTCCTGGGGTAAGGTGATAGGAGAGCTAGTGTTCTTCAGGAGGCTTGGGTCGCGGGTGGAGGCGTCATTCGTTAAGGCCGCTAGGTCGGTGGCGCAGGGGCTGGGCGAGAGCCAGGCATCGATAGAGGAATCGATGGGTATGTCATCACTGTATATGGGACTCCTGCTTACCGCCTTGACACTGGTTGTGGCGGTGACCGCGTATGTCCTTCATTAACCTCGCCCTCTCACTGGCCCTCATCGGCGTGGCCGTTGCGGTAGCCCCGATACTCGACACCGTAGATAGGAAGCTGAGGGCAAGGCTCCACTCGAGGATAGGGCCCCCTACATTACTTCAGACATGGTATGACATCGCGAAGTTGTTAGGGAAGGAGATCGTTGTATCTGAAGGCGGTTCCGCCGTGGTAGTGCCGCTGTTCATGACGGTTGCCTCCGCCCTCCTCGCTCTCTCTGCCTTACCGCCGGGAGTGCCATCCCCTCTTGCCCCCCTTGACCTACTCTACCTCATTATGTTCTCTGCAGCGGCTCATGCATCGTTCATACTGGTTGCTGTCTCGTCGGGGAATGTGTACGCGGTCATAGGGGGTTTCAGGGAGTTCGTGCTAGTATCCGTGAACGAGGTGGCATTCGTCCTCGGGCTGACAGCTGTGGCGCTCTCGACCGGCGTCCTCTCTTTCTCTGGCGCAGCGTACTATGGTGACTTCAGGCCTATCCCCTACATAGTTTCGTTTGCTCTCCTCTCGATCTGTCTCTACGTGTCTAGTGCTAGGATACCCTTCGATCTTGGCGAGGCAGAGCCAGAGCTTGCCTCTGGGGTACTCATAGAGCTCAGCGGGCCCCTACTCGCTATCGGGATAATTTCCGTGCTTCTCAAGAGGTTTCTCTCAGCGTCTATCACGGCGGCAGCAATAGCTCTCCCTATAATGAGGTACATAGGTGCCTACGGTCTGTCAGGTTTCAGCCTCCTGTTAGCTCTGACCATCACTGTATGGATAATACATTCTTTAATTGCGGCTTCATTAGGTAGGTCTAGGGTTGAGGTAGCGGTTAAGACCTTGATTAGTTTATATATACCATTAACTTTACTAGCTTATACACTATTGTTGTTTGGGGTATGAAGTTTGAACCAACATAAGGATCTACTGCCCCAAAGGCTGAGGCCCTTAGAGAGCCTGATCCAGGAGTGGCGGTGGATAGATAAGGGAAGGGCCGTAATGCTTGACGTCAAGCGGGACAAGCTCGTTGAAGTGGCGAGGATACTCTATAAAGAGATAGGTGCTTTCTTCAAGACATGTGCGGGGGTCGACGAGAGGCCCCTCTGGGGCGGGTTCGCTGTTTACCATATCTTCGGCATAGATGAGGAAGGTCTTGACGTAGTTATCTATGTGAAAATACCGGAAAAGGATCATCCGTGGGTACCTAGTATCGTTAGGGAGGTGCCCGCAGCTGACTGGTGCGAGCTCGAGTTCCGTGACATGCTAGGCATAGACCCGAGGGGGAGGCTGACGCAGAGGCTTGTACTACCTGATGATTGGCCGGAGGACGTCAAGCCCTTAAGGAAGGACGTGCCCTACGGCTACCGCCCGCCGAGGGCCGAGGAGAGCAGGCCTGTTGAGGCTGGCATGTACCCCTCCGGCGTCCCGGTAGGGCCCTACCATCCCGCCCTCCACGAGCCGGAGTACTTCGAGCTCTACGTAGAGGGTGAGGAGGTCGTCGACGTCAGGTACAGGGGTTTCCACGTACATAGGGGGATAGAGAAGCTGGCTGAGTCGCCAAGGTTCGATTACAACAAGGTCACCTTCCTCGCTGAGAGGATATGCGGTATATGCGGGTTCGTGCACTCATGTGCCTACGTAATGGCCGTTGAGAGAGCTGGGAAGGTCGAGGTGCCGGAGAGGGCGGAGTACATTAGAGCGCTGCTCCTCGAGGTTGAGAGGCTGCACAGCCACCTCCTCTGGCTCGGCGTAGCCGCCCATCTCCTCGGGTATGACGCCGGCTTCATGCACGCGTGGAGGGTTAGGGAGAAGACGATGATACTCGCGGAGTACTTGACGGGCTCGAGGAAGACGTACGGCATGAACCTCGTCGGCGGGGTTAGGAAGGACATAACGCCTGAGAAGGTGCCCAAGATATTGAGGGTGCTTGAGGAGGTCGCTGAGGGGACTAAGAAGGTCGCTGATATGATAGTCTCAGTTCCGCAGGTTAGGAAAAGGCTCGAGGGCACTGGCGTGCTGAGGAGGGGGGACGCCGCCGCCCTCTCTGTCGTGGGCCCCGTCGCTAGGGCATCGGGCCTCAACAGGGACATAAGGAAGGACTACCCGTACCTGGCGTACAAAGACGTTAGCTTCATGGTACCCGTGTACAGCGAGGGCGATAACCTCTCCAGGACACTCGTGCGCGTCGAGGAGGTCTTCGAGAGCGTAGAGATAATCAAGCAGCTCCTCGACAGGATGCCGCCAGGGGACATACTGAACGAGGAGTGGGACATAGAGCCCGGAAAGTATGCGGTAACATCCGTGGAGGCCCCGAGGGGTGAGGACACTCACTTCCTCATCACTGGAGTCGGCAGACCCTACAGGTGGAGGGTTAGGGCCCCAACCTACGCCAATATCCCAGCCCTCCGCCCCATGCTGAGGGGCCAGGAGCTGGCCGACGCCCCCATAACGATAGCCTCGATAGACCCGTGTTTCTCCTGCACTGACAGGATGCTCGTAATAGATGTTCGCACGGGCAAGAGGTCCGTGCTCGTAACGAGGCCTAAGGTGAGGGTGGTGAGCCTTGGTTAAGCCCATACTCAAGCTAATAACGGTTGCGAAAGAGGTGGGGGTCGTAACTAGGAAGTACCCGTACGAGTCACCCCTCCTGACAGAGGAGTTCAGGGGGAAGATAGAGATAGATGCTAGCATCTGCTGGGGGTGCGGCGCCTGCGTTAAGGCATGTCCCTCCAACGCACTAACGATAAGGGAATCAATGGATGTGATGGAGCTCGTGTACTTCGCCGGACGCTGTATATTCTGCGGGAGGTGTGCTGACGTCTGCCCGACAGGAGCTATAAGGGTGACGAAGGAGTTCGAGCTAGCTACCGATGAGCTGGAGGATCTGGAGCAGGTCGTGATACACAGGAAGGTGAAGTGCCCGATATGCGGCAAGCACTTCGTGCCCCAGCCCCTCGAAAAGTACGTCTGCGAGAAGTGCGCTAAGGGAGAGATACCGACCTACATGATGGTCTGCCCTGAGTGCAGGAGGAAGGTCGGCGTCAAGAAGATGATCAGGTGCAAGGGTGGGTGAGGGTGAGACCCCCTAAAGCCTTGAGGAAGTCTATATGGGTGTTCCACCTCAACACCGGCTCATGCAACGCTTGTGACATAGAGATACTGGACGTCCTCACACCCTTCATGGACGCCGAAAGGTTCGGGGTCAAACTAGTAGCTTCGCCCAGACACGCGGACGTCGCCCTCCTCACAGGCCCCATAACGAGGGAGACGCTGCCGAAGGTGGTCAACGCTCTGAAGGCCATGCCGAGGCCGAGGCTCGTCCTGGCCATAGGGGCGTGCGCTGTAGGGGGCGGGATATGGCACGATTCCTACTCAGTGATCGGGGGTTTCCCGAGGCTCAAGAAGATACTGGAGGAGAACGGGGTCATCATTGACAGGGTGGTGTATGTCCCAGGGTGCCCGGCGAGGCCTGAGGCAATAATATACGGGCTTGCAGTACTCATCGGACTACTCAAGAAGAAAGTCAAGAAGGAAGTGAAGGAGGCTGGGAAGGGTGAGGGTTAGGGTGTACGCCTGTAAGGAGGAGATGATCCAGCAGCCCGTCAGCAGGCACCACATAGCCCCCATCTCACTCTGCCGCCACGTCAAGGATGTGCCGCTCGAGGTATTCGACCCGGAGGTCAAGGAGGAGATCTTGGTCAAGGGAAGCAAGGTGATAACGTCTCGGGATGAAGTGAGGAAGATATGCCGGAGAGCTGACCTCCCGGTAGGGGATATGGAGTACCTCCGCCTGGAGCTCGCGGAGTGAGCCTACCCTCCCTCGGCATACTTCATAGCTTTTCTCAGGGTGCCCGTAGTCCTTAGGGGCTGGGCGATTACCTCTCCGTCCGTCAATGCATCGATTGCCGCCAAAGCCAGTACGGCGTGGTTCTTGTGGGTCGCCCTAACCCTAAGGACGCCGATTCCTTTCCCCGGGTTGTAGTGCGCCACTGACACACCAGCCACCGCGAGGGCTGTCGTGCCGAAGAGTTGTCTGAAACTCGTCCTAACGAGCCCCTCCAGCTCGTCCTTACCCAGGCCCTTACCCGCTAGCAGCTTGAAGACTATGAACCTCTTCCTGTCCCTCCCCCTCTGCCTAGCCTCCACGGCCCTTAGGTACCTCCTCAGTGCTCTGGAGTCGAGCGCCGATAGAAGTGCAGTAATGCGCTTACGAAGCATTAAGACATATGCTAGAGAAGCGATAGAGATGGCTAGTGCTGCCGCCGCAGCAGCCAGCGTAATGTACTCGGCGGTCAACCCTTTACCACCCTAGGCAGTATATCAGATGGTACAGTGATTACTGCCTCAAAAGAGTGTGATTGAGTTAGCCCAAACACCTCCAAGAAAGCTCTTTTCACCTCAATGGGCCTTATAATGCGCGGGTTTGTGCCGCCAGAGGATACCGCGAGCCTTACTCTGTCCGCCGACGCAGCGAGGAGCAGTGCCCTCAGCCCCCTCAGCCACTGACCCTGCACAATTACTCGGAGAATAGGGTTGAGCTGTAACTCTATGGGGAGCCCTAGATTACCAAGCTTTTCCACTTCCTTCGGGCCCAGCCTCCTCAGCGCCTTATCCGTTACCGTGACTATGTCGGCGAACCTCCTTAGCTTGGGGTACCCTTTCAGGTCTTCGGCGCCCTCGACGAGGTATGCCCTCAGGCCTGCGAATCTCTTGAGTGCTGCCAGGTTCTTGGTGGTTAGCCTAGGTACGAGCGTCACACCCTCAATACTCACGGGCTCAGTGATGCCCTCAACACCGACTGCGGAATAACCTAATTCCCTAGCCGCTTTAGCTAGGTTGATGAGGCTTGACTCGGCCTCCGGGATGAATGCGAGCTCTACTGCTCGCACGCCTCGATCACTTCCCTAAGGAACCGCTCCATGTCCTCCTGGCTCATCACACCAACTATGGTGGCCTCCACCTTAATCACGTCGCTTCCCTCGCTGAGGCGGAGCCTGCCCATGTAGGCCTCTTGTTTGTCGAGCCTTATGTGGAGATGTGAGGACCTGGTGTCGGCCCTCAGCCCTAGGGTGCTTATGAGGAACTCCCTGTCCGCTGGCGGTAGGGAGCAGAGGACCCACTCGAGGGCTTCCTTCGCCCTCCTCTTCTTGAGTGTTAGTGAGAGAATCACTATCTCGTTGCCGTAGTACCCCTTAGTCTTAACGGCGTCTATCTCGACCCTCTCTCTGATCGAGGGGGGTATAGCGTTGAGTAAGGCCTCGCCGACCTTCTCGAGGTCTTCTGTGGCGTGGGCTATAACCCTGTAAGAAACGCGCTCAACCCTGAAGCGGGGCCTGCCCCTCGCTCCCCGCAAGGGGCTCACTTCTCTATGCCGAGCTCTTTCGCTGTCTCCTTATCAACGATGAGGCGGGCGCCGCGGGACGCCTCATGCCTCTTCTTCATGGCTCTCTCCTTAGCTTTCTTCTTCCACTTCCACTTGTGGGTGCCGCGCAGGCCCCTTGACTTGAGGAGGCCCCTCATCCTCCTCCCCGCCATGGTCTTCCCGCGGAATACCCTGCCCCTGTGCTGGGGCTCGGTTATCCAGTTAATGTCCTTGTCATTCTTTATAGCTGGGTGGTGGGGGTCAACGAGTATGACCTCGTAGTACTTATAGAGCCCGTCCTCCCCGACGTAGTAGGAGCCGAGGACCTCGAGGTTCGGGTACTTCCTCGCCGCCCTCTCCTCAGCTATTAGCTGGATCGACTTAGCCGGGGCGAAGCCGTAGACGCCCATCCTCTTCGGCCTCCTCCCCTTGTTCGGCCTCTGCTTCCTCATACCGCCCTTCCTAACCCTTACCCTCACAACAACGAAGCCCAGCTTCGCCTTGTACCCTATCTCCCTCGCCCTGTCAAGCCTCGTCGGCTTCTCCACCCTGACGACGGCGGGGCCGTGTCTCCACTCTATGAGCCTCTGCTTCATTATCTCCTTCATCTCACCCTCGTAGGGCCGCTTCCACGCCTCGGCTATGTAGTGGTACATGGACTTCGCCATGGTCTACCCCTCTCTGACCTACCCTACCTATCAGAGAGGGGTTATAAGCCTACCCACTCCCTTATGGAGGCAGTTAGTAGGTGGTAACGATGCCCACACCCCTCGTAGGCGTGATTGGGAAGACCAACGTCGGCAAGTCGACGTTCTTCGCCGCGGCGACCGAGCTCAGTGTCGAGATAGAGAATAGGCCCTTCGTCACCATAGAGCCGAACATAGGGATAGCCTACGTCCGGAAGAGGTGCCCTCACGTAGAGCTCGGGCTCCCTAAGTGCGACCCGGTTAACTCCCTCTGCATTAGGGGCTGGAGGTTCATACCGGTGAAGCTCATGGATGTGGCCGGCCTTATCAAGGGGGCCCACAGGGGGAGGGGCCTCGGGAACAAGTTCCTCGACGACCTGAGGAAGGCTGACGTACTCCTCCACGTCGTCGATATGTCGGGCTCTACCGACGAGGACGGTAACCCGGTGAAGCCCGGGACGCATGACCCCCTCGAGGACATCCTCGCCATAGAGGACGAGGTGAACGAGTGGTTCTTCCAGATCCTCTGGAACGGGTGGGACAGGTTCAGCAGGGGCCTCGACACGATGCCGAGCGATAAGGCGATTGAGGCCATAGCAAAGAGATTGTCCGGCCTATCAATAAGGAAGGAGCACGTTATAGAGGCGATAAAGCTCGCCGGGCTCGAGGGGAGGAAGCCCGGGTCCTGGGGAAGGGAAGGCGTGAGGGAGTTCACGAGGAGGCTGAGGGAGGTAGCGAAGCCGATAGTCATCGTAGCCAACAAGATGGACGTGCCCGTCGCAGAGGACAACTACCGCAGGGTGAGGGAGGAGCTTAAGGACAGGGTCATAGTACCCACCTCGGCACTCTCCGAACTCATACTGAGGAGGGCGGCCAAGTCGGGCTACGTAGACTACGTCCCCGGCGACCCCGAGTTCAAGGTCCTTGAGCCGGGGAGGCTGAGCAAGAAGCAGGCAAGGGCCCTAGAACTGATCGCCGAATTTATGAAAAAGTGGGGCGGTACGGGTGTCCAGCAGGCCCTGAACACGGCTGTCTTCGACGTCCTGAGGATGATAGTCGTCTACCCCGTCGAGGACGCCAACAAGCTGACAGACAGGAACGGGAGGGTGCTCCCCGACGCCCACCTCCTCCCGGAGGGGTCCACGGCACTCGACCTCGCGGCGGTGGTGCACACGGAGCTGGCTAAAGGCTTCCTTTACGCCATAAACGTGCGTGATAAGAGGAGGGTGGGCGCCTCATATGTGCTGAAGGACGGGGACATAATCAAGATTGTCTCTGCCACCGCCAGACACTGAGGTCGACACCGCAGTCTGGAACCGCCCTAAGGCCTTCTGGGGAGGCGTAGGTGCAGGGAGGTATCGGCGTGTTCACTACGTAGCCTGGATGCGTCCATGAGTAGGCCCCGACCCACCTACCCGGCAGCACTGATGTGTTGACACCCGTCTTCGCGTGCCCGCCTATGACGGCCCCGAACTTCCTCCTGCCGGTGCCCTCCAGCCTTCCCTTGACTAGGTAGGTGACCTCGCCGTCATCGAACCTCAGGTTAGCCAACACCGTGGCTGCCCCGAGGTTGGCTGACTCACACACCACCGAGTCACCTATGTAGGATAGGTGCGCCGCATGCGCTGACTCCATGACGACGCTGGCCTTGAGCTCGACGGAGAACCCTACCCTCGCCCCATTAAGCACCATGGCCGGGCCCCTTACGAAGGCGTTAGGCCCTATGTCCGCACCTGGCCCTATGAATGCGGGGCCTTGGATTACTGTGCCGTGCCTCACCACAGCCCCCTCAGCAACATACACATGGTCTCTTAGTTCAGCGTTGGGGCTGACCTCGCCCTTAATCGCTGGGGCCACACCTGCTAGGAGCCTCTTCACGAGGTCTAGGTAAGTCCATGGCCTGCCGACATCGCTCCACTCAGACACCATCAGTGGGGTGAAGCCCTCCTTCTCAGCTATGGCGGCCACAGCATCCGTTATCTCGTACTCCCCCCTCGGGCTGGGCTGGAGTCTCTCGAGTTCCTTGATGAACTCATCAACCCTCACGACGTATGCACCAGCGTTTACGAGCTTGCTCGACGGCTCATCAGGCTTCTCGATGACGCCTCTTACGACACCTCCCTTGACAAGGAGGACGCCGAACCTCCTCGGGTCATCGACTTCGTAGGCTGCTACTGTCCATGGACCTGAGGTGGCTAGTTTAGCTAGATCTTCCGGGCTGAAGTAGGTGTCCCCATTTATTATGAGGGCCTCGCCCCCTCTCAGGCGCTCCAGGCCCTTTAGTGCTGCATGCCCTGTCCCCTTCGGCTCTCCCTGCTCAGCGAACTCGACATCTACCCCGGTCTCGGCCGCTACTCTTTCGGCCTCCCTTATGACCTGGTCTGCGAGGTAGTGGACTACTATGACCGCTCTCTTAACGCCGGCCCTAGCCAGGCCGCTGAGGGTGTGTGAGAGGAGGGTGCCTCCCGGTATTGGTAGAAGGGCCTTGTGTCTGGTGTGGGTTATTGGTTCGAGGCCACGGCCGTAGCCAGCGGCCAGAATTACTGCTTGGCGAGGCAAAAACCACGCCTCACGCCGGCTTCTGAGCCACTATGACCGCCTTCACTGGCTGCCCGTTCGGGCCGGGCATGTAGAGGAGCTTTGACTTGTAGATCTCGACCTTCCTTATCGGGTATATCTTCTTGGCCTCCTCCGCTATCTCGTTGGCTAGCTTGCCGAAGAGCATGGCGCTGATGTACTCGTCGAGAGTCATCTCCTTGGCCCTGTTGAGGAGTATCTCCGTCATGATCTTTCTTATTGCCCTCTTCTGGGAGGTCTTGCACCTGAAGGTGGTCAAGGCGACGCCGGTTACCCTCAGCATGTAGCCGTCCTTCGTCCACACGTTGACTATGGATGCTATCTTGCTGGATTTCCTCCTGATTATTGACTTCATGTAGTCCCTCCCGAGTTCGTGCCCCTTGAACCTGGTGTAGGCGGTGTTGTCCTCCACCTTATAGATCTGGAACCTTATGTGGACGTAGTGCTTCGTGAAGTCACCGGTGAGGTCGAAGAGCGTGGTCTCTATCACCCTGCCGAGGAGCTTCCAGTCCTCGTCGGCGGGTGTCTCGCCTATCGGTATCGAGTTAAACAGGGGCGGGGCTAGTACGGTGTACCACTTCTTCCTCCTCCACTTATCCCTTACTCCTCCCCTTCCTCGCCTAGGCATCGCCGGAACCTACCACTTACTAATCGCCCGCCTTATAAAGAATGACCTCATCAGCCGCCCTAATCACGGACTCCACGAGCTCCGCCACCCTAGTTATCTCGTCGATAGTGTTCGCGACTGTTAGGAGGGCCTTATGCGGGTCCCCGTCCCCTGAGATGGCTATTGTGTAGCACCCGTCCTCGAGGCTGTCCCTTAGCTCGAATCCCTTAGGTGGGACATTATCCGGGCCCATGGCCTTCTTAAGCAAGTCAGCGAGTTCGCTGCAGAGCCTTACCTCTGCCTCGACCTTCAAAACAGCTCACCCAGCTCGCTGAGGGAGGAGACCACGACGTAGCCGCCCTCGAGCCTCCTCTCGCTCCAAGCGCTCGCCACTACCTTCTCCGGAAGTAGCTGGGCGGGCGCGAAGTACTTGCCACCGCACTCAGCGACCACGACCTCACCCTCCCTCAGTAGGTCAGCTCCCCTAGCGGCGATGGTTATTGGTGTTAATGGTGGCGGTGGGCACGAGGTCGTCACTATCGCCGCCCTACCTCTCCTGTCGGCTATGCCGTACTTTAGCTCCCTCGCTATCTTGCGATAGTCCTTGATCGCTGAGCGGAATGTTAGGGAGGCCCAGAGAGCGTGGGAGGGGTTGATCGCCGCAGCAAGCACTCCCTTGGGGCCGAGTATGTCGGCGAGGGTGAGGAGGACGTACGCTAGCTCCGTGAGATCCCTAATGCCCCACCTCTGTCCGACGGCGTAGTTCGGTGCCTTATCTGCTGCATCCCCTATCCTTATTCGCACATCCTTCTCGCTGACCTCTGAGGGAGCCCCATCAACGAAGTACCTGAAAATCATGATGTCGATACTCCTCTCAACAGCCTCCTTGGGCGGTAGTATCCCCCACCACATTATCGGGGGATGCCCCACTCTCGCTATGGTGTTGTCTACGAGGAAATACTCCATTGCCTCCTCTTCCCATTCCTTAAGCCCGCCCGACTTAGCCCTCGGAATATGATTGAGGAGTATAGTGGATGCTGTCACATACTTTACCTCCCTTCTAATAGGGACGACCTCCTCGAGCACCTTAAGCATCGTCATCGCTGGCGACCTGACTTTGACCACGCTCTTGTCGCCTTTCTTAGCGACTGACTCATGCCCGCCCTCAACGACCTCCACGCAGTTGCTGCACACTCCGCTAGACCCGAAGACTATGGTGGGGACCCCCTCCTCCTGCCGGAGGGCGTACGCGGGGTAGAAGATCGCTGTTATGTCCGTCCTGGAGAGAGCGCTGAAGAGAAGGCCTGCGGGAACCAGGTGCTTGGGGTTGTGGGGGGCGGAGATTATGGCTACGCCCTTGCTGTGCGCCTCTTCTATGAACTCCGCTAGTGTGTCGCCTACACTCCCTTTGCGGAGGCTGCTGAGGTCAAGTGGCAATAAATCCAGCCCTACTCAGCTTCCTCTCTGCGAATTAATGTCTTCGGAACTATGATGAGAGGCTGAGAAACTATTATCCTAGCCCTCTCCGGGTCGTACTTCCAGTCTGGTGGGAGCTTCCCAACTCTCTTATAGTACTTCACAAGCCTGTGTATCTTTGACTCGATCTCTATGAGGCCCCTCTTGCTGTGGTAGTCCTTCGGGTGCTCCTCGAGATGCCTCCTGAGGTTGACCGCCCTAGCCATGAGGTTGTAGAGGTCCTCGGGGAGTGTGAGCTTAATTCCGTACTTCTTAAAGATCTTCATCAGCTTGACACCGAGGACTGCCTTGGTCAGGGGTATCCCGTACTGGTCCCTCAGTATTATCCCTATCATGGACGGCGGGTACCCCCTCTTAGCGAGCTCCACTATTATCTCCTCCACCTCCTCCGGTGTGAGGTATATCCACTTAGGCGGGACTATCACCGGCGGCCTCGTGGAGTGTGATTGGCCCTTCTCCTTGCCCCTGTTCATACCCTTCTGCCCCCTTACGGAGGTGTCTGAGGGATTTAAAGAATGCGCTCGCTCAGCAACCACTCCATGAGGGCCATGAAGGCCCTCCCGCGGTGCGAGATCCTGGACTTCTCCTCCGGCCCGACCTCAGCGAACGTCCTCGACCACCCCTCCGGCACGAAGATGGGGTCGAACCCGAAGCCCCCCGCACCCCTCGCCTCCGTCGCTATGGTGCCCCTCACCTCGCCGGTGAAGACCTTGACTCCCATCTCACTGTCGGCGTAGGCTATGGCCGCGACGAACCTGGCTGACCTGTCCCGTACCCCCTCCATGAGCTTGAGGATCCCGTTAACGCCGATTGTTCTCAAGACGTAAGCGCTGTAAGGGCCGGGGAACCCGTTAAGGGCGTCGATGAAGAGCCCCGCATCCTCCACTATGAAGGGCTCCCTAATGTGCTGCATCAGCACCGCAGCCGATGCGGTAGCTATCACCCTCACATCGTCTGCCTGGATCTCGGGCTTCCGGGCCCTTATCGGGTAGACCTCGACGCCATACTCTGCAGCGAGCACACGGAACTCCCTCAGCTTCCCCTCATTACTCGTGACGACCCCCAGCTTTGCGGCGTCTCTCCTCAATATACCTCCCCCTCATCCTTATCTCCCGAACCTTATCCATGACCTCCCTTGCCCTCTCCTCCCCCGCGACGGAGGAGTACCCGCTCATGAAGCACTCGAATAGCTTGCTGGCCCTAGCATAGTGGGTGCTCTCAAGGGCTCTCAGCATGAGGTGGGCATCAACGCCCCTATCCTCGGGGTCGTTGCTGAACTTAGCCAGCCCGAAGTCCACGAGGTACGGACCCTCATCCGCCAGTATTATGTTTGAGGTAGTTAGGTCGCCGTGCACGATGCCAGCTAGGTGCATTCTAGCAACGTACTCGCCGATCACCATCATCACCTCGCAGGCCTCCTTATCCCCCATCCTAGGCTCCGCCTCCTTGAATCTCTCACCGCTAACGTACTCCATTACGATGAGCGCTCTCCTCGGTAGCACGAGGAGCACCCTCGGTACCCTCGCCCCCGCCTCCCTAGCCGCTCTCATTACCCTCGCCTCCTGCAGCGTCCTCCTCGACCTCACCTCCCTATCGAGTTCGGGATCCCTGTAGGGTTTGGGGAGCCTTACCTTGAATATTGAGGGCATGCCGAGGAATTCGTACCTCACTATCGCCGCCTCAGCGCCCAGCGCCACTACCTTAGGTGAACCACGGGAGCTCGAACTCATCTATTCTCCACCTCTGCCTCACGTAGGCCTTCTCGGGCGGTGTGATCATGCCGTGCCTGAGCATGAGTACCCCAGTCCAGGCGATCATTGCTCCGTTGTCAACGGCGTACTTAGGGGGCACTACCTTGACCGTCGCGCCCCTCTCCGCCGCCATCACTTCGAACTTCTTCCTCAGCACCGGGGACGCAGCGACCCCGCCCACGAGCAGGACCTCGTTTTTGCCTGTGTGGGCGAGTGCTCTCTCTGTTATCTCGATGATTGCTGAGTAAGCTATCTCCCTAACCGTGTAGCACACGTCCTCCAGCCTGTGCCCTGCTTTGAGGGCCCTGAGGGCGTGTGTGAGGAGGCCTGAGAAGGATACGTCCTGGCCCTTCACTATGTAGGGGAACCCGGGTATGAGCTTGCCTCCCTCCGCACATCTGTCAAGTTGGTGAAGGCCCCCGACGACGTAAGGTGGTGCGAGACCGGCCTCCCTCGTGAAGTGGTCCATGAAGTTCCCCAGCGCTACGTCGAGTGTTTCCCCGAAGACTCTGTACCTTCGCCCGACCTGGGCCGCTATTAGGGTGTTCCCCCCGGATAGGTAGACTATGACAGGGTCTCTCGCACCGGTGAGGAGCCTCCCTATCTCCACGTGAGCCACGGCATGGTTGACGCGGAGGAGGGGCTTGTGATAGTAGGCGGCAAGCGCCCTCGCGGCTGTCGCACCCACTCTTAAGCAGGGCCCGAGCCCTGGGCCGAAGGCTGCGGCGACGCCGTCCAGTTCCCTCGGCGTTACTCCTGCTTCCTCAAGGGCCTTCCTTATGACTGTGGGGGCGTGCTTCATGAAGGAAAGGGATGCCTCGAGAGGGTGAATTCCTCCTTTCTCCGGCACGTACTTGTGTCTCTCGTCGCTGAGTATATGGGGCTCCTTATCGGAAGCGACTGCTACCCCGAAGGTGTGCGCCGTTGACTCTATTCCCAGGACGAGCGTCCCGGGCCCCCTCACTGCCTAACGTACTCCACGTAGCCGCAGTACCCGCAGTGCCACCTGGGCACGGGCTGCTTGTGGAACGCCATTACCCTACCGCAGCGCGGGCACACCTTGTTCTTCAGCCTTATCGTACCCGTCTTGTAGTCGATCTCGTACAGGGCTGACCTGAATCTCTTCTCTCCCGCCATTACTCACCACCCTCTGTGATGAGGCCATTCCTCCTGAGTATGTGCTTGGGCTCGACTTGGAATGCCCTCTCCTTCGACTCATATATGTTGGCCTTACCCTTAGACCTCCCTATACCGTACTCCGTGCGGAGGGACCTCACCACGACGACGTCGTCGCCCACGCCGTAAATGGATGCTAGTGCCTGCCGGACCTCCTTCCTCGAGGGGGTGCTGGAGCCCACGTGAACAATGATGAAGTCTACCTCTGTCCTCCCGAGGAGCTTGTTGATGCGCTCCCTCACGACGTATACTGGGTGCCCTCCCGGGGTCTGCCCGGTCCTCAGCGCCTTTATCTCTTCCTGGCTCATTCTCTATACCCCGACGAAAACCATTGATGTACCTAATAAGCGATACTTCGTCAGACCCTTATCGCGTACCTTCCCGGCACCTTTGCCTCGATTATTTTCGCTATCTCGGACTTCTCCGGGTCTATCACTATGACCATGCCCTTCCAGTTGTCGGTGAAAGTCGTTGACCCGCACACCGGGCACTGCTTGACATCGGATGGGACTATGTAGCGGCACCTTGTGCAGGCCTTGTACGTGACCTTCTTTGATCTTGACCTCCTCGAGGACATAGCTCATCATCCCCCTAGCTTCCCGACCTTACCCAGCCCCGGCCTCCTGAGCGTCATCCCGACCTTTATCGTTGACGGCGGTGCTATGGAGACACTGATTATCTGTCCCCTCACGATGTCGTTTAGACCTATCGTGACCTTCGTCTGCTCGCCCGTGAATGTTCCCTTGGCGTGGTCGTAGACGAATCTGTCGTCGCCGAGCTGCGATATGTGTACCAAGGCATCTATAGGGCCTATCGTCACGAATATTCCGTAGCGCTGGACGTTGGACACGGGACCCTCAACTACCTCGTCCCTCATGGGGTAGAACGTTATGAGCGTGAACTCCGCGTAGTGGTAAGTGGCGCCATCCGCCGGAAGTATCTCGCCCTCTGGCTCGACCTCTACGTCCCACACACCCACTATGAGGCCGAGGTCTTGGGAGACCTTGCCAATGTACCTCTCGCGGAGCTGCTTGTACGCTATCTCCTTTAAGTCCTTCCCGAACTCGGTGGGGGGCACCCGCACCACGTCCCTGACCCTCACTAGCCTGAACACCTAGGGCACCAGTTCTCATTGATTGGGAGCATTAAAATACTGAGGGCCCCACACACTTCACGGAGTTCCCTAAGCTCCTCCACCCCAGCCCACAGATCCCTGGGCAGGTGTGGGTCCTCTAGGTATGTGGAGAGGTCTACGCACTCCCGCCTCACGCAATTAACACTGCCGTTCCCCTCACCTTCCCCATCTTCACCCTCATCGCAGCTAGGTGGGCCCTGTAAGTGTCATGGATAAACCCCAAGAATATGCCCTAGCCTATTTCGTGCCCGACGCCCTTGAGCTCGCACGCCTCGCTGGCTTCATGGAGCAGTAGGGAAATAATTTGACAGTATTTCCTCCGGGGTTACCTTGCCCTCCTCATAATAATGATAATATATTAGTGCCGTTATGTAGGTGACCAGCTCCTTAGGCGTTAAAGAGCACCGTATCTGTACAGCCCGCGTAGCGTGGTAAGCGCCTTAGCCAGTTTATCCTCGGTCTCCTCGGGCCTCGTCACTATTCTATGGTGTCGGGCTCCACGCCCACGAACCTGTGTTTTCCGGGCCACCACGTTATGACCCTCACGCCCGCCTTCTTGAGGGTCCTCCTCATCCCGTGATCCGCAGTCGCGACTATCCATTCCTGGGGGTTGGAGGCGACGAACTCCCTTATGGCCTCGTCCGCCGTGGGGGCGTCGATGCCGAGGTAAAGAGGCGATGCCCTACCCTGTATGTATTTCAAGGCTAGGCGAGCTGCTGCCCCCCTCCTGCCCCTGCTTGTTTCTGCGAGGCGCTTTAGTTCCTCCACGACCTTGTCGGGTACGTAGTACTCGCACTTCCTCTCCACGGCCTCCTCCATTAGCTCGATGACGTCAATGCCTTCGTAGACGAGCATGAGGACTGAAGTATCTAAAATTATTTTGCAGGGTGGCCTCACTTTATTATGCCCCAGCCCACAAGCCTCCACCTACCCATTATCTGGCGGCTGAGGGCTACCCTCATGCCCTCCCATACTACGACGGGTCTCTTGAGCCTCGTCTCCATGACATCCTTCCCGAGCTTCGTCACTATACCGAGGGTGACTGCTGAGCCAGCGGTTATCATTATTGGCTCGCCGACCCTCAAGGGCTGTACCTTGATCATCTCTCTGGCGCCGACGACCCTCTCCATGAGGCTGTACTCTATCGTGAGGGAGTACGCTGGGTCCGGCACAGTGCCGGCCTTGCCGACAACGTTCCCTATCAGCCTGTCGGCCCTGGCCAGTGAGGGGTCGAGCCTCGTCCCTATCGCCATCAGCCCTCCGGGCCTCGCCTCCTCGACCTCCAGGTTCCCGAACCTTATGCTGACGACCTCGGTCGTCAATGGCTCGTAGACCACCCTACCGCCCTTCTGAACCCTTATGCCCGGCTTGATCTCTATCTCGTCGCCGACCCTCAACACACCCCTCAGCAGTGACCCGCCTAGTACGCCACCGACGAGTTCGTGGGGCGGGGTGCCTGGCTTGTTCACGTCGAATGACCTGACGACGAACATGAGTGGCGGGGAGGCGAGATCCCTTTCAGGCGTGGGTATGAGCTTCTCTATCGCCATCAGGAGGACGTCAATGTTTACTTTGTGGAGTGCTGAGACAGGTATTATGGGTGCGTCCTCAGCCCATGTGCCCTTGAGGAACTCCTTTATCTGTTGGTAGTTCCTGAGGGCCTGTTCCTTGCTGACTACGTCGACCTTGTTCTGCACGACTATGAGCTTCCTCACTCCTATGATGCCCAGGGCGGCGAAGTGCTCCCTTGTCTGCGGCTGTGGGCAGGGCTCGTTAGCGGCTATGACGAGTATGGCGCCGTCCATGAGCGTCGCGCCTGAGAGCATCGTCGCCATTAGGACCTCGTGCCCAGGGGCGTCCACAAATGATACGCTCCTCCTGTAGACGGGGTTAGGGCACCTCGGCTGGGTGGTATACCTCTCTGGCTCAGGCTGGTCCGGGCACTCATATATGGCTGTGTCAGCGTAGCCCAGCTTGATGGTCATCGCCCTCTTGAGCTCCTCTGAGTGCCTCGCTGTCCATATGCCGGTGATCGCTTGCACTAACGTTGTCTTGCCGTGGTCTACGTGGCCCACCACACCTATGTTGACCTCGGGCTGCCTTAACTCGCCGCTCACTCGCTCTCACCCTCCTCTCTCTTCTCCGGCTCGAAATCGTCCCTAGTGAAGAGACTTGATATAGCTACTTTTTCGACCTCCTTCACCCACTTTATTATGTCGCCCGCAACGAAGACTATCCTATAGCCTAGGTCCTCGGAGGCAAGTAATTTCCTCGGTATCTCGACTGCCGCTGTCTTTGTTTCCTCGTTGTAGCTCGCCACTATGTCCTTCGCGGGCACCCTGAACCTCCTCGCTGCGAGGTACTTGATCTTCTCCTCCACGTCCTCGAGCTTCTTGACGACCTTGAACCTGAGTATGAGGGTCTTGCCAGCCAGTGGGTGATTGAAGTCTATCGTTACCCTTCCGCCCGTTATCGATATTACTCTGCCGACGGTGTCGCCGAATGCTACCTCGTCACCGACGCTCAGCTCCCTCACCTTCTCCTCGCCTAGGGCCCTCCTCAGCTGCTTTATCGTGAACACCTTCACGTACTCCTCCTTCCTCTCGCCGTAGGCCTTCTCCGGCGGTATCTCCACTTCCCTCTCCTCTCCGACCTCCGCTTCCGCTACGGCCTCCTCGAAGGCGGGGAGGGCCCTGCCCTCGCCGATTATGATGAGGGCGGGCTCGTAGAAGGCCCTCGGGTCGTATTTGTTGTGTTTCTTAGCGACCTCTTCAGAGGTCGTCTCTATGAGTTCCCCTGTCTCCTTCACAAACACGCTGTAGTCGACCAAGACCATGTCTCCCTTGCTGAAGGGCACTCTTATCACCTAACACCTTATACGCCCGAGATTATAAGGTGGGCCTCATCACCGCGTTACCCACACCATGTCAGCTCCCGGGCCCGTACCGGGCGGTGATGCCGTTATGTCCTTATGCCGGCACCCCTAATCCTCATCAAGAACGGTTCCCCTATCTTGCCCTGTAGCTCCAGTTCTACCCCGAGGATCTGTTTTACTAGCCAGGCATTTGTGTATGCATGCATTGTTAGTTGGGCTCCGCCGAGTTCGCTGGTGCCCTCGGCTAGTGCGGCATAGGGTATGGCGTTGTCGCCCATGTGTGTATCCAGCGCCGCTCCAGTGGCGAGGTCTCTCAGCATCTTCTCCGCCGCCTCCTTCCCGACTACTTCGGCTCTCTTGCCCCTCGCGCCGAGCGAGTCCCCGCCTATCCTTGCCTCCCCTGCCTCTGCCCAGATGACTATGCCGGATCCCGGGCCTAGGTGTGGGTCTCTGCGTGGTTCGTACCACTCTATCTCTATGTTTATCGGTGCCCGCAGGCCGGCCCTCCTTATCTCCTCCTCGGCCGCCCTTGCCTGCCTCTCCGCTACGTGCTTGGGGAGCCTGACGCAGTGGGAGATCCCCCTTACCTCCGTCACTTCTCCTCTGTGGACGAGCCTGACGGGTTCGAAGCCCCTCGGCGGGTTCCTCACCCTGGCCACCACCACCCCTCCTCCTCGGGGGTAGTGGCCCCTCCTCACTAGCTCTATTTCCGGCCCGTAACCGAACTTCCTTAGGTAGTGGGTGATGACGTTCCTAAGGTAGTCTATGGGGGGTGACCAGGGGACGTCGGTGCCTCCCCTAATCCTCACCTCTATCGGGCCGGGGGCGTAGGCCATTATTGGGAGGAGTGCCTGGAGGAGGAGCGTTATCGAGCCGGCCGTGCCTATGTCGAAGGTGTAGGTCCCCGACCTTATGTGGGTTGGGCGGAACACTATCCTTGTCGAGCCTAGGTGGATGCCCTCTACCTCCGCCCCCGCTATCTCGGCCGCCGCCCTTATGGCTGTGAGGTGCTGTCTCTTGAGGCCCGGCTTAGGCCTCTTCGCCCTTATGTTGACTACCTCTATGGGTTTCCCGATTATTGCGGAGAGCGCCACCGCGGTCCTGAGTATCTGCCCGCCTCCCTCGCCGTAGGAGCCGTCTATTCTTAGGGGCTTAGTCAACCCCCATTACCTCCCTCATCCTCTCCTCTACCCGTATCTCGTCGAGGAACTCCGCCACTGACTTGGGCACGAGCTCTCTCCATGCCGGGTCGCCCTCTATCATCATCTTCCTTAACCTGGTTGAGGTGTACCTCCCCCTCTCGAAGGGCGGGGGTACGAGTACCTCGTACCCTGCTTCCTTGAATAGCCTTATGACGAGCGGGTTCCTAGCTATTGCGTACCTGAATCTTGGGACGAACATCTGGACGTAGTGGGGCCAGACGGAGTTCATGAGTATGTCGGGTATGGGGATTATGTAGACCCTCGACGGGTCTATCCCGGCCTCCCTTATGGCTAGCTTCAGCATGACAACCCTCTCCCCAGCCGTTAGGGGGTTAGGGGGTGTATGGGATTCCTGGGCCGTGCCTATCCCTATTATCAGCTCGTCAACCCTCTCGAGCGCCCACCTCATCACGTTTATGTGTCCCCAATGCACTGGCTGGAACCTGCCCGGGTAGAAACCACGGGTTACGTCAGACCACACCATCCGCGCCACCGCCTCTCCTTTCTGTGTTCGGGGAAAATTCTTTCCTCTCGCGCCCCTAACGTTATCGGTGGTTCGGGGTGGGGAGGAAGGTCAGGGCACATCTGAGGATCTATGGGCTGGTGCAGGGGGTGTTCTTCAGGGCTAACATGAGGAGGAAGGCGCTCGAGCTAGGCGTTACCGGGTGGGTGAGAAACCTGCCCGACGGTTCCGTGGAGGCTGTGGTGGAGGGGGAGGAGGACGCTGTTAGGGAGCTGATTGCTTGGGCTCATGAGGGGCCCCCGCTGGCCAGGGTTGAGAGGGTCGATGTTGAGTGGGAGGAGTATAAGGGCGAGTTCCGTGATTTCCGGATCAGGTACTGGTGATTGCGGTGGGAGAAGGGGTTGAGATGGAGGTCAAGTACAGGGTCGATGACCTCGACTTAGCTATTAAGGCATTAACCGAGGTGCTGGGCCTCCGGCCCGTGTGGGAGGGTGTTGAGGAGGACACGTACTTCAGGCTCAGGAGGTGCGGTATCGATGCGGTTGCCAGGGTTAGGAGGAGGTCCGGGGGCGGTGTCGAGGAGTGGGTGCTGACGTTTAAGTCGAGGGTGCCGGGCTTCGAGGGTGTGAAGGTTAGGAGGGAGTACGAGACGAGGGTGGAGGACGGTGACCCCATTATAAGGTTCTTCGTTGACGCTGGTTTCGAGCCCTTGAGGGTTAGGAAGTCGAGGAGGGTGTTCGAGGGCTCCCTTCACGGCCTTGGCTTCAGTGTGACGGCTGACCGCGTCGATGGGCTCGGGTCGTTCGTGGAGGTTGAGGTGATGGGTGATAGGGAGGGCCTTGAGGAGGTTCTCTCGGTCGTCGAGTCTGTTCTGGGTAAGGGGGAGGGCGACAGGATAGTTCATTCCTACCTTAGGATGGTCTTGGGGGCTAGGGGTGAGTGACTCCGTTATTTTTGGTGCCGCGCCTCTTCTTCGGGGTTGGGTTTGAGGCCGATAGTGTTCATGACGGACTTCGGGCTGAGGGACCCGTACGTGGGGGAGATGAAGGGAGTCGCTGCCTCCATCGCCCCTGGCGCGCCCATCATCGACCTGACTCATGACGTGCCCAAGTTCGGCATAGCCTATGCCGCATACGTTCTCCGCCTCTCGTACAGGTATTTTCCGCAGGGCTCGGTGTTCGTGGTCGTTGTTGACCCGACTGTGGGGTCTGAGAGGAGGGCTCTAGCGATTAGGGGTAGGAGGTACTTCTTCGTCGGGCCCGATAACGGCGTCCTCGTCCCGGCCGCGGAGGATGACGGAATAGTTGAGGTAGTGTCCCTCGACCCGGGTAGGGCGGGCTTGCCGAGGGTCTCGCCCTCCTTTCATGGGAGGGATCTCTTCACACCCGCTGCTGCAAGGATAGCTGCTGGGGCTGACCTCAGGGCCCTCGGCGACCCTGTTGACCCGGCCTCACTCGTGCGTGTCGAGGTACCTCCTAGGGTCCCGAAGGTCTCTGGTGAGGGTGTCGTGACTGAGGTGTTCCACGTTGACGACTTCGGGAACGTCGTTACTTGGGCCTCCATGAGGGACGTTGACGAGCTGCTCGGGCTGAAGATCGGTGACGTGGTCGTTGTTAATGGGGTGAGGTGTAGGCGCGTGAGGGCGTTCTCGCATGTGAGGCCTGGTGAGTGCGCCCTTTACGAGAGCTCGTACCTCCTCGCGGAGCTGGCTGTCTTCATGGGCTCCGCTGCCGAGGCCTTAGGTGTGAGGCCCGGGGACAAGATCGTTATTTCCTGGCCCACATCCCGGTGAGTGACTTGCGAACATATGCTGAGGTCCTTAGGGGGCTGTGGACTAGGGTTAAGGAGTCCATTACTCCGGAGGTTAAGGAGCTGGCGGAGTCCTTCGGGTACAGGCCCTACATGGTGGCCAGGTATGTTGAGCTCCTCGGGGGGCTGGGGGAGGTTAGGGAACTCCTCGAGGCTTTCCAGTCCCCGCCTCCTCCAACAGTTAGGTGCAACCTCCTCCGAGCCCCCTCGTGCGGGTTGCTTGTTGAGAGGCTTGAGGGCCTGGGCTACTCCCTTGAGAGGGTTCCGTGGAGTGACAGGGTCTTCGTAGTTGGTGGCCGCGGCTCTGTTTCGTTGGGGGCCACTCACGAGTTCCTCCTGGGTTGGTACTACCTCCACAGGGGCCCTGGGGCCACGATCCCTCCCCTACTCCTCGGTGCTGGGCCGAGCGATAGGGTGCTTGACGCTGCCGCCGCACCCGGTGGTAAGGCGAGTTTTCTGGCTGATCTAATGCGTAATGAGGGTGTCCTGGTAGCTGTGGAGGTTAGTAGGGCCCGCGTGGGTGTCCTGAGGAGTAATCTTGAGAGGCTGGGCGTGCGTAACGCCGTTGTCGAGAGGATGAGGGCTGAGGCCGTACCCTCCGTGTTCGGGAGGTTCTTTCCTCGGGTTCTTCTGGACGCCCCCTGCACGGGGGAGGGCCTCATAGGTATTGACCCGCTTAGGAAGGTGAGGACTAGCTACGAGGACCTCATCAGGTCTCATGAGAGGCAGGTCAGGCTCCTCGTGGCGGCCCTCAACTCCGCCTCCCCCGGCGGGGCGGTGCTGTACACGGTCTGCTCGATAGCCCCGGAGGAGGGGGAGGCCGTGGTTGCTGAGGCACTCCGCTGGGTCCCTGGGGCGAGGGTGGTCAGGGCCCCGCGCCTCCCCGGCGTCGACCCTGCCCCAGGCGTTACCGAGTGGTTTGGGGTCGAGTTCGGTGACTGGGCCAGGCACTGCTGGAGGCTCTACCCACACACCCACGGCACGGAGGGGTTCTTCATATGCCTGCTGGAGGCCCCGCAATAAGGTGCTCATGGGGCAGCGAGGACGTGCTCGCCCACGTGGCTAGGTTGTTCGGAGCCGAGGCCCTCAAGCCCCTCGAGGGCCTCCGGGTGCTGACATGCAGCGACTCATTCACCGAGGCCTACGCCCTAACACCTGAGGTGGCGGAGGCTGTCCAGGCCCTAATGGCTGCCGGGAGGGTACCGTTCTCGGCCGGCCTATACCTCGGGAGGGTCAGGCGGGCCAGGCCCCACTTCATACCTTCCCACAACCTCGTCCAAGAAATATACAGAGCACTGGGCCGCCCCGTGAGGGCATATGCAGTAAGGGAGCAGGGCCTGAGACCCTATCTATACGGGAGGGACGTCCTAGCAGCATCACTCAAGCAATGCCATCCACCAATAGAGGCCGGGGAGGTAGTGGCCATCATCGACGAGGAGGGCTGGGTCTACGGCATAGGGCTCTCAACAAAGAACAGCTGCGAAGAAGCACAGAAAGCGAAACCAAACGAAGTCATAGCAAAGAACATCTTCGACATAGGCTGGTACATAAGATCACAGACAAAAAAAGAAAGAAAATATAAATATTAAGAATATTTCATAATTTTATTAATATTATAATAAGCATATATAAACAGTGAAACTCCAGAACCTAATAGAAAACTTCCTAAAATGCAGAAAGTATATAAAACATAACTTTGCACACAAGAGACTTCGTGTATGTAGATATAATATATTACTATTAAAAAAATTATAATAAAAAATATTCCTAACCAAAGAAACAGATGACGAAATGTTTGCTTCATCCTCCTTTCCTTTATAGAAAGAGAGAGCATAAAAACACTTGATCCTAATAAACACCCTGCTAGAATACAAGAAAGATTTATAAGGGGTCCCCTGTTACTGACCACATAGAAGTAAATGTTAGTAATTATTCCAAAAGAACTTAAAACGAAAGATGTCCCAATCCCTAGAATTAAACCTAATAATGCTAAATCTTCTTTTCTTTCGTTCCTATTAGTCAATATGCATCTACCCTCATAATCGATCTCTTAGTGATTCACCTTAAATTCTTGCCTTTAATTAAAAACTCAGCAATACCAGACATATCAAATCAGTAAATCAGAATTTGATAGCGCCGCGCACAGGCCCTATCGACACGCGCACCGGGTCCTACAGCGGGCAATCGCCGGCCTCGGGCTGTTGGGAGCGGCGGGCATACACCCCCGCCCCATCAAACCCGTCTTCTACGGGTGCCCTCGTCGCCCCTGGGAGGGGCGAACGGCCGCCTCTTTTCGGGGAGGGGTTCCCGCTTAGATGCTTTCAGCGGTTACCCCTCACGGCGTAGCTGCCCGGCGCCGCCCTGCCGGACGGCCGGTAGACCAGAGGCCGCGACGCCCTGTTCCTCTCGTACTAGGGGCGCCTTCCCCTCAGGCGGCCAACACCCCCCGCGGGTAGAGTCCGACCTGTCTCACGACGGTCTAAACCCAGCTCACGCTCCCCTTTAATGGGCGGGCAGCCCCACCCTTGGGGGCTTACAGGGGGCGGAGGCCCGTAAGTTTTGATATGTGTTTGGGGTGTCTTACACCCACCCTGTTTAGGAACCTGTAGACTGAGGACATGCGTTTTATGCGGAGTACGTAGCGGGTGTATGTTCTTCTTTTCTTGGGTCGGGGGTCGTAGTATTCCCGATATCTGATGTAGGGGTATATGCACCTGTCTCTGAGTGCTATCGCTAGGTTTGCTATTATTGTTCCTTCGTGCTGGCTTATCTCTATGACTATGTACTTACCTTGTTCCACGTTTATTGTTCCCTCAGCGTCGAAGAACCCGCGTATGAAGTTCAGTGTTGGCCTGCTCTTTAGTTCGGTTATCAGTTGTCGGAACTCCTTGACTATTCCAATGCCGTATATCCTTAGGTAGTATGCGTTTGCGTTAGTTCTTTGATGTATCCTTGGCTCTACTCCTAGGACGTTGATCATCCTTGTTGCTACTTCGTCGAGGAATTCTTTGCTTGAGTCGGTTATCGTGATTCTCTTTTTCTCTATCTGCCCGTCTCCCGCTATGAGGCCTGCTAGGTATTCCTCCAGGTATTTCCTTGTCTTCGGCCATATTACTCTGTACTCCATCCGTGACCCCCATCTAGTAATTCCTTATATAGTGAGCGTCATTCGTTGCCTCTCGCCCCTTGCTGCACCCCCAGGATGGGAAGAGCCGACGTCGATGTAGCAAACCGCGGGGTCGATGTGGGCTCTCGCCCGCGACGACCCTGTTATCCTCGGGGTAACTTTTCTGTCATGCCCGGCCC
>WAOK01000004.1 GCA_015521325.1 Desulfurococcales archaeon | reverse complement strand
TGCGTATTCATTTAGGATTGTTTTGTTAAGGATTCTCGGGTGCGGGTTCTGAGGCTGGCCATACCGTCCTCGCCGAGCAAGTCCGTAGTGCTCTCCGCCATATACAGGGAGGTTCTCGCCGGGGGCCTCCCTGCCGAGATCCACGTGATCAGTGAGGGTGATGTGGGGGCTTTCGAGGCCGTGCGGAGGGTGTTTGAGGGCCTTGGGTGGGCTGGGACGGAGGTCTTCCTGCATGAGGTCGGCGGGATTAAGGAGTGGTTTGAGGTACTGGCCCCCATCGCGCCTGACGTCGTCGACGTGACGCCCGGGAGGAAGGTTCATGCCCTAGCACTCTACACCCAGGCAGTCCGTGTGGGAGCGAGGGTGAGGTACTCCTACCTGATCGACGAGGGCAGGTTCGGCTACATGTACCCCGGCTACGCCCCGCCTTGGGCGGTGAGGCTTCTTGAGCTATACCCCGGCCTCAGGGCGGTGAGGTACTCGATCCCCGAGGACTTGTCGGCCGGGTCCTGGGAGGGGGTGGCTGACTCAGCCATCATGCACTCCCTCATCAACACTGCTAGGGTAGCGGGTACAGAGCTGAGGATCACCTCCAGAGACCTCATCATCAGGCTCGTCACTGAGCGAGAGCCCTTCGCTGTCGTTGAGGCCTCCGGGCTCTACTCGGGGCCGTGCCTGAACTACTCATCCTACCCTGCCAACATCTGGGAGGTGGTGAGGTCCGTGGCGGCGTGCGTGAGGAAGGGGTGCTCAATCGCTCTCGACACAAGCGCCCTCATGCTCGGGATGAACGAGTTCCTCGCCTCCAAGGTAAAGGGCTACGCATCCATGGTGACCCACCTCGACCCCGTCCTCGCCGAGGTACTGGCGTTCATAGAGAGCAAGCACTCGCCGGAGGGAGTCGTTAGGAAGCTCGCCTACCTCGACGCCGCGGCCGCTGGGCAGGTGCCGACGCCCACATCGGTTAGGGGAGCCAGGAGGGGTGATGTCGAGATAATCAAGGGGCTCGAGTCCCTCAGGGGTAGGGCCCCGTGCACTTGCTTCCTCACAGCTGACAGGAACCTCGCGGACGCTGTGAGGATAAGGTCGCTGGCCAACGTCATACTCCTGAAGCACTCGGGCGGGCCGAACCTGATCGAGGAGTCAATACCGAAGCTCGTCAGGTGCGCCGCCCTGGCTGGGAGGGCAACTGTCTCGGTAGGTAGGCTGAGTGCCCGCATGAGTGCTGGCGAGGTCGTCGGGGGAGACGTGTCCTTCAAGCTCTCCCTCAACACCCACGGAAAGCTCGCCGAACTGCTTTGGGGCCTGGTCAGCGAGTCCAGGAAGAATGTTTAATGATCCACGAGACCACCCTAAAGCAGTGATCTACGCGTTCACTTCCCGGGATAAAGAATCTTTAATAAACCCTCCCCAGCAAGGGAGGGTGAGGTGCGCAATGATGCGCCAATGGACATAAGGGGCCTAAGGGCCCCTCAGGACGCATCCCAAATACCCACCTCCTGGTACAACATAGTCCCGGACCTCCCCGAGCCCCTCCCACCGATGCTTAAGCCGGGAGGGGAGGAGGTGAGGCCCGAGGACCTCGAACCAATATTCGCGAAGGAGCTTATCAGGCAGGAGTTCAGTAGGGAAGAATTCATAGAGATACCTCACCAGCTGAGGGAGACTTACGCAAGGCTCGGTAGGCCCACACCCCTCATAAGGGCCAGGAGGCTTGAGGAGTTGCTCGGCACGCCCGCAAGGATATACTACAAGTACGAGGGGGTCATGCCGACAGGGAGCCATAAGATAAACACGGCGGCCGCGCAGGCGTACTACAACTCCCTTGAGGGGGTAAAGAGGCTCACCACGGAGACGGGGGCGGGCCAGTGGGGCTCGGCCCTCGCCTTGGGCGGGGCACTGTACGGTCTTAAGGTTAGGGTCTATATGGTGAGGGTCAGCTACGAGCAGAAGCCGTACAGGAGGGTCATGATGCAGGTATACGGCGCGGAGGTCGTGCCCAGCCCCTCAACCCTCACGAGGGCGGGGAGGGCGGTGCTCGAGGAGGATCCGGACTCCCCAGGGAGCCTGGGGATAGCGATCAGCGAGGCAGTAGAGGACGCAGCCACGCATGAGGACACGAAGTACTCACTCGGCTCCGTCCTCAACCACGTCCTGCTCCACCAGACCGTGATAGGGCAGGAGGCTGCGAAGCAGATGAGAGAGGTCGGGGACTACCCAGACACGGTGATCGGGTGCGTTGGCGGGGGAAGCAACTTCGCGGGCCTCGCCTACCCCTTCATTAGGGATGTGCTGAGGGGCAGGGCCGACACGGAGTTCATAGCGGCGGAGCCGACGGCGGCACCGACAATGACGAGGGGGAGGCTTGCGTACGACCACGGGGACTCGGCAGGGCTGACGCCCCTGATCTACATGTACACGCTCGGCCACAAGTTCGTCCCGCCCCCGATACATGCTGGGGGGCTGAGGTACCACGGCCTGGCCCCCACGCTCACGATACTAGTGAAGCACGGGATAGTGAGGCCCGTCGCCTACCCGCAGACCGAGGTGTTCAAGGCGGCCACCTACTTCGCTAGGGCCGAGGGAATAATACCGGCCCCGGAGTCGGCCCACGCTGTCAAGGCGGCCATAGACGCGGCGCTTGAGGCGAAGGAGAGGGGTGTGAGCAGGGCCATACTCTTCAACCTCTCCGGCCACGGGCTCCTCGACCTCAAGGGATACCAGGACTACCTCGAGGGCAAGCTGGTTGACGCCGAGCCGGAGCTGGGGTGACGGGGTTGGGGAGGCCGCCCAGGATAAGGCTCCTCAGCCCCTCCGACATAATCCCGCATGAGGGGGTGGAGGTACCGAGGGTTGAGGGACTCGTCAAAGACATTGGGCGCAGGGGCGTGCTGCTCAAGCCAGTAATAGTGGATGCTGAGACGGGGCTACTCGTTGACGGGCACCACAGGCTAGAAGCCCTAAAGCGCCTCGGCGCGCGAGTGATCCCCGCAGTGCTCATTGACTACGTGGTGGACGTGAGGAGGGTCGTGGTGAAGAGGCCTGAGGCCCTCGGCCTGAACGGCTCACGGGAACCGGTTTTTGAGGGTGATGAGCTGCTCCAGCTACGCGATTTCCTTGTCTCGATGCCCGGGCTCCTGCCCCCGAGGACTACGTATCACATAACCTGGGCTAAGGGGGTTAGGGCGCCCCGCAGGCTCTCCGACCTCAGGTAGTGTTAGCCGATTGTCGATTAGCGGCCGTACAAGAACTTAAAGGGGCTGACCGGGTACGGAGGCGGCCAGCGCGGTGTTAGGGGAGGGCGCTGCAGTCGGTGATGAGGGATGCGGTGGTCAGAGATACCTCCGGCGGCGAGGAAGTACATCATATACCACACCATCATCTCGCCCTTCCTCATAACGTGGTACATGCTACCCCTCTACCTATTCATGACAGGGTACGGCGTCCTCGACGTCGGCGTAATCTTCACGGCCGTGAACGCAGCGGCTGTCCCAGCAGCCTACGCTGTGGGCAAGGTATTTGAGTCCGTGCCGATACGGCATGGCCTGGTACTCATCGACGCCCTCGAGGGTGTCTCGAGCGTCCTCTACGGTCTCGCTAAGGGGGCTGTAGCGCCGGCCGCTCTCTTCGCCGGGATGCTGGTCGAGAAGGTTGCAGGGGTCTTCTACCCACTGTACCAGGCAGCCGAGAGGGTACTGTACCCGAGGGATAGGCTTAAGGAGGTTCTGGCGTGGCATATGAGGCTCCCGGAGGCCTCCCAGCTAGTCGGGTTCCTGGTCCTGGGCTATGTCTTCGGCTACATACTCACCACGCCCGAGGAGTACAGACTGGGGTTCCTCGCCATAGGGGCGGTATCGTTCGGCACGGCGATCTATCTCCTCAAGGCCCTCCCGAGACTCGACAGGAGGGAGAGGGTCGAGGCAGAGGCACCGGTGCTCACGGTGGATAGGGAGTTCCGCCTCATACTGCTAGTTGAGGCCCTCGTGACAGCGGCGTGGTTCATGGCCCCGGAGTTCGTGCTCCTTAACTACGTCGTGAACACCCTGGGCCTGACCCTGTTTGAGGCGATGGTGGTTGAGGCAGCGATCTCGCTGGGGGCCATAGCCGCCACGTACGTCACGGACGCTATAAGCGACGAGCACATGTTCAGGGCTATGGCTGTGGGCTACGCCCTCATAACGGCTTGGGCCGCCATAATGCTGGCCTCGCCGCCGTTCCTCATCGTCGTCGCGGCGTACTTCATCATGAAGTTCGGCGATACCCTGGTCTTCCCGTTCTACGGTAAGTGGCTCTTCAGCAAGGTACCGAAGGAGAAGGCCACCACCGTATTCGGGGCACTCTCGAGCTATAAGCGACTCATAAGGCTATTCACGCCAGCACTGGCAGGGCTCCTCGCGGCCATGCACCCAACACTCCCCTACCTAGCGAGCCTCGCACTATTCGCCGCCACCGCCGCCCTAATGGAGTACCTCTTCCGAACCTACTCCTAAGGACACACAGCAACGTCTGCAGCGGTTAAGAGGAACTCGCCTGGCTCGAGGGGAGGCTCGGGGCAGTGAGCACTCGCCACGCCGAGGACGTAGTACCTCACCCTGTCAGAGAACGGCGCCCTAGAGACCTTCACCCTCAGCCTGCTGAACTCACGCCTTATCTCGGAGCAGCTGAGGACCGACCACTTAGCCTCCGCGACAAGCACGTCACCACGCGTGTCCTCAGCTACTACATCGATTTCCTCACCTTTATGCCACCACCTACCCACCTGAAGCGGGACGTACCTAACCCCTCTCCTGCTGAGCACCTTATGCACTGTCCTGGCCAGGAACTCCTCCCAGGCCATCGGCGCGAGAGAGGTCTCGAAGTCCCTCCTCACGAACTCGACGATGTCCTCAACGGCCCCGGTCTCTATGCCTGTCCTTAGGCTTGGGACGTATCGGAACCAGAACCTGAGGAAGGGATCGGCTATGACGTACCTATACCTGCCCGTCCCCATGAGTGGCCTCTCTTTAGATACCACGCCCATGGATGTTAGGACGCCGATGTACTTGGGGAGCGAGTTGGGCGGTATGCCTGAGCGGTTGGCTATTCTCCCAAGCGTGGTCTCCCCGCGAGCGATCGCCTCGAGGACGCTAAAGTACCTGCTCACCTCCCTCAGCTCCTCACGCAGTAGGTGCTTGGCCTCGTCCAGGAACCTGGCACCGGGACTGAGCACTAGGTCAGCAACGTTTTCCCAGAGACCCTTCCTAGGGTCGATACTGACCAGGTACCCCGGCACAGCCCCGAACACGCCGTAGAGGCGGACAACATCTTCCGGGGCCCAGCCGGGGACGAAGCAGGCCACGTATTCGGGGCTCAGTGAGCGGATCTCCCTTACCCCCGTAGCTCTCCCGTACAGGGGTCTCCTGCCCCCCATGAGGCCTTCAGTGAATGATACGGCGCTCCCCATGAGGAGGAGGAAGGCCCTGGTTTTGCTGAGTCTGTGGTCCCAGATCGCCTGAATAGTTGAGGGTAGTCCCGGGGTGGCTGATACTGCGTACTGGAACTCATCGATTATCA
>WAOK01000003.1 GCA_015521325.1 Desulfurococcales archaeon | reverse complement strand
GTTTATGGCGTTCGCCAGCACCCTATACGTTACCGCCACCAGGAGCGGGGTCACGAGAATGGCCTCGCCCACGACTATGGCGTAGGGTGTGTAGAGGAGTTGAAGAAAGCCCAGAGGACCGTCGTTCCTCAGTATGAAGTAGAGGAGGAGCCCTATGAGCGTCGTCGGCACACCGACGAGCGCCTCCGACACGGTCGCTATAGCCTTGCTGCCCCTCTCAGCCACGTAGTAGGCCAGGGGCAGGCTCCAGGATAGGGCTAGGAGGGTGGCTGCGCCCGAGATAGCTACTGACCTCATAGCGATCTCAGCGATCTCCGGCAGCATCGCCCACCCCTACCGGATCGTGGGGTCCTAACCCCTATTGTGGTTTAGCCACCTGTACCGGCGATCGACTCCCATATCCTCGCCAGCTCCTCCTCCCTGCCCTCGGCTGGGTAGAAGAGGGGCTGGCCGTACTTATCGACGCCGTAGTTCCCTATGAGATCCTGGTGGGTGTATACGAACTCGATGAAGCTCTGTGCCTGCGCCCTCTCAGCGCCTGTGCAGGAGGTGACGAGGTAGGCGCTGTATATGTTTATGAGTTCTGTCGAGTTGGCGTAGAGTAGCTCGATGTTCTTGAGTACCCCCTCCTTCTTGAGTTTGAGGTATGTGCCTATGTCGCTCAATGTGTAGGCCCTTATCTCGTCCGCCATCACGAGGGTGTCGGCCATCCCCTTACCGACTTCCTTATACCAGGGCCTCCCGCTAGGGTCGAGGCCCGCCGCTTCCCATATGCTGAGCTCCTTCACGTTCGTGCCGGAGTTATCGCCCCTGCTTATGAAGACAGCCTTGCCCGCCTCACCGGCCTCGTATATCCTGCGGAAAGCATCCGTGGCGTTAACGGCGTCCCTCACGCCTGCGGGGTCGTCCGGTGGGCCGACGATGATGAAGTAGTTGTAGGCGATGATCCTGTGGTCCTCGAGGACTCCGTCCCTTATGTATCGGGCCTCCAGCTGGGGTGCGTGAACGAATACAGCACATACCTCGCCGTCAGCGGCGAGCTGTAGGGCCTGACCCGACCCCACAGGAAGGAAATCTATCGCGACGCCGGGGTGGTTTTCCTCGTACTTGCTCGCGAGGTATTCTAGGAGGCCTGTGGCGTAGAGGCTCGTGGTTGTCGAGATCCTGACCCTTAACTCGCCTCCCCCGAAGAGCCCCGCGATATGTGCCACTGCGAGGATTGTCAGCGCGGCAACTATGAGGACTAGCGTAAGGTATAGTGGCCTCATTTTAGACCAACTACTCAAAAACTTAAGAGCAACTAAAAATGGTCTCTCTAAACCCCGTAGAAGCCCGCGACGATCAGCTTAACACCGTAGTACTCGAGGATCTCCTCCACAAACCGGAGATGCTCTGGCCCGTTGAAAGAATCCATCGTCGTGACGATCGCGTCAACATAGCCCCTCGCCATCCTCGCCACCTGCCTCAGCCTATTCCCTTCCGAGTCCTCGACCACGTCCACGAGGTGTAGCTCGGGCCGCATCATGAGGTAGTCGAGAATTTTCTTTAGCCTCTCGCCTAGCTCAACTAGGTCGCCGTTAGCAACATACGCTATGACATTGATACTTTCATCACCGTCTAGCGTGTCGACAGATGAAAGGGTAAGCGGTTCCTCTAGCTTATGCCAGTCACTCTCAACAAAACCCTCCCCAGGCACCCAGTTTGTGAGAGGGTGCACAGGCGTTGCAGTGATGCCGACACTCAGCATAACACTGACCGATGAATAGTCGATAGGTCTATAGATAGGCGTTAGAGACGCATATTATTCGCCATCAACCGTACCTGGGGAGGTAAGTGAAAGTATTACCTCAGTAATACCGGCCCGAGCTTATGAGACGCGGGAACGGCTTAACATTGTTTAAAAAATGCAAAATTACCACTACAAGCAATCGATCCCGAGCAAGATATGGCAAACAATACGGAGAAACAACAATATGAAGCGAGCACCACCTTATACTGTTGGGCTGACCTAGCCCTTTCCTTGTTATCGGTCCTACATCAACGAGCGTGCGCTGTTAAGAAGCGACTAGCTTGAGAATACGCCCGTACCTGCCTATTAGTGAGGGTTGACCGGAGAAGTACACCACATGAACGGGTAAGGGATAATGATTGCTAGCTGTTCTTTAGTCATTTCTCCATGAATCAACACGTTAATGAGTAGGCTATAGAGCTCCGCAGGCGGGACATACTCATGGCTGAGCAGGTGTTCTTAGTGAGTTATGCAATGATGTGTTGGTGGCAGTAATCTATATTGTCCTTGGTAGCTATATAGTGAAGAATAGAAAAATAGCGGATTTAGGCCTCCCCCGACAGCTCCTTTGCGGCAGCGAGTATTGCTTTGACTATGTTGTAGTAGCCCGTGCAGCGGCAGTAGTTCCCCCTTATGTACTCCCTTACCTCCTCTTCGCTCGGGTTCGGGTTCTCCTTGAGTAGCGCCGCCGCCGTCATCACGAAGCCTGGTGTGCAGTAACCGCACTGCACCGCCGCGTGCTCGGCGAACGCCTTCTGTATTGTGTGGAGCCTCTCAGGCGTGCCGAGGCCCTCCGCCGTCAGCACCTCCTTACCCTCTACCTCGGTCGTCAGTGTTAGGCAAGATAGGACTGCCCTTCCGTCGACGAGGACTGTGCATGCACCGCACTCGCCAATGCCGCAGCCGTACTTCGCCGACTTGATCCCTAGCTTATACCTTAGGGTGTTCAGGAGTATCTCGTTGTCCTCTACGTAGACCCGGACGGGCTTACCGTTTAGGGTGAAGCTCACGAACCTCCCCATGGCTCACACCCCTATCCTCCCGAGCGCCTTCTGAAGGACGTCATGGAGTAGTGGGGCAATGACCCTCCTCCTGTACCAGGCAGTTGACCTGACGTCATCTATCGGGGAGATGTCGTTCCTCGCCGCCTTTCCGGCCTCCAGGAACGTCTCCGGGGTCGGTGCCTTGCCCACGAGGGCGTCCTCAGCGGATCTTGCCCTAACGGGTGTCGGTGCCGCGGAGCCTACGGCGACCTTGGCCTCCTTGATGACGCCGTCCTCTACGCATATCATGGCGGCAGCGCTGATCTTCGCCAGGTCGAACGCAGTCCTCGCTATCTTCATGAACGCCGAGCCGCAGCCCTTGCCCAGGGCCTTGAGCCTTACCTCATAGATTATCTCGTCAGGTCTCATCACTGTCCTGCCGGGGCCGGTGAAGAATTCCTCGAGGGGCACGATCCTTTCGCCCGAGGTGCTGAGGAGCTTCACGCTGGCCGAGTGAACCAGGAGCGGTGGTGCCGTGTCCGCGGCTGGTGAGGCGTTGCCGAGGTTCCCGCCTATGGTGCCCATGTTCCTTATCTGCACACCGCCCATCACTATCACGGCATCGAAGAGGGCCGGGGCTAGCCTCATTATCGAGTCGTTAAGCTCTATGTCCCTCAGGAGGGTGGCTGCGCCGATGACTATCTCGTCGCCCTCCCTCCTTATCCCGGAGAGCTCTGACCTGACCTTCTTCAGGCTGATGACGTACTCGGGCTCTAGGATCCTCAGCTTCATCTTGACGAGGAGGTCGGTCCCGCCCGCGAGTATCGCCGCCTTCTCACCGTACTTCGCCTTCACCTCGAGGAGCTCCTTCAGGCTCCCCGGCTCTATCAGTGTGAACGGCGGCAGTATGTGTGTGTTGGCCTTGTTTATGTCCAGCTTAGGTCCGGGGCTGACCTTGAACGTCACGGTGCCTCACCCCTCTCGGCTAGTGCCTTAAGTATCTTCTCAGGCGTGATGGGGAGCTCGTAGAAACGCACACCTATGGCGTTGTATATGGCGTT